>CATXMO010000013.1:0-62553 GCA_958372075.1 uncultured Collinsella sp. | reverse complement strand
TCCACGCCTCCAACATCGGCTGGATGGCCTGGGCCAAGGACGGCGGGGAGGCCGGCACCACGGGCTTCGGCAGGAGCGTCGAGGCCGTCCAGATCAGGCTGGTCAAGAAGGGCGACGCCGCCCCCTCTTCCGACGGCGCCAACGTCGACTACGCCTTCAAGAAGAAGCCCATGTCCCTGACCTATCGGGCCCACGTCTCCAACGTGGGCTGGCAGGGCGCTGTGTCCGACGGGGCGACCGCCGGCACCACCGGCCGCGGCCTCGCCCTCGAGGACCTCAAGCTCTCGCTCGACAGCTCCGACTACTCGGACGGCTCTTCCGTCCAGATCGATGCCCATGTCTCGGGCATCGGCTGGCAGGGTTGGGACACCCCCTCGGCCTCCGAGGGCGGAACCACCGGCCAGGGCCGTGCCGTCGAGGCCGTGCGCCTGAGGCTCACGGGCTCCCTCGCGAAGGACTACGACGTCTACTACCGCGTCCACGCCTCCAACATCGGCTGGATGGCCTGGGCCAAGGACGGCGGGGAGGCCGGTACTACCGGTATGTCCTGTTCCCTCGAGGCTGTTCAGATTAAGCTCATTAAGAAGGGCGCTTCTCATCCTGATACGTCGGGATATTCCCATCTTGAAATACCTACGTTGACGTATTCCTCTCAGGTTAAAGGTGCTTGGCAGAATTCTGTCTCGGCCGGAGAGATGTCCGGTACAACTGGTCAGGGAATTCCCATCACCGGGTTTTCGGCTAAAACTTGTTCATCTGTTGCCGGCGGGATTAATTATCAACTGCATCTTTCGAATGTAGGTTGGACTTCTGGTAAGTCAAACGGGGATCAACTGTCGTCTGCTACTGAGTCCAATTCGGTTGAAGCAATTAAAGTCTCCCTGTCAGGTGACTTGGCAACTTATTTCGATGTCTGGTATAGGGTCCATGTCGATAACGTCGGCTGGCTTGGTTGGACTAGAAATGGTACAGTTGCCGGTAGCACTGGTTATGGAACGCATGTCCAAGCTGTCCAAGTTCGCCTTACAAGGAAGGGCGCCAATGCCCCCGGAAGCACCGTTTCGCCGTGTTTGCTTGGGCAACCTTCCGCGTTTGCAAATCCCATGCAGAAGAAGATTGTAGATCTTGCCCGACAGGTACCGTCTCCTGGTCCGGGATTGTGCTCCGAGTGGATTGCAGATATCTACGAGCGTGCCGGATTTAGGAACGTCCATACGGATGCCTGCGATTACTACTGGGATTATTGCAAATACACCGATTATTCTCAGCTGAAAGTCGGAATGGTCATTGCCGTTCCTTCGCATACGCATACACGCATGGGCAGCATTTACGGTCACGTTTGTCTTTATATCGGCAATAATCAGGTAATGGATAACGTCGGTCAGATTAGGACACTCGATATGGCGTATTGGTTGGATTATTATTCCACCTCATACAAGCCAAAATGGGGCTGGTATGACAACGTGCCGCTTGCATAGCTGATCGTAATTCGTGTCTTCACACAGGTTCTAACAGATACTCTGACTTAAACGAACGGGTCGTTTTGCAACGGTCCGTTCGTTTCTATTTAAGTGCCATTCACGTTTTCGGTATTTAAGCAATTGCCGAAACGGTAAATAATGATGCTAAAGATGGTCGAGTGATGGGGGAGTCGAATGAAAAAGACGCAACGGTTGCTAGCAACGGCAATGACGCCATTACTAATCCTCCAATGTCTTCTGACGCCCCTTTCTGTCTGGGCTGATACCTTACAGGTGCAGCCGGAGGCTACTGATTATTCCGACGGTGCTGCCAGCAGCTCGAAAGACGAGGGCCCCGTCTTAAGTAACGAACAACAGGGGGCTGAAGTCGAGCAGCCGACTGTGTCAGACGATGACTCTTCCTCATCCGTTTCTAGCGAGTCTACCTCCAATGCAACTGATTCGGCGAAACCCGAAAATGATGTATCCACTGTATTTGGCTCTGTTTCATACCAGACTCATGTGCAGGATATTGGCTGGCAAGCTCCCGTTTCAAATGGAATGACTGCCGGCACTACAGGTCGTGCAAAGCGCGTCGAAGCCCTCAAGATCAATCTGCTTTCACAGGATGGCAGCCCTTTGGGGAATGACAGCATTTCGGTCCAATCACACATTTCCGGGATCGGATGGGAGCTTCAGCCGGTTGGCAACGGGCGGGCTTCTGGAACAGTTGGACAGTCGCGAGCCATCGAGGCAATCAAGCTATCCTTGTCGGGCAGTCTTTCTGATTCGTATGACATTTGGTATCGCGTTCATTCTGCAAATGTTGGTTGGCTTGGCTGGGCCTCAAATGGTGAACCTGCTGGAACACAGGGCTATGCTTACCAGATCGAAGCTATTCAGATTAAGGTGCTTCCAAAATATGCTCAAGATGCGCCAGCGCGTGGCGATGCCTTTAGGGATCATTCTCAGGAACCGCCTACCGTTTCCTATCGATCTCATGTCTCTAATGTCGGACGGATGGGTGCTGTCGCGGACGGAAAGACATCGGGGGTCATTGACTCAAGAAATGCAATTGAGGCACTGTCGCTTGGTGTTAATTGGTATGGTCACGGAGGCTCTATTTCCTCTCGCGCGCATGTCTCTGGCATTGGTTGGCAAGACTGGTCTTCAGGCGTCATTGGCACGACCGGGCAGTCTCGATCCATTGAGGCCGTTCAGTTTAAGCTGAACGGCGAGATTTCTGCAACTTATGGCATTTGGTACCGTGTGTATGCTTCCAAATTGGGCGGATGGCTGGGCTGGACGTCTAACGGGTCTCCTGCGGGCTCGGTGGGGAAGGGTGCCGCCATTCAGGGTGTTCAGATTTTATTGGTCGAAAAAAGCGGATCTGCTCCCGGCGATACGTTGAACCATTTCATTGGGGCAACGGATGTTCTAAGCGGGAGCTCGCTCGGTCTTAACGGAAAAAGCCTGGGCTCCGTACAAGGCAAATCAATCTTATTGGGCTCTGAGAACGGCTCTGAACCTTTAACCTCGCTCTCTATCTCGTTTGATAATCAAGAGATTTTAGGCTCAATTGACTATTTCGGCTTCTTTGAATTTGGCGGATGGAGTGGTGCTGTTTCTGACGGTGCTGCGCTTAACTCTAAAAACGATGGGCGTGTTTTAAAGGCGGTGAGATTGACTCTTACTGGAGATTTGTCTAAAGCCTATGACGTTTGGTATCGCTGTTTTGATTCCAAAAAAGGATGGCTTGGTTGGGCGTGCAATGGCTCGGATGCGGGGGCAACGATATCGGGTTCATTCCTTAAGGCTGTCGAAGTAAGGATTGTCGGTAAAGGCGCCGGCGCTCCCGGGATAACGGACGGAGCATTTGTTTCTGATGCTTCCGCCGATTGCGCCCACGTTGTATATCAGGCTCATTCGGCTAACCGTGGGTGGTCTCCATCTGTTTTAGATGGGCAAGATGCCGGCACAACGGGAAAATCGCTTTCGCTTCAAGCTTTAAACGTGTCGTTGTCCGGTGTGGATGACGATTCTCAAATTGAGGCAAGAGCACATGTTGCCAATATTGGTTGGCAGGAATGGCGATCTGCCGGTTATGTTGGGACCGTTGGACAAGGATTGGCCATTCAGGCTCTTGAGCTGCGCTTAAATGGTTCCCTCGCGAATCAATATGAGATTTACTATCGAGTTCATTCGGCTGGTTATGGCTGGTTGGGTTGGGCCAAAAACGGCGATTCCGCTGGAACTACCGGGCTTAATATCCAGATAGAAGCTGTTCAAATTAAGCTTGTGGCGAATGGCGGGGATCCTGGCACGTCGTCTAAGCCCGCATTTATCTCGACGCCAGCTCTGACGCTCCAGGTGCATGTCGCCACACTTGGCTGGATGAATCCTGTTGGTAATGGCGGTGTTGCGGGTACGACTGACAGATCACTTGCGATTGAGGCGCTGAAGCTAAATGTCTCCAGTAGCGTATCGGGCGGTATTGAGTACTCCGCTCATGTGCAGGATGTGGGTTGGCAAGGCTGGGCTTCCAATGGGAATGTCGCTGGCACGGTAGGCCGCGCAAAGCGTACCGAGGCTCTTAAGATCAGGTTGACCGGTGATTTATCGAACTACTTTGATGTTTGGTATCGAGCATATTGCCAAGACTTCGGATGGCTCGATTGGGCTTCAAACGGGCAGCCTGCGGGCACATCTACGATAGGCTGCAGAGTCGAGTCGGTTCAAGTGAAGGTTGTTCCCAAAGGCGCTGGTGCTCCCGGTCCTACTGGGCGCCCGTTTACCGATCAGCCCTTACTACCTGCCGATATGATGGCCATGCTTAATCGAGCTAATAGATATTCGAGCAATTCAAGCTGGCTCATTATGGTTGACAGGCAAGCATGCCGCCTTGGAGTTTTTCGTGGACAGCGCGGGTCGTGGAGTTATGCTCAATACTGGGTTTGCTCTACTGGTGTCCCTAGTACTCCAACGCCTACGGGTGAGTATACCGTCACCGGCAAGGGTCACTCGTTTGGACATGGGTATACCTGCTACTACTATACGCAGTTTTACGGGGACTATCTGTTTCATTCAATACCGTACTACCAGGGAACTTTTAATCCCATGGACAGCCGGATGGGATTGCATATTTCACAAGGCTGCGTGCGTTTGCCCATTGATCGCGCTAAATGGATTTGGGATAACGTGCCTCTTGCTACCAAGGTGGTAATCTACTAGTTATTCCCGTAGACGCTGAGAGTTTGTTAGCGGGCCCTTTCCTGTTGCCGTTGTCTTAGCAACGGGAAAGGGCCCTTGCCTTTGGATGGGCTCCTTTTTCTTCGTTCACCTAATTGGTGACATTAATGAAGCTAACTCTCGATAGTATGGTTATTGACGGCTGTCTATCTAGGAGGCGATTCTCTTGAAAAGGCAATTTAGAGCATTTGTTGTTCTGCTTTCCTGCTTCATGTCGATGCTGCTATTGAGCCCTTTGGCTTGTTGGGCGGATCAAAATGTTGGTACCAACGAATATGAATCCGTTCCAGAGGCCCAATCAGACTCTTCGGATCAAACTGCTGTTGTAGCCGATGAATCAGCGCCTTCGATCGATGCTGCCGTGGAGTCCAAAGAGGAGATCCCGGATGTCAGCTATAAATCTCATATTTCTGGCATTGGTTGGGAGTCGACGTTTACATCGAATGGTTCGATCTCTGGCACAACGGGCCAGTCTCGTAGGCTTGAGGCGCTCAGAGTTTCTCTTCCTAATTCAGAAGACCTTGGTATCGAATACCGCTCGCATGTGCAAAATGAAGGCTGGCAGGATTGGGTTTCTAATGGAGCCGTCTCCGGCACAACGGGGAGGGGCCTTCAGATTGAAGCTGTCGAGCTCAAGCTGACGGGTGACAGGTCGGCTTCTTATGACCTGTATTATCGCGTTCATGCTTCTAATTTCGGTTGGCTTGGTTGGGCCTCAAATGGGTCGACTGCGGGAACCACCGGTTGGTCCTATGCCGTTGAAGCAATACAGATCGTCATTGTAAAGAAGGGTGATGCGGCGCCCGGTGATACCGCTGGTGCCTATGTCCCGTATGTCTTTAATTGCTCTCTTTCTCAGGTTGGGGAGACGACTAAAGTGACCCTGAATATTCCGCACGTTGAGGATATAAAACGACTCGGCATCGCTGATTCGATAAGGGTGGCGGGCTCCATGTCGTATGGAGGGAAGGTCACCCGTTCCGTTTCAAGTACGATTGCACTCGGAGATTTGGATTCCAGTTCCAGCGAAATTGAATTTAACGATTATGGTCCGTTTGACGTTACGTTGCAGTATTTGAAGAACGGAAACATCGTTCATGAGGACCATCAGCCAATCGGCATTTCTGCGAGTGAATACAACCTTGCCCCTTTGAGTGCTTCTTTCCCCGTTGTTCTCTATTCGCTATCTTTCTGGGACATCAGCACCTCTTCTGCTGGAACGACCATTCCGTCAATCGTAATGCTCGATCGTCCAAATGCCTATAACTGGAACTCGCTTCCATCCGGGATGTATGGCCTTCCGTATTTGACTCATGATGAGAATGCTTCTAGTTCAAGCTATCAGGCGTTTGCGGATTATGTCGCTGCTCTCTTCAAGATCAACCCCAAGGCAAAGTTCAATCTGTATATCAATGACATCACCTGCTCGTTGATCCATAGGATGATTTACGCCAATAAGATTCCCACTGGCCAATACTCCATTCGGCTGTTGTCCGATGGATCCGCCACGTATGTCTTTACCAACGAGGCCTTCGACGTAAAGGATCCAGATTCTAAGCAAGCGGAACTGATTGCTTTATGGAATGCTGCCAAGAATAAGGAATACGAAACCGGTGAGGTGTCAAAGTCGTATAGCGATTATCACGATCGCTGGGATTCTATGTATGCTGTGCTGAGTATTGAGCCTGGCACTCAGTGGTGGATGACTCGAACCAATCTGTTTACGAGCGGTGACGATAATGCCTTTGCGAATAAGATCGCATCCGATCCTAACGTTAAGAAGATGAACGTTTCGAGCATGCTTACGAGCCTGCAGAATAGGGGAGAGGACACGGTCCAAGCGTTTAAGGCTCTGTACAACTTTAACGATGGTTATTTTGATGCGGCTACTCAGCAGGGCAAAAAGGTAATGATGCTGCTTGGAACGTATGTTACTTACGAGCAGAATTTTGACGACTATGCCAACTTGACCGAGGTTATCTATGGCGATGACTATTTGTATTATTACAAGGGGCATCCAAACACGCCGACGGGCATGTATCCCCAAAAGCAGGAACAGCTTGACCGTCTGGGCATTACCGATGTCGATTCTTCCGTTGCTGCAGAGCTGATTCTCTTCTTTAATCCGGAGATCGGTCTGTCTGGATATGGGTCTAGTACGTATAACTCGGCCAGCGCCGATGCTGCTGGTGGACTTTGGAATTCAACGAAGTCCGAAGCGTTGAAGCCCGGCGCTGCTATCGATTATTCGATTATGGATTGGTTTGCTTCGCCTATTACTGAGGACTCAGACGAGGCTATCAGGTCCCTTTGCAAGCAAGGTGACTCCTGTTATCTCGTGGAGTTTTCGGATTCCATACTTGCTACGGCCAATTACGACTTTGCTATCTATTCGCATAATAGTGGAGCTCTAACTTATTTCAAGAAGGGCGAGTCGGGCTACGACGTCGTCAAGGTGTCACGAGGCTCGCTTGATGTTTTGGCAACTTCGCATGTTTCGAATGACGGCTGGCAGTCGGCTTGCAAGGGCGGAAATGTTTCTGGCACCGTTGGTCAGTCCAAAGCTGTCGAGGCTATTACTCTCAACCTGCAGAATGCTCCCTACGATGGCAGCTTGGAGTACAGGGCGCATGTTTCCGATTACGGTTGGCAAGATTATGTGAAAGAGGGAGAAGTTTCCGGTTCTACGGGTCAGAGCAAGTCTGTCCAGGCTATTCAAATTCGACTTACTGGTGAGATGGCTAATCGTTATGACGTTTACTATCGTGCTCATGTTCAGGACAAGGGCTGGCTTGGTTGGGCCTGCAATGATCAGGTTGCCGGAACGACTGGGTTTGGCTTGAGGCTCGAGGCATACCAGGTCGTTTTGGTTGAAAAGGGTTCGCCTGCTCCAGGGGATACGAATCAGCCCTCGATTCAGAGAACGTTTTCGATTAAGGCTCATGTTTCAAACCTTGGTTGGCAGGAACCTGTTTATGAGGGCATGACGGCGGGCACAACTGGTCGAAATCTTGCTATTGAGGCGTTGACGATTAGCAAGCCCGACCTTGGGTATTCCGGTAACATCGAGTATCGAGCTCACGTTCAGAATATCGGCTGGCAAAAGTGGGTCAAGAACGGCAAGCTGGCCGGCACCACGGGTAAGTCTCTTTCTATTGAAGCTGTAGAAATTAAGCTTACGGGTGATCTCTCCAAGCATTATGACGTTGTTTATAGGGCGCATGTGCAGGGCAAGGGTTGGCTCGATTGGGTTAAATCGGGCGAGTGCGCAGGTACGACTGGAGAAGCCCTGCATATGGAAGCGTTTGAGGTTAAGTTGGTTGATAAATAGTAAGTGATGTAAGTCTATCATCTATCCGCTATTGCAGTAATTCAGTGGTTTAGTCCAACTGTATTAGTTTAATCTTGAAGGAGTTTATGATTTTTCGTAAACTCCTTTAGTTTAGCTACTAATTAATTGTAGGGACTCGTTTATGAATTCATGTGCAAAACGATGCAAGTCTTATGGCGTTTTATTTGCTGTAATGTTTGTGGCTGCGTTATTAGTCGCAATTTATTATTGCAATTTGAAAACAGGGTTTCATGTTGACGAGCTGTGGACTTTCGGCCTCTCGAATAGTTTTTATTTTCCACATATTTTTTGGGAAAACAATATGGATGCCAACTGGATGGATCCTACGTTCATTCAGTCTTATTTGACAGTTGATACAGGGCATGTGTTTCGGTTTGATTCGGTTTTATATAATCTGAGTAATGACGCACATCCTCCTCTCTATTTTTTCATTATTCATACCGTTTGCTCACTGTTTCCGAATGAATTTAGCAAATGGTTTGGCTTGGTTCCTAATCTATGTTTCTATTCACTCAGTTTAGTATTTTTATTTAAGCTTTCTTACAAAGTGTTTCAGAGTAAGCCAGTCGCTCTAATTTTAATGGCACTTTGGGCTTTCAGTCCCATAGCGTTAAATCTAGTGACCTACATTCGAATGTATCTGTTATTGGTGACACTTGCCCTAGCATTTCTTGATGCGTTATACGATATGTTTAATGTTGCTTTCGCCAATCGATCGGTTTATTTCCGCCTATTTGTTATTTCTTTATTGGGGTTTTTAACTCACTTCTATTTCTATATTTATCTCTTTTTTGTTTCCTGTTTTTTTACTATTTATTTTTGGGCAAGAAAAGGGTGGATGTTCTCCTTTAAATATGGAGTCACGATTGTCTTATCGGTTTGTCTGTCATTTATCATATTTCCTCCAGCATTAAGCAACATGTTTGGGAATCATTATGTCGAATCGGCCTCATCGCAATCAGGGGTAATGGTATTACTTAGACGAATTTGGCAATTTCTAGGTTCGTCGTCCGTTGATTTGTTCTTCGGATCAAGGCTTCTTTTGATTGCCAGCTTCTGTTTGTCAATTGCCCTTTGTTTCTACTTGCTATGGAATAAAAAAATTAATCGTGAGCATCCTGAGTCGATTTATATAGTTTTATTATTTAATTCATCCCTTGTTTTTTACGTCACAGCTTGCTATGTATCTCCTTTTACTTCGTCAAGATACATATGCTTAGCATATCCAGGATTACTGCTATTTGGATTTGGAATGTTCTTGTATCTATTTAGATATTTGCAAATTCGCTATAGAAATAATACTGATTTCAATTTTCGGGGCACTATTTTAGTTTCTGTTGTATTTGTTTGCGCAATTATTGCTGCAGATTCTGTTTTCTTTTCTTCCAATGCTTTGTATTTATATCCGAAATCTGCTGACAATGAAGCCGCAGTAGAGAAGTACGCGGGTTCAACGGGGCTCTTTGTCTCTTATGATTACTATCAGCTCACTGCGAAGCTATTAGAAGTTGCCAAATTGTCTCGCATTCATGCGCTGATTCCTGATCAGAAAGCTATTAGCAGTTTTTGCGATAGAAATTATATTGATTCTGATGATCTGGTTGTTTACATGAATAATCACGACTGCGAAGAAGAGGTTCTTTCTCAACTGAAAGATGAACTAGGATATAGTGGTTTTAAAAAACTGCCCGGATATACTCAAATCGATGATGGAACCTCTTGTTTTGTTTATGTCCTTTATAGATAACAGTGGGAAAAGGGTCTTTAATGAAACGAGATTCGGTGATTCAATTTCTGAAGTTTTCGATTGTTGGACTTTCAAATACAATCGTTTCTTACTTAGTCTACGCGGCACTCCTTTTTATTGGAGTGAACTATATTGTCGCCAATATAGTTTCATATTTTGCTGGTGTCATCAATTCCTTCTATTGGAACAATAAATTTGTTTTTGATAATGAGAGATCGGATTTGAGTTCACTTATTTCAAGTTTTTCCAAGCTGCTTGCTTCGAGTGCTTTTACTGGATTGATTATCAACAACATCCTTTTGTACTTTTGGGTTAGTGTGCTTGGAATTTCTTCTATTCTTGGTCCACTGCTTAACTTGTTTGTAACTTATCCTCTTAATTATATTTTAAGTAAGTATTGGGCATTTAAGTGATGGGTGCTTGCATGACAAAGATGGACATATTGCCGATTCTCTATCTCGTGGTTCCTTGTTATAACGAGGAGAGCGTTTTGCGGGAAACCTCTAAAAGGCTTTTTGAGAAGTTTTCCACTTTAGTAAAATTGTCTCAGATTAATGCGAACAGTAAGGTTTTGTTAGTTGACGATGGGTCATCCGATAAGACTTGGGAGATCATCGAAAGTCTTCATCAATCTAATTCCTTATTCTGTGGACTTAAGCTCTCTAGGAATTGTGGCCATCAGAAGGCTTTACTTTCTGGGTTACACAAGGCAGCGGAGTTTGCTGATTTAATAGCATCGATGGACGCTGATTTACAAGATGATATCAATGCGCTTGATGAAATGGTTTCAAGAGCTCGCGAAGGCTATGAAGTTGTATATGGTGTACGAAATGATCGTTCTAGTGATTCCTTTCTAAAACGTTTTACCGCACAATCTTTTTATCGCTTACAGTCTTCGTTGGGTGTCGATGCTGTTTATAACCATGCTGACTATAGATTGATGTCCAAGCGTGCTGTTCTTGCATTGTCTCAATTCCGTGAGGTTAATCTATTTCTTCGTGGTTTGGTTCCTTTAGTTGGTTTCAAATCTTGCTGCGTGTATTATTCGCGAGGGAAACGGTTTGCCGGCGAATCTAAATACAC
This sequence comes from uncultured Collinsella sp., assembly GCA_958372075.1. Lineage (GTDB taxonomy): Bacteria > Actinomycetota > Coriobacteriia > Coriobacteriales > Coriobacteriaceae > Collinsella. Next base: position 51,662 of record CATXMO010000013.1, on the reverse strand, counting down.
GCTCGGTAAAATGTTGTCATTTGCTTTTGAAGGTATAACGTCTTTTAGTACTAAACCGATTAGGATAATTACTCTCACCGGTTTAATCATTTCTATTTTTAGTTTATTTGCACTTGTATATCTTTTAATTGGTCATTTTATTGGCGATGTACAAGTTGGCTGGACAAGCATCATTATGTCAATTTGGTGTCTTGGCGGACTTCAACTTTTGGCTTTGGGTGTCATCGGCGAGTACGTTGGAAAGACTTATATGGAGACGAAGCATCGTCCTCGCTATTTTATTGAGGAATTTTTGTCCGATAAGGAGGACAAGGATGCCTAAAGTTAGTGTGTTGATGCCTTGTTTTAATGGTGCTAAGTACATTTTGAAGGCAATTGATTCGGTGTTAAGCCAGTCTTTCCGCGATTTCGAATTATTAATTTTCGATGATCAGTCAACTGATGGAACATTTGAGATTGTTTCCAAGCTAACGGATTCTCGAATTAAGGTATTTAGGAACTCCAGTAATCTCGGTCTTGTTGGAAACTGGAATAATGCCATTGAGAATTCTTCTGGCGAGTATATTCATTTCCTCTTTCAGGATGATATTTTGTTACCCGGGGCTCTTGAGTCTGAGGTTGCAGCACTGGATGCTAATCCAAAGTGCTCCCTCTGCTTCAGCGCTTCATGTGTTATTGACTCGAATGGTGCCATTACAATGAAGAGGAGACCTTTTAAGCGGGATATGGTTTTAAAAGGCTCTGATTTTGCCCGCAAGACATTTCGAACTCATAATATCTATGGAGAGCCTTCTAATGTCATGTTTCGTAGAGATTGCTGGCAAAAGGTTGGACCCTTTAATGATTCTTTGTGTTACTCCCCTGATTGGGAGTATTGGATTCGTCTATCACTTAATGGTGATGTCTGCTATCTAGACTCAATTTATTCCTATTTTAGAGTGTGCAACGAATCTACTACGAACTCACTTTTTAAGGATAAAAAAGAGCAATTGAAACGCGATGAGTTTGATTTTGTGCGAGCAATCTGTTCACTCGATGGTATCAATATATCGTCGGTTGATTTAACCGCTCGTAAATTGTCGCTCTCAATCAGGAACATTGCTAAACGGATTTATTTTTCCGTTCACTGACTTTGGAAGTGATTGAATGAAAGGCATCATCCTCGCCGGCGGGTCCGGCACGCGCCTGTACCCGCTCACGCTCGTGACCTCCAAGCAGCTGCTTCCGGTCTACGACAAGCCCATGATCTACTACCCGCTCAGCACACTCATGCTGGCGGGCATCCGGGACATCCTGGTCATCTCCACGCCGACAGACCTCCCCAACTTCGAGCGCCTGCTCGGGGACGGCTCGCGCTACGGCGTGAACCTCTCCTACGCCGAGCAGCCCAGCCCGGACGGCCTGGCCCAGGCCTTCACCATCGGCGAGGAGTTCATCGCCGGCGAGCCGTGCGCCCTCGTCCTCGGCGACAACATCTTCTACGGCAACGGCCTGTCCCGCCACCTGACGCGCGCCGTCCAGAACGCCGCGTCGGGCCGCGCCACGGTCTTCGGCTACCACGTGGACGACCCCGAGCGCTTCGGCGTCGTCGAGTTCGACGGCGAGGGGAGGGCCGTCTCCATCGAGGAGAAGCCCGCCGAGCCCAAGAGCTCCTACGCCGTCACCGGCCTGTACTTCTACCCGGGCGACGTGGCCGCCAAGGCGCATAGGGTCGAGCCGTCGGCCCGCGGCGAGCTGGAGATCACCACGCTCAACCAGATGTACCTGGAGGAGGGGACGCTGTCCGTCGTGACCCTCGGCCGCGGGTACGCCTGGCTCGACACCGGCACCATGGAGAGCCTGCACGAGGCGGCGGAGTTCGTCCGCGCCGTGGAGCACTCCCAGGACCTGCCCGTGTCCGTGCCCGAGGAGATCGCCTGGGAGAACGGCTGGATCACGACCGCCGAGCTGGAGGAGGCCGCGAAGGCCTACGGCAAGTCGGTCTACGGCCAGCACCTGAAGAAGGTCGCCGCCGGCGAGATCGTCAACAGCCCGCGCGAGTACTAGGAGAAACCCCTCATGTCTGAGATTTTTGAACCTAAGAACATCATCGTCACGGGCGGCTGCGGCTTCATCGGCAGCAACTTCGTGCACTACGTGGTCAACAACCACCCCGAGGTCCACGTCACAGTCCTGGACAAGCTGACCTACGCAGGCAACCCCGAGAACATTGCGGGCCTGCCCGAAGACAGGGTCGAGCTCGTCGTTGGCGACATCTGCGACGCCGAGCTGCTCGACCGCATCGTCCCGGGCCACGACGCGATCGTGCACTACGCCGCGGAGAGCCACAACGACAACTCCATCGCCGACCCGGAGCCCTTCCTGCGCACCAACGTCGAGGGCACCTTCCGCCTTCTGGAGGCCGTCCGCAAGTACGGCATCCGCTACCACCACGTCTCCACCGACGAGGTCTACGGCGACCTGGCGCTCGACGACCCGGCCAAGTTCACCGAGGAGACGCCGTACAGGCCGTCCTCCCCGTACTCGAGCACCAAGGCTTCCTCCGACATGCTCGTGCGCGCATGGACCCGCACCTACGGCCTTCGCACCACGATCTCCAACTGCTCCAACAACTACGGCCCCTACCAGCACGTGGAGAAGTTCATCCCCAGGCAGATCACCAACATCGTCGACGGCGTGTGCCCCAAGCTCTACGGGAAGGGCGAGAACGTCCGCGACTGGATCCACACCGAGGACCACTCCTCGGCCGTCTGGGACATCCTCACCAAGGGCCGGATGGGGGAGACCTACCTCATCGGGGCCGACGGCGAGAGGAACAACATCACGGTCCTGCGCATGATCCTCGAGGCGATGGGCCGCGACCCCGAGGACTTCGACTGGGTCGCCGACCGCCCCGGCCACGACCGCCGCTACGCCATCGACAGCACGAAGCTGCAGCGCGAGCTCGGCTGGAGGCCGGCGCACACTGACTTCGCCGAGGGGCTCAAGCAGACGATCGACTGGTACGTGGCCAACGAGTCCTGGTGGCGCCCCGCCAAGGAGGCCACCGAGGCCCGCTACCGCGCACAGGGCCAGTAGGAGGGGATAGATCTATGGCAGACATCTCATTCGAGAAGGAACTTGCCGTCGCCGAGACCGGCATAGAGGGCCTCAAGGTCGTCGACCTCGCCGTCCACGGCGACTCGCGCGGCTGGTTCAAGGAGAACTGGCAGCGCGCCAAGATGACCGAACTCGGCATCCCGGACCTCCGCGTCGTCCAGAACAACGTCTCCTACAACGACAGCCGCGGCGTCACCCGCGGCATCCACGCGGAGCCCTGGGACAAGTTCATCTCGGTGGCCCGCGGCTCGGTCTTCGGCGCATGGGTCGACCTGCGCGAGGGCAGCGAGACCTTCGGCAAGGTGTTCACCTGCACCCTGGACCCGAGCAGGGCCATCTACGTCCCGCGCGGCGTGGGCAACTCCTTCCAGGCCCTGGAGGACGGCACCGCCTACACGTACCTGGTGGACGCCCACTGGTCGCTCGAGCTGAAGAGGACCTACACCTTCGTGAACCTCGCCGACCCCGAGCTCGCCATCGAGTGGCCGATCCCTCTCGACGAGGCCACCGTATCCGAGGCCGACCTCAACCACCCGATGCTCAAGGACGTCGTCCCCATGGCGCCGAAACGAACGCTCGTCACCGGCTGCAACGGCCAGCTGGGGCACGCCGTGCACGCCCTCGCCGAGGAGCGCGGGGTCGCCAAGGACTTCGACTTCTGCGACATCGACACCTTCGACATGTCCGACCCGGACGCCTATTCGCGGTACGACTGGTCGCTCTACGGCACCGTGATCAACTGCGGCGCCTACACGGCTGTTGATAAGGCGGAGGCCCCCGAGGGCCGCGTGACCGCCTGGAAGGCCAACGCGACCGGGCCGGCGCTTCTCGCCCGCACCTGCGCCGCGCACGGCATCACGCTCGTCCACGTGTCCTCCGACTACGTCTTCGACGGCACGGCCGAGGTCCACACGGAGGACGAGCCCCTCAGCCCGCTGTCCGTCTACGGCCAGACCAAGGCCGCCGGCGACATCGCCGTGGCCGGGTGCCCCCGCCACTACATCATGCGCAGCTCCTGGGTCATCGGCGAGGGGCACAACTTCGTGAAGACCATGAGGGGGCTGTCCGACCGCGTCGCCGACCCCGAGGACGGGCTCGAGCAGGTCACGGTCGTCGACGACCAGCTGGGCCGCCTGACCTTCACGCGCGACATGGCGGCTGCCATCTTCCACGTGCTGGGGACCCATGCGCCCTACGGCACCTACAACTGCACCGGCTCCGGCGCCGTGAAGTCCTGGGCGGACATCGCCCGCGCCGTCTTCGAGGCCGCCAACGGCAACGGCGACAGGGTCGTGCCGGTCGGCACCGCCGACTACTACGCGAACGCCGAGGGCCCCATCGCACCGCGCCCGGTTCACTCCGCACTCGACCTGTCCAGGCTCGAGTCGGTCGGCTTCCGAATGCCCGACTGGGAGGAAGAGCTAAAACTTCATTTTGATTAGATGCCTTTAGTACATTGTTTGCATTCTTAAAATCAGTGAGAATGCAAACAATGCCATGGGCATTTATGCCATTTTGCCAAGTTGCACCAGGAATTTTTTGGATGGTTTTCAATGCATTTTAAACTTGCAAATTTGATTTTTAACGGATCTGATGCGATGCTGCAGTATCCATTGCTTTGCTATAGGGCAACGGAGGGTCTTGTTATTCCAACTTCGAATGACGCTATTGAAATCATGAAATCGACCAATGTTGATTTCACAACATATTTTAATGCGCTATCCATTTATAAGTGGCGAAAATACACTACTGCAAAGGCGTTTTATCTTCATATCGAGTATTGCGGCTCCGCCTTAACGCTTCAGCAGACGTATGCAAATAATTATTCTTGGATTCCTTCTACAATTGATGGCTCTGCGGTTAGTTTGCAACGATCCGATGAATGGAGTGCAGCTGAAATCGAACTCTCCCTTTGTGAGGGAGAGATTCTGCACGCTTTTAATATCAGTACTGAAGGCCCTGTTAATATTCGGAATGCGTATTATTATTGCGATTGTGAAGAACTGGATATTCATCCAGTTGAGCTAGCGCTTGCAACTACTACGTTTAAAAAAGAAGACTATATTGTCCGTAACGTATCTCTTTTACAAAAGAACATTATTGATTCTGATGAAGAGATTGCTGATCATTTCCACGTACACATTATTGATAATGGCTGTTCGCTGAATAGTGCAAACTTGGATTCATCGCGTGTTACTGTTCATCCAAATCCTAATGTTGGCGGGTCTGGTGGTTTTGCTCGGGGGATGATTGAGTCACTTGAGCAGAATCCTAAAGCGACTCATGTTCTTCTGATGGACGATGATGTCGAGGTTCTTCCCGAGAGTTTTATCCGCACTTTCAACCTGCTCTCTCTTCTCAAAGAAGAATATGCTGAGGCCTTTTTATCGGGTGCCATGATGAGCTTGGAAGAGCCCAATTTGCGTACCGAGGATTTAGGGTTCTTTACTGCTAAGGGAACTTTTTCTCCCCTTAAGCCTGCAGGCTATATGACCTCACTTCATGATGTCGTTGAGACCGAGATATATAAGGCCCCAACTGGCCTTTATGAGGACACTGCCCAACAGTATGCTGGCTGGTGGTATTGCGTTATACCTACCGCAACGATTGAGCGCGAGGGGCTGCCTTTGCCTTTATTTGTTCGTTCGGATGACGCCGAGTACGCGCTTCGCTGCAAGCCCAAGTTCATGTCCATGAATGGTATTTGCGTTTGGCATAATTCCTTTAAGTTTAAGTATAGTGCTGCCGTGGAGCGTTATCAGGTAAGCCGAAATACGCTAATCAGTCAGGCGACAACTGGAGCTGCGCCTCTCTCTGATTTTCTTTATGAGATTCGTCGTGAAGTTGAGCTCGACTTGAAGAAATTTAATTACGATGAAGCTGCTCTTGCCGTAAAAGGTCTTGAAGATTTTTTGAGAGGTCCGGAGTGGATTTCTCATCCGGTTGCTGAAGCTCGCTTTATGGCGGCAAATCGTGAAAGGGAACAATTGATTCCCATCGAGCAACTCATTCCTCAGGCGCTAGAGCTGGGCGTCGACTTAACGCAGTTAACTTTTGGCAATTTGAGCCTCGAAGGGGACAGGTCTAGGCTGAAGGCATTTAAGGATTATCTGACCATTAATGGCCATCGCTTTGTTAATGACTCTGCTAAGCGCAGGGGTAAGGTCTCTGTCATTGATGCTGCGGGATGGGTTTATCCCGCCGGTAAAATCAGGGACGTTGACACGCTTATTGTTGTAGATATGCCAAATAAAAAGGGCGCCATTAGACACATGGATAAGAAGCGATTCAAAGAGGTTTGGACTCGTTTTCGTAAAGCCGAGAAGGACTTCAAACGTAACAAAGACAAGATTTATTCCGAATACGCTTCGTATAGAGATGTCTTTACTTCGATCGATTTCTGGAAACAGTATTTGAAAGAGGCGTCGGAGTAGCCTTCATATGAGTGGGTTTCAAAGTGGGACCCACTCATTCTTTTGTATCATATGAGTAATTATGCTTCGTTTATTGTTAGTCGTTGGGAAGGTTAAGCCATGTCCTTGCTTTCTACTATTAAAAGAGTCCTTCCTGGTTCATCTCGATCGTTACATGCTATGCATGATGATATGGACCATCGCTTTGACGAGGTATTTTCGCGTATCGAGCAGGCTGATAACGGCATCAATATGAATATCAATTACAAATTCGATACTCGTTTATTTCCAGAAATTGAATTGCTCAAGCAACGCCAGCAAAGTCTGTCAGAACAAATGAGCCTTCGCTTTGAATTGCTAGCGCGACGTGCGTACCCCGATCTCACCCCTTTTGAGCTCCGTTGCAAAATCTTTGATGCGTTGCCCAACGCCGAGGGCGATATTCGATTGATGCAGCAGGCAAACGCAGCGTTGATGAGTAAGCTAGACGCGATTTGTACTGCCAATAATATTCAATACTGGCTTTCTTATGGTTCTCTTGTTGGCACCTTGTCTCGATCGAGTTTTATTCCTTGGGACGACGATATTGATATTTGTATGATTAGATCCGATGTGGATAAGCTCACTGCCGCTTTGAAAAACGACCCTGAATATCAAATCACTCTCGTATATGACTGGTTTGTAAAGTGTCGTCAAGTTCGCTTTTGTTCAACTAATTCGCTTATACCTTGTTTTGTGGACATTTCGATTTACGACCGGGCGGCCGAGAATTCCAAGCGTGCGAACGATCAGCTTAGGCAACTCAGAATTGAGCTTATGGATTTCTTTGACAAAAATGAACGTGAGTTTAGTTTTTGGAAAGATAATCCTTGGATGGTTCATCCCGACAGTGGTCTTAGCGTGCAGTGCGGGGATGTTGACTTGGAGGCTCAGAGAACAGTTGTTTCTTCTGCGGAGATTGATCTTGTCCAGAGCGTATTCGATTCGTTTAACGAAAAGGCTCATGATCTAGGTTTGTTGACCGATGAGTCTCATGGTGATTTTGCATACGCGATTGATAACGTTTTTGATGCCCCTAAACGTAAAATAATTTGGGACTGCAACGATATCCTTCCCGTAAGAAAGCATCCGTTTGACAGCTTCTCTTTTTTGGTTCCCGCGAAAGCGGAAAAGGTCGCTGATGATTGCTATCCTGGATGGCCTTACATACTAATGGACATCTGTGGGCATGATCATTTTGCTAAGGATGTTTTGTCTGATCCCGATGTTCGCTCCGCGATGGCAAGGTTTGTCGACGAATGTAATTAGTAGTTACAACGGCTTTGATTAAGGTATTTAAAATGCAGTTTAAACTTGCGAATGTTGTACTTAAAGTTGAAAAGCATGCAAAGGATTTTCCCGAACTCTACTATCGCGTGCTCTCCGGTGATGTCTCATATAGTGACGATTTTCATTCACTTCATATCAATGGAAACGTTGACTTTCTGACGTATGTGAATGGCTTATCTGCTGGCAAATGGCATCAGTATGCATCTGTTGACAGCGTTGTCTTGCATATGGCTTTATTTGGCAGAGGCCGGGTTGTCGTTCATGGAGTGAGATCTTGCGAACTGAATCCCGTCGAGCTTAAATCGTATCCTTTTGATGGCGATAAAGTTGATCCTTGCGTTCTCGATATCGATATCGATACAACCGGCTACGACTTGATCGGTTTTAGGATTGAGAGTGATGAGGGCTATTCCGTAGACCTCTTGAACGCCTCTTATCTGACTGATGTTCCTGAGGACTCAATTAACCAGATCAATCTTGCTCTTTCTACTACTACATTTAGGAATGAGCAGTACATTCTTCCGAATATTGAACTCGTTAAAGCGGGCATCTCCAAAGAGGACGGTCCGATTCGCGATCACTTCCACATGTTTGTCGTCGACAATGGGCAGACGCTCGATTCTGCATCACTTTCCGATGAGCTAGTCACCGTGCTTCCGAATCCCAATACGGGCGGTTCGGGAGGATTCGCACGTGGAATGATGGCGGCCACTGAAGCTCCTAGTCAGTTCACCCATATCATTTTGATGGATGACGATGTCTCTATCATGCCCGAGAGTTTGATTCGTGCGTTTAACCTGCTCTCTCTTGCTAGGGGCAAATATAAGGATGCCTTTATTAACGGTGCCATGCTTTCGATGGAGGACCCAACTCGTCAGTTTGAGGATGTCTCGTATGTGGCGACCACCGGTGCCTATCGTCGAGTAAAAGAAGATCTGAATGTCGGCAAGCTGTCCGATATCCTCGAAAACGAACGTACAAACGTCGAGGTTGACCAGGCTTACGGAGCCTGGTGGTATAGCTGCATTCCGGTGAAGGCTATCGAAAAGAACGGCCTTCCCATGCCTTTCTTTATTCGCTGCGACGACGTTGAGTTTGGCATGCGCAATAAGCCTGTCTACATGACTATGAATTGCATTTGCGTGTGGCATGCAAGCTTTGAGGGGCGTTTCCGCGCTTCGGTTGATTGCTACCAGTACTTCCGTAACTTCTTTGCCATGATTGCTCTCGATGATTGTGCTGATGAGAAGATGTTTGTCCTTCGTATTCAGCGAGGGGTACGTCAGAACTTGCGCGATATGGACTATCAGGCTGCCGAGTTTATTCTTGATGGCTTTGAGGATTATCTGCGTGGCCCTGAGTATCTCCAGAAGCTTGATGGCGCCGCGACGATGATCGGCAAGGGTAAGTTAAACGAAAGGCTGATTCCTGTTTCCGAAATGGATCCAGAGCTTCTTCGCAAGGCCGGGGTTACGGAGCAAGTGCTCGCTAATGTTAATCTGGAATCCCATCCTTCGAAGTTTATGAAGTACTGGAGATCTATTCCTTACGACAAGCACTATCTTCCCGATGCGCTGTTGCGCGGTAAGCCCGGCTATGTAGTTAAGAATGGCAGTTGTACGCTTGAGGGCAACTCGACGCGTTGCAAGACGCTGGTCTTTCTTGATCCGACCCGCGAGAAGGGGTCGGTTCGCACGATGGATCGAGTACGATTTAAGAGCATTCGGCGCCGAGAGCACGAACTGATGAAGCGCTATCGTAAAGAAGGCAAGAGCGTTAGAGGAGCATGGAAAGATTCCATGCCGTATATGACTTCACGAGAGTTCTGGGAAGAGTACTTGGGACTTAAATAAGAAGAGGCCCAGACTGAGTCCGGGCCTCTTCTTATTTATCTATCTTAGAATTTCAGCCGGTGCTGCCTGATTTTTGACTGAATGGGCCCAATGATCAATGTGTCGACCAACGATGCTATCGCTAACGCCAATCCATATGCCAACGCCGTCGCGAGTAGCCAGGTGAGCAGCCGTAACGGCCAAGCTAGCGTCGCATATCCACCATTCAAAGCGGTGGCATAGACAATATTGATGGCGAATTCAATCGTTGTGTACTGAAGGAGATAGATTGAGTAAGACCTTTTCGCAGACCATTCAATGGCTTTAGATAATACATCCGAAGAGATTTTAAGCCTGTCTATAGCAATAAATACGGCAACAGTTGTAACCATCCAGTTGTATTGGGTCCGCTCGTTCGAATCCGAAATACGCGCTAATAATGTCTAGGATAAAGAATAGAATGCCGGCAACCTTAATTAGGCGAACTTCTCTTATGTCCAGTAACGGGCTGACGCGTTTAATGAAATATCCCATACAAAAGAACGTAAAATACGTTCCTCCGAGTAGCGATATGGGTATAAAGCGCTGAAACATACTTATGGCAGCCGCAAGGGTTATATGCTGAGAGTTGATGAGCAAGGACTTTGTAACGCATGATAGCCCGCCCCACGCATAAATTCCTAGGGTTACGAATAAGGCTATTTTGCAGGTACGATCATCGAGCGCATCAAACATTTTCGATAGTATCGGTGCTACCAAAATGAAAGGTATGAGTGCCGGGACAAACCACCAACCGCCTTGAACCAGGTCGCTTGTATATCGTATATAGTTCGTATCCTGTAATGAGCCGGTGGCAGTTTTGAATGCGTACAATAGTCCGGCATATACGAAGATGGGTAGCAATAGAGACAGGGCCTTATCGAATAGGTAATCCTTGTAACTTTTCTTAAGTGGCTTAAATGCGAAATAGCCAGACAGGCAGAAGAAAATTGGATCACAGATAATGGCAGCCGTGCTTGCTATTGGACTCGCGTTGATGTTTCTAAAGCTGCCCAGTTGTGGTGCAATGTGGACGACAACAACCAAAAACATCGATAGGGCTCTTAGGAGGTCCCAGTTTGTAAGACGTTTGCTTGTGCTCATTGGATTCACTCACCTTTTGTTTTGTGCGTCTTATATACCTGTAGCTCCCATTGCTTTCGTTCAACTTTCGCAACCGAGTCGAGGATAAGCCCCGTTGCCAGGCTTAGCCCGCATAGGAACATAAACGAGACGGCGAGCATTGCGGCGGGGAAGCGAGGGACTAATCCGGTCTGGAAGTACTCTGCGACGATTGGTATACCGAGAGCGAGCCCTATGATGGCAAAGATGATCGCGATAAGACTGAAGAACTTGAGCGGACGATAGTCTTTAAAGAGCGTGCCAATCATTGCGATGACCTTGATGCCGTCGCTTACCGTGTTGAGTTTTGATTCGGAGCCGGCGGGTCGATCTCGATACTCCACCGGCACGTCTTGAATGCGCCAGCGGTGGTCGACGGCGTGGATGGAGAGCTCGGTTTCGATCTGGAAGCCCTCGCTCAAGACGGGGAAGGTCTTGACGAAGGGCTTGCTCATGGCTCGGTAGCCGGTCATCACGTCGTCAAAGCTGTAGCCGTAAATCCACTTGATCATGGCGCGAACAAGGTTGTTGCCAAAGCCGTGAAAGGCTCGTTTATTCTCTTCGGCATAGGTGCCGTTTGACAGGCGATCGCCAACGGTCATATCTGCTTCGCCGTTAAGGATGGGATTGCAGAGTGACTTGGCAGCTTCGGCGGGGTAGGTATCGTCGCCGTCGACCATCAAGTAGCATTCGGCATCGACATCACGGAACATTTGGCGGCACACGTTGCCTTTGCCCTGCCTGGGCTCGTGGCGCACTGTTGCCCCGTGTTGCTTTGCGATTTGCGAAGTGCCATCGGACGAGTTGTTATCGTAAACGTAGACAATTGCACCGGGCAGCTCTCGATGAAAATCGTCGACAACTTTGCCAATCGTCAGCGCTTCGTTGTAACAGGGGATTATGACGGCGGTATTCGAATAGTCCATGTAGGACCTCCTTTAATGACTCATCTGGTCGAAAGTATACCTATCGCCTGCCCCTTTGATTAGATATGGGTTAGTTCTCCAGATTTGTTGCGGTGGGTTATCGTCAACGTGGGAGGGCTATACTTTCCACTGTTATGTTTTACGAGACAAGGAGATGGTCCGTGGCTGACAATGTAGAGAGTCAGAAAGCGGTGGCTAAACCGGCCTCTCACGCTAAAAATGATTTTGAAAAGGACAAGTTCATTCTTAAGCAGCTTGTCACCAAAGATTTTAAAATCAAATATCGTCGCAGTGTTTTGGGCGTGGCATGGTCCGTGCTTAACCCGCTGCTGATGATGGTTGTTATGTCGATCGTGTTTTCGACGATTTTTGGCCAGAGCCGCAATGGGTCAATTACGCCTGAAATGTATCCGTTATATCTGATTGTCGGTAACATTACGTTCTCTGTCATGTCCGAGTCGACGAACCAGGCGCTCATGTCCATCATTTGGGCGTCTTCTCTGCTCAAGAAGGTTAAGGTCCATCGCTGGGTGTTTCCGGTGCAGAAGGTGCTGTTTTCTCTTGTCAACTTTTCCTTCTCTTTGGTTGCCGTCGCCCTTGTTATGCTCTTTTTCCGTGTTGTCCCTACCTGGCATTTAATTCTGCTGCCGGTTTGCCTGCTGTTGCTTATGTGCTTCTGCATGGGCTTGGGCATGATGTTGTCGGCGCTGGCGGTCTTTTTCCGCGACGTTATGCACCTGTGGACCGTTGTTATCACGGCCTGGATGTATCTGACGCCTATTTTCTGGACGACCGATTACATCAGCCAAATGGCACATTGGATCCAGGTGCTGGTGGTCTTGAATCCCATGTACAACTATCTCCAGTTTATGCGTGATATCTTCCTGTTCAATACCGTGCCTTCTGCGCTTACGTTCGGCTTATGTGTTGCCTGGGCTGTTCTTGCTCTTGCTATTGGCTATACCGTATTTCATAAGACCGAGCACAAGTTTATTCTCTACATCTAAGGAGTGCTGTTTATGACTGAATCTGCTATTGATTACAGCAAGCAGCCCCTTGCTGTTGAGGTTAAAGACGTTACCATGATTTTCAACATGGCGTCCGAGTCCCTGACAAACCTCAAGGAGTATTTTATTAAGCTCGCCAAGCACGAGCTGTTCTTTGAGGAGTTCCGTGCACTTAAGCACATTTCGTTTGATGTGCATCGCGGCGAGGTCGTTGGTCTTGTTGGTACTAACGGTTCCGGTAAGTCTACGATGCTCAAGATCATCGCTGGCGTTTTGGAGCCCAGCGAAGGCGAGGTTAAGGTCCACGGCAATATCGCGCCACTGATTGAGCTCGGTGCCGGCTTTGACCCGGAGCTTACCGCACGTGAGAATATCTATCTGAACGGTGCGCTCCTTGGATACACCAAGGAGTTTATTGACGCTAGCTTTGACGATATCATCGAGTTTGCTGAGCTCAAAGACTTTGTTGACATGCCCTTGAAGAACTTCTCTTCGGGTATGGTCGCGCGCATTGCCTTTGCTATCGCCACGATTACCGAGCCCGATATCCTGATCGTCGATGAGACGCTTTCTGTTGGCGATGTCTTTTTCCAGCAGAAGTGTGAGCGTCGCATTCAGCACTTTATCGAGAGTGGTGACGTCACGGTCTTGTTCGTTTCTCACTCCATGGAGCAGGTTGAGCGCATTTGCCAGCGTGCTGTTTGGATTGAGAAGGGCGACCTGCGTATGGATGGTCCCGTGGATGAGGTCTGCAAGGCATACCACGACCAGTTCAAGTAGGTTATAATCTTTTAGTCGCGCGAACTTGTACCCGCTTGGACGTGCGGCTTTTATGCTCCATTAGCTCAGTTGGATAGAGCAGGGGACTTCTAATCCCAAGGTCGACGGTTCGAATCCGCCATGGAGCACCAGAGAGTTTTTGAAGACCCGGTTATTGTGCCGGGTCTTTGCTTTTTGGGACGCGTGCGCGTGCAGTGCTCCCTCAACAATAAGTCCGATGCAGCGATGCTGCACCGGACTTTCTACATTTCAGAATGGCTATCAGCCTTTGGCTGTTGGGCTCTTACGCCTCAGTCGGCTCCACGCCCAGCTCGTTGCGGACGAGCTCAAAGGCGGCGGCGATGGCCTTGTCCATGTCGTAGTACTTGTAGCCGCCCAGGCGTCCGGCGAAGATCACGTCGCCTTCCTGTGCCGCTAGCTCCTCGTACTGCTTGTAGAGGGCCTCGTTCTTGGCGTCGTTGATGGGGTAGTAGGGCTCGTCGCCGGGCTTCCAGTCCGCCGGGTACTCGCGCGTGATGACGGTCTTGTCCTGTGTGCCGAACTCGAAGTGCTTGTGCTCGATGATGCGGGTGTAGGGGACCTCGCGCTCGGTGTAGTTGACCACGGCCACGCCCTGGTGGTCGGCCTCGTCGAGCGTCTCGGTCTCGAAGCGCAGGCTGCGGTACTCGAGCGTGCCCAGCCTGAAGTCGTAGAACGCGTCGATGGGGCCGCAGTAGATCGTCTTGTCGGCGATATCGGGCTCGGCGGCGGCCAGCTCCTTGTACTCCACGCCGCAGCGCACCTCGACGCCCTCGAGCATGTTGGCGACCATCTTGGTGTAGCCGCCCATGGGGATGCCCTGGTAGCGGTCGTTGAAGTAGTTGTTGTCGTAGGTAAAGCGGCAGGGGAGGCGCTTGATGATGCTTGCGGGCAGGTCCTTACAGTCGCGGCCCCATTGCTTTTCGGTGTAGCCCTTCACGAGCGTCTCGAAGATGTCGCGGCCGACGAGCGACAGCGCCTGCTCCTCCAGGTTCTGCGGCTCGCCGATGTTCTCGGCAGCCACCTGCTCGGCGATCTTGGCGCGGGCGTCTGCCGGCGTTACGACGCCCGGCCACATCTTGGCGAAGGTGTTCATGTTGAAGGGCATGTTGTACATGTTGCCGTGGAAGTTGGCTACCGGCGAGTTGACGTAGTTGTTGAACTCGGCGAAGCGGTTGACGTAGTCCCAGACGTCCTTCATGGAGGTGTGGAAGATGTGCGCGCCGTAGCGGTGGACCTGGATGCCCTCGACGTCCTCGGTGTAGATGTTGCCGGCGATGTGATCGCGGCGATCGATGACCAGGACCGACTTGCCAGCGCGCTTGGCGGCATTGGCAAAGACGGCACCCGAAAGGCCGGCACCGACGACGAGGTAATCGTACTGGGACATGGATAAGCTCCTTTGTATGTCGATTGGACAGTTACTTTAGTTTAGGGACAAACATATCTGGTGTCTTTGTCCCAGGGATTAGTGTAGCAGATGCTCTTTCAACAGCTCCAGAGCGTGCGCATACCCCTGGAGGCCCTCACCGGTGATGGTGGCGAAGCAGGCCAGGCGTGCATAGCTCACCTGGCGGAAGTCCTCGCGGGTCTCGACGGCACTGATGTGGACCTCGACGGCAGGGATGGCGACGGCCTTGAGGGCGTCGAGGATTGCCACGCTCGTATGCGTGTATGCCGCCGGGTTGATGACGATGCCGTCGACCTTGCCGTAGGCCTCCTGGATCTTGTCGACGATGCTGCCCTCGTGGTTGGACTGGAAGACCTCGACGTCGTCGAAGCCCTGTGCAGCGCCCGCTTCCTGGCAAATCTGCACTAAGCGGTCGTAGTTGTCGCTGCCATAGATGCCCGGCTCGCGAATGCCGAGCATGTTGAGATTGGGGCCGTTGATGACGAGTGCTTTCATGGTTGCTTCCTTTGCGGTTGGGCGGGCGGTGCGGCGGAATGAAAAACCACCACATAGGTTCCTGTCCCCTTTGTGGTGGTTTTGGTTAGAGAGCGGGTGGGAGGGCGTCGAGGAGGGCTTGGGCGGTGTTGGCGGCGCAATCGCGCGAGTCGATGATGTAGTCGGCCCAGGCGCGGTAGCGCGGCATGCGCTGCTCGGCCAGCTTGTCGATGCCATCGCGGGCGGTGATGGGGCGACCCTTGTGGGCGAGTTCGTCGAGCTTACGGTTGAGCATCACGATCTGGCTGTTCTGGTGCAGTAGCGGGTAGTTCTCGTCGCGCGTGACCACGCCGCCGCCGGTGGAAAGCACCAGGCCGCTGCGCTTGGAGATGTCGGCCAGCGCCGCCGTCTCCTGTTCGCGGAACGCCGCCTCGCCGCGCTCGACGATAAAGTCGGCGCAGGGCATGCCCAGGCGCTCCTCGAGGGCGCGGTCCAGGTCGATGTGCTCGCGGCCGGTGAGCAGGGCGATCTGCTCACCCACGCGGGTTTTGCCCGAGCCCGGCATGCCGATCAGGGCGATGTTCTGCTCGCGGTGAGACAGGCGCTCCGTCACGTCCAGGATGCGCCCGCGCGGGGTGACCTGGCCGGTATAGCGCTCGACGGCTTGCGCCGCCTGGGCTACAAGCATGAGCAGACCGCCGATGCAGGGGATGCCGCGACGCTCGGCCTCGAGCATGAGTCCCGTGCGAGCGGGGTTGTAAACGATATCGATGACGCCCTCGAGCGCGTCGAGGCCCTCGAGCGTGCAAGGCGCGTCGGGGCAGTGGGGGAACATACCGGCAGGCGTGCAGTTGACGAGCAACGCGGCGTCGGACTGCTGTGCGATGTTGCCGTAGTTGACCTCGCTCGCGCGTCCCACGGGCACCACGAGCGCGCCCAGGTCGCCCAGCACCATGCTGGCCGTGGTGCCGGCGCCTCCGGTGGCTCCGAGCACGAGGACCTTCTTGCCGGCAATCTCCACACCCAGCTCCTCGACCAGGCACTGGAAACCGAAGTAGTCGGTGTTGTCGCCGCGCAGACGGCCATCGGGCAGACGCGTGATCGTGTTGACGTTGCCCATGCG
Source organism: uncultured Collinsella sp. (assembly GCA_958372075.1). Taxonomy (GTDB): domain Bacteria; phylum Actinomycetota; class Coriobacteriia; order Coriobacteriales; family Coriobacteriaceae; genus Collinsella. Next base: position 35,089 of record CATXMO010000013.1, on the reverse strand, counting down.
TTCGGCGAGCGGGCTCAGCTCGTCCAGGTAGTCCATGACGGCGCGCTTGTAGGGAATGGTCACGTTGGTGCCTTCCCACTCGTCGCCCGTCATAAAGGCCGCGAGGTCCTCGGGCTCGCGCTCAAAACGCACGTACTCAAGCCCCGCGAGCTCCTTGTAGATGGTCGGGGTGTAGCTGTGGCCCAGCACGCGGCCCAGCACGCCGTAGGGGCGGGTTGTGGCGACGTCAGTCATCTAGAGCACCTCCGTGTAGCTGCCAAAGTAGGTGAAGCTCTCGCACACCTCGTCAATCGAGTCGAGCAGGTCGTCGAGGGCTTTGCTGCCAAAGGGACAGTCCAGATCGAAGTAGAACATAAACTCAAAGTCGCGCCCGGGGATGGGGCGGCTCTCGAGCTTGATAAGGTTGATGTTGAGTGCGTAGAAGCGCTCGAGTACGCGATAGAGGGCGCCCGGTTCGTTGGCCGTGGTGATCATGAGCGAGGTACGGTTGGCGCCGGGGTAGACGCGCGGCTCGCGACTGATGACGACGAAGCGCGTGTAGTTGTTGTCCGAGTCCTGGATATTGGGCTCCAGCACCTCCAGACCATAGAGCGCCGCGCAGCTGCGCGAGGCGATGGCGGCAACGTCGGTGCGTTCGGAGCTGGCGACCATCTCGGCCGACATGGCCGTGTTGGGGTACTTGGTGGCGTGCAGGTCGTGTGCCTCGATAAAGCCGGCGCATTGGGCAATGGCCTGGCCGTGGCTGTAGACCTCGTGCACGTCCGCAAGCTTGGTGCCGGGCTTGACGAGCAAGTTGTGGTCGATTTTGAGGCGAAGCGAGCGCACGATGTGGAAGTCGAACTGGGCGAGCAGGTCGTAGACGGCGTTGACCGAGCCGGCGGTGGAGTTCTCGATGGGCAGCACGCCAAACTCGCAGAAGCCGTCGCGCACGGCGCACATGACGCCCTCGAAGGTCTCGAAAAACGCGATGTCGGGCACGTCGAAGAGCTTGCACGCGGCGATTTGGCTGTAAGCGCCCTCGACGCCCTGGCAGGCGACGGTGGCCGTTTGAGGGAAGGGCGTGTCGGAGGCTGCAGCCGTGGCGTGGGCCTTTTGCGAGACGGTGATGCCCTTGAGCTCGTTGATGTAGCGCTGCTGCTCGGCCTTGCTCATGCTCATGAGGAGACGGAACAGGGTGATGGTCTGCGCCTCGTAGCGCTCGGGCGCGCGGCTGGCGAGGTTGTTGAGCTTGGAGCGCTCACGGGCGGGGTCGAAGACGGCCTTGCCCATCTCGATTTTTGACTTGGCGACCTCGGTGGCAATGTCCATACGCTCGACAAAGCTGTTGAGGAGCGTGGTGTCGATGCCATCGATGGCCTGGCGGATGTCAGCAAGGTCCATGGAGACCCCTTTCACGTGTCGGGGGATGTTGAGGGGTGGGTAGTTAGCGCTGGGCGGCGTCTTCGAGGAGGGCGTCCCAGATGGCAAGGGCGGCGGCTGCCTCGGCTACGGGGACAGCTCTGGGGACGATGCAGGGATCGTGGCGGCCGTGGACCGAGAGCTCGGCATTTTCCATAGCGTCCATGTCCACCGTCTGCTGCTCGCGGCCAATGGAGGGCGTCGGCTTTACGGCCATGCGCCACATGACGGGCGCGCCGGTCGAAATACCGCCCAGGATGCCGCCGGCGTTGTTGGACTCGACCTCGATCTCGCCGGTCTCGGCATCGATGCGATACGGATCATTGTTCTCGCTGCCGCGCATGGCGGCCACGGCAAAGCCCATGCCAAACTCCACGCCCTTTACGGCTGGAATGCCAAACGCGATTTGCGCGATGCGGTTCTCGATGCCGTCGAACATGGGGTCGCCGATGCCCGCGGGAAGTCCGTAGATGCCGCACTCCACGATGCCGCCGATGCTGTCAAGCTCGTCGCGCGCGGCTAGGATCTCCTCGCGCATGCGGCCGGCTGCGGCGGCGTCAATGCACGGCAGATCGTTCGTAAGGATCGCCTTGCGGTCGGCCTCGCGATAGACTATGTCGTCCATCGGCAGGTCGGAGATGCCGCCGATCTGCGCCACATGCGCCATCACTTTAATGCCGCGGGCCTCGAGTGCCTGCAGCGCAATGCCGCCGGCGATGCACAGGGGTGTCGTTAGGCGGCCGGAGAAGTGTCCGCCGCCGGCGACATCGTGCATGTTGTGATACTTCACGCGCGCAGGGAAGTCCGCATGTCCGGGACGGGGCTTGCGGCGCAGCTCGGAGTAATCCTTGGAGCGCGTGTTGGTGTTCTCGATAATCGCGGCGATGGGCGCGCCGGTGGTATGTCCATCGACAACACCGGCGATGATGTGCGCGGCGTCGGCCTCGCGGCGTTTGGTTGCGGTCTCGTCGCGACCGGGGGCGCGACGGTCGAGGAAGGCCTGCAGCTGCTCCTGGTCCACGGCGATGCCCGCCGGAATGCCATCGAGTGAGCAGCCGATGGCGGGGGAGTGCGACTGGCCGAAGATGCTTAAGTGCAAGACGTTGCCAAAGGTCGAGGACATGCTATTCCTCCTCGAGTGTGACCTTGCCGCCCAGCAGGCGGTAGTGGTCGAAGAAATCGGGATAGGACTTGTTGACGGCCTCGGCGCCGTGGATCACGACCTCGCCGGTGGCGCGGCTCGCGGCGATAGCGGCCATCATGGCGATGCGATGGTCGTTGTGCGAATCGACCTCGCCGCCGGTGAAGGCATCGACACCCTTGATGATGAGGTCATCGCCGGCAATGCGCACCTGCGCGCCCAGCGCGGTGAGCTCGCGGGTGGTGGTGACCAGACGGTCGGATTCCTTGATGCGCAGACGGGCGCAATCGCGAATAAAGGTGCGGCCCTGTGCCAGCGAGGCCACGGCCGAGATGACGGGCACCAGGTCCGGAATGTCGTGGGCACTCATCTCAAAGCCGGCGAGCTTGTCGGACTGCACGGTGGCGGCGTTGGTGGAGCGCACGATGCGGGCGCCAAAGCGCGAAAGCGCGGCAAGCACGTTACGGTCGCCCTGTGCGGAGCTCAGTGACACGCCCTCGACGGTGATTGGGTCGGTGCCGATGGCACCGGCGCACAGCCAAAAGGCGGCGTTGGACCAGTCGCCCTCGACGGCTACGCTGCCGGGCGTGCGGTACGAGCCGCTGCTCACGCGGAAGTTCGTGACCTCGGGCTGGTCGTCCTTGGCCGGAATGCGCTCGACGTTGACCTCGACGCCAAAGGCCTTCATGGCCTGTATCGTCAGGTTGATGTAGGGGCGGCTCTCGATGAGGCCGGTTACCTGCACGCAGGAGGGCTGGGCCAGCAGCGGGGCTGCCAGCAGCAGGCCCGAGATGTACTGCGAGCTCACGTTGCCCGGAAGCACAAAGGTGCCCGGGCGCATGCGGCCGCTCGTCTTGAGCGGAAAACCGCCCAGACCCTGTAGGTCGCAGCCGGCGGCGATGATCTCGTCCGAGAGCGGGGAGAGCGGGCGGGCGCCCAGGCGGCCCTGGCCTACGAAGGTGGCATCCGCACCCAGCGCGCAGGCGACAGGCAGCATAAAGCGCAGCGTGGAGCCACTTTCACCGCAGTCAAGCGTGCCGCCGGCAAGGGCCTTGAGCAGGCCAAACTCAACACTCTTCATGGTGGGGTGGACCTGGAAGCCGTCCTCGACGGTCTCGATGCGAGCACCCAGTGCCGTAAGGCAGCGCACCGTGGCCTCGATGTCGGCGCAGGTGGTGTTGCAGGTGACGTGCGTCTCGCCGTTGGCAAGCGCGGCGCAGATGATGAGGCGATGCGCCATCGACTTGGACGCGATGGCGGGAACGGTGCCCTTAAGCGGGGACGGGGTGATGCGGGCTAGCATGCGGATGCGTCTCCCTTCTGGCCGAGGCCCTCGGCAATGAGTTCGTGGAAAGTGGAAAGTGGCGTGCGGTCGATGCTGCAGCGGCCAATGCCGTGCGGAATCACCAGGTCGATGGTGTCGCCCGCGCGCTTCTTGTCGTGGAGCGCCTCGGCAAAGACGGCATCGGCATCTAGGTCGCAGCGGGTCTTGAGGCCATGGCGGGCGCAGAGTTCCTCAATACGACCGGGCAGTACGGCATCGCAAACGCCGTGCAGGGCCGCGGCGCGCGTGATGATGCCCATGCCGATCGACACACAGTTGCCGTGTCCGAGCTCAAAGTGCTCGCAGGCCTCGACGGCGTGTCCGGCGCTGTGTCCAAAGTTGAGGAGCTTGCGCTGGTTGGTTTCGCGCTCGTCGGCGACGACCACGGCGCGCTTGATGTCGATATTGCGGGCGATGATGAGCGCTACGCGGGCCACGTCGCGGTTGAGCAGCTCCAGCGTGAGCGGGGTCTTCTCCAGCTCGGCGAAGAGCTCCGGGTCGGCGATCACGGCGTGCTTGACGACCTCGCCGCAGCCGTCAGCGAACTGCTCGGGCGTGAGGGTCGCCAGGCATCCCACGTCGGCGATAACCACGCTTGGCTGCCAAAAGGCGCCGGCCAAGTTCTTGCCGGCAGCCAGGTCGATGGCGGTCTTGCCGCCCACCGACGAATCCACCATGGCGAGCAGGCTCGTCGGGATCTGCACAAACTTGCAGCCGCGCATGTAGGTGGCGGCCACAAAGCCCGCCACGTCGCCCACGACACCGCCGCCGAGTGCCACGATCACGTCGGAGCGCGAAAGCTCGTGCTCGGCCACAAACTCCAAAATGGCAACATAGGTTTCGGCGCGCTTATGGGCCTCGCCGGCTTCGAAGGTGCAGATGCTCACCTCGTAGCCTGACGCCTCCAGGCTCTGCTTAACGGGCATCTGATAGAGCGGGCCCACGTTGGTGTCCGTCACGATGACGGCGCGGGTGCCGCCGGCGGTGGTGCGGACGAGCGGACCTGCCTGCTCCAGCAAAAACGTGCCCACATGCACCTGGTAGGGGCGTGCGGTGTCGATATCGATGGTAATCGCCATAAGCTTCGGTCCTTTCGACCTGGCGTGATAGGTGGTCTAGTGGGAGGCCTCGTCGTCGAGTGCGCGCTTGATGCGGTCGCCTTCGGCAAGGAGATTCTCCAGATAGCGCTGGTCGCGATCTTTGAGCGCGCGGCTGTAGGCACCGAGCGAGTCGATCAGATGGTCGATCTCGAAGGCGAGTGCGTCGGCGTCATCGATCATGAGCTCGGACCACATTTGCGGGTTGAGGTGCGCCACGCGGGTGAGATCGCGGTAGCTACCAGCCGAAAAGCCGTGGTGGACCTGGGCAGTGGGGCTTTTGACGTAGGCGTTGGACACCACGTGCGCAAGCTGGCTCGTGAAGGCGATGACGCGGTCGTGCTCGGCGGCGCTGGTCACGCTGAACTTGCCAAAGCCCAGGGGGCGCACCATCTCGCGCACCTGGCCCAAAAGCTCCAGCTTAAGCGCATCGTCCACCGCGGGCGGCACGAGCACGAGTGGCGCGCCCTGGAACAGGTCGGCGCGGGAGTGCGCATAGCCCGAGAACTGGGTGCCAGCCATGGGGTGTGCACCAACAAAATAAAAACCGTGCTCTCGCGCGAGCTCAAAGGCCCGCTCGCACACAATGCCCTTCACGCCCACGGTGTCGATCACCACGGGGCCCATGATGGCCTCGGTATCGGTGGCGTCGGCGAGCGCCTGGGCGTGCACCTCGAGCCACTCGATGCAGGCCTCGGGGTAACAGGCCAGCACGATGATGTCGCACTCGCCGAGCGTCTCGTCGTTGAGCTCGCCGGCGACGGTGCCCATGCTGGCGGCCGTCATGACGTCATCGTCGGGGTCCCAGGCCAGCACGCGAACGCCCGCCTGCGCATAGCCGCGGGCAAAGCTGCCGCCGATGAGGCCCAGGCCCACGATGCCGGCGCATTTGGGGCCGCCCTGGTTAACGCGCGCGTTTCTCACCGTACCCATGGCCTACTCCATGGTCTCTTGGCAGACGACCTCGCGGATGGCGCGGATGCGGCGCATGGTGTCGTCGAACTGGTCGGGGGTGAGGGCCTGAGCGCCGTCGGACCAAGCATGGCTCGGGTCGTCGTGGACCTCGATCTCCAGACCGTTGGCGCCGCAGGCGGTCGCCGCGAGCGCCATAGGCTCAACGTAGCGGGTGTAGCCGGTGGCGTGGCTGGGGTCGGCAACGACGGGCAGGTGCGACAGGTGGTGGAGCACCGGCACGGCGTTGAGGTCGAAGGTGTTGCGGGTGCGGGTCTCGAAGGTGCGGATACCGCGCTCACACAGGATGACGTTGTCGTTGCCCTCGCTCATGATGTACTCGGCAGCCATGAGCAGCTCGTCGACGGTGCCGGACATGCCGCGCTTGAGCAGAACCGGGGTCTGCGTCTTGCCGACCTCCTTGAGCAGGGGGAAATTCTGGGCGTTGCGAGCGCCAATCTGCATGACGTCAATCTTCTTGTCGAGGAAGACCTGCACGTCGCGCGGGTCCATGATCTCGGTGACGATCGGCATGTCGAGCTCGGCGGATGCCTCGCACAGCAGGTCCAGACCGGCGGGGCCCATGCCCTGGTAGGCGTACGGGGAAGTGCGGGGCTTGTAGGCGCCGCCGCGCAGCATCGTGGCGCCGGCTGCCTTCACGCGGCGGGCGATGCGGATGAGGTTCTCGCCCTCGACGGAGCACGGGCCGGCGATGACCTGGAACTGGTCGCCGCCGATCTTGACGCCGTGGCCGCAGTCGATGACGGAGTCCTCGGGGTGGAACTTGCGGTTGGCGCGCTTGAACGGCTCGGAGACGCGCTGCACGCGCTCGACGACGTCCATGGACTCGAGCAGGAATGGGTCGATCTTGGTCGTATCGCCCACCAGGCCGATGATCGTCTCGTTCTCGCCGCGCGAGACGTCGGTCTTGAGTCCCTTTTTCTCGATCCAGCTGACGATGTGACTGACGGCCTCGTCGCTGGCGCTCTGCTTTAAAATTGCAATCATGGTGTGCCTCTCACCTCGATGGATAACCCTTGCAAAAACGGCCCGCATCGCGAGCCGTGTATATATGGTGCATGAGAGTTTATACTATCTGATTCGCTTTTGCCTTCTAAAGTGAGCCGTTGCGCCGCGTCTTCCCCGGAATTGCAAAGCTTTTTCTTTTATTTTGATAGCCCGTGGTGCACTTGGGTATAATGCCAACCGTTGGCCCTATTAGCTCAGGGGATTAGAGCGTCTGCCTCCGGAGCAGAAGGCCGTTGGTTCGAATCCAACATGGGGCACCATCGAACGTAAGACCGTCCGAACCTCGCATGGTCCGGGCGGTTTTTCTTATACCGACGCGACGTGATGGGACGTGGTATGGCAGCAACGGATATCGAGCGCGGACTCTCGACCGCCGAGGTCGAGGAGCGCATCGCCGCCGGTAAGATCAACCGCAACATGGAGCTCAAGACCAAGTCGGTCAAAGAGCTCATCATCGAGAACCTCTGCACGCTGTTCAATTTGATCGACGTGATCTTGGCGTTCCTGGTCATTTTGACCGGTTCGTTTAAGAATCTGACGTTCCTGTTCGTGGTGTTCCTCAATACCGCTATTGGCGTCATTCAGTCCATGCGTTCCAAGAAGATGGTCGATAAGCTCACGCTGCTGACCTCCAAGAAGGCCATCGCGGTGCGCGACGGCTCCGAGGTTGAGCTCGACCTGGATCAGATTGTGCTCGACGACATCATCCGCCTGGGGCGTGGCGACCAGATTCCCGCTGACGCCGTGGTGGTTTCGGGCGAGGCGCTCGTGAACGAGAGCCTGCTGACGGGCGAGAGCGACCTTATTAAGAAACAGCCCGGTTCCGAGCTCATGAGCGGCAGTTTTATCGACTCGGGCCTGCTGCGCGCCCGCGTGATCCATGTCGGCGCCGACAACTACGTGGCCAAAATTAATAACGAGGCCAAGTACGTCAAAAAGGTCAATTCCGAGATCATGAACGCGCTTAACGCCATCGTGCGCTTTGCGAGCATCATCATGATCCCGCTCGGTTTGGCGTTGTTTGCCTCGAGTGTGAGCGAGCTGTGGGATGCCGCGGGAACCCCAGGCGATAGCGCGCTTTCGTGGTGCTTCTCCGAGCTGTTGGCTGGCCATGTGCCTTCGTCGGCGCTGCTGTCCACAGTGGGCGCCCTGCTGGGCATGATCCCGCAAGGCCTGGTGCTGCTGACCTCGTCGGTGCTCGCCATCGCCACGGTGCGCCTGGCCCGCCGCAAGGTGCTGGCGCAGCAGCTCTACTGCATCGAGACGCTCGCGCGCGTCGACGTGCTGTGCCTGGACAAGACGGGCACCATCACGTCGGGTCGCATGGAGGTCGAGGGCACGTATCCGCTGCCGGTCGAGGGTATGGGTGCGGGGGAGAGCGACGCCGCCGTTCCCGTCGATACCACGGTGCTCGATTTTGCGCTGGCTAACGTGGCGCGTGCGACTTCGGCCGATGCCAACGAGACCTGCCAGGCGCTGCTCAACTATTACGCCGATCGCCCGGTCGAGGTGTCTGAGCCGCTGTCGGTCATTCCGTTCTCGTCCTCCAAAAAGTGGAGTGGCGCTTCGTTTGCGCAGGGCTCCTATGTGATGGGCGCTGCGCAGTTTGTGCTTTCGGAGCGTGCGTTTTCGCAGGTCGAGAACCGTGTCGCCGAGCTTGCCGATACCTGCCGCGTGCTCGTGGTGGCGCGCGTGGACGGCTTTACGCCCGATGGCGATATGGTGGGCGAGGCCGAGCCCGTGGGCTTTGTGACCATCCGCGACGAGATCCGTACCTCGGCGGCCGAGACCATCGGCTACTTTAACGAGCAGGGCGTGACCCTCAACGTGATCAGTGGCGACGACCCGCGTACGGTGTCGTCGATCGCACGCGTGGTGGGCGTGCCGGGGGCGGACGCTTATGTGGACGCCACGACGCTCGATACGCCGGCCAAGCTCGATGCCGCAGTGGACCGCTACCATGTCTTTGGTCGTGTGACCCCGCAGCAGAAGCGCGAGCTCGTGCAGGCACTCAAGCGCCGCGAGCACACCGTGGCCATGACGGGCGACGGCGTCAACGACGTGCTGGCGCTCAAGGAGGCCGACTGCTCCGTCGCCATGGCGGCCGGCTCCGATGCCGCGCGTAACGTGGCCGAGATCGTACTTGTCGACAACGACTTTGCCTCGATGCCCGCCGTGGTGGCCGAGGGCCGTCGCTCCATCAACAACCTGCAGCGTTCGGCTTCGCTGTTCTTGACCAAGACGCTGTTCTCGATGGGCCTGGCGGCGCTGTGCATCGCGCTGCCGCCGTACCCTTTCGAGCCGATTCAGATGACGCTCATCAACTTCTTCTGCATTGGCGCGCCGGGCTTTGTCTTGGGCCTGGAGCCCAACAATGCTCGCGTGAAGGGGTCGTTCCTGACGAACGTGCTCAAGCGGGCACTGCCGGCGTCGATTGCGGTCATTTTGGCCGCGGCGCTCGATATCTTTGTGGCGCGCGTGTTTGGCTTTAACCAGCTCACGCTGTCTACGATGTGCCTGCTTACGTCGTGCGCGGCGAGCGTCAGCCTGATCTGGCGCATCTCGCAGCCTCTCACGCCCTTGCGCGTGGTGCTCTTTGTGTTTGTAGTCGCCGGCATCTTGGTGGGCGTTATCGGATTCCCGGAGCTGCTGTCTATTGCCAACCTGTCGATGGGCCAGATGGTTATCTTGGCTGTCATCGTGGCCTTTACCTGCTCGGTGTTCTTTAAGCTCGCCACGATGATGGATTCGCTTAAGCCGCGTCGTCGTCATGCCGCAACTGGTTTTGGTCGCGGTGTGCGCGTCCGCCTGGGTCGCGGTGGCGGCAAGGTGAGCTCGACGGGTTCGACGGCGGAGCGTTTTGCCAAGCGCGTCGCCGCCGACATGGCGCAGCGCCGCGAATCTCGCACCGTTCGTGAGGCCGAGGCCCGCGCACTCGAGGGCGTGGCCCAGGCCCAGCCCAAGAAAAAGAAGGGTAGCGGAGCCAAGCGCTCTCGCGTAACCAAGTCCGCCCAAGGCATCAAAGTCTCGATGCCGAGCAAAAAGAAGAAGTAGCTACGCGCCCTGGCGATGTTGAATTGGTGCCTTGTTCCTGTGGGGCCGTGGCGATGTTATGCTCTAACCTCGATTGTTTGAATTGCTTCGAAAAGAGGATGCCGTGATCTGCCCGCATTGCCTTAAGACTATCGAGGACGGCGCCTCGTTCTGCCCCTACTGCAACGCCTACGTGGGTCCGGGCGATGGTCCGGAGCACACCGAGTTCGTGTTCTGTGAGGGCTGCGGTGCCCGTCTTTCTCCGCATGATCGTACGTGCCCTAAATGCGGACGCCCCGCTCCGGGTATCCTCTCCGAGGACGCGGCCGCATCCGACCTGGCAGCGGGCCGCACGGCGGGCTTTCCGCGCCTAACGCAAGAGCAGATTGACACCGAGGTGCCTCATGCGTCGACCTCTGCCGCTGCAGTGCTCTCAGACGCCGCCGACCCCAATGAGACCTGCGTGCTGCCGGCTTTCGATAAGGATTTCGGTATCCCCAAGGTCGATATTCCCATGCCCGTTTCCCTGCATGACGATGCTCAAAAACCCAAGCGCAAGGTGCACCCCGACGAGGACGCCTATCACAAGCACAAGCGTCATATTCCCAAGCCGCTTATTGTCATCGCGGTCCTTGCCGTCGTTTGCGGCGGTGCCTATTGGTTCGTGACGGCCGATCCCATGGGTGTTATGCCCGGCTTCTACGACCAGTTTGGCCAAGCTGCACAAACCACCTTCCCCACGCGCCAAAAGGGCGAGGCCACTGAGGACGATACCAAGCAGGACGATTTTGCCGAGGTGGTCCAGGAAGAAACCGTGCTCACCGATGATCAGCTCTATACCAGGCTCGACGGTCTGTATCAGACCATCGTGTCCTATGCTGACGAGGATCAGATCGGAGAGGTCATCGATTCCTTCAACAACGGCTATCTCCGAACGCCGCTGTCCACCCGTCAGGAGCTGTCGCAGAGTGCCTACGCCCTGCGCGACCAGATCAAAAAGACGCAAGATGAGCTCAACAACCTTAAGTACCAGGACGATACGGTCTATGCGGATGACATCACCCACTTAAAGCAGCTTGCCGAGTGGATGTATGAGCGCGTCGACGTGATTTGCCAGAGCTGGGATATCTCGCTGGCCATTCCCGATGGCGAGTCGATGAGTTCCCACCAAAGCGAGATCCTGGCGCCCATCGCGCAGGGCGGCAATAGCGCGCTGAACCAGTACGATGCCAATGTGGGTTCCTGGAAGCCGCAGCAGCGTTCCTAAAATTAGTTCGCCATAGTCGGCATAACCTACGTGCGCAATTGATGTAAGCCCGTGCTTATTGCTACAATTCGTACAAATATGCTTTAAACGCACGAGGAAGGAACCACATGTTTGGTTTTAAGAAAGAGCTCTACACGCCCGAGTATCAGCTTGTCGGCGACGAGTGCGCCGTAATCGAGACGTCGAAGGGTACCATCAAGGTCAAGTTTGACGGCGAGGGCGCTCCCATTCATGTCGCGAATTTCTGCGAGCTTTCCACGATGGGCTTCTATGATGGCCTTAAGTTCCATCGCTATGTGCCCGGTTTTGTTATCCAGGGCGGGGACCCCAATACCCGCGACATGTCCGGCGCCGACGTCGCTGCCGGTCTTGAGGGCCCCGACGGCATGCCCGGTACCGGTGGCCCCGGCTACTGCATCAAGGGCGAGTTTGCCACCAATCCGCGCAACAGCCATGTCGATGGCGCCCTTGCCATGGCACGCTCCATGGACCCCGATTCCGCGGGTTCGCAGTTCTACTTCTGCCTGGGTGCCCAGCATAACCTCGATTCCGGTTACACCGTCTTTGGTACCACGGTCGAGGGTCTCGATGTGATTTCGCAGCTGCGTGCCGGCGACGAGATCGTTCATGTCGAGATCGTTCACGAGTAAAGGGGACTTCCTTGAATAGCCAGCTGATCCAACAGGGCCGCGCCGCTTACCGCGCGGGTGATTTTTCCGCTGCAGCCCAGATGCTTGGGGCGGCAAAAACTCCCGATGAGATTATGGGCGAGGCAGATCACCTTCGTGGCAACGCCTTGATGCACCTGGGCATGTATGCCGAGGCCGCCGAGGCCTATGCCGCCGCCCTCAACGACGGCACCTACGGCAAGCGCGGCGCGCTGCTCACCAACCGCGGCAAGGCGCTCGCCGCCGTGGGCGACTACGCGACGGCCGCCCAGGCGTTCTCTGCTGCTACGCAGGATGCTTCCTATGCCACGCCGTTCAAGGCCTATCTGGGCCTGGGCAATGCGCTGTTCCAGTCGGGCGACTATGCCAACGCGGGAACCGCCTTCCGTCAGGCTGCCATCGACGGCGCCAATCCGGCTCCTGCCGCCGCACTCGGCGAGCTCGGTCGTTGCTTCATTAAGCTCGGCCGTCCGGCGGATGCCGTGGAGACCTACCGCACGGCTATCGACTTTGCCGGCCCCCGCGACGACACGCGTGCGCTCAACGCCGGCATGGGTCAGGCGCTTTCTGCCGCCGGCCGTCCCTCCGACGCACTCGACGCCTTTAACGCCGCTACTGCCGATGGCATCTACCAGCTCACCTCCGAGCAGGCCGATGAGCTTGCCCGCGTGCAGGATTCGCTTGCTGCGCTGTCTGCCCAGACGGCTATGGCCACGGCTCCGGCGCCCGCGATGGACGCTCCTGCCGTCGATCCGCTCGATCCTACGGGTGCGACCGGTCAGTTTATGCCCGATCCCTCGGACACCGGCTTCTTTACGCTGTCCGAGTCCGAGATGGTCCAGCAGGACCGTCAGGATCGTAAGCAGGCCAAGGTCCGTCGTCGCCATCGCCACACGGGCCTCAAAGTCTTCATCGTGCTGCTTCTGCTCATTTTGATCGCCGCGGGCGGTCTGGGCTTTGCCTACACGCGCGGCTTTGGCTTCCCGTCTCAGGAGTCTGTCGTTACCGATCTGTTCCAGGCTGCCGGCGACGGTGACGCCGCAAAGGCCGAGTCTTGCCTGGCCTCGAGCCTGTCCGAGGACGCTAAGTCGATGATTATCTCCTCGATTCCGCAGGGTGCCACCGTGTCCGTCGAGGGCATGGATCAGTCCATGACCGAGACGACCGCCAAGGTGAAGGCATCGCTGTCCAAGGGCGGCGAGCAGGAGTACACCGTCAAATTCGTGCGCTCCGACAACCATATCGGCTGGGCCGTTTCTTCGCTCGATATGGATTTCTCGGCTGCTGACAACCAGTAGTGACCTTATGGGATTTAGCTTTGCCCGGCGCTTCACCGCAAGTGAGGTGTCGGGCTTGCGCTAGTATGATGAGCTAGTAGTTTTCCAGCAATCATCCAACACATCAGGAGTTGCGTTGTTTTCTTTGATGGATATGTTCTTCGGTAGCTATGCGGGCGATCTTGCCATCGACCTCGGCACCGCAAATACGCTTGTCTCCGTGCGCGGGAAGGGCATCGTCATTCGCGAGCCCTCTGTAGTCGCCATCGACAAGAACGACGAGCGCATCCTGGCGGTCGGTATCGAGGCAAAGCGCATGCTCGGCCGTACGCCCGGCAACATCGTGGCCGTTCGTCCCCTGAAGGACGGCGTCATCGCCGACTTCGATGTTACCGAGGCCATGCTTCGCTACTTTATCGACAAGGCGTCCGAGAAGCGCTATCCGTGGACTCCGCGTCCGCGTGTTGTCGTCTGCGTTCCCTCCGGCGTCACGTCGGTCGAGAAGCGCGCTGTCTTTGAGGCCACGATCCAGGCCGGTGCCCGCCAGGCCTATCTGATCGAAGAGCCCATGGCTGCCGCTATCGGCGCCGACCTGCCCGTCGAGGAGCCCACCGGCTCCATGGTCATCGACATCGGTGGCGGTACCACCGAGGTTGCCGTTATCGCTATGGGCGGTATCGTCGTCTCGCAGTCCATCCGTATTGCCGGCGATGAGTTCGACCAGGCTATCCTCACGCACGTTCGCGATGCCTACAACCTTGCCATCGGCGAGCGTACGGCAGAGGACATCAAGATTAAGGTCGGCTCCGCCGTGCCGCTCAAGGACGAGCTCGACGTCGAGGTCAACGGCCGCGACGTGATCACCGGTCTGCCCAAGACCGTGCGCATCGAGAGCGAGGAGATTCGTCGCGCACTCAACAAGCCGCTCGACGAGATGGCCAAGGCCGTCAAGGACGCGCTCGACGCTACGCCTCCCGATCTTGCCTCGGACCTTATGTACTATGGCATTTTGCTGACTGGAGGCGGCGCGCTGCTGCGCGGTCTCGACGTGCGCCTGCGCGATGAGACCGGCGTTTCGGTCAACGTCAGCCCCACGGCGCTCGATAACGTTGTTAACGGCTGTGCCCGCGTGCTCGAGGCCAATGCGTTTGATGGCGGCTTCGTCCAGACCAATGCTTAATTTCCAAAAGGTGGATTCCATTTGGCACGATCTTCGGGTTTCTCTACAAATCTGAATACCAAGCGACAATCAACGGGTATGCGCCCGTTGATTGTTTTCAGCCTGATTTCGGTGTTGCTGCTCACGTTTTATATCCGTGAGGGCGAGGCCGGGCCGATTCATGCCGTGCGCTCGGGCGTGACGACGATTACCTCGCCGGTGCGCTTTGTGGGCTCGGCTGTGGCGGCTCCCTTCAATGCGATCGGCAATGTGTTCTCTAACCTTACGGCGTCGCAGGACACGCTTGACGAGCTTAAGAAGCAAAACGAGGAACTGACCTCTAAGGTTGCCGAGCTCTCCGAGGCTCAAAAGACCGCCGAGCGTCTGGAGGGGCTGGTCGGCCTCCAGTCGACCTACAACCTCAAATCAACCGCAGCTCGTATCGTCGGCGCTTCGGGCGATGCCTGGACCTCGACCGTCACCATCGACAAGGGTTCTGCCGACGGGCTTACCATCAACATGCCTGTGACGAGTTCTGCCGGTGTCATAGGCCAGATTATCGAGGTCTCGGCCAAGACGTCCACCGTGCGTCTGATTGGCGATGAGAGCTCGGGCGTGTCCGCCATGGTGCAGGACACGCGCGCCCAGGGCATGCTGCAGGGTCAGGCTGACGGTACGCTGCGTCTTGAGTATGTGAGCGTCGATTCCGACGTTAAGGTTGGCGACATCATCGTGACCTCGGGTATTGGCGGTGTGTTCCCCAAGGGTCTACCGCTCGGCACCGTCTCGTCGGTTGAGAAATCGGCTAACGACGTGTACTACACCATTGTGGTGCGCGCCCAGACGACGGCCGAGAATAACGAGGAAGTGCTGGTCATTACCTCGCTGACCGACGAACAGTCGGCCTCGGATGAGGACGTGAACACGGCCAACAGCACGCCGCAGGGAACGTCGCGCGATGCTGCGACCAAGACGAAGGACGAGAGCCCGGATGACGGTTCCGACACGTCCGAGACGACCGATTCCGGCTCGAGCGAATAGGGGGCATGTCCATGGATCTACACGAGCAGGGGATGAGCTCCCGCACGTTTGTAATCGCCGCCATCGTGTGCGTGCTGCTGCAGGCAGGCCTGGCACCGCAGATCTCCATTGCGGGCGGTCGCGTCAACTTTATGATTATCCTGGTGTGCCTAAGCGTGTTCTCGGGCGACCCGACCCGTGCCGTCGTATGCGGTTTTTGCAGCGGCTTGTTCTATGACCTTTCCGCTGCCGTGCCGGTGGGCGTTATGTCGCTCCTGCTGACCGTGGGTTCTTTTGCCCTGGTGCATAGCGCCGCCGGTCAGACGGGCGGTACCCCGAGTGCGCGCGGCATCACGGTGGGTGCCTTCGCGCTCGTTATTAATGTGATCTACAGCATCATCTTGCTGTTTATGGGTTTGGAGACGAGCTTTGTCGTGGCGATCTTCGGCCATGCGCTGCCGTCTTCGATCCTGACGGGTCTGGTTGCCATTCCGTTTTTGATGTCCGGCGTCGTGCCGCAGTCCGGTTATGGATTCTCGGCACGTGGCGGACGCCAGACGGGCATGCGCTTTAAGCCCAAGACCCGTAAGCTCAAATAGGGGAGGCCTGTAGATGTCTTCCCAGATGACGGTTATTATCGCCGGTATCGTGCTGGTTGTGGCCATCGTGGTCGCGCTGGTCATCATGCGTCGCGGCGATTCCCGTTTTACCTACGATACGCAGCATGGAACGGCCCCGCGCGCCACCGAGGGCGAGGGCAATACCGCGGCGACCGCCTTTAAGGGCCGCTTCTCCATCCTCACCACGGGTGTGGGCGCGATGTTCGCGGCGCTTGCCGTCAAGCTGTGGGGTATGCAGATGGTCTCGTCGGACTATTACGAAAAGCAGGCTAATAGCAATCAGACGCGCACCGTTACCACACCCGCTGTGCGCGGGCGAATCCTTGATCGCAATGGCGTGGCACTTGTGCAAAACCGTCCCTCACTTGCCGTTGTCGCCTATCGCGACCTGGCCGATGACACTGTGCTGGTTCGCCATCTTGCCAACGTGCTCGGTATGCCCTACGTCGCGGTGCTGCGCAATATCCAGGACAATTCCGAGGGCGCCCAGAGCCTGCATACCATCGCGACGGACGTGCGCCGCTCCACGGTTGCCTATATTCAGGAGCACGCCGGCGAGTTCCCTGGCGTGAAGATTGCCGAGCGCACCGAGCGCCAGTATCCATATGGCGAGACGGCATGCCATATCTTGGGCTATACCGGCACCATTACCTCCGAGCAGCTCGAGGCCCAGAATAAGAAAACCTCTGGCGATGATGATGCTTCTGCTGGCCGGATTACGTACCAGTCGGGCGATATCGTGGGCCAGGCGGGTGTTGAGAGCTACTACGAAAACCTGCTGCAGGGTATTCGTGGCGAGCAGACCGTCAAGGTCGATGCCTCGGGCAACGTGACTGGTCAGGCCGGCGCCGTGCCCGCCAAGGCCGGCTCCGACATTAAGCTCACGCTTGACCTCAAGATTCAGCAAGCCTGCGAGACGGCGTTGGCGAGCGCTATCGAACTCGCCAAGACCACGGGCTACAGCAACGCCGGCAACGGCGCCGTGGTGTGCCTCGATCCCAACAACGGCGAGATTCTGGGCATGGCGAGCGAGCCCAAGTTCGATCCGTCCGTCTTTATCGGCGGCATCTCAAATGACGTGTGGACCGAGCTCAATGATGACAAGGGTTCGCACCCGCTGCTCAACCGCGCCATTAGCGGACAGTACATGTCGGCCTCGACCATCAAGCCGCTCTCGGCACTGGCCGGTCTTGAGTTTGGAACCTACACTTCAACGCAGACAACCAACTGCACGGGCTATTGGACGGGCCTGGGCAAGGCTTGGGGCAAGCGCTGCTGGCTGACGTCTGGCCACGGCACCATGACGCTGCAGTCGGGTATCGCCAACTCGTGCGACCCCGTCTTCTACGACATGGGCAAGGCCTTCTTTTATGACGAGCAACATTCCGAGGGCCTGCAGGAGGTCTTTCGTCGCTGGGGCCTAGGCAAGACCTGCGGTATCGATCTGCCGAGTGAGGGCGCGGGCCGTATTCCCGATGCCGAGTGGAAAGAGTCGTACTTTACCGACGCCTCTGCCGAGGACCGCAAGTGGAATGCCGGCGATATGACCAACATTGCCATCGGCCAGGGCGACATTTTGGTGACGCCCCTGCAGATGGCGTGCGCCTATATGGGTCTTGCCAACGGCGGCAAACAGTACGTGCCTCACGTGTTTTTGTCTGCCGTGTCGCGCGATGGCGACGGCGATGCCTATAAGTACAACGGCAAGGGCAAGAAGAAGCGCCTGGAGGCCAAGATCAACAGCGATTCGGATTTGACTCTTGTTCGCAACGGCATGCACGACGTGATTTACACGGCATCGACGTCCCTGGCGGCTCACTTTGGCACCCTGACGCCGCAGGTGTACGGCAAGTCGGGCACGGGCGAGAAAAGCGGCGAGGACGAATACGCGTGGTTCTGCGCCTATGCACCGGCCGATGATCCCAAGTATGTCATCGCTACTGTCCTGGAGCAGGGCGGCGGTGGTTCGGATACCGCGATGCATGTCGTGCGCGACGTGCTCGGCGTGATTTATGACGAGCCCGATACCTCTTCGGCCTCGGGCGATTCTTCGGTTCGATAGGAGGTTGCGATGGATTTTTCTTCGGCGGATCTGTTCCGTTCAACCAAGACCGGCTCTCGCAGCAGCCTGGACCGCGTCAACAAGCAACTTTCGGCCTCGCGCGGTACGTTTCGCCAAAAGGTGCATATCGGTGTGCTGCTGGCTACCGTCGCGCTCGTTGCCTATGGCGCCATCATTATTTGGTCGGCGTCACAGTTTAAGGCCGACGCCTCATTCTCGCGCCACCTGCTGGGCATTGGCATTGGCGCGGTGCTTGCGGTGCTCGTCTGGCGTACCGATCTGCGCGGCATCTCTAACTTCTCGACGGCGCTGCTCGTCATTGACCTTATTGTGATCTTCTCGCCCAAGATTCCGGGCCTGTCCTATACGGGCGGTCTGGGCATGACGGGCTGGATCAAGATTCCCGGTATCGGCTTGACATTCCAGCCGGTTGAGCTTGCCAAGCTCATCACCATCTTCTTTATCGCCACGCTTGGCTCGCAGTATAACGGTCGCATCGATACTGTTCGCGACTACGTCAAGCTCTGCGGCATGCTGTCCATTCCGTTTTTGGCCGTCGTCGCCATGGGCGACTTGGGCTCGGGCCTGGTCGTGCTGGTCTCGGGCGCCATCGTCATCTGCATGAGCGGTGCACGCCGCGAATGGGTGCTGTCGACCCTGGCCCTGCTCGTGGGCCTGGTGGCCCTCGTCCTGGCGCTCGATTCGGTCTTTGATTCGTTGCTCGGCCACGATGTGCTCATCAAGCAGTATCAGATGAACCGCCTGACGGTCTTTATCGACCCCGATAATGCCGATTCGGACGATGCCTACAACCTGCAGCAGTCGCTTATCGCCGTTGGCTCGGGCGGCTTCTTTGGTAAGGGTTTAGGCCATGCGACGCAGTCGGCCGGCGGCTTTCTGCCTGAGTTCCACACCGACTTCGTCTTCGCCTTCCTGTCCGAGACCTTTGGCTTTTGCGGTTCCTTTTTGCTCCTGTGCCTCTACGTGCTGCTGATCTTTTCGACGATTCGCGTCGCCTTTAAGTGTGAGTCGCTGTTCTTGCGCCTATCGTGTGTGGGCATCGTTGGCATGTGGGCGTTCCAGACCTTCGAAAACATCGGCATGTGCATCGGCATGATGCCGATTACCGGTATTCCGCTACCGTTTATTAGCTTCGGTTCGTCTTCGATGATGATTCAGCTGCTGACGGTGGGTATCGTACAATCCATATGGCGGCATCGTTCGGGCGCCGCGTAACCGCTGGAGGGGTTTGCTATGAAAATTCCCGTAGATAAGCTGACCCGCGCTTTTAAGATGGGCGCGTCCGTTAAGAAGGATTCCGATACGCCGGTGCGCGTCTCGGTCTATTTGGATTCGTCCGCCTCGCGCTTTCTGGCCGAGACGGTGCGTGACGCCTTTGTACCGCAGACGACCTCGGGCATTGTGCGCGTCGAGCGTCTGGGGGAGGAGCGAATTGCTCCAAAGACCGATACCGATGTGGTGCTGGTGCTCTCGTGCGGCTCCGACCGCTTGGAGAGTGCCGTGCAGGAGCTCGTGATCGCCGGCGCCCCCGTGTGCGTGCTTGCCGAGTCTGCTGTGGAGGTGCCGTTTATCGAGGAGTCCACGCCTGTGCTCGGCGTGGTAGCGGCAACCGATAAGACGTATCTGCTCGAGACGCTTGCCCGCTGGATTCTCGATCGCACCGAAAAGGAAACGGCTTTTGCGGCGAACTTTGCCTTCATGCGCATCGCGGCGGCCAATCGTATCATCACCTCGTGCGCGCTCACCAATATGGCGACCGGTGCGCTGGTGTTTTTGCCGGGCGCCGATTATCCCGTTATGGCGCTGGCGCAGGTGGGCATGCTCTTTGAGCTCGCTGCCGTCTTTGGACGCGGCATTAAGCCTGAGCGCGGCTACGAGGTCGCTGGCGTGCTTGCCGGCGGTCTTGTGATCCGCGCGGTCACCCGCGCGCTCGTCAAGCAGACGCCGCATATTGGGTTTGCCGTCAAGGCGCTCACTGCTGCTGCGGGCACCTATGGCATGGGCCGTGCGCTCGTTTCGCTCTACGAGCGCGATGTCGACTACAGCCGTGCCAACGAGGTGGTCACTGCCACGTTCTCCCGCGTTCGCGATCTGGTGACCACGGTCGCGGGTGCTACCCGTCCTATGGCGTCCTACCAAGACGCATCCGATCTCGCTGCTTAGGGGTTATCCGTTGCGCGTTCCGTATCAAGACTGTTTTCATTTAATTGAGCCGCTGCTCGCCAAGGTCGAAAAGCCGAGTCGCTATATCGATCACGAGTGGGGCACGCTTTCAAAGGCCGATGCCGACTACCGTTGCTGCTTGATCTACCCGGATGTGTACGAGGTTGGTCTGCCCAACCAGGGTATCGCCATCCTCTACAACATTCTTAACCAGGCCGAGGGCATCTCCTGCGAGCGCGGCTATGTGCCGTGGCCCGATATGGGTGACGCTATGCGCGAGGCAGGCATTCCGCTGCTCTCGCTCGAGGGTGCAGCGCCGGTCGCTTCGTTTGATATCGTCGGTCTGCATGTGCCGCACGAGATGGCGGTGACGAACTTCCTCGAGGCACTCGATCTCGCTGGCATTCCGCTGTTAGCGGCCGACCGAGGCGAAGACGACCCCATCATCATCGCCGGCGGTCCCTCGGTGTACAACCCTGAGCCGTACGCGGCCTTCTTCGATGCCATCCTCATCGGCGAGGGCGAGGAATCGCTGCTCGAGACCTGCCAGCTGCATCGCCGCCTGCGTGACGAAGGAGTCCCGCGCGCGCAGATTGTTGAGCAGCTTGCATCCATTGCCGGCAACTACGTGCCGTCGCTCTATGAGGTTCGTCACGACGAGCCCTGCTCGCCGCATGGCTACACCGTGCCGCGCGAGGGCAAGGATGCGCCGACCGTGGTTTACAAACGCGTCGTCGAGGATTTCGGCGCCACGAATCCGCTGTCGCAGTCGTGCGTGCCCTATGCGCAGCTGGTTCACGATCGCCTGTCTATCGAGATTCTGCGCGGCTGCGCCCGCGGCTGTCGTTTTTGCCAGGCCGGCATGACGTATCGCCCGGTGCGCGAGCGCTCGGCCGACCAGATCGTCTCGTCGGTGATTCAGGGTCTGGAAAAGACCGGCTATGACGAGGTGTCGCTGACCTCGCTCTCCACGACCGACCACTCCTGCATTCGTGACGTGCTCGGCAGGCTCAACCGTCGCCTGGAGGATACGGGTATTCGCGTGTCTATTCCGTCGCAGCGCCTGGATTCGTTTGGCGTGGATATGGCCGAGTCGGTCGCCGGCGAAAAGAAGGGCGGCCTGACGTTCGCGCCCGAGGCCGGCAGCCAGCGCATGCGCGACATCATTAACAAGAACGTGACCGAGGAGGACCTGGACCGTGCGGCCAAGGCGTCCTTCGAGGCCGGCTGGAACCGCATGAAGCTCTACTTTATGATGGGCCTTCCCGGCGAGCGCGACGAGGACATCGTGGCCATTGCCAACCTGGCCGATCACGTGCTGGAACTTGGCCGTTCCGTGGTGCCCAAGGCGCGCCGCGGCTCCATCTCGGTGTCCATCTCGGTTTCGGTCTTTATTCCCAAGGCTGCCACGCCGTTCCAGTGGTGCCCGCAGCTCGACTACGACGACGTCAAGCGTCGCCAGAAGCTGCTTATCACGAGCGTTCGCAACCGTGCCGTCCGCGTGCATTACCACGATGCCGAGACCTCGCTCATCGAGGCCGCGCTCTCCCGCGCCGGTCGTGACATGACGCCCGTCATCATCGATGCTTGGCGCTCGGGGTCTCGCTTTGACGCCTGGGTAGAGCATTTCTCGCTCGATAACTGGAAGGAGGCTGCTGCCAAAAACGGCATCGACCTCAATGAGCTCGTGCACCTGCCCTACGAGTTGGACTGGCGTCTGCCGTGGGAGCATGTGAGCCCCGGCTGCACGCGCGGCTTCCTCGAGCGCGAGTACCGTCGCTCGCTCGAGGGTGTCACGACTCCCGACTGCACCCGCACGTCGTGCACCGGCTGCGGAATCTGCCCCACGCTCCACGCCAAGAATGTATTGATGGGTGATCGCGCATGAGTGAGCGCCTGACCGACAGCCCCACGCTCTTTAGACTTCGTGTTCGCTATGGCAAACGCGATCGTCTTAAGTACCTGGGCCATCTCGAAGTAATCCATACCATTGAGCGCATCGTGCGCCGTGCGGGACTTCCCTATGCCGTCACGCAGGGCTTCTCTCCGCACATGCGCGTGGGCTTCTCTTCGGCGCTACCGGTGGGTACGTCGTCGACCTGCGAGTGGTATGACCTGTTTATGACCGAGTTCGTGGCGCTCGACGAGGCGTTTGGGCGCCTGGCTGCGGCGTCTCCGGCCGATCTGGCGCCCATCGAGGCGGCGTACATCGACGTGCGCACGCCGGCGTTGACGGCGCAGCTCACGCGTCTGTCGTATCGCATCGACCTGCACTTGGATCCCGAGGCGCCCGTAAGCGCCGACGAGGTGCATCGTGCGATCGACACGCTGCGCGCGGACCATGGCATCGACTACGCGCGCGGCAAAAAGAGCAAGCGCTTGGATTTGGATCACACGCTCGTGGGCTATGAGCTCACGGCGGGGGAGCGCCCTGACCATTTGGTGCTCATGCTCGACACCCATGCCGACAACGAGGGCTCCATGCGTCCGGAAATTTTGCTTTCCGCTGCTGATGTTTTGTTGCAGGGCTTGACCCCGGGCGTGGATGCACCTATTGTTTCCACCGGTATGCAAGACCTCGTGACCATCTGCTCCTACGATGTCGAGCGTCAGAATCAAGCATGCGAGGACGACGAGGGCCGACTCGTCAGCCCCATACCTGTGCGAACTTGTGGATTTGCTCCACATACTCGTTGACGGGGGTATTTTCGCCTGCTACTATATTCGGCTGTTGCACTAACTGATGCATGAAGGGCAAGTAAACATGTACGCAATCGTTAACACGGGCGGCAAGCAGTACAAGGTCGCCACCGACGATGTCATCACCGTCGAGAAGATCGAGGGCAATGAGGGCGACAAGGTCACCCTGCCGGTCATCTTCCTCAACGATGGTAAAAAGATCGTCACCGATCCCGACAAGCTGGCCAAGGCCAAGGTTACCGCTCAGATCGTTGAGCAGTTCAAGGGCGAGAAGCAGCTGGTCTTCAAGTTCCACAAGCGTAAGCGCTATCGTCGTCTGAAGGGTCACCGTCAGCAGCTCACCAAGCTGAAGATCGTGAAGGTCCAGGCTACATCCCGCGCCAAGAAGGCTGTCAAGGCAGAGGCCGAGGCTGTTGCCGAGGCTCCCGTCGCCGAGTAGATTACACTCGTAACGAAAGAGTAGGTATACACAATGGCACACAAAAAAGGACTCGGTTCCTCCCGTAATGGCCGTGACTCCCGCGGTCAGCGCCTTGGCACGAAGCGCTATGCCGGCCAGACGGTAACCACGGGCACGATTCTCGTCCGTCAGCACGGCACGCACATCCACCCGGGTGAGAACGTTGGCCGTGGCAAGGACGACACGCTGTTCGCGCTGGTCGACGGTACCGTTGAGTTCCACAAGGGTATCAAGCACAGGGTCAGCGTACGCCCGCTCGCGAACGCGTAATTCACCCTTCATAGAGCACATATGTGGGAGGCACTTGAGTTTTAGGATTCAAGGGTCTCCCTCTTTTTGTAGGAGGCGATTCTGTTGTCACAGTTCACCGATATCAGCCGCATTAACGTGTGCGGCGGCGACGGCGGAGCCGGATGCATGTCGTTTAGGCGCGAGGCATTTGTCCCCAAGGGCGGCCCCGATGGCGGCGACGGCGGTCGTGGCGGCAATGTCGTCATCCAGGCCGATGCTCAGCTGTCTTCGCTGATCGATTACCGCTTTAAGCATCACTTCCGCGCCGAGCGCGGCACGCACGGGCAGGGTGCCCGTCGTAACGGTAAGAGCGGCGAGGACCTAATTTTGAAGGTTCCTATGGGCACCGTGGTGCGCGAGCTCGACCCCGAGACGCAGACCCCGATGTTCGAGATTGCCGACCTGGTGCATGATGGCGAGCGCGTCGTTGTGGCGCCCGGCGGTGCCGGCGGTCTGGGCAATACGCACTTTGTGACGTCGGTGCGCCGCGCGCCCGCATTCGCCCAGCTGGGCGAGCCGGCCGAGGAGCACTGGATTGAGCTCGAGATGAAGCTCATGGCTGATGCCGCGCTCGTGGGCTTCCCCTCGGTGGGCAAGTCCTCGCTTATCGCGCGCATGAGTGCCGCCCGACCCAAGATCGCCGACTATCCGTTTACCACGCTCGTGCCCAACCTGGGTATGGTGCGTGCCGGCGAGTACTCCTATGTCGTTGCCGACGTCCCCGGCCTCATCGAGGGCGCGAGCGAGGGCAAGGGCTTGGGCCACCAGTTCCTGCGCCACATCGAGCGTACGGCGCTCATCATGCATGTCGTCGACATGACGGGCGGTTTTGAGGATCGCGACCCGGTTGAGGATTACCGCATCATCAACCGTGAGCTCGAGCAGTATGGCGCCGAGCTTTCGGAGCGTCCGCAGATCGTCGTCGCCAACAAGTGCGATGCGCCGGGCACGGCCGACAAGATTGCCGACCTTAAGCGCGCCGCGCTCGACGATGGACATATGTTCTTTGCCGTGTCCGCCGTGACGGGCGCCGGCCTCAACACGCTGATGCTTGCCGTGGGTGAGCAGGTGGCTAAGCTGCGCGCCGAGCTGGCGGTCTCCGATGAGCCGGTCGATCTTCGCGACGAGGAGTGGGAGCGCCGTCGCCTGCAGCGCGAGAAGCGTTTCCGCATTGTTCAGGAAGAGCCCGGTGCCTTCCGCGTGGTCGGTCGCGCCATCGAGCGCATGGTTATCCAGACCGACTGGGAAAACGAGGAAGCCGTCATCTACCTGCAGCACAAGTTTGCGCGCATGGGTGTTGACGACGCGCTCGAGAAGGCCGGCTGCCGTGCGGGCGACGAGGTCCGCATTTGCCAGCGCGCCTTTGACTTTGAGGGCGCCGAGGACTTCTCGGAGTACGAGGAGCTCGAGGACGCTGGCGAGGACGTTGCCGTTGAGGCCCTTGACGTGACCGATGCTCCGGATGAGGGCGTCGAGGTTGTCGATGCGGCGGATGCCGCGGACGATGCCGAGACCTCGGAGGGCGAGTAAGCCATGTCGCTGCGCGGTGGAATCGGTTTGCCCGAGCTGCCCATAAAAGAGGGCAAAGAGTTTCGGCTTGGCATTATGGGCGGCACCTTCGACCCGATTCATTACGGGCACTTGGTGACTGCCGAGCAGGCGCGCGAGTCGCTCGACTTGGACGCTGTGCTCTTTATGCCGGCCGGCTCTCCTGCCTTTAAACTCGACAAACCGGTGACGCCTGCTGAGGACCGTTATGCCATGACGGTTCTCGCCACCGCCGCGAATCCGGCTTTTTTGGCGAGCCGGTTCGAGATTGACCGTCCGGGCGTAACCTATACGGCCGATACGCTTCATGCCCTTCGCGACTTTTATCCGCCGCAGGTAAAGCTCTACTTTATTACGGGCGCCGACGCGATTATTGATATTGTGACCTGGCATGATGCCGAGCGAATTGCTGAGCTTGCTACCTTTATTGCGGCGACGCGACCGGGCTTTGATATCGATACGGCGCGTGCCCGAATCAAAGAGTCGGGGCTGCCGTTCGACGTGCGCTATATTCAGATTCCGGCGCTGGCGATCAGCTCGACGAACATTCGTAAGCGAGTTGCCCGCGGCATGAGCGTGCGCTATCTTACGAGCGAGTCCGTGCTCGGCTACATTCGCAAGCGCAGGCTATATGCCGATTTGGGCCAAGAAGATTTTGAGTGATGGGGGCTACGTTGTCGGTAGAGGATCAGTTTGAGGGCGATGAGCGCGCGCTGCTCAAGCGCATTCAAGAGCTGCTCGATGTTCGCATGAAAGATAAGCGCAAGCGCTATGTGCATTCGCTGGGTGTTGCCGAGACCGCACTTCATCTGGCCGAGGTCTACGACGTTGACCGCTTTGATGCGGCTGCCGCCGGCTTAATTCACGACTGGGACAAGGTGCTTTCCGATGACGAGCTCGTGGCCCGCGCGCTTCACTATGGCATCAAGGTTGCCGGCTCTCCTTCCGCCGCGACGCCGCTTTTGCATGGCCCTGTTGCCGCCTATGAGCTTCCGCAGCTTTTTCCCGAGCTGTCGCCGGCAGTCTTTCAGGCTGTCGACCGTCACACCGTGGGTGCTTGCGACATGACGCCGCTCGATATGGTGGTCTTTGTGGCAGATGCCATCGAGCCCAACCGCCACGGCGACTATGCCCATGCGCTGCGCAAGATGGTGGGGAAGTCCTCGCTCGACGAGTTGTTCTTCTCCTGTTTTGCGCAGGGTCTGGTCTATGTGATCCAGTCCGGGCGCTATCTTTATCCCACGGCTATTACGATTTACAACCATTACGCCCAGCTGCGCTAGCTCGGGTGTGTCTAGAAAGAGGTATTCCATGGCCGACGAGACCATGACTGACGAGCAGATTCTTGAAGGTGTGGAGCACAAGAGTTTCGTTGCCACGTCCGACCGCACCGCCGCCTCGCTATCCGCGAGCGGTGTCGCCGCCGAGGATGTCGCCCGCGCCGCCGCGCAGGCCGCCTACGACAAGAAGGGCGAGGACGTGCAGGTGCTCGACCTGACCGAGCTTTCCGACGTGTGCGACTACTTTGTGCTTGCCACCGGTACCAACAACCGCCAGGTCGATTCTATCGTCGACGAGATCGAGGAGAAGGTCGCCGCGGCTTGCGGCGAGCATCCGTTCTCCATCGAGGGCCGCGAGCAGAAGACCTGGATGCTCATGGACTACGGCTCGGTCGTCGTTCACGTCTTCACTCCCGAAGCCCGCGACTTCTACCGTCTAGAAAAGCTCTGGGGTGACGCCCCCCAGCTCCCCCTCGACCTCCTCTAGTGGCTCATTTGATACGGGGCTTTTAGTTAGCCTCGCGCATTTTGCCGGGCAGTTGCGGTTTTCCGTACCTGCCCAGCTTTCTTTTTGCCCAAAGGCGGTTAATCGTTGAAGCGGGATTGGCGGCCGAAGGATAGCGCGGTGTCGCCGAACTTGTCTCGGACGGCGTCGATGGCGACGGAGAGGTCGCGGCGGTCGCTGGATTGGGCTCCGCGGTCATCGATCTCGCAGAACAGGTCGGTTTGGATGCCGCCTTGGTGGTCGAAGTCGCTCATGCCGATGCCTGCTAAGCGCACGTGCATTCCTTCCTGCCAGATGTTGTCGAGCAGTTCGAGTGCAACCGCCACGAAGATGTTCTCATCGTCGGTCGGATGAGGCAGCCGGCGCTGTGCCGAGCGACCGTTTCCATACGAATACTTGAGCTTGAGCGTCACCGTGGCGCCCGTTAGTCCCTGACGGCGCAGGCGGCGTCCCACTGACTCGCCCAGCAGCGCAATCGCCGCCTCAATATCCCCACGCTCAGTCAAATCTTTAGCAAAGGTGCGTTCATTGCTGACCGACTTGACCTCGCGCTCTTCATCGAGACTCGTGACTTCGGAGATTTCAAGTCCCAGCGCACGCTGACGCATACGTTCGCCGTTGACGCCAAAAATAGAGGCCAAGGTGGATTCCGGCGCGCGTGACAGCTCGCCGAGCGTGTAGATGCGCATACGGCGCAGTCGCTCCTCGGCCGAGCGCCCGATGCCGCTCATGGCAGATACCGGCAGCGCGGCCAAAAAGCGCTGCTCGGTTCCGGGGCGCACGATGGTCAGCCCAAACGGCTTATCCCGCTCGCTTGCGATCTTTGCGACCGTCTTGTTGCAGCCCACGCCAATGGAGCACGTCACTCCCAGCGCTGCCACACGGTCGCTTATACGCCGTGCAACCAGCAGTGGGTCCTCGGGCGCAAAGCGACCCGGTGTGATATCGATAAAGGCTTCGTCGATGGATACGCGCTCAACGCGCGGCGTCTCCTCGGCAAGAATCGCCATGACCTGCGCGCTCACCTCGCGGTAGCGATCAAAGTGCCCGTGCGTCCAAATGGCTTGCGGGCACAAGCGCCGCGCCTCGGCCGAGGCCATGGCAGAGTGCACGCCAAAGCGGCGCGCCTCATACGAACACGTGGACACGACGCCACGCGAATCGGCGTCTCCGCCCACGATGAGTGGCTTTCCGCGCCATTCGGGATGATCGAGCATCTCCACGCTCGCAAAAAACGCATCGAGGTCCATGAGGCCCACCGCCGGACCCGTCCAGGGAGGCGGCGTGACGCTCATGGCATCCTCATAACCGTATGTATGTTCGCGTCTTTCCATGTCATGAGTATACCGCGCAGCTCATGTGGGGTGCGTGTATGTGCTTGCAAATCCCGAATTCTTGTCTAAGATATGGATTTGCCCTCGACTACACCGAAGAAGTTGGTCTCACGGACTTCACCTGCCCGCGTCGATGGCGTATTATGTTCAACTGTTTGTTTGTAGTTGCAGCCTAAAGCTGCTTGGTTGGAGGAGTTTCCTTTGGCAGTCAAGATTCGCCTTGCTCGTCACGGCGCTAAGAAGCGTCCGTACTACCGTGTCGTCGTCGCCGATTCCCGCGCCCCGCGTGACGGTCGTATCATCGAGGAGGTTGGCCGCTACAACCCGATGACCGCCCCCAAGACCATCAACCTCGACCTCGAGAAGATCGCCGACTGGCAGTCCAAGGGCGCTCAGCTCACCGACGCCGTCGCCGCTCTGGTCAAGGCCGCCAACGAGGGCGAGAAGACCGAGACCGTCGTCAAGAAGTCCAAGAAGCAGCTCGCCAAAGAGGCCGAGGCCGCTAAGGCTGCCGCTGAGGCCGCTGAGGGCGCCGAGGAGTAAATCGTGCCTGAGGTTGACGCTGCACAGCTCGAGGGTGAGGCAATGCTCTCAGATCGCATCGCCGATCTCGTCGAATATCTCGTTGTTCAGATCGTCGACGACCCGGATTCCGTGAGCCTTGAGGTCATCGATGGTGACGACGCCTCTACGATCGAGGTTTCTGTCGCCGAGGATGACGTCGCTAAGGTCATCGGCCGTCGTGGCCGTACCATCAAGGCCATTCGCACGCTCGCCCGTGCACTGGCCGCTCGCCTCGACACTGCTGTCGAGGTAGAGGTTCTGGGCTAGGACCTTGAGGTCCCAGTACAAAAACATCGCCCGTGTGGTCAAGCCGCACGGAAGGAAGGGGGAGGTCCTCGCGCAACCGCTGCGGGGGCTTCCTTCTGTATTAGAGCCGGGTATGCGCGTCGCCCTGACGCCGCCGGCGCTCAAGCGCGACCGCTTTTGCACGGTCGTGTCCGTCACCGATACGGGCGATGGCGATCTGGTCTCGTTTGAGGGCATTGACGACTTGACGGCCGCCGAGGGCATCACGGGATGCTATGTGTTGGCAAATCGTGACGATTTTGAGCTCGATTCACTCGACGCCGCCTATTCCGACCTGATGGGTCGCGAGGTGGTCGACGAGCGCTTCGGTTCACTCGGTACGATCGTCGAGATCATGTCGACGCCCGCTAACGATGTTTGGGTCGTCGAGGGCGATCGGTACGGCGAGGTACTGATTCCCGTGATCGAGCAGGTTGTGCTCGATCTTCCCGACACAGGAACAATTTCCGTCCACGTTATGGACGGCCTGATCGATATGGACAAGTAGGGAGGACAACATGCTGATTGAGACCCTTTCGGTCTTTCCCGAGATGTTTGAGCCCGTCATGTCCACATCGATTTTGGGCCGCGCCCGCAAGGCCGGCCTTTTTGATTTTAAGGCGTATAACCTGCGCGACTGGACGCACGACCGCCATCGTACCGTCGATGACGAGCCGTACGGCGGCGGGCAGGGCATGCTCATGAAGGTCGAGCCTATTGTCGAGGCCATCGAGGCTATTAGCTCCGAGGGTCCTAAGCCCACCGTGGTGTTTTTTACCCCCTGTGGCGAGCCCTTTACACAGCATGTGGCCGAGCGCCTGCTCAAAAGCGAGCGCTTGCTGTTTGTGTGCAGCCGTTACGAGGGTGTCGACGAGCGTGCCTATGCGTATGCCGACGAGCGCCTGTCGATCGGCGATTACGTGCTCACGGGCGGCGAGCTTCCCGCTATGGTCGTTGCCGATGCCGTCGTACGCCTGATTCCCGGCGCCCTTGGTGACGAGATGAGCAACGTCGACGAGTCGTTCTCGACCGCCGAGGACGGAGGCCTGCTCGAGTATGCGCAGTACACTCGCCCTGCTGAATTCAACGGCGAGGGCGTGCCGCCGGTGCTCGTGAGCGGTGACCATGCCAAGGTTGACGCCTGGCGCCGTAAGAATGCCATCGAGCGCACCTGCCGCTGGCGTCCCGACCTGATCGAGACGGCACGGCTTACGCCCCAGGAGCGCGCATACGCGCAGGAGATTCTGGACGCTTCGTATTCGCAGAGCGAGGAGTGAGAATGGTTCCATCGCAGCATTCCGCGTTGAGGGGCGCTTTTGAGTGGGTCGCGGTCATCGCGATCGCGCTCGTGGCCACCTTCCTGATCCGCACCTTTGTGGTCGAGCCCTTTGTGGTACCCACCGGCTCCATGGAGGACACGATCGAGATTGGCGACCAGATCCTGGCACAAAAGGTGAGCCTCGAGCTCGGTCAGCCCGTCAAACAGGGTGATATCGTGGTGTTCCACAACCCCGATGTCACTTCCGAGCATGATGTTCTTGTCAAGCGTGTTATTGCCACGGCCGGCCAGACGGTCGACCTGCAGGACGGCAAGGTGGTCGTTGACGGCCAAGCGCTCGATGAGGACTATACGACGGGCATGAGCTGGCCGCTTTCGGTCCAAGCGCCTGGCGCCCAGGTGAGTTATCCCTACACCGTTCCCGACGGGTGCGTGTGGGTGATGGGCGACAACCGCGAAAACTCTGCCGACTCGCGCTACTTTGGTCCCGTCGATCGCTCTGATTTGATCGCTGTGGCGCTTGTGCGCTACTGGCCGCTCAACCGCATCGGCGCTATCGACTAAAAACCGCTATAGTACAGTACCTAACCGTGTAATCGTTTCGACGAGGGGATATTAGAGGCATGAACGCTTCATCGCTTTCCTTCCAAGACATCATCCTGCGCCTCCAGCAGTACTGGGGCGAGCAGGGCTGCGTCATTATGCAGCCCTATGACTCCGAGGTCGGTGCCGGTACCTTCCATACCGCGACCACGCTGCGCTCGCTCGGTCCCGCCGAATGGCGCACCTGCTATGCGCAGCCCTGCCGCCGTCCCGCCGACGGCCGCTACGGCGAGAACCCTAACCGCATGCAGCACTACTATCAGTTCCAGGTGCTCATTAAGCCCTCTCCGGTTAATGCTCAGGAGCTTTACCTGGGGTCTCTTGCTGCCATTGGCCTGGACCCCAACGACCATGACGTCCGTTTTGTCGAGGACGACTGGGAGAGCCCGACGCTGGGCGCCTGGGGCCTTGGCTGGGAGGTCTGGCTCAACGGCATGGAGGTCACGCAGTTCACGTACTTCCAGCAGGTGGGCGGTATCGAGGTCGACCCCGTGCCCGTCGAGATCACCTATGGCCTGGAGCGTATCGCCATGTACGCTCAGGGCGTCAACTCGGTATACGATCTGGTGTGGAGCTATCTGCCCGACGGCACGCCCATGACCTACGGCGACGTGTTCCTCGAGAACGAGCGCGAGTTCAGTGCCTATAACTTTGAGGTCGCCAACGTCGAGATGATGCGTCAGAAGTTTGACGACTACGAGGCCGAGTGCCATTCCTGCCTGGAGCGCAAGCTGCCGTTGCCGGCGTACGACTGTGTCATGAAGTGCAGCCACGCCTTCAACCTGCTCGATGCCCGCGGCGCCCTGTCCGCGGTCGAGCGTGCCAACTACATCCTGCGCGTCCGCGCCGTCGCCAAGGCGTGCTGCGAGGCCTACATGGCCGAGGTCGCCGGAGTCAACGAGAATGCCGACCAGGAAGGCGAGGTGGCGTAAGCCATGGCAGACGCTAAGGATTTCCTGTTTGAGATCGGTACGGAGGAAATGCCCTCTGCACCGCTGAACAATGCCGTCAAGCAGCTTGGTACCATGATCGCCAAGGGTCTCGACGAGGCCGGTCTGGCCCACGGCGAGGTCCGCGTGATCTCGAGCCCGCGTCGCCTGGCTGCGCTCGTTGCCGACGTTGCCACCGCGACCGATGAGGTTCACGAGGTCAAGCGTGGCCCCGCGGCAAACATCGCCTTCGACGCTGACGGTAACGCCACCAAGGCCGCCCAGGGCTTCGCCCGCAAGTGCGGTGTGGCTGCCGAGGACCTGGTCCGTCGTGAGGATACCGACGGTCGCGAGTATGTCTTTGCCGAGAAGAACATTCCCTCCGCACCGGCAACCCCGATCCTGACGGCCCTGTGCGAGAAGACCATTGCCGGCCTGCAGTGGCCCAACTACCGCTCCCAGCGCTGGGGCCACGAGCACGCGACGTTCGTGCGTCCGGTCCGCTGGATTTGCTGCCTTCTGGGCGAGGATGTTGTGCCCGTGTCGTTTGCCGACGTGACGAGCGGCAACACCACGCGCGGCCATCGCGTGCTCGGCCCCGGTGACCACGTTGTCGCCAGCCCCGCCGCCTACGAGCAGGTACTCGAGGACGCCGGCGTGCTTTCTGCCGAGCGCCGTCGCGAGGCCATCCTTGCCGGTATCTCCGAGGTCGAGGCCGCTCGCCCCGGCTGCCATGTCGATACGCCCAAGAAGGTCTTTGAGGAGGTCATTAACCTCTGCGAGTGGCCGACAGTGCTCGTCGGTACTTTCGACGAGGAGTTCCTCAAGGTCCCGCACGAGATTATCTGCGAGTCCATGCTCACCAACCAGCGCTACTTCCCGATCTATGACGGGGAGGGCAAGCTGACGCGTGAGTTCGTGGTCGTCTCCAACAGCAAGCCCGAGAACGCCGAGCGCGTGATCGACGGTAACGAGCGCGTCGTGCGCGCCCGTCTGGACGACGCTAAGTTCTTCTACGAGGAGGACCTGAAGATCTCCCTCGACGAGTTCCGTGAGCGTCTGTCCAAGGTTGCCTTCCAGGAGAAGCTCGGTAGCGTGCTCGCCAAGTCCGAGCGCATCGAGCAGCTCGCGCTCGCTATCGCCCGCGAGGCTCACCTGGGCGCCCATCTTGCCGCCGACGCTGCTCGCGCCGCACACCTGTGCAAGGCAGACCTGGTGTCCAACGCCGTCGTCGAGTTCACGAGCCAGCAGGGCGTGATGGGCGGTTATTACGCGACCGCGATGGGGGAGAACGACGAGGTCGCCCATGCTATTCGCGATCACTATCGTCCCCGTTTTGCCGGTGACGAGCTGCCCGAGGGCACCGCTGGCTGCATCGTGGCCTGCGCCGACAAGCTCGATACCATCGCCGGTATCTTTGCCATCGGCGAGCCCCCGACCGGCTCCTCCGACCCCTACGCGCTGCGTCGTGCCGCTATCGGCATTATCAACATCCTGCGCGACCGTCTGCCGATCGACCCCACGTCGCTCATCGACTTTGCCCTCGAACTCTACAGTGAGCAGGGCATTGAGTTCGACGCCGCCGAGGTCGCCCAGCAGGTTCGTGACTTCTTCCATGGCCGCCTGGTGAGCATGGCCCGCGACGAAAAGATTCCGGCCGATACCGTCGCCGCCGTCTCCGCGGTGCACATCATCGCCCCGTCCGTCTTCTTTGCCCGCTGCGCCGCCCTCGACGAGGCCCGCAAGAACGACGCTGAGACGTTCGACAACCTGGCGACCGCCTATGCCCGCGCCGCGCATATCTCGAAGCCCGAGCTGGGTGCGGAGTATGACCGCAGCCTGATGGGCGAGGTCGAGCTTGCGCTCGCCGACGCCTCCGAGGCTGCTCAGACCGCCGTCGATGCCGCCCTTGCTGCCGAGGACTACCCGGCCGCATTTGCCGCCCTCGCCGCCCTGCGCGCGCCCATCGACCGTTTCTTCGATGAGGTCATGGTCATGGACAAGGACGAGCAGCTTCGCGATAATCGCCTTAAGCTGCTCAACCGCTTCGAGGCCGTTTTCTCCGGCATTGCCAACATCGGTGAGCTTGCCCGCAAAAAGTAAGCCAGCCTGCGCATAAGCGCAAAAGGAGCCCCGCATGGATTGCCCGGTCACCGCTCGTCCCACCGTTATCGTTATCTCCGACTCGCTCGGCGATACCGCTTGTGAGGTGGTGCTCGCGGCGTCCGGGCAATTTGATGAAGGGGCTTTTCGTCTCTTGCGCCTGCCCAAGGTGACCTCCGTGGAGCAGGTCAAGTCATTTGTGGGGCCGCGCGTCGATGCCGACCATCGCGATGTCGCCGTGTTCCATACCATTGTCGATCCGGCGCTTCGCGCCCGCGTGCTCGATTACCTGGGTATGCTGCATATCCGTTCGGTCGACCTGATCGGCCCGACGCTTGCCGTGCTGTCGTCGCTCATCGGTGTGCCGCCCAAGTGCGTTGCGGGCGTGATTCACAAGACCGATGACCGCTATTTCCATCGTATCGAGGCCATGGAGTATTTCGTTGAGCACGATGACGGTCGTGGTTGCGACGATCTGTCGGGTGCCGATATCGTGCTGCTGGGTGTGTCGCGTACATCCAAGACGCCGCTGTCGATGTATTTAGCCTATCAGGGCTACAAGGTCGCCAATGTCCCACTGGCGCATGGCATGGAGCCGCCCAAGTCGATTTACGAGGTTGACCCGATGCGCCTGTTCGGCTTGATTTCGACCGTCGATGTGATTTCCGAGATTCGCGATAGCCGCTTGGGCGACGACTACGCCCGCGCCGTCGCAGGCTCCTATGCCGAGCCCGAGAGCGTGCGTAGTGAGCTTGCGGAAGCCCGCGCGCTCATGAAACGCCTGGGCTGCTTTGTAGTGCGTACCGACGGCAAAGCCATCGAGGAAAGCGCTGCCGAGATCATTGCTCATCTCGAAGAGATTCAAGAGGCAAGAGCCCGCCGTGCCGCCCGCCGCGCTCAACAGCAGTAGTCCTTTCTGTGACGATTTTTCTGGGACGGGGATTAAAAAAGGCTCTGTTAGACCAGGATTGACATTCC
>CATXMO010000012.1:0-63826 GCA_958372075.1 uncultured Collinsella sp. | reverse complement strand
GCCATGGGCTTCGCCATGCTCGGCCGCCTGGTGCTCACCAAGCAGCTCGTGCCCTTCTACTTCCTGGGCTTCCTGCTGTGCTCCTACGCCAACGTGCCCGTCCTGGGCGTCGCCCTGATCGCCATCATCATCGGCATCGACAAGTTCGACCTGCTCGGCCTGGGCGGAGCCCAGCCCCAGCTCTCCGCGGAAGGGGATGAGGACGATGACTTCTAGTCCCGAGAACAAGATCACGCGCTCCGACCTCGTCAGGAGCGCCGTCAACACCGGCGCCCTGGGCATGGAGTTCTCCTGGACCTACTACAAGCAGATGAACATCGCCTTCTGCCTGATGGTCGCCAACATGCTCAAGAAGATCTACGCCGGCCGCCCCGACGACTACGCCGAGGCCCTGCACCGCCACTGCGCGTTCTTCAACATCACCGTCCAGTTCGCCCCGTTCGTCGGCGGCATCGCGATGGCCATGGAGGAGAAGGTCGCCCGCGGCGAGATCGAGCCCGAGAGCGTCAACGACGTCAAGGCCGCCCTCATGGGCCCGCTGTCCGGAATCGGCGACTCCATCTTCCTGTCGACGCTGCGCGTGGTCGCCGCCGCGGTGGGCATCAGCCTGTGCCAGGCCGGCAACCCCTTCGGCCCCATCGCCTTCCTGCTCATCTACAACGTCCCCGGCTTCGCGCTGCGCGTCTGGGGCGCCGTCAAGGGCTACGAGCTGGGCGTGGGCTTCCTGGACGAGGCCCAGAGGACCGGCCTCATGCAGAAGATCATGACCTGCGTGGGCATCGTGGGCGTCATGGTCGTGGGCGCCATGTGCAAGGACATGTTCTGGGCCAGCATCCCGGTGGCCATCGGCTCGGGCGAGGACGCCCAGACCCTCCAGGACATCCTGGACGGCATCATGCCCGGCATGCTCGGCATGCTCGCCTTCTGGCTGTACTACTGGCTGCTGTCCAAGAAGATCAACCCCATGGTGCTGATCGTGGCCACCATGGTCGTGGGCATCGTCGGCGCGTTCTTCGGCGTGCTGGCGTAAGAGCCCGGCTGCATAGATTTTCGTTGCAAGCTGGAAAGGGGATGGAGCAGGCCTATGCCCTCCATCCCCTTTTTGTATAGAAGGAGTTCGTATGTTCGCGAAGGATCGCGAAGCAATGCGCCTGACGCCGGCAGAGGTCAGGCTGATTCTTATTGAGTCCCTGCAGTGGTGCGCCAACAACGCGGTCTACTTTTTGGGGCTTATCGGTGCGGCCACGTATGATTTGGCCGGCACGGCCTTTTTGGTCGCTGCCATTACGCTCGTGCGCAATCTTATGACGTCGGCGGGCAATATGGTGTCGGGCTCGGTCATCGATCGCTTTGGACCGCGCCGGACGTCGTTTGTGACGTGCGTGATTACGGCAGTGTTATCGCTTGGCGTGGGGTTAGCGCCGTTGTCTGTCCCCGGGCTTGTGTTTGCCGCGTGCGTCTTGGGACTTGCGGGCGGCTTTATCAACACCTGCACTCATGCGTTTCCGGGATACCTGGAGTCGACCACCGAGGGCCGTACCCGCGTGAACGGTCTCATGGTGTTCTACAGCAATATCGCCTATACCGCTGGCCCGCTGCTCGGTGGTGCCATCGTGAGTTGTTTTGCCACGCAATCGGTCTATCTGCTCATGGCGGGCATGATGGGTGTGGCGGCTGTGCTCTCCTTGGGCTGTCACGAGTGCGTTGTTCCCGCAAAAGGGGAGAAGCCGAAGGGCGGTATTCTGGGCGGCATGGCCGAGGGTGCGCGACTTACGTTTCGCGATCACGACCTGCGCCTCATCTTTATCTCGGGCTTTTTGGGTTTCTTTGCGTTTGGCGCGTTCGATTCGCTGGAGTCGTTGTTCTACCGTGATGTGCTCAACGTGGATATCGTCTGGCTGGGCTGGCTGTCCTCGGTCGTGGGCCTTACTTCCTCGGTGGGTGCGTTCATCCTGACCAAGCTTTCTGCTCGCCATGTCAACCTGCGATTGCTGCTCGGCGCGCTCATGGCCGTGGGCATTGGGTCCATGGTGTACGTGGGCACCGATATGCTGGGGGTCGCGATTATCGGTCAGGCGATTAACGGTATGGCCTGGGGTTTCCTGGAACCTCTGCAGATGATCTTGATTCAGGAGCGCGCCGACATCAAATACCTGGGGCGCATTACCGGCTTTGTGCGTTTTGGTCTGATGAGCGCCGGCGTGCTGCCGCTGCTGGCGGCTCCGTTTTTAGCGGAGGCTTTGGGCGTCCAGACGGTGCTGTTTGGGGCATCGACCATTATTGCGCTGGTGGGAACGCTGTTCTTTGTCGCACAAGGGAGGCGTCGGCGGTGTTAGCTATACATTCAATTCTAATTTAATACCACTCACCAGAGAATTTCGACCGTTCACCGAGGATTGGAATAGATTGATAAGTGGTATTAAAAACACGTTAGGTGTATGTCTATAATTGGTATCGAAAAGAAACGCGATGTATAGAGTTGCGTGCAGGACAGAAAGGAAAAGCCATGAAGGAAACCGAGAAGATCGAAATCATGCACTTTAGCCAGGAGGGCTACGTCGAGGACGGCAAGAACGTCTACGAGGCCGGCAAGAAGATGACCGCGCTCGCCGACAAGGTCGCCGACGAGGGCTACGACGCCGTGTTCCTGATGGGCGTCGGCGGCACCTGGGACGAGCTCATGCAGCTCGAGTACCTCATGAACAAGTTCGGCGACCGCGACCTCGAGGTCTACCTGATCCACGCCGCCGAGTGGAACGTCATGGGCCACAAGCGCATGACCGAGAAGTCCGTCGTGCTCACCGCCTCCGAGTCCGGCACCACCCCCGAGGTCCTCGAGGCCGTCAAGAAGATGAAGGAAAAGGGCATTCGTGTCTACGCCATGACCAAGCCCGAGGGCCCCATCGGCCAGGCTGTCGGCGCCGAGAACTGCGTCGCCATGGCTTCTGACCATGGTTCGGGCGGCTGCGAGAAGGGCTACTACCTCGCCGACTGCTTCGGCCTGCGCCTGCTCAACCGCCGCGGCTGCTTCCCCAAGTTCGACCTGTTTATCGAGCAGACCAAGGATATCTGGAAGGACATGCTCGATATCCGCAAGCGCTTCGAGCCGCGCGCCGAGGAGCTCGCCAAGAAGTACGCCCTGGCCCCCTACACCATGTTCATCGGCTCCGGCGCCCTGTGGGGCGAGACCATCCTGTTCTCGATGTGCATCCTCGAGGAGATGCAGTGGAAGCGCACCCGCTACATCACCTCGGCCGACTTCTTCCACGGCACCCTCGAGCTCGTGGAGCCGGGCGTCCCCGTCTTCCTGTTCATGGGCGAGGACGAGAACCGCAAGCTCGACGAGCGCGTCCGCGCCTTCCTGACCCGCGGCGTGACCGGCGACACCGACATCAACATCATCGACACCGCCGAGTTCGCGATCCCCGGCCTTGACGACGAGTTCCGCGTCATCGTCTCCCCGTGGATTCTGACGGTGCTCGTGACCGACCGCCTGGCTCGCTACTACGAGACGGTCACCAAGCACAACCTCAAGTATCGTCGCTACTATCACCAGTTCGACTACTAAAGAAAACGGGTGCGGGAACGTGCCGGGCTATTGAGAGGAACACAGAATGAGACAGTACATCATCGCCAGCCATGCGCACTTCGCTACCGGCATCAAGGAGAGCGTCGAGCTGCTCTCGGGCGCTCGTGACAACGTCCACGATCTTTCGATGTTCGTCGATGGCCGCATGGACGTGGCCGAGGAGGCCCAAAAACTGCTGGCGGGCATGTCTGCCGACGATGATGTCGTTGTCTGCACCGATCTCTTTGGCGGCAGCGTCAACAACGAGTTCACCAAGATCGTCCAGACGCGTCCCCGCACGTACCTCGTTACCAACATGAACCTTCCTCTGCTCATCCAGCTGCTGTTCTCTGACGAGTCGGCGCCGGTTGAGGAGACGATTCGCGCCATCGTCGCTGCGGACGATACGCGCGTGAAGTTTGTCAACGACCTGCTGGTCGATGACGACGAGGAAGAAGAGTTCTAATCCGCAGCACCTATTGACATGCCGTAAGACGGCGCAAGACCTTTGGGGGGTCACATTATGATTCAGCTACTTCGCGTTGACCATCGCCTGCTTCATGGCCAGGTCGCAGTTTCCTGGGTTCAGGGCCTCGGCTCCAACTGCATTTTCTGCGTGGGCGATAAGGTCGCCAACGACCCGGTGTGGAAGACGACGCTCAAGATGGGCAAGCCTGCCGGCTGCAAGCTCGTCATCAAAGATATGGAGCATGCCATCGAAGCTATCAACTCGGGCGTGACCGACAAGTACAAGATGATCATCTGTGTCGCCACTATCGCTGAGGCAAAGCAGCTTGTTGAGGGCTGCCCGCAGATCAAGTCGGTCAACCTGGGCAACACCAAGCCCAAGGACGAGAAGCGCCCCGATGCTCGTCAGGTCTCTCGTCAGATCTTCCTGACCGCGGCCGAGGAAGCCGATGTGCGCGAGATGCTGGATCGTGGCGTTGAGGTCGAGATTCGACCCCTGGCCGATGACCCCAAGGTTGACTGCGCCAGCGTGCTCTAGGCGTTTGAATTCGAAGAGTCTGAGCTCTTCGTAGTGTCCTATTAGGAAAGGGGGATATATGCTTACCCAGGCAATCCTCATCGGACTTATCGCCGCATTTGGTAAGTTCGACTTCCAGCTCGGTACGCTCTATGCGTTCCGCCCCATCGTCCTGTGCCCGCTCGTGGGCCTGGTGCTGGGGGACCTGCAGTCCGGCCTCGCGATCGGCGCCAGCCTGGAGCTGCTGTTCATGGGCTCGATCTCCATCGGCGCCTACGTGCCGCCTGATGAGACGATCGGCGGCGTGCTCGCCTGCGCCTTCGCTATCCAGCTGGGCCAGAGCACCGAGGCAGCCATCGCGCTTGCCATGCCCATCGCCACGCTGTGCCTTGCCATCAAGAACATCCTCAACGCCGCCCTGCCGATCCTGGTTGACCGCGCTGATGTCTTCTCCGGCCAGGGCAACCTTAAGGGTGTCTATGCGATGCACTTCCTGATCGGTTTGACCGGTATCATCATGGCGTTCCTGCTGTGCTCGCTGTCGTTCTATCTGGGTGCTGACGCCATCCAGGGCATGCTCGA
This sequence comes from uncultured Collinsella sp., assembly GCA_958372075.1. Lineage (GTDB taxonomy): Bacteria > Actinomycetota > Coriobacteriia > Coriobacteriales > Coriobacteriaceae > Collinsella. The sequence goes on along the minus strand of CATXMO010000012.1, from coordinate 58,691 downwards.
CTTCATCCCGCCCTTTGTCCTTGCTGGCTTTGGCGTTGCCGCCAACATCCTGCCTGCCATGGGCTTCGCCATGCTCGGCCGCCTGGTGCTCACCAAGCAGCTCGTGCCCTTCTACTTCCTGGGCTTCCTGCTGTGCTCCTACGCCAACGTGCCCGTCCTGGGCGTCGCCCTGATCGCCATCATCATCGGCATCGACAAGTTCGACCTGCTCGGCCTGGGCGGAGCCCAGCCCCAGCTCTCCGCGGAAGGGGATGAGGACGATGACTTCTAGTCCCGAGAACAAGATCACGCGCTCCGACCTCGTCAGGAGCGCCGTCAACACCGGCGCCCTGGGCATGGAGTTCTCCTGGACCTACTACAAGCAGATGAACATCGCCTTCTGCCTGATGGTCGCCAACATGCTCAAGAAGATCTACGCCGGCCGCCCCGACGACTACGCCGAGGCCCTGCACCGCCACTGCGCGTTCTTCAACATCACCGTCCAGTTCGCCCCGTTCGTCGGCGGCATCGCGATGGCCATGGAGGAGAAGGTCGCCCGCGGCGAGATCGAGCCCGAGAGCGTCAACGACGTCAAGGCCGCCCTCATGGGCCCGCTGTCCGGAATCGGCGACTCCATCTTCCTGTCGACGCTGCGCGTGGTCGCCGCCGCGGTGGGCATCAGCCTGTGCCAGGCCGGCAACCCCTTCGGCCCCATCGCCTTCCTGCTCATCTACAACGTCCCCGGCTTCGCGCTGCGCGTCTGGGGCGCCGTCAAGGGCTACGAGCTGGGCGTGGGCTTCCTGGACGAGGCCCAGAGGACCGGCCTCATGCAGAAGATCATGACCTGCGTGGGCATCGTGGGCGTCATGGTCGTGGGCGCCATGTGCAAGGACATGTTCTGGGCCAGCATCCCGGTGGCCATCGGCTCGGGCGAGGACGCCCAGACCCTCCAGGACATCCTGGACGGCATCATGCCCGGCATGCTCGGCATGCTCGCCTTCTGGCTGTACTACTGGCTGCTGTCCAAGAAGATCAACCCCATGGTGCTGATCGTGGCCACCATGGTCGTGGGCATCGTCGGCGCGTTCTTCGGCGTGCTGGCGTAAGGGCCCGGCCTATTATCTGCCCCCAAGGGAAACGGCGACCCATTGCGGTCGCCGTTTTTTATTACCGAAAGCTAGCTGGAGGTGCTTCGTGATTCGATCTGACAATCCACCCGACAATGGCGTGAGCGGGGCGATGTATCTATTTGGCACGGCGCTCTTGTGGAGCTTTATCGGCATCCTCGTTCACGCCAATTCGCAGTCAGCTCTTTTGATCGGTGCCGTCACGGCAATATTTATGGCACTCTTTATCCTGCTCGTCGGCAGGCCTGTCCTCCGCGTCAGCCGTCTTATTGCCCTTGTGGCCGTCTGCAACTTCGTGACGGGCACCACGTTTAACTTTGCCAACCAGCTCACGACGGTCGGTAACGCAATCGTTTTGCAGTACACCTCGATGATTTTCGTTATCGTGTATCAATCGCTCGCAACACACACGTTGCCCTCGCCTGCGAAGATTGCCTCCGTGGTGGTTGCTTTTACGGGTATGGGACTTTTCTTTTTGGGTGATTTGAGTCCCGAGGGCATGCTCGGCAACCTGCTTGCCATCATTTCGGGCGCCACCTTTGGGCTGTGCTTCTTTTTGAACTCTCGCCCCGATGCGTCGCCCATGGTGTCCTCGCTCATCTCCTGCGGTATCTCGATGCTGCCGATCGTCTATTTTGCTGGTGCCCTAGACTCCGTGAGACCATTTGAGTGGGGGCTCATGCTGGTGCATGGCCTTTTTTGCAGTGGTCTTGCGAGCGTGCTGTATGCCAAGGGGATTGCGCGCACCAACGCGTTTGCGGCCAACTTGGTCTGCATGAGCGAGGTCGTGCTCGCTCCCTGCTGGTCGGCGCTCCTCTTTGGCGAGGTCTTTCACTGGAATGAGTTTTTGGGCGCGGCGATTATCGTTTTGGTGATTGTAGCCAACTTGGCATCCGATGCCTTTGGCGATGGCTTTCTGGTGGCGCTTGTCCGCCATCGAAACAAAGAGCGTGCCTGATGGGATACGTCTGCCGTTTACGGTAAAAAACACCCCGCTGAGCGAGTGGTATTAAATAGTAAGAACCTGCATACCTATAATTGGTATCAAATCATTTGTACCTGGCATGGGTGTTAGCAGCACACCAGGTACGCTTCGAGCCGTGTAATCGAACTCTCGGAATTGATATCAACAACGCGCGCGACGGGAGTGGCGACGGTTCGAGATTCCTAATTGGGAGGAACTATGCTTACCCAAGCAATCCTCGTCGGCTTAGTCGGAGCGTTTGGATGTCTCGACTACCAGCTCGGTTCGCTCTATGCGTTCCGCCCCATCGTCCTGTGCCCGCTCGTGGGCCTGGTCCTGGGGGACCTACAGACCGGTCTTGCCGTGGGTGCAAGCCTTGAGCTGCTGTTTATGGGCTCGATCTCCATTGGCGCTTACGTGCCGCCCAACGAAACCGTCGGTGGCGTGCTCGCCTGTGCGTTTGCCATTCAGCTCGGTCAGGGTACCGAGACGGCTATCGCGCTTGCCATGCCCATCGCCGTCCTTTCGCTGACGATTGGTAATATTACCAACGCCTTGTTCCCCGTGTTTGTCGACATGGCAGACAAGTTTGCCCTTAAAGGGAACCTCAAGGGCATCTACGCCGTTCATTGGGGAATTGGAATTTGGGGCTGCATCGAGTACTTCCTGCTCTGTGCCGGCGCGTTCTACCTGGGCTCCGACGCCATCCAGGGCCTGCTCGACTTCATCCCGTCCTTTGTGATCGACGGTTGCGGCGTTGCCGCCAACATCCTGCCGGCCATGGGCTTCGCCATGCTCGGCCGCCTGGTGCTCACCAAGCAGCTCGTGCCCTTCTACTTCCTGGGCTTCCTGCTGTGCTCCTACGCCAACGTGCCCGTCCTGGGCGTCGCCCTGATCGCCATCATCATCGGCATCGACAAGTTCGACCTGCTCGGCCTGGGCGGAGCCCAGCCCCAGCTCTCCGCGGAAGGGGATGAGGACGATGACTTCTAGTCCCGAGAACAAGATCACGCGCTCCGACCTCGTCAGGAGCGCCGTCAACACCGGCGCCCTGGGCATGGAGTTCTCCTGGACCTACTACAAGCAGATGAACATCGCCTTCTGCCTGATGGTCGCCAACATGCTCAAGAAGATCTACGCCGGCCGCCCCGACGACTACGCCGAGGCCCTGCACCGCCACTGCGCGTTCTTCAACATCACCGTCCAGTTCGCCCCGTTCGTCGGCGGCATCGCGATGGCCATGGAGGAGAAGGTCGCCCGCGGCGAGATCGAGCCCGAGAGCGTCAACGACGTCAAGGCCGCCCTCATGGGCCCGCTGTCCGGAATCGGCGACTCCATCTTCCTGTCGACGCTGCGCGTGGTCGCCGCCGCGGTGGGCATCAGCCTGTGCCAGGCCGGCAACCCCTTCGGCCCCATCGCCTTCCTGCTCATCTACAACGTCCCCGGCTTCGCGCTGCGCGTCTGGGGCGCCGTCAAGGGCTACGAGCTGGGCGTGGGCTTCCTGGACGAGGCCCAGAGGACCGGCCTCATGCAGAAGATCATGACCTGCGTGGGCATCGTGGGCGTCATGGTCGTGGGCGCCATGTGCAAGGACATGTTCTGGGCCAGCATCCCGGTGGCCATCGGCTCGGGCGAGGACGCCCAGACCCTCCAGGACATCCTGGACGGCATCATGCCCGGCATGCTCGGCATGCTCGCCTTCTGGCTGTACTACTGGCTGCTGTCCAAGAAGATCAACCCCATGGTGCTGATCGTGGCCACCATGGTCGTGGGCATCGTCGGCGCGTTCTTCGGCGTGCTGGCGTAAGAGCCCGGCTGCATAGATTTTCGTTGCAAGCTGGAAAGGGGATGGAGCAGGCCTATGCCCTCCATCCCCTTTTTGTATAGAAGGAGTTCGTATGTTCGCGAAGGATCGCGAAGCAATGCGCCTGACGCCGGCAGAGGTCAGGCTGATTCTTATTGAGTCCCTGCAGTGGTGCGCCAACAACGCGGTCTACTTTTTGGGGCTTATCGGTGCGGCCACGTATGATTTGGCCGGCACGGCCTTTTTGGTCGCTGCCATTACGCTCGTGCGCAATCTTATGACGTCGGCGGGCAATATGGTGTCGGGCTCGGTCATCGATCGCTTTGGACCGCGCCGGACGTCGTTTGTGACGTGCGTGATTACGGCAGTGTTATCGCTTGGCGTGGGGTTAGCGCCGTTGTCTGTCCCCGGGCTTGTGTTTGCCGCGTGCGTCTTGGGACTTGCGGGCGGCTTTATCAACACCTGCACTCATGCGTTTCCGGGATACCTGGAGTCGACCACCGAGGGCCGTACCCGCGTGAACGGTCTCATGGTGTTCTACAGCAATATCGCCTATACCGCTGGCCCGCTGCTCGGTGGTGCCATCGTGAGTTGTTTTGCCACGCAATCGGTCTATCTGCTCATGGCGGGCATGATGGGTGTGGCGGCTGTGCTCTCCTTGGGCTGTCACGAGTGCGTTGTTCCCGCAAAAGGGGAGAAGCCGAAGGGCGGTATTCTGGGCGGCATGGCCGAGGGTGCGCGACTTACGTTTCGCGATCACGACCTGCGCCTCATCTTTATCTCGGGCTTTTTGGGTTTCTTTGCGTTTGGCGCGTTCGATTCGCTGGAGTCGTTGTTCTACCGTGATGTGCTCAACGTGGATATCGTCTGGCTGGGCTGGCTGTCCTCGGTCGTGGGCCTTACTTCCTCGGTGGGTGCGTTCATCCTGACCAAGCTTTCTGCTCGCCATGTCAACCTGCGATTGCTGCTCGGCGCGCTCATGGCCGTGGGCATTGGGTCCATGGTGTACGTGGGCACCGATATGCTGGGGGTCGCGATTATCGGTCAGGCGATTAACGGTATGGCCTGGGGTTTCCTGGAACCTCTGCAGATGATCTTGATTCAGGAGCGCGCCGACATCAAATACCTGGGGCGCATTACCGGCTTTGTGCGTTTTGGTCTGATGAGCGCCGGCGTGCTGCCGCTGCTGGCGGCTCCGTTTTTAGCGGAGGCTTTGGGCGTCCAGACGGTGCTGTTTGGGGCATCGACCATTATTGCGCTGGTGGGAACGCTGTTCTTTGTCGCACAAGGGAGGCGTCGGCGGTGTTAGCTATACATTCAATTCTAATTTAATACCACTCACCAGAGAATTTCGACCGTTCACCGAGGATTGGAATAGATTGATAAGTGGTATTAAAAACACGTTAGGTGTATGTCTATAATTGGTATCGAAAAGAAACGCGATGTATAGAGTTGCGTGCAGGACAGAAAGGAAAAGCCATGAAGGAAACCGAGAAGATCGAAATCATGCACTTTAGCCAGGAGGGCTACGTCGAGGACGGCAAGAACGTCTACGAGGCCGGCAAGAAGATGACCGCGCTCGCCGACAAGGTCGCCGACGAGGGCTACGACGCCGTGTTCCTGATGGGCGTCGGCGGCACCTGGGACGAGCTCATGCAGCTCGAGTACCTCATGAACAAGTTCGGCGACCGCGACCTCGAGGTCTACCTGATCCACGCCGCCGAGTGGAACGTCATGGGCCACAAGCGCATGACCGAGAAGTCCGTCGTGCTCACCGCCTCCGAGTCCGGCACCACCCCCGAGGTCCTCGAGGCCGTCAAGAAGATGAAGGAAAAGGGCATTCGTGTCTACGCCATGACCAAGCCCGAGGGCCCCATCGGCCAGGCTGTCGGCGCCGAGAACTGCGTCGCCATGGCTTCTGACCATGGTTCGGGCGGCTGCGAGAAGGGCTACTACCTCGCCGACTGCTTCGGCCTGCGCCTGCTCAACCGCCGCGGCTGCTTCCCCAAGTTCGACCTGTTTATCGAGCAGACCAAGGATATCTGGAAGGACATGCTCGATATCCGCAAGCGCTTCGAGCCGCGCGCCGAGGAGCTCGCCAAGAAGTACGCCCTGGCCCCCTACACCATGTTCATCGGCTCCGGCGCCCTGTGGGGCGAGACCATCCTGTTCTCGATGTGCATCCTCGAGGAGATGCAGTGGAAGCGCACCCGCTACATCACCTCGGCCGACTTCTTCCACGGCACCCTCGAGCTCGTGGAGCCGGGCGTCCCCGTCTTCCTGTTCATGGGCGAGGACGAGAACCGCAAGCTCGACGAGCGCGTCCGCGCCTTCCTGACCCGCGGCGTGACCGGCGACACCGACATCAACATCATCGACACCGCCGAGTTCGCGATCCCCGGCCTTGACGACGAGTTCCGCGTCATCGTCTCCCCGTGGATCCTCTCCTCGCTGATCACCGACCGCCTTGCTGCTTACTACGAGACGGTCACCAAGCACAACCTCAACTACCGTCGTTACTATCACCAGTTCGACTACTAATAGTTAACCACTCATTTAAGAAGCACCCTGCCCGGGCGCATGCGTCCGGGCATTTTTATGCCGAAATTCGCAAGAAAGGGGAATCGAATGAGGCAGTTTATCGTGGCGTCCCATGCTCATTTCGCGTCTGGAATCGTCGAGAGCATCGGCCTGCTCTCCGGCGAGCGCGAAAACGTCCATGCGCTGTCTATGTATGTCGACGGAAACGAGGACCTGGTCAAGGAGGCCGCAGCGATTCTGGACGACTTTGCCGCGGACGATGAGGTTGTCGTTTGCACCGACCTCTTTGGCGGCAGCGTCAACAACGAGTTCACCAAGATCGTCCAGACGCGCCCCAACACGCACCTGGTGACCAATATGAACCTGCCACTCCTTATTCAGCTGCTGTTCGTGTCCGATTCCACCCCGATCGATGAGGCCATTCGCCAGATCGTCGAGGCGGACGACACTAAGGTCAAGTATGTCAACGACCTGCTGGGGCAGGCCGAACTCGACGAGTTTTAATCGCTAGGAGCACACCATGATTCAGATGATTCGCGTGGACTATCGACTGCTTCACGGCCAGGTTGCCGTTAGCTGGACCTCGGCTCTGGGTGCCGACTGCATCCTGTTGGTGAGCGACACGGTCCTCAATGACAAGCTTCGCCTGCAGGCCCTTTCCCTTGCAAAGCCTGAGGGATGCAAGGTCGTTGTCAAAAATACCGAGGACGCCGTCAAGGCGCTTCAGAGCGGTGTGACCGACAAGTACAAGCTCTTTGTGGTTTGCGAGACGATCCAGCAGGCCGGTGCCGTCGCCAAGGCGATGGGCGTCAAGAAGATCAACCTCGGCAATGTTGCCTTTAGTGAGGATGCCCGCCAGGTCTCGACGAGCGTATTTCTCACGCCCGAAAACGAGGCATACGTCAAAGAGCTGCTCGGCGAGGGCTACGAGCTGTTCATTCAGATGATTCCGGCAGATGCGAAGACTGACGCCGCGAAGGTCATCGGTTAGGGGCCATTATGGTTATCAAGACAATCCTGATTTTCCTTATTGCCCTTTTGGGTTATTCCGAGTGGCTGACGGGCACGAGCTACCTCCAGCGCCCGATCGTGCTCGGACCTCTGGTTGGCCTTGTCATGGGCGACATGGTGACCGGCACGATCATGGGCGCCACGATGGAGCTTGCCATGGTCGGCGCCATCTCGGTCGGTGCGTATAACCCGCCCGATACGATTTCCGGAACCATCCTGGGCGTGTCGCTTGCCATGCAGGCCGGTGCGGACGCTTCGGCGGCCCTGACCCTGGGCATTCCCATCGCAACGATCGTCCTGGCGCTCGATACGGCCCTGGGCCAGCCGGTGATGCTACTGCTGGTGCACCGTATCGACAAAAACGTCGAGGACGGAGACACCAAGGCCATCACACGCAACATGCTCATCGCCGGTTATGCGCAGAGCTGGTGCGGCCTGCTGATTATTCCCCTGGCATTCTTCTTTGGCGCCGATGCCGTCGCCAGCCTGCTCAACATCATCCCCGATTTCGTTCAGACCGGCATGGATGTCGCCGCCGCCTTCTTGCCCGCACTCGGCTTTGCGATGCTGGCGCAGATGATTATGAACAAAACGGTGGCTCCGTTCTTCTTCGCTGGCTTCTTCCTCGTCGCCTACTTTGGCATTAGCACGACGGGCGTGGCGATCTTTGCCGCGATCATCGTCGTCGCGATGACGGTTTTGGGTGACAAGAAAAAGGCGGAGCAGCCCGCAGTGGCAACCGAGGATCCTGCGATTGGGAGTGGGTTCGATGAGTTTTAAGTTTGAGTCTTCTTACGACGGGCTGATTTCCCGCGCAGACCTTAAGAAACTGTTCTGGCGCTCGATTCCCTATGAGCATTCCTGGAACTACGAGCGTATGGGCCATATCGGCTTTATGTGGGCCCTTATGCCGATCCTGCGCAAGCTGTATCCGCAGGATGCGGACTTTAAGGCCGCCCTTAAGCGCCATATGGAGCTCTATAACGTCACGCCGTACATCTCGACGCTCCCCATGTCCATTGCTGCCGCAATGGAAGAGGTCAATGCTACTGACGATAGCTTTGACACGAGCGCGATCTCTAATGTCAAGCTTGCTTTGATGGGACCGCTGTCCGGCGTGGGCGATGCCTTCTACTGGGGCACACTGCGAATTTTGGCAACGGGTGTCGGCACGTCGCTGGCGCTGCAGGGCTCTATTCTTGGCCCGATTTTGTTCCTGCTCGTGTTCAACGTCCCTCACTACATCATCCGTTACCTGCTGACGTTTGTGGGATATCGCTTTGGCTCGGACATGATCAGCAAGGTCCAGGAATCGGGCATTATGGACACGATCGTCAAGATGGCCTCTATCATGGGCGCCATGGTGATCGGAGCTATGACCATGGAGATGGTCACCGTGGACATTCCGCTCATGGTCGGCGCGGGCGATGGCGCTCAGACGCTCGCCGAGCTGCTCAATGGAATCTTCCCGGGCTTTGTCACGATGGGGCTGTTTGGAATCGTCTATCTCATGCTCAAGAAGAAGATGAATCCGCTGCTCATCATGCTCGTGATCCTGCTCGTGAGTATCGCCGGCGCGTTCTTTGGAGTGCTTGGTGTTCAGTAGGGCATCCGTCATAATTAAAACAATGTAAGAGGGGGCGTCGCGCACACTGTGCTGCGGCGCCCTTTTGCCGAAAGGTGGACAAGATGGAGTATCCGCAGCTTGCCGTCATGAATATCAGCCATCGTTATTTTGACCTTGAGGAGTTCTTTTCCTCGGCAGCGGCCTCGGGCTACACGTGTTGCGAGCTTTGGACCGGGGCGATGCATCTGTATGTCGATTGCCATGGATACGATTCGCTCGAGCAGGTGCGGGAGCTGTCGCAGCGGTATGGAGTTCGGATTGTGGGACTTTGTCCCGAACAGAACAACCCCAAGCCGTGGAATATCGCGGCGCGCGGGAATGAGGCGCGTGCCCGCACGCTCGCGTACTTTAAGAACGTTGTGGATATCGCGGCGGAACTTGGAGCCGAGCAGGTCATGGTCTCGAGCGGCTGGGCATTTTTGAACGAGCCGATCGAGGACGCGTGGGGTCGCAGCGCCTCGATGCTGCGTGCGATTGCCGAGCATGCGGGAGAACGCGGCGTGCGACTGGTGCTCGAAGCCCTACAGCCGGTTGAGTCGATGATCGTGAACTCGGCGGCCGATACGAAGCGCATGATCGAGGCAGTTGATCATCCGGCACTTAAGGCGTGTCTGGATATGGGCGCCATGGCGGTGGCGGGGGATACCATCGACGATTACTTCGATCTGCTTGGCGATGATGTCGCCCACGTGCATTTTGTCGATGTTGCGGCAGATGGCACGACGCATCTTGCCTGGGGTGACGGCGACCGCGATATGCGCGCTGACCTGGATAGGCTGGTGGCGCGCGGCTATCGCGGAGTTGTTTCGGCCGAGACCTATGACGGGCGCTATTTTGCCGACCCCGCAGCTGCCGATGCGCAGGTAATGGCAGAGTATCGTCGTGCGATTGGCGCCTAGGTGGGGCTGGGCTGCGGCAATCTGCCCCATGTTTCCAAATGAATACGGCGTGAGCGGCTGCGACGGATTTCCCCCGCAAACACTCTAGTATGCTAAAGTACCCAGAAGACCGGCGGAGCTATGCCGGTCTTCTGTTCTATACGAAGCACAGCATGAGGAGGCTCACCAGATGACGGCCACACCGTGGGGATTCCGGGACATATTGCCCGAGGAGGCTCAGGCACGCGAGGAGATCGCATGTACGGTGAAGGGCTGCTTTAGGGAGCATCATTATCTGCCGGTTGAAACGCCGCTGCTCGAGGACAAGGTTTCGCTCGAGGAAGGTGGCCGCATTGCGGACACGCCGTTTAAGCTCTTTGACGATGACGGGCGTTTGCTGGTGGTTCGTCCCGACAACACGTTGCCGATCGTGCGCTTGGTTTCGACCCGCATGCGCGCGGCCGATCTGCCGCTGCGCCTGCGCTACGAGGCGCCGGTGGTTCGCGAGTGCCAGCGCAATGCCGGCGGCTCGCGTCAGTTTACGCAGCTGGGCTTTGAGCTCATCGGCGCGGGCGACGCCGCGGGCGATGTCGAGATTGTCTCGCTGGTAGCCGAGGCCGTGCGCAAACTGGCGTTGCCCGATGCGCGCATTATCGCAGGTAGTGTGCGCCCGTTTAAGGAGCTGCTCGCGGCGTGCGAGGATCGCGAGCTGGCTGCCGAGGCCCTGCGCTGCGTGCACGCCAACGACTTTGTGGGCCTCGATGCCCGCGTGGCGGCAAGCACCGAGCCCGATGCCGTCAAGGCTGCCATCAGCGAGCTGCCACGCTTGCACGGCGACGCCGAGGTACTCGACCGCGTCGATGCGTTGCTGGCGGCGGCGGGCATTGTCGCGCCGCTCACGCGCGAGCTGCGTGCCCTGGTCGAGGGTCTGGCACCCGAGGACGCCCAGGTGCTGTCCTTTGACTTCTCTATCATGAACTCTTTCGATTACTACACGGGCCTGGTCTTTAAGGCCTATGCCGGTGGCCTGCCCGATCCGGTGGGTTCGGGTGGACGCTACGACTCCATCTTTACCGGCGCATTTGGCGACGGCATCGAGGTACCGGCGGCGGGCTTCGCCTTTTCACTCGAGCGTCTGGAGGCTGCGCGCACCTCGGCCGAGGACGCCGCTCCGGATGGCGATCACGCCGCGGGCCGCGGCGCCGAGGGTCCGCTGCGCATCGCCGTTCCCAAGGGCTCGCTTAAGGCCGACACGCTCGACGTGCTCGAGGCCGCGGGCCTGGACGTCTCCGAGCTGCGCGACCCCGGCCGTCACCTGATCGTGCGCGGTCGCGATACGCGTGCCGGCGAGGGCGCGGTCGGAGATATCGAGTTTGTCATTGTGCGCCCCAGCGATGCGCCCGCCTTTGTGGGCTGCGGTGGTGCCGATTGCGGCATCTGCGGCTGGGATTCGCTTATCGAGGCAGACCTCAACCTGCTGCAGCTGGTCGACCTGGGCTATGGCCTGTGCACCTTTATTGAGGCTGAGCCCGCGTGGCGCGCCGGCCAGGCCGAGCGCAACTATGCCCGTCGCGGGTCGCTTCGCGTGGCCACCAAGTACCCGCGCATCGCGAGTGCCTGGTATGCCGAGCGCGGTGTGAACGCCGACATTGTTTCGCTGCACGGCAACATCGAGCTGGGACCCATCGTCGGTATGACCGATCGCATCGTGGACATTACCGCCACGGGCGCCACGCTGCGCGACAACGACCTGGTTATTACTGGTCGCATCATGGACTGCACAGCGCGCTTCTTTGTCAATCCGGGTGCCGCTCGCCTGGATCCGCGCGTACGCGATCTTGCCGATCGCCTGGCTGCTGCCGTGAAGGACAAGCATTTTGAGCCCGTCGCGGGCTCGGCACAATAGCGCGAGCGCGCACGGGCGCCCCAACGTCCGGGCGGCAGGTCGACTGACGCCGCCGCCCGGTCTCTCGTTTTTCGAACAAAACCTCGACCGATAGGGGATACCGATATGAAGACTATCAAGCTTGCTCCCGGTGAGCGCCTCGTTACCAACCAGCTTAACCGCAAGGGCGTGCTGCCGCAAAACATCGTCGACGCCGCCCGCGATATCGTGGCCAACGTGCGCGCTAACGGCGATGCCGCGGTGCACGATTACTGTCGGCGTTTTGATGGTGTTGAGCTACAGAGCTTCCGTCTGCCGCAAGAGCAGATCGATGCCGCGCTCGAAGGCCTCGATCCCGCTTTTGTCGCCGCGCTCGAGAAGGCTGCGCGTCAGATTCGCGAGTTCCACCAGCGCGAGGTCGAGCAGAGCTGGTTTACCACGCGCCCGGACGGCACGATGCTCGGCGTTAAGGTGACCCCGCTTGCCGCTGCCGGCATCTACGTGCCGGGTGGTCGCGCACAGTATCCCTCCACGGTGCTCATGAATGCCATTCCCGCCAAGGTTGCCGGCGTCAGGCGCGTGGTCATGGTGACCCCGCCTCAAAAGGATGGCCTGATCAGTCCGTACACGCTTGCCGCGGCAAAGCTCGGCGGCGTGGACGAGATCTATATGGTGGGCGGCGCTCAGGCCGTGGCCGCACTTGCGTATGGTACCGAGACCATTCCGCGCGTCGACAAGATCACCGGCCCGGGCAACGCCTTTGTCGCCGCGGCCAAGCAGATTGTCTCGGGCGACGTGGGTATCGACATGGTCGCCGGCCCCTCCGAGGTCTGCGTGCTGGCCGATGCCACGGCCAAGCCCATGGTGGTTGCTGCCGACCTGATGGCGCAGGCCGAGCACGATCCGCTGGCTGCCTGCTACCTGGTGACCTGCGACGAGCAGTTTGCGCGCGAGGTCGAGGCTGGTATCGACATTCTGGTAGCGCAGTCGCCGCGCGCCGAGATCACGCGCGCCTCGCTCGATAACGAGGGCACCATCGTGGTGGCCGCCGACATGGCTGCCGCCGTCGAGGCCGTGAACACCGTGGCGCCTGAGCACCTTGAGCTGCACTGCAAGGACGCGATGGGCCTGCTCGGCGGCATTCGCAACGCCGGCGCCATCTTTGTGGGCGCCTGGAGCTCCGAGCCGCTCGGCGATTATGTTGCCGGCCCCAACCACACGCTGCCGACCGGCGGCACCGCCATGTTCTCCAACCCGCTTTCGGTGGAGGAGTTCGTCAAGCGCTCGAGCGTCATTTGCTATACGCCCGAGGGTCTGCTCTCCGACGCTCCCGCTACACAGCGTCTGGCTGAGGCCGAGGGTCTGTGGGCACACGCGCTTTCGGCCGCACTGCGCCGCCGCGTGCTGGAGCAGGGCGAGGATGCCGTGAGCGCCGAGTCGCTCGCCGCGGCCGACCTGACCAAGGTTGCCTGGCCGGGCGACGCCGTGGCGACGGTTGCCGAGGGAGTGGACCTGGCGGCTGCTGCGGGCGGCGCCGGCGCGACTGGCAAGGAGGCCTGATATGGCCGAGCTCACGCCCCGTATGAAGGAGCTCGTCCAGCCCTACTTGGCCGGCATTGAGCCCTACGATCCCAACTTTACGCCTACGCGCATCAGCCTTTCGGCCAACGAGAACACCTATCCCGTGCCGGCTGGCGTGCGCGAGGCGGTCGACGCCGTCCTGGCTGCCACGCCGCTCAACCGCTATCCCGATCCCATGTCCAACGATCTGCGCGACGAGCTTGCCGCTTGGCATGGTGTGGCGCGCGAGAATGTCTGCGTGGGCAACGGCGGCGACGAGCTGCTCTATAACTACCTGCTGGCGTTTGGCGGTGCGGGACGGACCCTGCTCAACTGCCCGCCGTGCTTTAGCGAGTACGCATTCTTTGCGTCGCTCTGCCAGATCGAGGTGCGCGACGTGTGGCGCGACCCCGCGACCTTTGAGCTCGACCAGGCAGCCGTGCTTGCGGCGGCGCCCGAGTGCAACCTGGCGATCGTGACCTCGCCCAATAACCCCACGGGCGACGTGGCGCCGCTCGACTTTGTCGCGGCGCTGTGCGATGCGTGCCCCGGCATGGTAATGGTCGACGAGGCCTACGTTGAGTTTGCCGACGATTTGTTTGGCGCGGCCACCACGGCGCAGGGGCTTATCGCCGAGCATTCCAACCTGGTGATTCTGCATACGTTGTCCAAGGCGTTTGGCGCCGCCGGCGCACGCCTGGGCTACGTGATCGCGGTGCCCGAGGTCATCGAGGTGTTCGCGGCGATTCGCCAGATTTATTCGGTCAACGTGTTGAGCCAGGCCGCCGCTCTTGCCTGCGTACGTGCCCGTGATGCCTACGCGCCCGTGGTGGCGCAGGTCGCATCCGAGCGCGAGCGCGAGCTGTGCGCCCTGCGCGCGATGGCTGCCGAGGGCTTGCCCGTGGAGGCATGGCCGAGCGCGGCGAACTTTGTGCTCGTGCGCACGCCGCATGCCACGCGCGTGCGCGAGCGTCTGCGCGATGAGTATTCGATTTTGGTGCGCGATTTTAGCTATGCGCCGGGGCTCGCGGGCTGTCTGCGCATTACCGTGGGTACGCCGCGGGAAAACGACGAGGTGCTGGCTGCGTTTGCCGCGCTGGTGAAGGAGGAGATGTAGATGGGCCGTTATGCCGAGGTGACCCGCAAGACGGGGGAGACCGACATTGTCGTCAAGCTCGACCTGGACGGATCTGGTGTGTGCGATATCTCGACCGGCGTGCCGTTTTTCGACCACATGCTCAACGCCTTTGGCCGCCATGGTTTGTTTGATTTGACGGTATATGCGGTAGGCGACGTGGAAGTCGACGCGCACCACACCGTCGAGGACACGGGCATCGTGCTGGGTGAGGCGTTTTGCCAAGCGCTGGGCGGCAAGTCGGGCATTACGCGCTTTGCCGACGCGGCGATCGCCATGGACGAGACGCTCGTGATGGCTGCCGTTGACATCTCTGGCCGTGGGCAGGCCTACTGCGAGCTGCCCGTGCCGACTGAGCGCGTGGGCAGCTTCGATACCGAGCTGGCCGTCGAGTTCTTCTACGCCTTCGCGCGCGACGCCAAGCTCACGCTGCACGTGCGCGAGCTGGCGGGCGGTAACTCGCATCACATTATCGAGGCCGCCTTTAAGGCCGTGGGCCGCACGATGCGCCGCGCCTGCGAGCTCGATCCCCGCGTGCAGGGCATCCCCAGCACCAAGGGCTCGCTGTAACCTACCAAAAAGGGACAGGTTTATTTTGGCAGGTTTTATCTGCTGAAATGCTGTCTCATGTGGTGGGTGAACGTTTAACCGACCAAAATAAACCTGTCCCTTTTTGGCAGGTTTTGGATGATGGGAAAAGGGAGGGTCGCGTGGGCGAACCGAAGATCGTGGTGGTCGACTACCACAAGGGCAACTTGTCGAGCGTCGTGCGCGGGCTTGCGCGTGCCGGCGCTGCCGCTTGCACGTCGGATGATCCGGAGCAGATCCGCAACGCCGACGGCCTGGTCATCCCGGGCGTGGGTGCGTTCTACGACGCGATCGCCTTTATGCGCCAGAGCGGCGAGGCGGACGCAGTGCTCGATGTCGTCGCCGCCGGAACTCCGCTGCTCGGCATCTGTCTGGGCCTTCAACTATTTTTTGAGCGTGGCGACGAGGGCGTACCCGCGGACGAGGGCGCGGACGCGGACGACGACGCCTCCGAGCAGGCTGGCGGTCCCTGGGTCGATGGGCTGGGCATCATGCGCGGCTCGTGCACGCGCCTGGAGTCGAGCCGTCTGAAGGTGCCGCACGTGGGGTGGGACCAGGTGCACATGACGCCCGCCGGTGCGGCCGATCCGCTGCTTGCCGGTTTTGCCGAGGGCGCCAATATGTACTTCACCCACAGCTATACAGTGGCTGACGATGCCGATGCCGCCGATGTCCTGGCGCGCACGCACTACACGCGGAGCTTCCCGTGCATCGTTCGTCACGGCAATGTGTGGGGCTGCCAGTTCCATCCCGAGAAATCCTCTGCGCTGGGTCAGCGCATCCTTAAGAACTTCGTGAGTATCGTCGAGGGGGCCGGCCGATGATTCTGTTTCCTGCAATCGATTTGATCGGCGGCAAGGTCGTGCGCCTGGAGCGCGGCGACCGGAGCCGCTGCAAGGTATATTCCGACGACCCCGTGGCCGTTGCCCGCTCCTTTGCCGAGCAGGGTGCGAGCTGGGTGCACGTCGTCGACCTGTCCGCTGCCTTTGGCGAGGACGAGGACGCGTGCGCTGCCAACTCGGCAGCGATTAAGGCCATCTGCGGCATCGACGGTCTGTCCGTGGACGTGGGCGGCGGCGTCCGTTCGCTTGCACGCATCGACGAGCTGGCCGGCTATGGCGCTCGCCGCATTGCGCTGGGCACCGTGCTGGTGACCGAGCCGGGTTTTGCCGAGGTGGCAGCGCAAGGCTTTGGCGAGCTGCTGGTGGCTGACATTGCCGCACGCGACGGCCAAGTCAAGGTGAACGGCTGGCGTGATGGCGCGGGCGTGGCGCTCGACGATGCTGTGGCGCAGCTTTCCGAGCTGGGCTTTAAGCATCTGGTATATACCGACATCGCGCGCGATGGCATGCAGACGGGCATCGATGTGGCGGCGTATCGCCATGTTGCCGAGGTCGCGGGATTTCCCGTCGTGGCTTCGGGCGGCATCTCGACGCTCGACGACATCCGCGCGCTGGCCGCGGTGGGCGAGGGCGCGATTGAAGGTGCCATCACCGGCCGTGCGCTCTACGAGGGCAACTTTACGCTGGTACAGGCGTTGGCCGCTGCCCGAGGGGAGGAGTAGCCCATGCTTGCCAAGCGCGTGATTCCCTGTCTGGATGTTAAGGACGGCCGCGTGGTCAAGGGCGTCAACTTTGTGAGCCTGCGCGATGCGGGCGACCCGGTGGAGCTGGCCCGCGCCTACGACCGCGAGGGTGCAGACGAGGTCGTCTTCCTGGACATTACCGCCACGAGCGACAACCGCGCAACGACCATCGAGATGGCGGCGCACGCGGCCGAGGAGCTCGCTATTCCCTATACCGTGGGCGGCGGTTTCCGCGACCTGGCGGGCATGCGAACCATGGTGGCGGCCGGTGCCGACAAGGTGTCGCTCAACTCTGCCGCCGTGCGCGACCCGTCGCTGATCAGCCAAGCTGCCGCGGTGTTTGGCAGCCAGGCCGTGGTCGTGGCGATCGATGCCAAGCGCGTGGGCCTGCCCGGTCAGCCGGATGCCGACAAGTGGGAGGTCTTCACGGCGGGCGGTCGCAACGCCACGGGTATCGATGCGGTTGCGTGGGCCGAGGAAGCGGCTCGTCGCGGCGCCGGTGAGATCTTGCTCACCAGCATGGATCGCGACGGCACCAAGGCTGGCTTCGACCTGGCACTCACCCGCGCCGTGGCGCGCGCAGTGCCAATCCCGGTGATCGCAAGCGGCGGCGTGGGCACGCTCGAGCATTTTGCCGAGGGCGTGATCGAGGGCGAAGCCGACGCCGTACTGGCGGCCAGCGTCTTTCACTTTGGAACCTTCAGCATTCGCCAGGTGAAGGAGTATATGGCCTCTCAAGGCATCCCTGTCAGGTTGGACTTCTAGCGCTGCGGCTTGCCCAGGCGCCCGACCTTCCGGCTCCAACCCTCCTCGCGTACTTAAGTACGCGTCGTCGGGCTTGTCGCTCGGAATCTCGGGCACCTGGACAACCCTCGCCGACATGCGGGATTTTAATTGGGGAGAGAAATGGAAGAGATAACCGATCCTTCAAGGCTTACGTACGATGCCCACGGGCTGATTCCTTGCGTGGTTCAGCAGTATGACACCGGCGAGGTGCTTATGGTTGCTTGGATGAACGAGGAATCGGTGGGGCTGACGCTCAAGACCGGGACCACGTGGTTTTGGAGCCGCAGCCGCCAGGAGCTCTGGAACAAGGGCGCGACGAGCGGCAACATGCAAGCGGTCAAGGAGCTTTGGGCCGACTGCGATAGCGATACGCTGCTGGTCAAGGTCGACTCTCCGGGCCCGGCTTGCCACACCGGCAACCGTACCTGCTTCTTTAAGAAACTCGCGTAGGGCGGGCGCTCGATTAGACGCTCGGTTACCAGAAAGGATTGAACTATGGGTGTACGCACCGCAAATGTTCAGGATGGAAATATCGGCGAGACACTGACGGGTCTGGCCGAGGTGATTCACGGTCGTCGCGATGCGTCGCCACAGGAGAGCTACACCGCTCGTCTGTTGACCGACGTCGAGGACGAGCTGCTCAAGAAGCTTGCCGAGGAGGCGAGCGAGGTCATCATGGCCTGCAAGGATAACGACCATGACCACATCCGCTACGAGGCCGGCGACCTGGTCTACCATCTGCTCGTAACGCTCGAACGCTACGGTATCACCCTCGACGAGCTGGCCGGCGAACTCAACGCCCGCCGCCGCTAGTCATTTAAGAACGTCCCCAATGACTAGTTAGGCGAGGGGTGTGGGTTCCCATTCGCCGGTGGGGTGGGGGATGTCGAAGGTTCGGTAGCCGCAGTCGTAGGCGTGGGCCTGGGCCGCGCGGATTTTCCAGCAGATATCGCAGGCGCGGTGCGCGTCCGAGCCAAAGGTAATGGGCACCTCGGCATGGGCAAAGCAGCGCAAAAGGCCGGTTGCGGGATAGTAGTCGCCGAGGCCCTTGCGCGGCGCGGCGGTCGAGACCTCAACGCGGCGACCCGTATCGTGGGCGCACTCGGCCATCTGCCTCCAAAACGGCGCGGGGTCAAAGTCGGGCGCGAAGCCTTCCTTCGAAAAACGCATGACCAGGTCGGGGTGAGCCATCACATCAAAACTGAGCGAGCTTTCGCAGGCGTGGCACCAGTCGTCGACGTAGCGCTCCCATACGCCGCGTACGCCTAAGTTTTCCCAAACGTGCAGGTTGGTGTCGTCGTCGATCCAGCCGCAGCGTGAGTCGGGCGTATCGGGGCGCGCGGCGTTTTCCGTTCCCGCCGTACCCGCGGCACCTGCCATGGTATCGCCGGGGTCGCCAATCCAGTGCACGCTGCCCAAGCGCACCACGGCGTCCTGGGACCAGCGCTCTACCAAGGGCTCGCAGCCTTCGTACCAATCGCATTCAAAACCGTAGATAAAGGTGAGCTCCGGCGCAATCTGCGCGGCGAGTTTGCGGGCGTCCTCAAAGGCCAGGCGATGTGCCGGCAAGTCGCCCTCGACGACCTGCACCTCGCAGTTGGCGTCCATGCTGGCGGGCAGGGTGAGGTGGTCGGTCGAGACCATGACACGGCAGCCGGTGGCGGCAGCAGCGCGGACGTTGTCCTCAAACGAGGCATGGCCGTCCGAAAACGAAGTATGGGTGTGGCAATCGACCAGCGGACACGCGGGCATGGCGACTCCTTTGCATTTGGTGAATCCGCTCCATTGTAATGGTGCAGCTCTCAACACGCCGCGCACGCCGGGTGCCGAAATCGAGTGGAAAGGCGGGGCGGCGCGTGCCGGCGCCGGCGACTACTTGCTTCGTGCCGCCGCGCGTTTGGCCTGCACTGTTACCATCGCGTGTCTCACGGCGGTGATGGGGCGATAGCGGATCATACGCGGTCCCGACCAACGCATAACCTCGCGGATCTTCTCGCGCATGGCAGGCCGGTAACAATGCGAAGGACATGCCGAGCAAAATGTCTTGGTGCCCATGTGCGGGCAGTGCTCAATGCGCGCGATGGCGTATTTCTGCAGCTCGGCGCATTCGGGGCAGAGCGTAATGGTTCGAAGGCCGAGTTTCACGCGCACGGACTCATCGTCGCCAGCCTGTTCGACCACATGCCCGCCGCCATGATGCCCACGACACCACAGCGCAATCATCTGCGACACCATTTGGGCCTCACGCTCACGTTTGCGTGCTAGCTCCGGTGTGTCGACTGGGCGCGCCATTAGCTCAGCCTCCCATGCTCGACCGAAAGCGAGAAATCGGCAAACGCGCAGGTGCTGGCACGGTGGCTCACGAGCACAATGGTCTTGCCGCGGCGCTTGAGCTCGTCGATTGCCTGCATCACGGACGCCTCGTTGAGAGCATCGAGCGCGCTGGTGGGTTCGTCGAGCAAGATGAAGGGTGCGTCGTTGAGGAAGATGCGCGCAAGGCCGATGCGCTGGCGCTCGCCGCCCGAAAGCGAGTCGCCCAGCTCGGCAACGGGCGTGTCGAGTCCCTGCGGCAGACGGTCGATGAGCGTGGTGAGTGAGGCGGAGCGGCAAGCGTCGAGCAGCTCGGCATCGGTGGCGTTGGCGTGCGCGACCAGCAGGTTCTCGCGTACGGTGCCGCAGAACAGATGCGTGTCCTGGGTCATATAGGCCTCGTGGCTGCGCAGGCTCGCCGTGTTGATGTGGCGGGCATCGACGCCGCTCACCGTGATGGTGCCGGCTGCGGGGTCCCAAAAGCGCATGAGCAGCTTAAGCAGCGTCGACTTGCCCGAACCCGAGCGCCCCATGATGCAGGTCATGGTACCGGGCGCAAAGGTGCAGGTCACGTCGTCGAGGATGAGACTCGCAGCGGTGTCGTTCGCGACCTGCTCTGTGGCGCCCGCACCGCCCGCGTCCACGCCGCCCACATAGCTAAAGCTCACATGCTCGGCTGCGGCGCCGGCAAACTCAACGTTCTGTCCATCGGCGACCTCGGCGCACTGGGGCTGCTCGTCGAGCAAATCGAGCACGCGTGCGCCCGAGGCGAGCGTCTCCTGCAGTGAGGCGCCCAGGCGGCTCACGGCCATCACCGAGCCAAACGACGACACAAAGGTAAAGACGGCGACAAACGCCGCGGCAAAATCAATCGTTCCCGCAGAAACCAGCTGCAGCGCACGCTCGAGCATCACCAGATTGGCCGCAAGAATAAGCGCATCGGCTACGGCCTCGCTGGCCGCCTGGCGGCGCTTGAGGCGCGCGTCCACGGCGCCGACTTGCTCGGTCAGCTTGCCCAGGGCACGGCTGCGATCGGCGCCACCGGCAAACTGGATAGTCTCGGACGCGCCGCGTAGACTGTCGAGCACAAAGGCACCCAGCTTACCGGCGCCCTCGCGGCTCTGGCGGCCGGTGGTGCCGCACGCCTTGGCCGAGGTCAGGGGCAGCAGCACGCCCAGGACCGCGTAGGCCACGAGCGCGATGCCCGCGAGCTCGGGGCTCACAGCCAGCAAAAAGCCCTCAAACACAACGGTGCAGACCAGAGCGATGGCAATGGGCGAGATGGTGTGCGCGTAGAAGACCTCGAGCAGCTCGATATCCGAGGTGACCAGGCTCACGAGCTCGCCCTTGCCGCGGCCCTCGAGCTTGGCGGGGGCGAGCTGGCGCAGGGCGCCAAACACCAGGTCGCGAATGTGCGCGAGCAGGCGAAACGCGATGTAATGGTTGCAGAGCTGCTCGCCGTAGTGGAGCGGCCCGCGTGCGATGCCGCAGGCGGCACAGGCCGCGCATGCTGCGATCAGACCAAGCCCCAAGGCGTTGCGGCCCAGCGCGGCCATAAGGCCAAGGGCGCCAAAGGCCGGCACGAACGCGGCGGTGAGCATACCAATGCTGCCCAGCGCGACGGCTAGCACAAGCCAGCCGGCAAGCGGTCGGACGAGCCCCATCATGCGCCATATGATGGACGGCGCCGAGCGACGGGCGCGGCCGGAGTCAGGCGCCGCGGTAGCGGAAGATGAGCCGGCACCGTTGAGGCCATCGGTACGGGCAGTACTGCCGCCAACAGCCTCAACCGCGCCGGCATCCTCGGCATCATCCTCCGCATACGCATATGCCGAGAGCTGCTCCTGGCTGTTCCACATGCGCGCATAGGCGCCCGCGTCCGACAGGAGCTCATCATGGGTGCCGCGCTCGGCAATGCGACCGCGCTCCAGCACCAGAATCTGATCGGCGTCCACGATTGTCGACAGGCGATGCGCCACCACGATTACGGTGTGCTCGCCGGCGAGCGATGCAATGACCTCGCCGATTGCGGCTTCGCTTGTGGCATCGACGTTGCTCGTCGCCTCGTCAAACACATAGATCGGCGAGTCGTGCAGCAGGGCGCGTGCCATGCACACGCGCTGGCGCTGGCCACCCGAAAGGTTGGTGCCGCCCTCGTTAATCACCATGTCGAGCCCGCCGTTGGCCTGCACAAAGGCCGCCACGCGCGTGCGGCCGAGCGCGCGCAAAAGCTCGGCGTCGGTGGCGTTGGGCTGGGCGAGCAGCAGGTTGTCGCGCAGGGTGCCGGCAAACAGGTAGCCGTTGGTGGGCACCAGGGTGACGGCACGCATGAGTGAGGCGGCCGTGGCATCGCGCAGCTCGACGCCGCCAATGCGAACGCTGCCACGGCAGGCACCCTTGCGGCCCGCGATAATCCCCGCGAGCGTGGACTTGCCGCCGCCGCTTTCGCCCACGAGTGCCACGAGCGAGCCGTGCGCAATGGTCGCGCTGGCGCTGTCCAGCACCGTGCGGTTGCCGTATGCATGGCTCACGCCCGCGAGCTCGATATCGCCGCGACCGTCAAGCTCAACATCGCCGCGCTCGGGCTCGGGCGTATCCAAAATGCCAAACATGCGGCGCGAGGCGGCCATGCCGTTCATGGCCGTGTGGAACAGCGATCCCAGGCGGCGCATGGGCAAAAAGAACTCCTGCGACAGAAAGACGATGAGGAAGGCAGCCTCAAAGCCAATCTTGCCCGTGGCGAGCTGCAGCGCGGCTACGATAATGCCGAGCGCGGCGCCCATATAGACGACCAGGTCCATAACGCAAATGGAGCGCAGCTGCATCACCAGCAGGCGCATGGTCGCTGTGCGGAAACGCTCGGACTCTGCGTTGATGCGCTCGTGCCAGCTGCGATCGGCCTGGTAGACCTTAAGGGTGGTGAGACCCTGCACGGCCTCCAGGAACATGCCGCCCAGATCGACATAGCTGCCCCAGTACTCGGCACCGATCTTTTTGGCGTTGCGCATGACCATCATGATGGAGACGGGGATGACCGGAACGCAGGCGAGCAGCAGCGCGGCGGGAAGACCCGCCTGGCCCACGAGCAGTACAAACAGCGTGATGGGTGCCAAGCCCGCAAAGAAGAGCTGCGGCAGGTAGCCGCCAAAGTACACCTGGAGTTGCGTGGCGCCCTCGACGCTGGTCTGGACGGCCTCGGCGGTGGGGACGGTCTCGGTGTAGGAGGGGCCGAGTGCGGTGAGCTTGTCGTAGACGAGCGAGCGCACGCGGCGGACGGCTTTGAAGGCGGCCTTGTCACCGGAACGCTGCGCCAGATAGATGGCGGCGGCGCGCACGATGATGGCGCCGGCGAGCGGCGGAGTTGCCTGCGCGAGCGCGTCGACGGCGAGTGCAGCCGGCAGTCCGCCGGCAACGATGCCGCCCAGAATGCGCGCGAGGATCCACATCACCGTGATGTTTGCCATCAGCGCGATCCATTTAAACAGGACGCTCGCCACAATGTAGGGCGTTGCCTGCGGAACCAGGGAGAAGAGCCGCTTCTCGAACATGAAACCTCCTATGCCGTAACGGTGCCGGGCTGGGTCCTCGGCAGCCGCTTAGTTAGCCAAATGCAACTAGAGTAACATCGTGCAGCGGGTAAGTATGCCGAGGGTAATTTTTAGCCGATGAACTGCGTAGAAAGTTCAAAATTGTTGAGTGCGGCGAACTTTGTGGTGGACGGAATGCGGGCGCAATTTTGATCGTGTGCGGCCCGCTCCAAAACGTGTACGTCAGCCTCCAAAACCGACAAAAAATGACATGTTTGGAGGCTGACGTACATGTTTGGATAGGGGCAAGGGCGACGACGGACGAAAGTCACGCCTGTGCCACGTTCGATGTGCTAGCGTTTGGGTGAATAAAACGAGCCCGTGCGGAAAGGATCCGGACCGTATGCAACGTGGAAGTACATCTCCGCTGTCCCGCGAGACCGATGCGCCCGAAACCATCGTCAAGCTGGAGTGCGACATCGATGATGCGTCGCCCGAGGTACTCGCCTATGCCGCTGACCGCCTGCGCGAGGCCGGCGCCCGCGAGGTGCACTGGCTGCCCCTCTACTGCAAAAAAGGCCGCCCCGGCTGGCAGTTGCAGGTGATCTGCTCACACGAGGATATCGAGCGCCTGCAGACGATTATCTTTTTGGAGACCACGACCAACGCCATTCGTCGCCAGGTGATGGAACGCGTTTGCCTGCCGCGCCGATTCGAGCAGGTGACAACGCCTTGGGGCGAGGTATCCGTTAAGGTGGCGACCCTGCCCGATGGCAGTGAACGTGCGGCTCCCGAGTACGAGGACTGTGCTCGCCTTGCCCGCGAGCACAACGTGCCGCTCCAACGCGTGATGCAAGCGGCCCAAGCCGCGGCGTTGCGATTTGAGTGATGCGGGCGAGTGACGCGCCGCGCCAATCCAATTAACCCCACCGAAAGGACTCCCCATGAAATACCTCATCGCTTCCGACATCCATGGCTCGGCATACTGGGCCGAGCGCCTCTGCACTGCCATCGAATCCGAACAGCCCGACCGCATTGTGCTGCTGGGCGACCTGCTCTACCACGGCCCGCGTAACGACCTGCCGCGCGACTACGCCCCCAAACGCGTGATTCCGCTGCTCAACGCCCTGGCCGACCGCATCATCGCGGTGCGCGGCAACTGCGACGCCGAGGTCGACCAGATGGTCCTCGACTTCCCCGTCATGGCTGACTACGCCACACTATTCGACGAGACCGGACGTGAACTGTTCCTGACGCACGGCCACGTCTTTGGCGCCGGCATGCATAACAGCGTTGACCACGCGCCCGCGCTGCCCGAGGGCTCCGCGCTCGTCTACGGCCATACGCACATCAAGGTTAACGAGGAAAGCGCCGCGCACCCGGGTCTGTGGCTCTTCAATCCCGGCAGCGTGAGCATCCCCAAGGACGGCACACATAGCTACGGCGTCTACGAGGGCGGCGCGTTCCGCCATGTGATCATGGGGGAGGACTAACCATGGCCGAGCATATGGCTCAGCAAAATGCCGAGGGTTCGCGCGACCTGTCCACGCTGGTAGACGCGTCGGCCGAGCTGCAGCATCTGGTGCAGACCATCTGGCGCCTGCGTCAGCCCGACGGCTGCCCGTGGGACCGCGAGCAGACGCACCGCAGCATTGGCAAGAACATGATCGAGGAAGCCTACGAGGCGCTCGACTGCATCGAGGCCGACGACGCGGCACACCTGCGCGAGGAGTTGGGCGACGTGCTCATGCAGGTCGTACTGCATGCGCAGATTGCGGCGGATGCCGGCGAGTTTTCGCTGGCCGATGTGGCGCGCGATATCGACGCCAAGCTCATCCGTCGTCACCCGCACGTGTTTGGCGATGCGGATGCCGACAACTCCGACGAGGTGCTCAAGATTTGGGACGAGGTCAAGCTTGCCGAGAAGGCCGCCAAAGACCAGGCCGTGGCGGCAGGCGGGGCCGCACCCGAGGGTCTGCTCGACGGTGTGCCCACGCACCTGCCGGCGCTGATGCAGGCTCAGAAGGTGTCGCGCAAGGCGGCTGCCGTGGGCTTTGAGTGGGAGACGGTCCAGGACGTGTGGGACGAGGTCGCTGAGGAGCGTGCCGAGTTTGAGGCCGAGGCTCCCGGCTCGCCCGAGCGCGAGATGGAGTTTGGCGACCTGCTCTTTGCCCTGGTCAACGTTGCGCGCAAGGAGGGAATCGACGCCGAGAGCGCCCTGCGTGCCAGCACGGCAAAGTTCCGCCGCCGCTGGGCCGCGATGGAGCAGATGGCGGCCGACGCCCACGTGGATCTGGCCGAGCTTTCGACCCACGGCCTCAATGACCTCTGGGATGCCGCAAAGGCAGAGGAGTAAGACTGCGGGGGCGACGGGACGGACTTTCTCATCGCCCCCATTATTTTTCAAAAAGATTGTATCCCTTGGCTAACTTAGGGCATAATGCAAAAAGTGCGATAAGGCTAACTTATGAACCTGCGCGCCACTGTAGCGTGCAAGCCGTGTCGCCAAGCATTCAACCCGTTTCCAAGTGAGAGGGAGACAACATGAGCGATATTTTGGATGTCTACGGTCGCGAGGTACTCGACAGCCGCGGCAACCCCACCGTCGAGGTCGAGGTCGTGCTCGAGGACGGCAGCTTCGGCCGCGCGATGGTGCCTTCGGGCGCTTCGACCGGCGCCTTTGAGGCATGCGAGCTGCGCGATGGCGACAAGGGCCGCTACCTGGGCAAGGGCGTTTCGCAGGCCGTCGAGCACGTCAATAACGAGTGCGCTAACGCCGTCGTGGGCCTCGACGCCTTCGACCAGCGCGCCGTCGATGCCGCGCTGATTGCCGCGGACGGTACCCCCAACAAGACCAAGCTCGGTGCCAACGCCATCCTGGGCGTGTCGCTGGCCGTCGCCCGCGCCGCTGCCGAGTCGGCGGGTCTTTCGCTGTACCAGTACCTGGGCGGCGTCAACGCCCATCTGCTGCCCACGCCCATGATGAACATCCTCAACGGCGGCGTGCATGCCGACAATAACGTCGACTTCCAGGAGTTCATGATCATGCCGGTGGGCGCCCCGAGCTTTGCCGAGGGCCTGCGTTGGTGCGCCGAGGTCTACCACACCCTCAAGGGCGTGCTGCACGAGGCGGGCCTGGGCGGCGGCGTGGGCGACGAGGGCGGCTTTGCGCCCAACCTCAAGACCAATGCCGAGCCGTTCGAGTACATTACCAAGGCCGTCGAGAAGGCTGGCTTTAAGCCCGGCGTCGACTTCATGTACGCCATGGACCCGGCCTCGACCGAGTTCTACAACGCCGAAACCGGCATGTACGAGCTCAAGGGCGAGGGCGTGGAGTACACGAGTGCCCAGATGGTTGATTACTGGGAGAAGCTCGTCGACACCTATCCCATCATCTCCATCGAGGACGGCATGGCCGAGGAGGACTGGGACGGTTGGGTTGAGCTTACCCGCCGCATTGGCAACAAGGTGCAGCTGGTGGGCGACGACCTGTTCGTCACCAACACCGAGCGCCTCAAGAAGGGCATCGAGCTGGGTGCCGCCAACGCTATCCTGGTCAAGGTCAACCAGATCGGCACGCTCACCGAGTCGCTCGAGGCCATCGAGACCGCCAAGGAGGCCGGTTACGCCTGCATCGTGAGCCACCGCTCCGGCGAGACCGAGGACTCCACGATCGCCGACCTGGTCGTGGGCGTCAACGCCGGCCAGATCAAGTCGGGCGCCCCGTGCCGTAGCGACCGTATCGCCAAGTACAACCAGCTCATTCGCATCGAGGACGAGCTCGAGGGCAGCGCGCGCTACGCCGGCAAGGCCGCGTTCTACAACATTCGCTAAACGGGCGAAATTGGCGAGGAGGAGGCTGACTCGGTTCCGTCCCGCCTTGACTGGATGCTGCAAAGCGCCATGGGCGCTGGGCCATACGGCTCAGCGCCTTTTTTATGTCGAGCAAAGGCTGGCGAAGGCGGTGCAGGCGCTCGTGCTATAACTAAAGGACTTAGCGCAAACAAACCTCAACCGCACAAGGCGCACATGGATCAGATTTACGACAACAGGTACTATTCCGCCGGTTCGCGCGAGCCGTCGCCTCGCCGTGCGCGCACGGTGCAGCTCGGTGGGTCCGCTTATGCCGGCGCCGACCGCTCCACGCAGCGCCCGGCAAGTACCTCGCGCCCCAATGCTCAATCAAATACCTTGGCAGATGGACCGGTGCGCCCGGCACGTTCGTCGCATGCGTCGCGTCCCTCGACTCAAGCACACGACAAATCGAGTAGGCCCTCGAACCGTCTTTCGGGCTCGGACTTTATGCATTACGCCAACGACAACGCGGTTGTCAAGGCGATCTATGACTTTACGCATGGCCCTCTGCGTCCGCTGTTTATCGGTATCGTGGTGGCGCTGGTGCTCGTGAGCCTGTATTTCCCCGTGCGCGATCTGTACGTGGCAAAGCGTTCGAGCGATATCTTGGCCAAGCAGGTCGAGATTCGCCAGCAATACAATGATGAGCTGCAAAAAAGCGTCGACAAGCTGCTCTCGGAGGAGGGTATCAAGGACGCGGCGTCCGAGGACCTGGGCCTGGTGATGCCCGGCGAGAAGAAGATTGACGTGCTAGGCTTGGACGACGATTCGGACTCGTCGTCGAGCAAAAAGTCCTCAAACGCCAAGAAGGCCAGCGAAGTGGCCAAGGAAATCGAAGAAGTCGGCAAGGACGCGCCGTGGTACATCCAGGCGCTCGACATGCTGTTTGGGTTTAACGGCGTCGAGGGTCAGACGGTCGTGTCCAACGGCAAATAGCGCCCGGAGGGGAGCCCGCAATGACAAATTGCAAACGCTATAAGGTAGCCGCGATCGACCTGGGAACGGTGTCGTCGCGACTGGTGTTGGCCCAGGTCGAGGGCGGAGCGATTGTGGAATCGTCCAAGCATACCGAGATTACCGACCTGGGCGAGGGCGTGGACACGACGGGGCGCTTTTGCAAGGCGGCTGTCGAGCGTGTGCTCGCTGCGTGTCACATGTTTGTGGACGAGGCCCGTGCCTTTGGGGCCGTGTGCGTCTGCACCACGTGTACGAGTGCCGCGCGCGATGCGTCCAATGCCGCGCTGCTGTTGGACGGTCTGCGCGATCTGGGGCTTGAGCCACAAGTGATTCCGGGCGAGGTCGAGGCGCGCCTGACGTTTTTCGGCGTGGCGCACGACTTTGCCGGCGAGCGCATCATTGTTGCCGATTCGGGCGGCGGATCCACGGAGCTCGCGACTGGCGTGTACGCGCCGGAGCGCGGCGTCTTTGCGCTGGAGGGAACGCGCTCGCTGGACATCGGTTGTCGCCGCGTGACAGAGCGCTTTTTCTCCGCGTTGCCGCCCGCGGATGGCGAGCTTGCTGCCGCTGCCGCGTGGACAGGCGAGCAGTTTGTCGCCTATTTTGAAGGCCTGCCCAGCGACTTTGAGCGCGCCGAACGCCTCGTTGCGGTGGGCGGCACCGTCACCACGCTCGTGGCACTCGTTCACGAGCTGGAGCCGTATGATTCGAGCTTTGTGCACCTGCGCGAGCTTTCGATGGAGCAGGTTTCGGCTGCCATCGAGCGTATGTCCGCGCTGGATGTGGAGGGTATCGCCGCGCTACCGGGTGTACAGCCCAAACGCGCGGGCGTGATTCTGGCCGGCGCCGTGGTGATTCGCGAGCTCATGCGAGCCGGCGGCTACAAGACGCTCACCGTAAGTGAGAACAGCCTCCTCGCCGGCATGGCCGCCACCATCAACGAGGTTCTCGACGGCGCGACCCCCACCATCGCCTGGACCCCGAGCCTGAGCACCCTTTAAAAGTAGTCAAAAAAGCTCTGTCCCAAATGAGCTGCTCTGCAGTTGACGGCACCTAAAAGAAACGAGCCCGCATCCCTGGGGGACACGGGCTCGTAAGCACTACATGGTAGGGGCGGTGGGACGTCCGCGCATTTGCTGCGCAAATGCGCACCGGCTTCGGCCGCCTGTCGGCGCCCTCGCCGGCTCGCTACGGACGCTGCGCGTCCGCTTGACGCTCGCCCCCTCGCGGGTTCGAGTCCCACCGGCATCCAAAAGAAACGAGCCCGCATCTCAAAGGGACACGGGCCCGTAAAAGCCATATGGTAGGGGCGGTGGGACTCGAACCCACAATCCTTGCGGCGAGAGATTTTAAGTCTCCTGCGTATGCCAATTCCGCCACGCCCCCGTGAGACTAGAAGTCTAGCACAAGCCGTCCGTTACGCGTTGACGGCCATCGAGTGCTGGCCTGACTTCTCCAGGAACTCCTGGAACTTGGCTTCGTCGCCCTTGTTCTTGTACTGCAGGGCCAGCAGGTACTCCAGGCGGCAGCGCTTGACCGGGTCGTCGCCGACATCCTCGAGCATGCGCTCCAACTCGGGAATGTCGTTGTGGCGCTTGAGGATCATCGTGTCGTACATCAGCTGACACTCGTGTGCAACCGCCTCGGCTTGACCGCCCTCAAAGCCCTTGATCTCGCGCAACAGCTCTTTGGACTTTTTGCGGTCCTCCTGGCCAACATAGTAGTTAAAGGCCTTAATGACCAGGTCGACGCGCTGCATCTTGGGGAGGTTGAGTCCCAGCAGCAGGTCGAACATCTCGCTGGCGCGCTCGTGGTCCTCGCGCAGCAGATAGGAGTTCAGACGCAGGTAGTCGCGGTTGTAGCGCGGGTACAGCATGCTGGTGAGTTTGCCGTCGAGCAAACGATCGAACTCGTCCCACTGCTTGGCAGCCATAAGCTGCTGCAGGCGCTTAAACGTGGTGCGTTTTTTGATGCTAAAGAACACCGACACGGCGATACAGATGATAACGACGGCGGTCCAGAGTGTGCGGGAATCGGGCATATTAGGGTCCTTAGTCGCTCATAAAGCGAGCGGTATGACAACACGTACTGGATGTATTATACGCAGCGCGCAAGCAAACTGGCATAAAAGCTCATCGAGGCCGAGTGCCATCGCTCGCTGCGGTACACTTACCTAAAGTAAACCATGAAGGGAGACATTACCTATGAAGAAAATCGTTTTGGCTTGCGGTGCTGGCGCTGCTACTTCCACGCTCGTTGCCCAGAAAGTCGCCACCATGCTCGACGCCAACGGTTATGCCGGCAAGTATGAGATCGTGCAGTGCGCCATCTCCGAGGCCAAGGACGCTTGCGACGAGGGCGCCGACCTGCTGATCGCCACCACCGTTGCCCCTGAGGGCCTCACCTGCCCGTACGTGAGCGGCGTGCCCTTCATGACCGGCATGAACCGCGTCGCTGCTGAGAAGGCCGTTCTCGACGTTATGGCTCAGTAGGCGCTGCCTGTATGAATGAGCAGAACGCCAATCCGGTTGAACTCTTTGGCATGCGCGTTGCCCATGTGGGCATCAACGCCACCGACCCGGCAGACGCCCTGGAGATCGCGGAGTTGTTCTCGACGATGATGGGCCTGCCCGTCATCGAGACCCCCGTTTCGTACTTTAACGATTCGCTGGTCGAGGTTATGAAGCAGAACGGTCGTGGCGCCAAGGGCCACATCGGCTTTGCCGTCAACGACATCGATGCGGCGGAGAAGTGGTTTGCCGAGCGCGGGCTCGAGGTCAACGAGGAGTCGCGCGTGCTGCTGCCCGACGGTAGCACCAAGCTCGTGTACTTTAAGCGCGAGTTCGCCGGCTTCGCCGTGCACCTGTGCCGCGAGTAGCGCACGAGCTGCTATGGCTAACGAAAAATGGGGTAAGGCGCGTGGCTTTGCCCCATTTTTAATGCCGAGAGGGTGACTGACGGGCTGCCGTAAATCGAAGGTGAATGCTTTTCCGCGAAGTGAACGAGTGAAATCGAGCCCCTGAAGCATCGACACTTTTACGTCGCTCTTTCCTGCGGTTTTGTCAGGTATTTCCTGCGGTTTTGGCGCCAAAAAGTGCGGATGCTTCGGGGGTCCAAAATAGGTCGTTCACTTCGCGGAAAAGCATTCACCTTCGATTCGTGAGAGACGCCCCTACCGTGGCAGCCGAATCGTAAAGCGGCTGCCGACGCCCTCGACTGAGGTCACGCCAATGACACCGCCATGGCTGTCGACGATCCACTTGGCAATGGCAAGCCCCAGACCCGAGCCCTGTGCGCCGGCATCGCGTGCATTGTCGGCGCGGTAGAACCGTTCAAACGCGTGAGCTGCGGATTCCTGGTTCATGCCGATGCCCTCGTCCTCAACACTTATGTCGATCGTGCCCAAGCCCGCATTGGGCGTTATGCCAAATGTGACGGTCGTTCCCGCATCCGAGTACTTGGCGGCGTTTTGCACGATCACGCGCAGAGCCTGCTTCACGAGCGCCACGTCGACGGGCGCGTCGCAGCGCGGGTCGCTGGCAAGCAAGGCGTCAAAAGCCAGCCGATACGTGTGCTCGGCATCGATCATCTGCGACTCCTCGCATACCTCGCCGACCAGTGCGGCCAGGTTGGTATTCGCATGCCGCAGGGCCGTGCGTCCGGCATCGCCGCGCGCCAAAAACAGCAGCTGCTCCACGAGCTCCTGCATGTGCTCGCTTTCGGCCTTGAGCGAGGCGATGGACTCTGCCAGTACGTCCGGGTCGTTTTTACCCCAGCGGTCGAGCATGTTCACGTAGCCCTGAATCACCGCGATGGGCGTGCGCAGCTCGTGGCTCGCATCGTTGACAAAGCGCATCTGCTGCAGCTTGGCCTCTTGCATCTGGCGCAGCAGGCGGTTGAGTGCGACCTCGATGCTTGCCAGGTCGGCGTCGCCGGTGGTGACGCTCGGCGAGTCGACGCTTGCGCGCTCGATGGCCTGCTCCAGCGTTTCCATCTTGCCGCCGGAGAGCTGCATACGGCCGAGCTCGTCCACGCGCAAGGCAAGGTCGTTGAGCGGCGCCATGGTGCGGCGCACGCGGCGGGCGCCGCCGAGCATGTTGAGCACGCTGATGACCTGCCAACCCATAACGACAAGGTAGAGAGGCCATAGCGCGACGAGGTCCTGCGCGAGGGGGAAGGTCTTGGTGGTACGCGCAAACTCGACGGTATAGGTGAGCGTTGTCAGGTCCCAGCCGCGTGCGGGCGTCAGCGACATGCCGTGAACGGTGGCGCCGGGAATCCAGCCTGCGGTAAACGCGCTGTCGGGCAGCGTCTGGTTGTATCCATAGACGAGGATCGCCGCCGCAATCACCATCAGCAACAGATCGAGCCAGACGTAGCTCATCAAGCGGCGCCACATATAGCCCCAGTTGATGGCGCGGGCGATGGAGGTGACGCGCTTGGCCTCGGCGTTATGCGCGGCAGACATAGCCCACCCCGCGCACGGTCTGGATGATGCGGGCGCCGCCAGCGTCTTCGATCTTGGCGCGCAAATGTGCGATGTGCACATCGACGTTGTTGGTATCGCCCACGTAGTCGTAGCCTAGCGCCTCATGCGCGATGCGCTCGCGCGTGAGCACGGTGCCGGCGTGCGCCATAAGCAGGGCGAGGACGTCGAACTCGCGGGCCGTGAGCGCGATGGGCGAGCCGCCGACCGTGACTTCGCGGCGGTCGGGGTCGAGCGCAACCGATCCCACGGTGAGTGTGGCAGGGGAGGGCGAGGCAGGGGTCTGGGCCATGTCACTGGCCGGGGGCATCGCGGTGGCCTTCTCGCCCGCGACGCCCGCCATGCCCGCTCCGGCGCCGACGCCAGCTACGCCCGAAGCCGCCCGCATGGCCTCCGAGCGCTTCAACGCCACGCGGATCCGTGCGAACAGCTCCTCAATCGCAAACGGCTTGGTCAGGTAATCGTCGGCGCCGGCATCGAGCCCAGCCACCTTGTCCATTACGGCATCGCGCGCGGTGACCATAATCACCGGCACATCCTTGTGCTTGCGGATGCGCCGCAGCACTTCCATACCGTTGAGCTGCGGCAGCAGCACGTCGAGCAGAATCAGATCGTAGTCGCGCTCCAGCGCCAGGTCAACGGCAGTGCGGCCATCGGCGGCGTGCTCCACCTGGTAGCCCTCGTGCTCCAGCTCGAGCGTCACAAAGCGGGCGATTTTCTCCTCGTCCTCTACAATCAGGATCCGTGCCATACGTGCCCCCGTCTGCGATTACTTGTCGTCGTTCAGATTTTGCTTGATGTCGTCCGCGGCATTGGCAGCGCTGTCCATCAGGTTGTTGATGCTGCCGGGCACGTCGCCGTCGCTATCGATGCGGTAGCGCATGCCAAAGAACAAGCCAAGCAGCATCAGCCATATCGTGGCGCCCCAGGCAAACAGGGCGACGATGGGGATCAGGATGGGAATGTTGAGGATGATCGCGTCGCGGCGCGTGGCGATAAACTTGGTGTCCAGGCTCAGACGGAAGAGCTTTTTGAGGTACTCCCACACGCTGTCCATCTTCTTGGAGAAGTCGGTCTTTTCGCTCGACTTTTCGTAGGCGACCTGCGCGGCGACCATCTCGGCCGAGGGCTCGTCGGCCGGCGCGGACTCGGTGGCGGCGTGCGCCGACGTGGTCTGGGTCTTGCCCTGCGACTCGAGCCAAATGATGGCGTCCAGGACGTTGCCGTCGGCGGCGTCGAGCGCGGCCTTGGCGTCGGTGTAACTCACGTTGCACTTGGTGCGGATGGTTTCAACTTTTTCGAGGTCGTCCATGACCTGTCCTTTCGTTCGATGGGCGCGACGCCAGGCGATCTGCTCGGGCGCGAGCGTTGGGTTCGGCGGCCTGCGTTGCGCGGTGCCGCCCCGCCCTTGGTCGAACTCTATAGTGCAGGTTATAGATTAAGCGATTCTTGAGCCAAGATTAATGTTGGATGAGTTTTTGGGTGCGCGTGGGGGAGGGATAGGGGGTCATTATTAGTGCCGGCGGCGAGGTCTAATACTTTTCCCGAGAAGTGAACGAGCAAAATTGGACCCCCGAAGCATTGACACTTTGAGGGCGCCGTTCTCTGCGGTTTTGATGCCAGAATCCTGCGTTTATGCCGTTGAAAAATGCGGATGCTCCAGGGGTCCAAAAACAGACGCTCACTTCGCGGAAAAAGTAATAGAGCCCGATAGCGGGGGATGGGGTACCGATGCAAAACGGCGTCAAGGGTTGGTCGAGCAGGCGGTTTCTCCATTGATGTCCGCACGATATGTGACACTTACCCTGCCGCCATGCTCCGTCGCGGCGGCATGCATCTGAAAAACGACCCTCTAAGGAGTTCGATATTGATGAGTGGCAACACCAAGCACCTTGCAAAGAAGTGCGTCAAGGACGCAGGGCCGTGTCTTGTGCTGTGCGCGGCCGGCGTGGCGGTCGCGCTGCTGGCTGTTCTGGGACCATTTGACGTGCTCCGAAGTGCCAGTTCTCTGCATGTTTGCATGGCCCTTGCCGGTGCCATGATGACCAGCGGCGTGCTCGATCTGGTTTTTTGGGTGCTTGACCCGTTTGGATGGAAGAGCGAGGGGTAGGTCCTAAAGGATGGAAGGGCTGGAACGGTTGGCTTAGTGATCGTGCAGAATGTGGGCTAGCGACTTACAGGGAAGTGGTGATCCGATGACGGTCTATGTGACGGGTGATGTCCACGGTGGTCTCGACATGCAAAAGCTGCGCGACTGGGATCTTGGGGATAGCCTGACGAGCGACGACTATCTGATTGTCGCGGGCGACTTTGGCTTTCCGTGGGATTTCTCTGCCGAGGAATGCGCCGACATCGCCTGGCTGGAATCGCGTCCCTATACCGTGCTGTTCGTCGACGGCAACCACGAACGTTTCGACCACTGGGCGGAGCGCCCCCTGGAGTTGTGGCACGGTGGACTGACGCAACGCCTGTCGGACACCTCGCCTATACGGCGCCTGACAGGCGGCGAGGTTTTTGAGCTCGGTGGGTCAACGATCTTTACCATGGGCGGCGCCACGAGTGTGGACAAGGAATACCGCATCCCGTATTCCAGCTGGTGGCCGCAGGAGCTGCCGGGCGAGCGCAACTTTGAGGAGGCGCGGGCAAAGCTCGATAGCGTGGGCTGGAAGGTCGACTACGTGATCACCCATACCTGCTCCACGCGCATGCTCTCGCCCACGCTCTATCCGGCACCTGGCTGGAATTATCCAGCTGTCGATCGGCTTACGGCATTTTTCGACGAGCTGGAAGATCGCTTGGACTACAAGCGCTGGTACTACGGGCATTTTCATCGGGATGCCAACCCGGCCGAGCGCCACGCCGTGCTCTACGACTGCATCGTTCGCTTGGGCGACGAACTCCAGTCCTGGGATGTTGCGTAGAGGCGGGGTGGCTGGCTACTCGACCGTTACAGTGATGTTCTCCCGATGCGCGCGGATGACGTCCCAGCTAAAGTGCTCGACCAGCTGCTCGGCGGTACGCGGCGTGGTGTCCGGCGCGATGCCTGTTTGCCCGGCGAGCCATCCCAACAGTGCCTCGGGTGTGCCAAAGCGGGTGCGGAGCTCGCCCAGGTCCAGATCGCAATCGCGCTTGGAAAGGCGGCGGCCGTCCGGCGACATGAGCAGCGGAATGTGCGCGTAGCGCGGTGTGGGCAGTCCCAGCAGATGTTGCAGATAGATCTGGCGCGTCGTGGAACCAAGCAGGTCGCATCCGCGTACGATCTCGGTGACGCCCATGGCAGCGTCGTCGACCACCACGGCCAGCTGATAGGCAAACACGCCGTCGCTGCGGCGCACCAAAAAGTCGCCGCACTCGGTGGCGAGTGCCTCGCATTGGGCTCCGTACGTGCGGTCCACGAATTCGATCACGTCGCCGGCGAGGTCGTCGACGTCGGGCACACGCAGACGCGTGGCCGGAGCGCGCAGGATGCTGCGGCGGGCAACCTCCTCGGCAGAAAGGCCTCGGCAGGCGCCGCGGTAGATGGGCGTGCCGTCGCTCGCGTGCGGCGCGCTTGCGGTGTGGAGCTCGGCGCGCGTGCAAAAGCAGGGATAGGTGAGGCCGGCGTCTTGCAGCTGGTGCAGGGCGTCCTCGTACAAGTCCAGGCGATCGTGCTGGTAGTAGGGGCCTTCGTCCCACTCAAGCCCCAGCCAGGCTAGGTCGTCAATCAATTGGGCGGCAAGTTCCGGGCGCTTGCAGCGATCGTCCAGGTCCTCGATGCGCAACACGATGCTGCCGCCCTGGCTGCGGGCCGAAAGCCACGCGCACAGGCAGCTGAACACGTTGCCCAGGTGCATGCGGCCCGAGGGCGACGGGGCAAAGCGGCCCACGACCGGCGCGAGGGCGGGGGCGAGCTTGCTGTTGGGCGCCGTCGACATGGCCACGGCGGGTGTTGCTATGTTGCATGCGTTGATATCCATGCGGACGAGTATAGCGCGGGGTGAGGTGAGGGGGCGTCGTCGATGCTCGCGAGTTGCCGAGGCTGCGTGTTGTGCGCGGCGGGCACCGACTGAACACCTCGATTACCGCCCCAAGCTCAGCCCCTTCAACCCCTCAAACGACAGAAACCCCGGCAGCTCTTCGCAACTGCCGGGGTTTCCGCGGAAAAGGGGGACATGATCCTCAAGCGAACGGCAAAGGGGCAAACCGTTTTCGCTCAACTGCTTTATGCCCCTCGCTCGCCGGCTTAATCGGCTCACGCCGCGCCCACACAAAGCCGCTACACCTGTGACGGAGCTATGAAGTGGTATCTATGCCGGAGCGGGCTATGCCAAGGAGTGTCCCAGATTGCCGGCAGATAAGGAACGTCCCCAGGTGCCGGTCGCGGGCGTGACTTTCGTCCCGTTTAATACTCCGCTGACCTAGATGTTCGTCACATGAACCCGCAAACGTGGGACAATGACGCTACTGGTATCACAGACAAAGGATGTGCCTATGAACGCCCCCGTTGCCAAGACCTGTCGGCAGCGCTGCCCGTTTGCGCGATTTGCTTACATTTGCGCGCTCGTCGCGTGCGCGCTGCTGCTGCTACCCGCCGTTGCACGTGCCGACGGGTATTCCATGACCCAAACCTACATCAGTGCCACGGTCGAGGCCGATGGATCGCTGACCGTTGTCGAGGGACGCCAGTTTGATTTCGACGACGACATCAACGGCGTGTTTTGGGAGATCAATACGGGCACCAACCAGCAGGGCGGCACGGCGGGCGTTGACGTGCTGAGTGTCGAGGAAGAGGACACCGCGTTTAACAAAGTCGATAGCGCGAACAAGGGCGACTCTGGCGTCTACACGGTTGAGCAGACCGGTGACGGCGTAAGGATTAAGGTGTTCAGCCCCCACGAGAGCGGCGACAGCGCGATCTATTACGTGAGCTACACCATGACCGGTGCGGTTATGAACTGGGCCGATACCGCCGAGCTCTACTGGAAGTTCGTGGGCGACGGCTGGTCTGCGGATTCCGATGACGTCGAGATGGAAGTGTGCTTCGCAAATGCCGCTGCCGGGACGGCGGCCGTCAAGGGCGATAACTTCCGCGCATGGGGCCACGGCCCGCTGACGGGCGACGTGTCGCTCGATGCGGACGAGCCCATGGTCACCTATACCATTCCCTGCGTGCATGAGGGCGAATTCGCCGAGGCACGCATCGCCTTCCCCAGCGACTGGGTGCCGCAGCTTGCCGTCTCGGGCGAAAAGCGCATGTCGACGATTCTGAGCGAAGAGAAGGAATGGGCCGACGAGGCCAACGCTCGCCGTGAGCACGCGCGTGCGGTTGCCGGCGCGATTGCCGTGGTGTGTGTTGTCGTGGCGGTTGCCTATACCGGTGTGATCGTGATGCTTAAGCTGCGCAGGCCCAAACCCAAGCCGCTCTTTCAGGACGAGTACTTCCGCGATGTGCCCTCGGCCGACCATCCCGCGGTGCTTGCAGCTCTCATGAGCTGGAACGACGTGCCCGATCAGGCATATATCGCCACGCTTATGAAGCTCACCGACGACCGCGTGATCAAGCTGGAAGAAGCGACCGAG
Source organism: uncultured Collinsella sp. (assembly GCA_958372075.1). Lineage (GTDB taxonomy): Bacteria > Actinomycetota > Coriobacteriia > Coriobacteriales > Coriobacteriaceae > Collinsella. The sequence goes on along the minus strand of CATXMO010000012.1, from coordinate 20,527 downwards.
ACCAAGAAGAAGGGTCTGCTCCGTCGCGAAAAAGAGGAGCAGACGTATCGCATCACAGTGACCGACGAGGCCTGGAAGGCTGCCAAGAAGGACGGCATCGATCGCGATGTGCTCAAGGTCTTCTTCGCCGGCGTTAAGCCCGATAAAGACGGCGTCCGTTCACGCACGTTTAGCGAGCTGGAGGAGTATGCCAGCGAGCGTACTGAATCTGTTGGCAACAAGCTCGAGGACTATCAAAGCACGGTTAAGGGCAAGCTGGAGACGCGCGAGCTTATCGCCTCGGACGGCACCATCGCCCTGGTTGCCGGCTTGGTTCTCGGCATCATCATCGTCTTTGGCATTCTGGGCTCTCTGATCTATACCGACTTTGCGGACGCCAACGTCGGTGCCGCTATGATCTCGATCCCCGTCACGATCGTGGGCTTTGTCCTGAGCTGCACCTTCCGCCGCTACACGCCGGAGGGCGCCGAGGTGGCGGCTCGCTGCAAGGCGCTCAAGCATTGGCTCGAGGACTTTACGCGTCTGAAGGAGGCCGTCCCCAGCGACCTGATCTTGTGGAACAAGTTGCTGGTGATGGGCGTTGCCCTGGGCGTTTCGAAAGAAGTGCTGCGACAGCTGGCCGAAGCCGTGCCTGCGGACCTGCGCAACAGTGACGATTTCTACGACAACTACCCCTGCTACTGGTGGTATTACCATCACTACGGCAACGAGTCCCCGCTCGATTCGTTCAACGATGTGTACCACGAGACCATCCGCGAGCTGGCTTCGAGTTCCGATAGCTCGAGCGGCGGCAGCGGTGGCGGCTTTTCCGGTGGCGGCGGTGGCGGCGTCGGCGGAGGCGGCGGCGGAACGTTCTAGCGAGCGCTTGCTTTGGGGTGGATCTTTCTGGGCGGTTGCCAGGGAAGATTCATCCCATTTTTGTGCATCGAAACGGGTCAAACTTTCCGCTGAGGACCTTCGCGCAAGGGGCAGTGGACAAAAAATGCCAAATATGAGTACTGTTGCTGCGTTGGTCACATATGTTTGCACATAATAATGGGCTCCTAATGAGAGTACTTCTCGTTAGGAGCCCATTTTATTGTACATTTGGGGAGATACGTTGGTTCATCCGACGCGTCGAGACGCCTAAGAGACCCGAAAAAGCCGAATTGCGCTGCTACTAAAAAGGTAACAGTACTCATATTTGATGTTTTTTGACCACAGCTATTTGCAGACCCTCTATAGGGTGATGCCGGCGAGGGCTTCGGCCACTCATTGGGGACAGACTTAAATGACTAGTTGTTGGGGATCAGTCATTGGGGACGTTCTTAAATGACTAGGTGTGGCTGCTTGGGCTAGGCTGTTAGATCGAGTTCGTAGAGGAAGCTTTCACGCGGCATGTCGTGACGACGCTCTTCGCGGTTGGCGCGGTGCGTGGCCGTGCGCTTAAAGCCGTGCAGCTCGTAGAACTTCCACGAGCAGTTGGAGTCGGTGTACAGGTGCGCCCTTGTCGCCCCGCGCGAGGAAAGGTACGAGACAGCGGCATCGAGCAACACCGAGCCAACGCCCAGGCCATGGACATCGGGATCGACGGCGAGCAGCGTGACTTCGTTGTCGTGCGGCAATGGGCTGCTCTCGAGCAGGCGGTTGTTGGTTCGGATGGTTGCGCGCACAAACGAGAGATACTCGGCGCAGGCATCGGGCTCCAGTTCGCGCATCTGCGAAAGCAGCGCGCGTTCGGTATCCATCCAATGCTCGTTGATAGTGACGCCGGGGCTCTGTCCTGCGCGTGCAAGCGCAATGCCGCGCGCCTCGCCGTCAATTACCGCAACCTGCGAAAACGTCGAGGACGAAAGGCAATAGGCGAGGTCGCATGCGGCCTCGAGGCGGTTGTACTCATCGTTATCCGAATTGTTATGCCAAAGCTGCTGCAGAATCAGCGCGACGGCGTCGAAGTCTTCGGTATCAAACGGTCGGTAGAGAACCCGCGAGACCATGGTGCCTCTTTCTTTTGCGGATGCATATCGAGCACAGTTCTACCACGCCATTGGCATCTAATTATGGTGCCCCTGTGTTCCATGAACTCACCGTGCCCGGTGCCGTGCCCATCCCCCCGCTCGCAAACTTTTTCTGCACAGCCGTGCGTTGCGGGATGCAACGTCGCGCTCGATGCGCTACATTGAATCAGTATTTTCAATGCCGCTGCGCGAGCGCTGCAGATCGACGTATCACCGACTCACAGAGCACGGCGGCGTACCAGACAGGAGGACTGCATGGGATCTGATGTGAAGATCGCACGCGCGTTGATCTCGGTTACCGATAAGACGGGTGTCGTCGATTTCGCACGGACGCTGGTTGATGACTTTGGCGTCGAGATCATCTCTACGGGCGGCACGGCTCGTGCCATCGAGGACGCGGGCGTTCCCGTAACCCCCATCGAGGAGTTCACGGGCTATCCCGAGATGATGGACGGCCGCGTTAAGACCCTACACCCCAAGGTTCACGGCGCGCTGCTGGCCCGCCGCGATTCCGAGCAGCACATGCAGGAGGCGGCTCAGCATGGCATTAAGCTGATCGACCTGGTCGTCGTCAACCTGTACGAGTTCGAGAAGACCGTCGCTAACCCCGAGGTCACCTTCGCGGATGCCATCGAGCACATCGACATCGGTGGTCCCTCCATGCTGCGCTCTGCCGCCAAGAACGCCGCGAGCGTTACCGTCATCTCCGACCCGGCCGACTATGATGCCGTCCTGGCCGAGATGCGCGAGACCGGTGGCTGCACCACGCTTTCCACCCGTCGTCGCCTGCAGGTGAAGGTCTACCAGACCACCGCCGCCTACGACACGGCCATCTCCCGTTGGCTTGCCGCCCAGGCAAGCGACGTGGCGGACACTTCTGCCAAGCTCGAGATCTCGCTGGAGAAGGTCGACGACCTGCGCTATGGCGAGAATCCTCAGCAGAAGGCTACGGTCTACCGCTTTGCCGAGGGCTGCGAGAACACCGCGAGCTCGCAGTTCCCGCTCGTTGGCTCCGAGCAGATCCAGGGCAAGCCGCTCAGCTACAACAACTATCTGGATGCCGATGCCGCTTGGAACCTGGTCCGCGAGTTCGACGAGCCGGCCTGCGTGATCCTCAAGCATCAGAACCCCTGCGGTTCCGCCGTTGCCGAGGACATCACGGCCGCCTACGACCGCGCTTTCGCCTGCGATCCCAAGAGCGCCTTCGGCGGCATCATCGCCTGCAACCGCGAGGTTCCCTTTGAGCTGGTTGAGCACTTCGCCGACCAGAACAAGCAGTTCGTCGAGGTCATCATCGCCCCGAGCTACACCGATGAGGCGCTCGAGCGCATGGTCAAGCGCCCCAACCTGCGCGTGCTGGCTACCGGCGGCGTGGACCACGGTGCCCAGGTGGAGCTGCGCTCCATCGACGGCGGCATGCTGGTGCAGGAGGTCGACCACGTGACCGAGGATCCCGCGACCTTTACGTTCCCCACCGATCGCAAGCCCACCGACGCTGAGATGGCCGAGCTCGAGTTTGCCTGGAAGGTCTGCAAGGGCGTCAAGTCCAACGCCATCCTGGTCTCCAAGGGCAAGGCCGGCATTGGCATGGGCCCCGGTCAGCCCAACCGCGTTGACTCTGCGCTGCTTGCCTGCGAGCGCGCCGAGGACTTCTGCGAGCGCGAGGGCGTGGAGAAGGGCGGCTTTGCCTGCGCAAGCGACGCGTTCTTCCCGTTCCGCGACAACGTCGACGTGCTTGCCGCACACGGCGTGACCTGCATCATCCAGCCCGGCGGCTCCAAGCGCGATGACGAGAGCATCCAGGCCTGCAACGAGCACAATATTGCTATGGTGTTTACGGGCGCCCGCCACTTTAGGCACTAAGTTTCGCCCCGGGACAAAATAATCTCTGCAAAAGACGGCTGCTCCGTTTGGAGGGCCGTCTTTTTGGTATAAGAGGACGGAATGACTAACACGAAAGGTACAACCATGCCCCAGATTGATGATGCCGAGCTGTTTGGCAATGCCGAGGATCAGCGTGCGTACGAGGACTTTTGCGCCAATCAGGAGGCGGTCGAGAAGTTTACGCTCGACAAGCCCGCGCTTGTCTGCCGTTGGCGCATGTCCAATAAAAAGGTGCCCATGCTCAACCGCCACATTCGCGCACTGTCCGAGCGCTTGGTGCAGGGCGAGCCGCTTACCCATAACATGCTCAGCTGGGCCAAACAGCACGTTGAGTGGTCGCTTGCCGAGGGCGATTACACCGCACATGACGGTGTGCTCATGCTGGTGATCGATATCAACGGCAATGCCGCCATGACAGTGGGGGAGTACGAGCCGCTAGCCGATACGTCGGCCAAGGCACTGCGTGCCCGCTCCGCCGAGGCCCGCTCCGAGGCCGACGAGACCGGCGTGGCGCCCGAGCTGCTCGCTGCCGTCAACAACGGTGAGCTGGCCTTTGTGGTGCCGGCGGACGAGTGCCTGTGCGGCACGGCGACGCTCATTGAGCAGCTGGCCCAGACCAAGGACATCCCGGTCACGCGCGTAGACATCCCCGCTCAGCTCAAGGGCGCGCTGTTCCTGGTGAGCGACGAGCACGGCGTGGTCCCCGCTGACGATACCGATGCCGCCGAGGCGGACGCTGCTATGGTCACCTTCTTCGCTGACGGCTACGAAAAGCTTCGCGCCCGCCGCTAAATGATTATTCTGGGACGGGGATTAAAGAATCATTTTGGTTCCCGCCACCGCTGCGAGTGCGAGGCGGACAAAACGCCCCCGCTCGCGAACAGTTCTGTCACCTTGGCGACGTGCGTGGCGCGCACCTGCAGTTTCGCAGCCATAATGGTGGCAAGACAACCAAGAGGGGAGCGGAATCCATGGCGCTAATCTATATCGTTGAGGACGACGAGCCCATTCGTCGTGAGCTTGTCGACATCCTTGCCCGCGCCGGGTTTGAAATCGAGGCCTGCGAATCGTTCGAGCATGTCTCGCGCGATATTCTCGCCGCCGCGCCCGACCTGGTGCTGCTCGACCTCACGCTTCCCGTCAAGGACGGCCAGCATATCTGCCACGAGGTTCGCCGCGAATCCGAGGTCCCCATCATCGTCCTCACCTCGCGCACGACCGAGATCGACGAGGTCATGGCCATGACGCTCGGCGCGGACGACTTTGTTCCCAAGCCCTATAGCGCGCGCGTGCTCGTGGCGCGCATCAACGCACTGCTGCGTCGCACCGCGGCGTCAGGCGAGCGCAGCACGCTCGTCCACAAGGGGCTGGAGCTCGACCTCGCCCGCTCTATGGTCACCAACACGGCGACCGGCGACAGCACCGAGCTCACCAAAAATGAGCTGCGCATCCTCTCTTTGCTTCTGAGCCGCGCGGGCAAGATTGTCTCGCGCTCGGCCATCATGCAGGACCTGTGGGACTCCGATGCTTTCGTGGACGACAACACGCTTACCGTCAACATCAACCGTCTGCGCACCACGCTCGAAAAAATCGGCATCAAGGGGTATTTGACGACGCACCGCGGTCAGGGCTATTCGGTCTAGGGGCCGGTCATGTCGTTTGCTAAGTTTTTTAAAGATGCGCTGCTTCCCGTCGCCGTGTGGACCTGCGGTGTGCTGCTGAGCTGCTTTGTGCTGACGGTCGCCGGAGCTCCGGCATCTATCGTGGTCGTGGCGGTCGGTGTGTCCTTTATCTTTGGCATGCTGGGCATCGTGATCGAGTATGCGCGCCGTCGCCGCTTCCTGCATCAGCTGGAGCGGGCGGCCGAGGAACTGGAGAGCCCCGCATGGGTGCAAGAGATGGTGCAGTGCCCGACGTATGCCGAAGGCGAGCTCGAGTACGAGGTCTTGCGCCGCGTGGGCAAGGCGGCTTGCGACGAGGTGGCGGAAGGTCGTCGTCAGACCGATGACTACCGCGACTATATCGAAAGCTGGGTCCACGAGGCCAAGTTGCCCTTGGCGGCAGCCCATCTGATTCTTGAAAACCTGGACGGCAGCGAAGATGACCTGTCGCGTGTTGATGACCTCGGTCGCGAGCTTGCCCGCGTGGAGCGCTATATCGACCAGGCGCTGTACTACGCGCGCTCGGAAGTCGTGGAGCGCGACTACCTGATTCGCCGCTGGGATCTCAAGACCCTGGTGACGGGTGCGATTAAGGCCAACGCGCGCGAGCTCATTGCGGCGCACGTGGCTCCGGTGTGTGAGAACCTCGACTTCGAGGTCTTTACCGACGAAAAATGGCTCGAGTTTATCCTGGGCCAGCTCATTCAGAACAGCATTAAATATGCGCGCGAGGACGGCGCGAAGATCGTGTTTTCGGGCGCGTTGTTGGACGAGGGCCTGGCGAGCGAGCGCATTGAGCTTACCGTTGCCGATAACGGCTGCGGCGTGTGTGCGGCAGACCTGCCGCGCGTGTTCGAGAAGGGCTTTACCGGCGACAACGGCCGCACCACCAAGCGTGCAACGGGCATCGGCCTCTATCTGGTGGCGCGCCTGTGCTCCAAGATGGGCATCGACGTCACCGCGGCATCCGACCCCGGCGAAGGCTTTGTCGTAACGTTCGCCTTCTCAACGAACAAGTTTCAATACTTTGAGTAGTCGGGCCGTCTTGCGGTGCGGACGGCTATGTTCCCGAACATGAACTTAGCTGAGGCAACTGGCGCTATGTTCCCGAACGTGAACATAACTATGAGGCTCAAATGGATCTCCCAAAACAAAAACGTGCAGCCCAAACAATACGTGCCGCCCCAACCAGGGCGGCACGCCATTTTTCCATCAGCCAACCCGCTGAAGTAAGGCTGCGAAGGCCGCGAGGCCGGGAGGGGTTTCCTAAGGGCACATCCCGCAGCCGCAACGCGGCGAGGACGTGCCCGTGGAAACCCCGCAGGCCCCGCGGCCGGTGGGAGCAACGCTACTTCACGACCAAAATGTCGCAGTCGGTGTTGCGCAGCAGGAACGTCGAAATTGAACCCAGGAGCGCATACTTGATCGAGGACAGGCCGCGGGCGCCGCAGAGCACCAGGTCGGGCTTGACCACGTCGAGCATCTCGTCCTTGAGCGTCTCGCGAATGCGGCCGGCGCGAATCATGACCTCGACCTCGGGAATGTCGGGATTGGCCTTGGCCTCTTCGAGCTGCTTGGCGATGGAGTTCTTAAATGCCTCCTCTAGGCCGTTGACCAGGTCGACCGGATAGGAGCCGGCGCTCTCGAGTGCCGTGGAATCGATAACGTGGCCGATAATCAGCTTGGCGCCGTTGTTCGCGGCGACCTTGATGGCGCGTGCGAGCACAAAATCCTGCTGCTCAGTACCGTCGAGTGAAACAAATACCTTGGTGTAGCCCTCGTTCATGGTTTCCTCCTTGGTCTATCGCACGGGCGCGGGGCTCGTGCGTCGGGCGGGCGCGGGCGCGTTGACCGCCGGACACTTTATCTTGTTGCAGTTATACCCAAGGATTTCGGTTTAACTGCTCGCAATTCTGTGAACGGGCGAGTTTTTTGGTAAGGGTAGGCGCGGTCGCACCGCCAACGGTTGATAATGGGACATCGCCCGCATCGTCCGCAGAACATCTACCGGCGGGTGTCTAACGAGGGGGTCCTTTTGGATATTATCGAGCTTCTAAAATCTGCCTTCATGGGCCTGGTCGAGGGCATCACCGAATGGCTGCCCGTTTCGTCGACGGGTCACATGATCTTGGTGGACGAGTTCGTCAAGATGAACGTGAGCGAGACATTCTGGAATATGTTCCTGGTCGTGATTCAGCTCGGCGCCATTCTGGCCGTCTGCGTGCTGTTTTTCCACGAGCTCAACCCGTTCTCGCCCAGCAAGGGCAAGGAGGGCCGTCGCGACACCTGGGTGCTGTGGGGCAAGATTGTGCTCGGTTGCATTCCTGCGGCGGCGATCGGCCTGCCGCTCAACGACTGGATGGAGGAGCATTTCTACAATGCTCCCGTCGTGGCGCTGGCGCTCATTGTGTACGGTGTGCTGTTTATCGTGATCGAGAACTGGCGCGCAAACAAGCGCGAGGAAATGGCCGTTGCCGGTTCGTTTGGTTCGCGTGCTGTGGTGTCGGGTGGACGTCCCGCCGGTGCGCACTTTGCGGCGCCCGCCACGGCTACCGCTGAGGATGAGGACGATGACGAGAACCTGGACTTTGGCTCCATCGCCACGCTCGAGGACCTCAGCTGGAAGACTGCGCTGGGTATCGGCTGCTTCCAGGTGCTCTCGCTGGTGCCTGGTACGTCTCGCTCCGGTTCTACCATCATCGGCGGCCTGCTTTTGGGCTGTACGCGTTCGGTGGCGTCTAAGTTCACGTTCTTCCTGGCTATTCCCGTTATGTTTGGCGCAAGTGCGCTCAAGCTGGTCAAGTACTTTATTAAGGGCGGTACTTTCGGCACCAACGAGATCGCCATCTTGGGCGTGGGCTGCGTCGTCGCCTTTGTGGTGTCGCTCATTGCCATCAAGTGGCTTATGGGCTTCGTCCGCCGTCACGACTTCAAGTGCTTCGGCATCTACCGCATCATCCTGGGCATCGTGGTGCTCGCGTACTTCTTTATCCTGGAGCCGATGCTCGGCCTCTAACTTAGTCGACGCTGCGCGGCGGCCAGGGGGACAACTTGTCATTCAAAGGGGGCGGCATGACCAAAAGGTCTATACCGCCCTCTTTTTTGGGCGATGGGGTGGGTCCGATGGTGGCGCACGGAGTCGTGGTGTGATTTGCGTCGGTGTCCGCGCGGCTCGGTATACTGGTACGGCTCAAACTATGGCGCCGCCCGCAGGCGCGCCGTCCGTCAGATGAGGAGTCGCCCATGACCCAGCCCTTGCCCTGGGAAAAGAACGCCGCGGTACCCGTGCCGCCCGCGCCAGAACCCGTGCCGCTCGATGCATATGCCGCCCCTGCTGCGCCGGAACCCGAGCTCGTCCCGCTCGACATCTACGACGCTCCCGCGCCGGCACCCAAGCCGCTCGTCGACATCGACAGCCTTAATCCCGCCCAGCGCGAGGCAGTCCTGTCCACTGAGGGCCCGTTGCTGGTGCTCGCCGGCGCCGGTTCGGGCAAGACCCGCGTCTTGACCTTCCGCATCGCACATATGCTCGGCGACCTGGGTGTTAAGCCTTGGCAGGTTCTTGCCATTACGTTTACCAACAAGGCCGCGGCAGAGATGCGCGAGCGTCTGGCGGCGCTCATTCCCAGCGGCACCCGCGGCATGTGGGTGTGCACGTTCCACGCCATGTGCGTGCGTATGCTGCGCGAGGACGCCGATCTGCTGGGCTACACCGGGCAGTTCACCATCTACGATGACGACGACTCAAAGCGCATGGTGCGCGATATTATGCAGGCGCTCGGCATCGAGCAAAAGCAGTTCCCCATCAACATGATCCGCAGCAAGATCAGCTCGGCCAAAAACGCCATGATCGGTCCCGAGGACATGCTCAAGTCCGCCGATAGCCCCAACGACAAAAAGGCCGCGCAGGTCTACTTGGAGCTGGAGCGCCGCCTGCGTGCCGCCAACGCAATGGACTTCGACGACCTGCTCGTGCGCGCGCTCGAGTTGCTGCGCACCCGCCCCGAGGTACTCGACAAATACCAGGAGCGCTTCCGCTACATTAGCGTCGACGAGTATCAGGACACCAACCACGTCCAGTACGAGATTGCCAACCTGCTGGCCGCCAAGTACCAAAATCTCATGGTCGTAGGCGATGATGACCAGTCCATTTATAGCTGGCGCGGCGCCGACATCACCAACATTCTGGACTTTGAGAAGGACTTTAAAAACTGCAAGACCGTTAAGCTGGAGCAAAACTATCGCTCCACGGGTCATATCCTGAGCGCCGCCAATGCCGTGGTGCGCCACAACTCGCAGCGCAAGGACAAGCGCCTGTTTACGGCCGAGGGCGATGGCGAGAAGATCCAGGCCTTCCAAGCGAGCGACGAGCGCGACGAGGGCCGCTGGATTGCCGGTGAGATCGAAAAGCTGCACTCCAAGGGCACGAGCTACGACGACATCGCTGTGTTCTATCGCACCAACGCCCAGTCTCGTATCCTCGAAGATATGTTCCTGCGCGCGGGCGTGCCCTACAAGATCGTCGGCGGCACGCGATTCTTCGACCGCGCCGAGATCCGCGACGTCATGGCCTACCTCAAGATGATCGTGAACCCGGCAGACGAGATGAGCGTCAAGCGCGTCATCAACACGCCGCGTCGCGGCATCGGCTCCACTTCGATTCAAAAGATTGAGCAGCTGGCGCGCGACAACCGTTGCTCGTTCTTCCAGGCCTGCGAGATTGCGACAGCCGAGACGGGCATGTTTAGCGCCAAGGTGCGCAATGGCCTGTCGAGCTTTGTGGCGCTGGTGCGCGAGGGCCGTCGCATGGACGGCGAGCTCAAGGATGTCGTCGAGATGATTGTCGACAAGACGGGCCTGCTGCAGGCGTTCCGCGCCGAGGGCACCATGGAGTCCGAGAGCCGCGCCGAGAACATCCAGGAATTCCTGGGCGTCGCTGCCGAATTTGAGGAGACGCACGAGGATATCGAGGGCACGCTCGAGAGCTTGGAAGAGCTGCGTGCAGCCGGTGTTGCCGATGTGCCTGTCAGTGCCGAGCCCGAGCCCGTCGTGGTGAGTGCGCCCGCGCCCGAGCCGGGGCCGTCCGCTCCGGCATCCTCGTTTGAGGCACTTGTCGGCGCTCGTGACGCCGCGGGCTCCAATCCGCTCGATAGCCTAGCCGCCCCGGCGTTCTCGCCGCAGGATGCCTTGGCCGCCGCCATCGCGGGCAACGCCTATGCCGCACCGACGGAGCTGCCGGCGGGTGCTGTACATGCCGACGAGATCGAGCGCACCTATGGCCCGCTCACTTGCAAGGCGTTGCCGGCGCTCATGGAGTGGCTGGCCCTGCGCTCCGACTTGGATTCCCTGGCCGGCGAGACGCATGCCATTACCATGATGACCATCCACTCCGCCAAGGGCCTGGAGTTCCCGGCGGTGTTCGTGGCCGGCATGGAGGAGGGTATCTTCCCGCACGTGCACGACTTTGGCGGCAGCGATGACCCGGGCAAGCTCGAGGAGGAGCGTCGCCTGGCCTACGTTGCCATCACGCGTGCCCGTAAGCGCCTGTTCCTGACCTATGCGGCCACGCGTCGCACCTACGGCTCGACCTCTGCCAACCCGCGCTCTCGCTTCCTCAACGAGATTCCGTTTGAGGATATCGAGTTTAGCGGTATCGGTTCTGCCGGTTTTGAGGGCACGGGCTGGGAGAAGCGCGGCGACCGTCACGGCACCTTTGGCTCGGGCATGGGCTCGGATATGTATGGCGGCAAGGTGTTCGGTTCGCATACGCGCTCGACCGGCGGTTCCGGATCGCGCGGCGGATCGAGCTTCGACGATTTCTTTGGCGGCAGCAGCTATGGGACCGAGCGCCATCGTGGGGTCTCGCCCGACGCCGGCCGTGTTGCCTCGACCTTTGGCTCGGGCGCGCCGCGAGCCAAAAAGCCGTCGTCCAAGGTGTCGCCGACGGTGGAGCGCAAGGTCGATCGCGCCAGCGCGTCGCAGGACTTTGCCGCGGGCGATACCGTGAGCCACAAGACCTTTGGCACGGGTACCGTGATCTCGGTCGCCGGAGACATGATCGAGGTTCAATTCGAAAAAACCGGCCAGACTAAAAAGCTCATGAAAGGTTTTGCACCGATCGTCAAGCTGTCGTAATCCCGGCGGACCTGGGTGGGCGTATAGGGCAACATCGCCTGCTCGGGCAGTCCTGCGCAAGACGGAGAGCACATTAAGTGCTCTCCTTTGCGTGCGGAACTCGCGATCGATGTTGCCCCATACGCCCTCCCAGGTCCTTTGATAACGCTGCTTGCGAACGTCGCTTTGCTCGTTCGTTTTTTGGTCTGGAGAGCCGGGTGGGCTGATAGCTAGATATGGCAAGGGGCTCCTCCGTTGATGAACGGGGGAGCCCCTTGTTGCGTTGTGATTGTTGTTGCTAGTCGGAGGCTCGCCGGGACGGGGCGCGGGGTTTGGTCGATCGCGAGTTCCGCACGAGCCGGAGAGCACTTAATGTGCTCTCCGTGCGAGCAGGACTGTCCGAGCAGGCGACCAAACCCCGCGCCCCGTCCCGGCGAGCGCTCGGGGACCGGTAGCTTACAGGTGGCTGATGATCAGTTCCATCTTGCCTTCGAGGTCAATGGAGCTGACGGTGCTCGGAGCTAGCAGGTGGCTTCCCTTGTGGACGGGGTCGCCGCAGACGGTGCCTTCGCCGTCGATGACCGACAGACACATGAAGGGCCAGCGCTGCTCGAGGGTCTTGCTGCCGTCGACGCGCACGCGATCGACGGTGTAGCAGGAGTTGGACTCGAGCTCGGTCACGCCGTCGACTTCGGGCGCGGTCACGGTGCCGTCGGTCGGAGCCTGAGCATCAAAGTCGATGCAGTCGAGGCTCTGCTCAATGTGCAGGGGACGCAGTTTGCCGTCGGTGCCGGGACGGTCGTAGTCGTACAGGCGATACGTCACGTCGCTCGACTGCTGCGTCTCCAAAATGAGCGTGCCGGTCTTGATGGCGTGCACGGTACCGGAATCAATCTGGAAAAAGTCGCCCTTGTGAATCGGCAGCACGTTGAGCATGTCGTCCCAGCGGCCGTCCTCGATCATACGCGCGGCCTCGGCGCGGTCGTGCGCGCGCTGTCCGACGATGATCGTGGCGCCGGGCTCGCAGTCCAGTACATACCAGCACTCGGTTTTGCCCAGGCTGCCGTTCTCGTGCTCGGCGGCGTACTCGTCATTGGGATGGATCTGGATCGAAAGGTCGTCCTTGGCGTCTAGAATCTTAATGAGCAGCGGGAACTCCTTGCCCTCGCAGTTACCAAAGAGCTCGCGGTGCTCGGTCCACAGCCACGAAAGCGTGTGACCGGCGTACGGGCCCTCCGCGATCTGGCAGTCGCCGTTGGGGTGGGCCGAGATAGCCCAACACTCACCGATGGGACCTTCGGGAATGTCGTAACCAAATACGGTTTCGAGCTGGCGGCCGCCCCAGATCTTCTCGTGGAAAATCGGCGTGAGTTTAATCAAATCGGACATGTGCATACTCCCATAAGGTTGTGCGGGTGCCGCGTAAGACAGCTCAAAACGAGCACCCACCGGATTACAAAACTAGGCCAGCGTTACGTTGTGCAGCTCAAAGCGGTCGCCTACGTTGTGCGAGATAGAATATTCAAACGCGGTGCCGCTATCCAAGAAGCCAATCTGGTTGAGTTCGAGCAGGGGAGAGCCGGGTTTGGTATCCAGGCGCTCAGCCTCTTCCTCAGTTGCCGCGACGGCGCGAATGGTACGGTGGAAACTCGAGATCTTGAGTCCGCACTGCTCGCGGATGAAGCTGTAGACCGACGCGTACAGGTCTTTTTTCTTAAGACCCGGAATCAGCTCGAGTGGCATATAGGTGTACTCAATAACGATGGGCTGACCATCGACCTGGCGCACGCGCACGATGTGATAGGCAAAGTCGTCCTCGGCAATTCCCAGCTGAGTTGCGACGTCCGCTGGTGGATTGACAATCGAGAAATCGTAGACCACCGAGGTCACCTTCTCCCCGCGGTGCTCATACGAAAAACCCTGGGCGCGGTCATTTTTGCCCTGGAAAAATGCCTGGTCGGGGAGACCCGCCGTGTCCTTAACGTAGGTGCCCGATCCGCGCCGGCTGGTGATCAGGCCTTCCTCGGTGATCTGCTCAATAGCTCGTTTGACGGTGATCTTGGAAACGCTATAGAGCTCACAGAACTTAACGACGGTGGGTAGCTTGTCGCCCGGTTTAAGAGTGCCGTCCTCGATGCTTCGACGGATATCCGCAGCTATCGCCTCGTATTTGGGAATCATGGAACCCCCTTTCCAGCTTGATTGAGTATAAAAGAAAGTATAGCCAACACCTAAGTATCCCTATTGCGTTTTAGAATAGTTCGAGAAAGAGAATATCTAAAACGCTTTTCTTATTAAATAAAAGCGCCTTAAAACGAAATACACTCGAATGGTGCCGTATTGAGCGGATGATCAGTCTGGGGACGGGCCGAGTCGCGTTGCCGCCTAACGAACTGATTGTCATCCCTGCGTTTCCCCAGATAAAACCTGCCAAAACAAACCTGTCCCTTTTTGGTGGGTTTTTGCCTTGGGAGCGGTACCATACAGGCAATGTTTAAACGAGAAAGGTGGGCTCCCATGGAACCTAAGCAGTACTACATCGGCATTGACGTCGGCGGCACTTCGGTTAAGGAGGGCCTGTTCGATGAGGACGGCAACCTGCTTGCCAAGGCCAGTGTGCCCACGCCTCCCATCGTTGATGCTGCGGGCTTTGCCGCGGTGACCGAGGCTATTGACCAGGTGGTTGCCAAGGCGCAGATTCCGCGCGCCTTTGTGGCGGGCATTGGCCTGGCCGTTCCGTGTCCCATCCCGGCGTCGGGCGATGCCAAGGTCAAGGCCAACATTGCCATCAACCTGCCTGAGCTAAGAGTCGCCATTCAGGAGCACTGCCCCGACGCGGTCGTTAAGTACGAGAACGATGCCAACGCCGCTGCCATGGGCGAGGCCTGGCTCGGCTCTGCCAAGGGCGTACAGAACGTGGTGATGGTCACCATTGGTACCGGCGTGGGCGGCGGCGTTATCGTTAACGGCGACGTGGTATCAGGCGTTGTGGGCGCCGGCGGCGAGATTGGCCATATGTGCCTGAACCCCGACGAGGAGCGCACCTGCGGCTGCGGCGGCCATGGCCATCTGGAGCAGTATTCCAGCGCCACCGGCGTGGTGAGCAACTACCTTGCCGAGTGCGAAAAGGCGGGCGTCGAGCCCATCGAGCTCACCGGGCCTTCTGATTCCAAGGACGTGTTCCAGGCCTGCCGCGAGGGTGACAAGCTCGCGCTGGCAGCTGCCGATACCATGGCCGACTATCTCGGCCGCGCCCTGGCGCATATTGCCAACGTGGTCGATCCCGAGATGTTCCTGATCGGCGGCGGTGCTTCCGCTTCGGCCGATGTCTACCTCGACAAGGTCCGCGAGCACTTTAAGCAGTACGCGCTCTCCGCCTCGCGCGAGACGCCCATTAAGGTCGCTTCGCTCGGCAACGACGCCGGCATCATCGGTGCCGCTTACGTAGCCCTGCGCGCCGCCGGTAAATAGCTGGTGCGGGGGCAGGTGGTGAAAGGGGGACAGGCTTCGTCCCTGACCTCGCCTCAGCGCTTGCCCCAAATTGTGCCGCGACCCTTCCGTCTCATAAGGTTCGGCATCGGCGTGCTACCATAGCTACGTCCAAGTACACATATCAAGTGGAGGATATCCATGGCAAACGTTCTTGTCTTTGGTCACCAGAACCCCGATAACGACGCCATCATGAGCGCCGTCGTCCTGTCCCAGCTGCTCAACCAGGTTGAGTATGCCGGCAACACCTACGAGGCCTGCGCCCTTGGTCAGCTTCCGGCCGAGTCCGCCAAGCTGCTTGCCGACGCCGGCATTGCCGAGCCCCGCGTGATCGAGTCCGTCGAGGCCGGTCAGCTCGTCGTTCTCACCGACCACAACGAGTCTGCCCAGTCCGTCGCCGGTCTTAAGGACGCCACGGTCTTTGGCGTTGTCGACCATCACCGCATCGGCGACTTCGAGACCGCCGGCCCGCTGCATTACATCTGCCTGCCCTGGGGCTCCAGCTGCACCATCGTCACCAAGCTCGCCGGCGTGCTCGGCGTTGAGCTTTCCGACGTCCAGGCCAAGCTGCTGCTCTCGGCCATGATGACCGACACGCTCATGCTCAAGAGCCCCACCACCACCGATGTCGACCGCGCCGTCGCCGCCAAGCTCGGCGAGCAGGTGGGCGTCGACCCGGTCAAGTTTGGCATGGAGGTCTTCCTCACCCGTCCGTCCGGCTCCTTCACTGCAGCCGAGATGGTCGGCAACGACATCAAGATGTTCGAGCCCGCTGGCAAGAAGCTGCTCATTGGCCAGTACGAGACCGTCGACAAGAGCCGCGCACTCGGCATGATCGACGAGATCCGCGAGGCCATGCGCGCCTACGCCGCCGAGAAGGGCGCCGACGGCATTGTCCTGTGCATCACCGACATCATGGAGGAGGGCTCGCAGGTCCTGCTCGAGGGCGAGACCGAGGCTGCTCAGAAGGGCCTGGGCATTGCCGACGAGCACGACGGCGTCTGGATGCCGGGCGTCCTCTCCCGTAAGAAGCAGGTCGCTGCCCCCATCATGGCCGCCTGCTAGGTTTAGTTGACCAAACGCCCCGACCGGATCGCGGACGCCCCGCGCTCCGGTCGTTTTTTTGTGCACGTCGCCGCGTCGTCTCTTGGACAGGCGTGCCTGTGCCGTTGAGCAAATAATGTTCAACCTGTGGTTCCGCTTTTCGGCCGCGCTTGCGCGCTTGTCGCGCAGGGTAGGCTAGATGCAAGCGTAATACGTTAGAGCGCGGCGCCGCCATCTGGGCGGGCCGTGCTTTTTTAAGACGGGAGCTTTCCCGTGAAAGGAGCCGCCCATGGCAGCAACTGAGCAGCTGTTCAATGTTCGTGAGCGCAAGCGCTTTGAACGTCACGACATCTGGGAGCGCATTGCCGAGAACGGCACCATTTCTGCCGCCGTCATGGTGATCGCCGCCATCGCCGCCGTCATCTGCGCCAATACCGATGCCTACGAGGCCATCCATCACTTTTTGGAGACCCCGCTGTATGTGGGTCTGGGCAACCTTACGGCTGGTCTCACCGTTGAGCTTTTCGTCAACGACTTCCTCATGGCGATTTTCTTTTTGTTGGTGGGCATTGAGCTTAAGTACGAGATGACGGTCGGCGAGCTCAAGAATCCGCGTCAGGCCATGCTTCCCATGTTGGCGGCGGTGGGCGGCGTCGTCGTTCCCGCCTGCATCTACCTGATCTTTAACCATGCCGGCGCCCGCAACGGTTGGGCCATCCCCATGGCAACCGATATTGCCTTTGCGCTGGGCGTGCTGTCGCTTTTGGGCAACCGCGTTCCCAACGGCGTGCGCGTGTTCTTCTCGACGCTCGCTATCGCCGACGACCTGATCTCCATCGCCGCCATCGCCGTCTTCTACGGTCAGAGCCCCAATCCGTTTTGGTTGGGCGCCGCCGCGCTTGTGACCTGCGCGCTCGTGTGGCTCAACAAGACGCAGCATTACCGCCTTGCCCCGTATTCGGTACTGGGGCTGCTGTTGTGGTTCTGCATGTTCAAGAGCGGCGTACATGCCACGCTTGCTGGCGTCATCCTGGCCTTCACCATTCCGGCCAAGTGCGGCGTCAAGCTCGATAGTCTCACCGATTGGCTGGGCGAGTGCCTGCCGCTGCTCGATGACCGCTACGACGACGAGGCACACATCCTGGGCCAGCATGACTTTACCGTCTCGACTACCAAGGTCGAGCGCGTCATGCACCGCGTGACCCCGCCGCTTATCCGTATGGAGCGTCTGATCTCCACGCCGGTCAACTTTGTGATCCTGCCGATCTTTGCGTTCGTAAACGCTCAGGTTCGCTTAGTGGGCGTGGACATGAGCACGCTGCTCACCGATCCGGTGACGCTCGGCGTGTACTTTGGCATGCTGCTGGGCAAGCCGATCGGCATCTTTGGTATGACGTTTGCCCTGGTTAAGCTTAAGGCCTGCGAGCTGCCGCACAATGTCAACTGGCACATGATTGCCGGCGTGGGCATTCTGGGCGGTATCGGCTTTACCATGTCGATTCTCATCAGCGGCCTTGCCTTCCCGACGGCCCAGTTTGAGGTTCTTGCAGCCAAGGCCGCTATTCTCGCCGGTTCGGTCACCGCAGCCGTGCTCGGCATGATCTACATGAGCGTGGTCTGCAAGCATCCCGCGCCCAAGGACGAGTAGGGGCACATACAAGTTTGAAAACGCTGCCTGTGAATACCATCACAGGCAGCGTTTTAGTCATTGGGGACGTTCTTAAATGACTAGGCTTATTCCACCGTTCCGTAGACGGCGCCCCAGCCGTGGGCGGCCAAGGCGGAGTTGAGCTGGTCGCAAAGTGACTGGCGGTCGTAGTAGCCGGGCGGCAAAAGATTCACGATCTCCATGAGGTCGGGCGCCAGGTCCAAGATTTCGGCCTGTACGATCAGATCCAGGCGGTCGATGGCGTGGCGGTCGTAAAACAGTCCGTCGACCAGGCGCTGCAAGTCGCCGAATTCCTCGGCCTGAAACGATCCGTACTCCATAGTGCCTCCTTGGGCGCCCCACGCCGGCATGCGCGGCGATTCGTAATTGATTGCGATGAACTTAATCTATCACGGCTTCATAACGTTGCGACGATGGCGGTCTATACTTAGACGAACTGCAACGTACCGCTTCGCGAAAGGTCGCACCCCATGCAGACGATCTACCAGAAGATGGAAACCACCGAACTCGATGCCGCCATCGAGGCGCTTAAAGCCGAGGTTGCCGAGGTCAAGGCCAAGGGCCTGGCGCTCGACATGGCGCGCGGCAAGCCGTCGCCCTCCCAGGTGAACATTTCTCGCCCCATGCTCGATATCCTCAATGCCGATGCCGATCTGCACGACGGCAATGTCGACTGCTCCAACTACGGTTGCTTCGAGGGCATTCCCTCGGCACGCAAGCTGGCGGGGGAGTTCCTGGGTTGTCCTGCCGAGCAGACGCTCGTACTGGGCTCATCGAGCCTGCTGATCGAGCACGATATCGCCGGTATGTTCTGGCGTTGCGGCTCGTGCGGCAGCGACTCTTGGGAGGCTTACGAGGCAGCGCACGACGGCAAGAAGGTCAAGTTCCTGTGCCCCGTTCCCGGCTACGATCGCCACTTTGGCATCACCGCCGACTTGGGCATCGAGAACGTCCCCGTCGCGATGACCGACAACGGCCCCGACATGGACGAGGTTGAGCGCCTGGTTGCCACCGACGACTCCATCAAGGGCATCTGGTGCGTGCCCAAGTATTCCAACCCCACGGGCATCACCTTTAGCGAGGACACTGTGCGTCGCCTGGTCGAGATGCCCACGGCCGCGCCCGATTTCCGCATCTTCTGGGACAACGCCTACTGCGTGCACGACCTGTACGACGAGACCGACGAGCTCGCCAACATCTTCGATCTTGCCCGCGCGGCGGGCACCGAGGACCGCGTGGTGGCCTTTGCCTCGACGTCCAAGATCACCTTCCCGGGTGCCGGCATCGGCTTTATCGGTGCGAGCCCCGCGGTCATCGCCGAGTTCTCCAAGCGCCTGAAGGCCGGTCTTATTAGCGCCGACAAGCTCAACCAGCTGCGTCACGTGCGTTTCCTTCCCACCATCGAGGCGGTCAAGGAGCACATGAAAAAGCATGCCGAGTTCCTGCGCCCGCGCTTTGAGGCCGTTGAGCGTAAACTCACCGAGGGCTTGGGCAACACGGGTTGCGCCACTTGGACTCATCCCCATGGCGGCTACTTTGTGAGTTTCGATGGCCCCGAGGGCTCGGCCCAGAAGGTCGCCGCGCTTTGTGCCGACCTGGGCGTCAAGCTCACGCCGGCTGGTGCCACCTGGCCTTATGGCAAGGATCCGCGCGACACCAACATCCGCATCGCGCCGAGCTATCCCACGGTCGAGGACCTGGAGGCCGCGCTCGATGTGCTGGTGCTGGCCGTCAAGCTCGTCGCTGCCGAGCTTGCGCGTTCCGAGCGCGCCTAACGCGTAGGACCCCGCAAGTCCGCGCCTAGTACTATCCGCACTTTCGATACGTAAAGGAGCGTATACATGGATTTGGGTATTTCCACCAACCCCACGCCAGAGCTCTACACCATTAAGGTAACCGGCGAGATCGATATCTCTAACGCCGATAGCCTGCGCAATGCCATCGACCTGGCGCTTGAGCAGCCCACCGAGGCCGTTGAGCTCGATTTTGCCCAGGTGAGCTACATCGATTCGACGGGCATTGGCGTGCTCGTGGGCGCCGCGCACCACGCGGTCGACCACGGCAAGCGCTTTAGCTGCATCAATGTGCAGCCCCCGGTGATGCGCGTGGTTCAGCTGTTGGGTGTCGACCAGGAGATTTCGATCACCGCTGCATAATCTTTGCCCCCAAAAGGGCGTGCCGTTTGGCATATGTTTGTGATGCGCTCGGACGTTTTGGCGTCCGGGCGCTATACTTGACCGAATGAATAGACGAGTTCCGGCCGAATGGCGCGGTGCGGGCTCGACTCACATCGAGCCTTGGAGGTATGTGTGTTTGGTATTGGAGAGGGTGAGCTCGCGATCATCGTGGTCTTCGGCTTTTTGCTGTTTGGCCCGGATAAGCTCCCACAGATGGGCCGCACGATCGGCCGTGCCATCCGTCAGTTCCGCGAGACGCAGGAAAAGATGACGGCCGTTGTTCAGTCCGAGATAATCGATCCGGTGAGCGAGGCCGCGTCGGCCCCGGTCAAGCCCAAGAAGGCTGCTACGACCGACGACGATTCCGATGCGGACGAGGATGCCACCGAGACGGCAGCGCCCGCCAAGAAGGAGACCTTTGCCGAGCGTCGCGCCCGTCTTGCTGCCGAGAAGGCCGCAAGCGAGGGTGCTGCTGAGGGCGAGGGTGCTGCT
>CATXMO010000011.1:0-64774 GCA_958372075.1 uncultured Collinsella sp. | reverse complement strand
TCGTTCCAGTCGCGACGCCTACCTGACGACAGGCCAAGCCAGCTTCTTTAGCTGTGGTTCGATCTCGTGTACTTCGAATGCACGATTTTCCAGTTTTCGTGTATCCGAAGTACACGAAATGCGCGTGGGGCAACTCAAAGGCGGCGGCAGACGCATTGTCTGCCGCCGCCTTTTATACCGGATTTTATGGATATGTGGGGCGTTTACTCCATGCCCAGCAGCTCGCGCATCTGAGTTGCGTAGTTAGATGCCATGTTGCCGTAGACAATCTGCACGCCGCCGTTGACATGCACGATGCCACGCGCTTCGAGCTTTTCGGTAAACTCGGCGTCATCAACCACCTTGTCACAGTCATTGAGCTGGATGCGCAGACGGGTGAAGCAGGCCTCGACAGACTTAATATTGTTGTCGCCGCCCACTGCCTCAACGATGGCGGGAATGAGGTCGCTGATCACGGTCTTGGGAGCCTTTGCGGCCTCATCGTCGGACTCTTCCTCGCGGCCGGGAGTCTTAAGGTCCTTCTTAAGAATGATGAACTTGAAGACGAAGTAGTACACCACGAAGTAGATGGGGCCAAGGAACAGAATAACCTGCCAGTTGGAGCCCTTGGCTGCACCCATAATGCCGTTAAAGATCAACGACAAGAGCGGGCCGCCGAACGACGCGGAACCGGCCACGTTGAACTGCAGGATATAGGTCAGCGCATAGGCAAGACCAGCCATGAGAGCGTGGAACACGTAGAGGATGGGCGCGATAAACAGGAAGGAGTACTCGAGCGGCTCGGTAATGCCGGAGAGGATGCAAGGCACCACGATGGCAATCATGAGCGCTGCGGTCTTCTTCTTGTTCTTGGGAAGCGCCGTCTTATAGAAGGCGAGTGCAGCGCCAGGCAGGCCGAACATGGCGAAGATAACCTTGCCGTTCATGACAAAACGGCTGACCTCGATGTTAAACGGCGTGCTGGGAGAGCCCAGGATCGCGTTGTAGATATTGATAGCGCCCTGAACGGTCTGGCCGTCGATGGTCTCGACGCCACCGAGCGACGTGAAGAAGAACGGCAAATAGACAAAGTGATGCAGGCCAAAAGGCAGGAGCATGCGTTCGCCGGCGCCGTAGACAAATGCACCAAAGGCACCCGTAGTCTTGATGAACTCAGACAGCGCACCGAGAGCGTTCTGAATAAACGGGAAAACAAAGGACATGACCAATGCGAGGATGCTGCATGAGAGCAGCGTCACCGCCGGAATAAAGCGCGTGCCGTTAAAGATGGAGAACACGGCGGGCAGCTCAATCTTGTAGTAACGGTTATGCAGCCATGCGACGATTGCGCCTACCAAAAGACCGCCGATAACGCCAGTGTCGAGCGTGGTGATACCGAGGATCGTGCTCTGGCCCGTCGTAAGATTCGCGGGATCGATAACGCCAGTCGCCGTAAGGAACGTGCCCATCACGGAGTTCATGCACATGTAGCCCAAAAAGCCACAAAGCGCCGCGGTAGCCTTCTCGGACTTGGCGAAACCATAGGCGAGACAAATCGAGAAGATAACCGGGATGTTGTTCATAACGATGCCGGCTGCGGCCTTGAGAATCGAAAAGAAAATCGCAAAGCCCGGAGCAGCAAGCCAGGGAACAGCTGCGGTAAGGGTGGGGCTGGTAAAGGCATTGCCAAAGCCCTGAAGAATGCCGGCGATTGGCAGGATCAGGACAGGCGTCATGAGGACTTTGCCCAGGCGCTGGAACTTTGCCAGCAGCTCATCTTTGTTCATGGGATACCCCTCTTAAAGAAACGGGGCGTGCAGCTCTACAACCCACACGCCCCATAACAGTTATCAAGCGCTATGGACTAGCTACTTAAGCTCCGGCCAGTAATCCTTATTGGCCTCGATGAGCTTATCGAGCACCTTACGCGCCTTCTTTGCGTCACCGACCAGACGATTAAGCGTGAGTGCCTGCAGGGCCTTCTCGTAGGAACCCTCCATCCAAGCCTCAACAGTCAGGCGCTCATAGGCGTACTGGTTCTCCATAAGGCCGCGATAGAAGGTACCGATCTTGCCAACAGCATAGGGCTGCGGGCCATTGGCGCCCACGCTTGCCGCGACCTCGACCATGGCGTCATCGGGCATACCCTCGATAATGCCGTTGTTGGGTACGATGACAATGAAGGTCTTGTTGGTGTTGCGATAAATGGCCGACGTGATTTCCACGATCATATCGCCATGAGCATCGTTCTGCACAACCGAGGAGTTCTTTGCGGTACCGACTTTGGCAACACGCTCGCACTCGGCGAACACGCGCTTCTCACGACCGTTGATGACCTCGTCGGAGCGAGTGTAGTCGGGGTCGAGGTGAGCGACCTTGTACTCGGGATACAGATAGTACTGCAGATAAGTGTTGGGCAGATAGTCGGGGAAGTCCTCGAGCATGTCCTTGACCATGGCGTAGGTGTCGAGCCAGGACTGGTCACGCTGCTCGGCATCGGCAGGAAGGAAGCCGTTCTTCTCCGTGTACTCCTTAATCTGCGGGACGAGGTCATGACCCTCTTCATCGTAGATGTGCTTGAACCAACCGAAGTGATTGAGGCCGAAGTACACGGGCTCCGTCTTGCTCATATCGCGACCGAGCAGGCGACCGTAAGAGCGCATGAGGTTGACAGGCTGGTCGCAGATGTTGAGGACGCGATGCTCATCGGGCAGGACGCGCTCGAGACCATATGCCACAATAGCAGCCGGGTTGGTGTAGTTGATAATCCACGCCTCCGGGCTATGAGCGCGAACGTCGTTGACGATCTCAACCATGTCATGCATGGAGCGCATACCGTAAGCCATGCCGCCAGGGCCCACCGTTTCCTGGCCGATGATTCCCATATGCAGCGGAATCTTCTCGTCCTTGCTACGCATCTCGTAGCCGCCGGTACGAATCTGGCAGAGCACAAAGTCGACGTCGGTGTAAGCCTCGTCCTTATCGGTGGTGTAACCAAACTCCACACCGGGCTCCTCCTCGGCGAAGAGGATCTTGCCAAACTCGCCAATCGGACGCTGACGCTCGGCATCGATGTCATAGAGCATCACGCGGTTCAGCGGCAGAATGTCCATGTGCTTGGTCAGGGCTTTAAGAATGCCAGGGCACCACGTGGAGCCGCCGCCAACGATCACAATATTGAGCTTATCCTTCATGTCCCGTCCCTCCAGGGTTGGCTGATCGGTGTTCTCGAAGACCTTGGGCTCCGCGGTTGTCCTCGGCTTGCTTCGTTTCGATTGATATTTTGCGACATAAGGTCATTTGCGAGTCCCCGTGTGAGCCAATGCGAAACGGGGACACATGATTTCGCTCACGACACAGATATGTGTAGGCAGACACGCACGTTTACCCAGTTCATGGGCAATTGGCGATCTTGACCGATTACCGATTTCTCACCTGGCTACACAAAGCGGTACCATATGTACGACGAGGTGCGAGGGGCTGGAACATCTTATGAAAGATCAAGCATCTTTTTATGATCATGTGCGGGCTGGCGAGAGCAAGCTCAACGATCTCGAAAGCGAGATCATGCGCTACATCATCGAGCTGCGTGATGATATTGACGATGTCACGCTTAAGAGCGTTGCTGAACGGTTCTTCGTCGCTCCCAATACAATCGTCAGGCTTGCTCATAAGCTTGGCTTCTCGGGGTTTACGGAGCTCAAACAATCGTATTCCGCCTCGCTCGACCGCAATCGATTCACAATCGAGACACTTCCGCTCGACACCCAGCTCGTACAAACAAAAGACCTGATTAACGACCGGGTCATCGACTCGGTTGTAAGCCTTATCCAGGACGCCTCGCATATCGTGTTCTTCTGCTCGGGCTTTTCGAAATACCCGTGCCTCGAGATGGCTGAAAAGCTCAAAATAATGGGCAAGAATACCGACACGCTTAGTGAACGCCACGTCATGAGGCATTACGCAGAACTCCTCGGCAAAAACGACCTGGTCTTCAGCGTTTCCGTAAGCGGCGAGACGCAGGTGTCTATTGACGCTACATCGATAGCCAAAACGCGCGGATGCAAGGTCGTCACACTCACCGGCTTTTCTCGAAATTCTCTCTCGAAACTAGCCGACTACCCTATCTACACCGTGCAAAAAGAAATCCGCTTGGGCAGCATGGACCTCGACAGTCGATTGATGTTCTATTACGTTTTCGAATTGATATTTGAGCGCTACTTCAAGCTGGCCAAGAAATAACACTCTGTATGCGCCCGGCTTCGACTCTTTAGCAGCCTTCTATATGAAAGGTATCGTTCTATGCAACGCATTCTTTTTATCTGCTATGGAAATATCTGCCGCTCGACGATGGCTGAGTCGGTGTTTACCGAGCTGGTGCACCGCGCCGGACGCGCGGACGAGTTTGTCATCGATTCCGCCGCGACCTCGACCGAGGAGATCGGCAACCCGCCACATCACGGTACCGTTGCCAAGCTACGCGAGGTTGGGATTCCCGTCGTCGCACATCGCGCACGTCAGGTGCGGCGCGCAGAGTATGGCAACTGGGATCGCATTGTTTATATGGATGCTGAGAACGCGCGCGGTCTGCGTCGCATCTTTGGCGACGACCCCGACGGCAAGATTACGCGCTTGCTCGATTGGACCGAGCGCCCCGGCGACGTGGCCGATCCCTGGTACACCGGCAACTTCGATGCCACCTACCGCGATGTGCTCGCCGGCTGCACTGCCATGCTCGAGCAGATGTAGGTTCGCGGGCGCACGAACCTCGTGAGCCGCGTCATCGGCATACAGATCGAGCGTGGATTTTCTCCCACTTTGAGCATTCAAGTGCGCTCTAGACGGGAGAAAATCCACGCTCATTATCTCGGATAGCGGATGCGACAAAGGCACTATCCCTTTGTCGCATCGGGGACTGTCCCTAGACCGGCTTGACCTCCAGCTTTATCCCCTCGGCACAGGAGTCACCCAAAACATCCGAAAGGGCCCAGGTCGCATATAGCGGCAAATAAAGAACAGCTCCGCTGCGTTCAACGTTGCCTCTCGAGAAAACAATCCCGAGCCTTACGCCATATTCGGCCGTATCAAGCACATGACCGAGCGCGGCGTGCGCGTGGTAATAGGAACCTGATTTAACCTCGATCGGAACAGCCGTTCCATCCGGTCCGTCGACCACAAAGTCCACTTCGCCGCGCTTCTTTGTCTGATAGTAGTAAAGCTGGCGATTTTGGGCAGTCAGCTGCTGGGCCACCACGTTTTCGTAAATACCGCCCAGATTGGGTTCCTTGCTATCAAGATACGCCGCCTGGGCGACGCCAACGGGGTAGCGCGCCATCAACATGCCCGTATCCGATTGGTATAGCTTGAACTGCGATGGCCGTGCCGTCTTGAGCAGGGGCGACTTTGGCTCGGTTACGATATCCGCCTTGAGAGCAACGCCGGCATCGACAAGCCAGACAAAATCTCGCTGGTACTTGTCGTAATGCGCCTTGGGGTCAATGGAATTGAGCACGAAGCGTTTGTTTTCGCCCTCGAGCATAATAGGGAGCTGATCGTAAATGCTCTGCACCTGAAGGGCTCGCCCGCTTGCATACTTGGAGATATCCCGCCGGTACTGTTCGTTGAGCTCTGACTGTAGCTGACGAACAGAGGCAAGGTCGCCCCGCGTGTCAAGGAAACGCTGCACGACCTCTGGCATTCCACCGACAACGGTATAGGTCCTGAAGTTTGCCATCATCGCGTCGTGAATGTAATCAGGAATGGGCTTCTCGCTGATACACGCGTCGCGTATCGTTTGGCGAGCTCCCTCGCTCACCCCGATCGCCCAGCAAAACTCCTCGAAATCGAGCGGGAACATCCTAAGCTCGTGAACATATCCCACGGGATAGGACCTAACGCCCTTGAACTGGGTCCCGAGCATTGACCCCGAAAACGCCCAGCGGCACCTCCCGTCCTCAACAAGGAACTTTGCCATCGTCATGATGTCGGGGACCTCTTGGACCTCATCGATAAACACGAGCGTTTTGCCCGGTGCTATCGGCTTTCCCGAGAGAAGCGTCACCCTGCTGATGAAATCGTCGGCATCCCGTGCCTCGAGAAGAGCATCTTTTGCCTGGCGATTTTCCATGAGGTTGAGTTCGATGTAGGTTGCATGGCTGGCTTTGCCAAATGCGCGAATCGAATAACTTTTGCCGATCTGGCGAGAACCCGTAATGAATAAGGCCTTTTGCTCGGCAGACTTCAGCCAACGCTCCAGCTCTGCCGCTATTTTCCTACGCAGCATAGGCTCTCCCCTCAGTGTCATCAAATGAAATGCAAGGTTTATATGCTTGATTATCGATGAAATGCAGAGTTTTTAGAACCTAATATCGGATGAAATGCAGAGATTTAGGATTATAGGCAAAAAAGAAGGGGCACCATCGGCGGATGCGACAAAGGGCCCGCCCCTTTGTCACATCCGGCTATTCGTCGACGATCTCGGCAAGCCAGACGTTCAACGTGTCGACCTCGGGACAGCAGAACTTTGCCGTGCCGGGCTCGTTGCCAGGCACGGTTCCGCCATAGCGCAGGATATCGATATAGGGAAAGCCCACATGGCAGGCCATGGCGCACATCTTGCCGCGGTCTCGGTCGAAGTCAAAAACGTCGCCCGGCTTGTGACCATGATGGCAGCGGCACGTTCCCAGCTGGTCCACGCAGCTCACGCGGATACGCGGACGTTTGTCCCGCGGCGCGCCGAGCGGCTTGCCCCCGCCCGCAGGCTTGGCGCCGCCCTCGCCAGCGTTACTCATGGTCAATCACATCCAGGCAGGCTTCGATGGGAAGGCCGGCCGACTTGTCCTCCTGGTCGGCATTGCGCTCGATAAGCTCAGCCACCACACGCATGGCATCGGACGTCGCGCGCTGCAGACTCCAACCTGCCATAACGCGGCCGACGAGCACCGCCGAGAACGTGTCGCCCGTGCCCGGGAAATAGACCGGAATGAGCTCAAAGGGAATCATAAAGTACTCCCCCGCTACATGGTCGTAACCGATAACCGCGTTCGTGCCATTGACCACGGCGCTCGTAATGACCACCGACTTGGCACCCAGCTCGCGCACGGCGTCCACAAGGGCGCGGCCCTCATCGGGCGTAATTTCCTCGGCAATAGGCCTATCGGCAAGCAGGCACGCCTCGGTATAGTTAGGCACCGCGTAGTCTGCGCACTCCAGAAGATGCCGCATAAGGCCAATCGTGGACTCGGGCACGCCCGCATAGAGCTTGCCGTTGTCGCCCATGATGGGGTCGACGAACACCTTGGTGCCCTTTTGCGCGCGGCGGTGGCAAAAGTCCGAGATGATGCGCGTCTCTTCCTCGGTCACGATAAAGCCGGTCGAGATGGCGTCGAACTCAAAGCCGAGCTCCTCCCAGATGGCAAGACTCTGACGCACGTACTCCGTGGTGTCGTGGATGTAGAACTTGGGGTAGTTGAGCGTGTCGGAAACGAGCGCCGTCGGCAGGTTATGGATACGGTAGCCCATGTGCGACAGCACCGGCAGCATGGCGGAAAGCGCGACCTTGCCGTAACCGCACATATCGTTAATCAGCAGCAGCTGAGTGTTCTTCATGAGGGTCTCCCTTGTTTCGGGCACAGCGCAGCAGCGCCACAGTGCGACTAAGTGTAGCGCAGGAGGCGTTGTGGGCGGAGGCGAGCGGTACGAAGGGCAAATTGTTGCGGAAAGGTTTCGGAAATGGGGGCTGTTTGCTCCATAGCGGCCTAGTTGATGCTACTCATATAGCGCCATTTCAAAACTATGCCTATTTACTACGTTTAACCGCCCGCCTCCAACCACAACGAATTTCTCTCCAACAAAACCGCAGGTAGATAGCTTGCGTTTTTTCAGAAACAGCTGTTGTGGTCAGCGATGCTGGATTCATCGTAGTAATTAGGCATGGTTTTTGGCAAGGCCGCTTCGAAAGGCATCATCGCAGCCCAAAACGATACCTTTTCCTTCGTCCCCAAGGGATCAGATTGCCGCTTAGGAGCGTTTGCAGCATCGAGCGGTTACGGCGTTTGGTAAAACGCCGTAACTTAATAAGTTTGGTACCTTGACATTTATTTCTTGCACTCCTAAATTAGTTAGGCACAAAACAATTGCACTACCTAACTAAAGAAAGGAGCGACACCATGTGCGATGACCACATCGGCCTCTGCCCCCACACGCCGGGCGGCGACCCCCATGAACCCGCAGATGCGCCCGCGGCACAGTCCCAATCAGACGCGCTCGCCAAGCACATCCTAAACGGGCTGGGCTTCTGCGGCCACTTTCTGCACTTTCACGGCGGCGGCGCCTCGGGAAAGGCCCCCATCGTCTGCTTGCTCGCCAAGCAGCCAAACGGCGAGATGTCACAGCAGGAACTAGGCCTGCACTTTGATCTTAAGCCCGGTTCGCTTTCCGAGATTCTCTCCAAGATCGAATGCGCCGGCCTTATCGAGCGCAGCCGCAATCCCAAAGACCGGCGGCAGCTCACCATTCGCCTGACCGAAGCGGGATGGGAAAAGGCCCACGTAGAGCAGGCGGCCCGCATTCGCTTTAGAGAGCAGGCCTTTAGCGCGCTCACCCACGACGAGCGCGAGGACCTCGCCGAAATGCTCGATAAAATCCGCGTAACCTGGGAGGAACTGGATGATTAAAACCCTCATGGGCAGCATCCGCGACTATATGAAAGTCACCGTTGCTACGCCGTTGCTTGTGCTTGGCGAGGTGCTCTGCGAGATGCTGATTCCATTTATCACTGCCAACCTGATCGACGCCATCAAAGACGGCGCCACCGTAGCCGAGATGCTTCCCACCGCAGGCTTTTTGGTGCTCATCGCGCTGACGTCGCTTGCTTTTGGTGCCGCTGCCGGCGTCACCTGCAGCCATGCGAGCTGCGGGTTCGCCAAGAACCTGCGTCACGACCTGTTCTACAAGATCCAGACGTTCAGCTTTGCCAACATCGATGAGTTCTCGAGCTCCTCGCTCGTCACGCGCCTGACCACCGATATCAACAACGTGCAGCAGGCCTTTATGATGATCATCCGTATCGCCGTGCGCGCGCCGCTGGTATTGATCTTCGCCTTTACCATGGCGTTTATCATGGGCGGCAGCGTCGCCATGGTCTACCTGGTCATCATTCCGCTGCTGGGCTTTGGACTGTTCTTTATCATCTTTAAGGTGCGCCCCATCTTCTCGCGCGTGTTCCACAAGTACGATGCCCTTAACGAGTCCGTCGAGGAAAACGTCACCGGTATGCGCGTGGTCAAGAGCTATGTGCGCGAAGACTTTGAGAAGGAGAAGTTCGCGACCGCCGCGCGCGACGTCCAGATGGACTTCACCCGCGCCGAGAAGCTGCTCGCCTTTAACAACCCCATGATGAACATCTGCGTCAACGGCGCGTTTGTCGTCATCATCTACCTGGGCTCCAAGCTCATCATCACGAGCCAGGGCACGCTGTTCGACGTGGGCCAGCTCTCCTCGACCTTTACCTATGGTTTCCAGATTCTCATGAGCCTGATGCAGCTGTCGATGATCTTTGTCATGGTGACCATGGCCGACGAATCGGCACACCGCATTGCCGAGGTGCTGGCCGCCGAGCCCACGATCGCCGATCCCGCCGAGCCCGTGCTCGAGGTTGCCGACGGTTCCATCGACTTTGACCACGTGAGCTTTAAGTATTCCAAGCATGCGAAGCGCCAGGCGCTCGACGATATCGACCTGCACATTACGAGCGGCGAGACCATCGGCATCATCGGCGGCACCGGCTCGGCCAAGTCCACGCTCGTTAACCTCATCGCCCGCCTGTACGACACCACCGAAGGCGCTGTGCGCGTGGGCGGCGTGGACGTGCGCGACTACGACCTGGACGCGCTGCGTCACCAGGTCGCCATGGTGCTGCAGAAAAACGTGCTGTTTAGCGGCACCATCGCCGAGAACCTGCGTTGGGGCGACCCGAACGCCACCGACGAGGAAGTCCGCGAGGCAGCGCATCTGGCCTGCGCCGACGAGTTTGTCGACGGTTTCCCCAAGGGCTACGACACCTGGATCGAACAGGGCGGCTCTAATGTTTCGGGCGGTCAGAAGCAGCGCCTGTGCATTGCACGCGCCCTGTTGCGTCGCCCCAAGATCTTGATCCTGGACGACTCCACCAGCGCCGTCGACACCAAGACTGACGCCAAGATTCGCGCAGGCCTGGCAAGCTATCTGCCCAACACGACCAAGCTCATCATCGCCCAGCGCATCAGCTCCGTGCAGGACGCAGACCGCATCATTGTCATGGAGGGCGGCCGCATCGCACAGATCGGCAACCACGAAGAGCTGCTCAAGACGAGCGAGATCTACCGAGAGACCTTTACCTCGCAAAACAAGATGTCTGCCGAGGGCGAAGGGGCCGTCGAGGCCGACACCGAGGCATCCGCAACGCAAGCTCAGGCCCAGGAAGGAGGCGAGGCACATGAGTAAGGCAACGACCGCCGAGCGCGCGCTCAACCGTAAGGGCGGCACCATGTCGCGCCTCATCAAGACGCTCTTTGACTTCTATCCCGTGCTTTTGCCCCTTGTCGTCGCCGGCGTGGTGCTCTGCGCCATCATCAACTCCATCGGCGCGACCTTCCTGCAGAGCGCCCTGCAGATTATTAGCGAATCGTGGCAGTCGGGCGATTGGGAAGCCGCACAGCCCAAGATTCTGCAGCTCGTGACCACCCTCGCCTGCATCTACGGCGTCGGTGTCCTGTCCTCGCTCTTCTGGAACCGCGCCATGGCTATCGTCACGCAGGGCTCGCTCGAGAAGCTGCGCGAGATGATGTTCAACCGCATGCAGGACCTGCCGATCCGCTACTTCGACACGCACCAGCGCGGCGATATCATGAGCCACTACACCAACGACATCGATACGCTGCGCCAGATGATCAGTCAGTCGCTGCCCAACCTGCTCATGACGATCATCATCATCGTCACGGTGTTCTTTATCATGCTGTACTACAGCGTGTGGATGTGCCTGGTCATCATCGCCGGCGTCGCCTTTATGACCTTTATGACCAAGCTGCTCGGCTCCAATTCCGCGCGTTTCTTCATTGCGCAGCAGACCGAGCTCGGCGTGGTCGAGGGCCATATCGAGGAAGTCATGAACGGCCAGAAGGTCGTCAAGGCATTCTGCCACGAGTCTGCCGCCGAGGCCGATTTTGACGAGCGCAACGAAAAGCTCTTCGAGGTCTCGCAGAAGGCCAACATGTACGCCAACATCCTCATGCCCATCCTTATGAACCTGGGCAACCTGCTCTACGTGCTGGTGGCCCTTGCCGGCGGCATTTTCCTGGCACTGGGCGTGCCCAACCTGAGCATCTCGGGCATGGCGCTGTCCATCGCCGTCGTGGTGCCGTTCCTCAACATGACCAAGCAGTTCTGCGGACAGATCGGCCAGATCTCGCAGCAGATCAACGCCGTAGTCATGGGCCTCGCCGGCGCCGACCGTATCTTTGAGCTCATCGACGAGAAGTCCGAAGCCGACGAAGGCTATGTGACGCTCGTCAACGCGCAGGTCAACCCCGACACCTGGCAGCTCGAGGAGGCCGACCACCACACCGGCATGTGGGCGTGGAAACATCCGCACCGCGCAACCGGCGAGATCGAGTACGTGCCGCTGCGTGGCGACCTGGTCATGGACAACGTCGACTTTGGCTACACGCCCGACCACGAAGTGCTGCACGGCGTGTCCGTGTTTGCCAAGCCGGGCCAGAAGATCGCGTTTGTCGGCGCCACCGGAGCCGGCAAGACGACCATCACCAACCTCATCAACCGCTTCTACGACATCGCCGACGGCAAGATCCGCTACGACGGCATCAACGTCAACAAGATCCGCAAGGCCGACCTGCGCCGAAGCCTGGGCGTCGTGCTGCAGGACGTGAACCTGTTCACCGGCACCGTGATGGATAACATCCGCTACGGCAACCTGGACGCCACCGACGAGGAGTGCATCGCGGCGGCCAAGCTCGCGGGCGCCGACGACTTTATCACCCGCCTACCCGACGGCTACGACACTATGCTCACCGGCAACGGCGCGCAGCTGTCGCAGGGCCAGCGCCAGCTGATTTCGATCGCACGCGCCGCCGTCGCCGATCCGCCGGCAATGATTCTGGACGAGGCCACGTCGAGCATCGATACCCGCACCGAGGCCATCGTGCAAGCCGGCATGGACAAGCTCATGGAAGGCCGCACGACGTTTGTCATCGCGCACCGCCTCTCCACCGTGCGCAACTCCGACGCAATCATCTGCCTGGACCACGGCCGCATCATCGAGCGCGGCAACCACGACGAACTGATCGCCAAGCGCGGGTATTACTACCAGCTGTACACGGGTGCATTTGAGCTGGAGTAGGAACGATTACTGACGGAGGGTTCCCCGGGGCGGCGGGGTAATTCCTCCGTGCTCAAACATTCTCGCTGCGCTGCGAAACTGCGCGCGGAGGAAATACACCGCCGTCCACGGGGCACCCTCCTACGCGTGATCAGCCCGTCGTTTAAAACGGAATAAAGGTTAGTGAGGCCCTGGCCGTTTGGCCAGGGCCTCGTTTTGTGTGAGCTACTTGAGGAGTTGGGCAATGGCGTTGACGAATTTTTGGACTTGGAGGGTGGGCTCGAGCGGGTAGTGCAAATAGACCGGCACCTCGCGGCCGCACAAAAACGGTACGCCCACAAAGGCCGGGTGCACGCCCGACCACGCTCCGCAGGTGAGCACCGCGTCGCCCCTTTCCTCCGCCTCGTTAAAAAGCGCAAAGTCAAAGCTGTCCACGTCGATCACGTCCACGCCGCCGTCGGCCAAAAGATCGATACGCAGGCTGTCCATGGCGTCGTTGCCGTGACGAAGCACGCGCAGGCGCATACCCTCCAGGTCGGCAACCGTGATGCGCGTCTTGCGCGCGAGTCGGCTTGTGCGCGGCACGTCGATATAAAACGGCACGGTAACGATGCGAAGCTTTTGGCAGGCGTCTCCCCAGCGCGGGGTCGAAAAACTCGACTGCACCACGTCGACCTCGCGTCCCAGACTGCGCATAACGGTCTCGTGCTCATCGTAAAGGTCCCCAACCGGCACAATCTCAAAACGCAAACGCGGTTCCATGTCGTGCAGCTGCGGCCATAGCGCGAGTGTATGGCGCCCCGGGCACATCATCGACACACCCAGGCGCACGGCGCCGCCATCGCCCGCCGCGCGTCGGGCACGACGCAGTGCGTCCTCGGACTGGCGCATGATCGAGCGCGCGTCGTCCACCAGCAGAGCACCCGCCGGCGTCACCTTGACGCCCGAATGCGAGCGCTCGAACAGCGTGATGCCGAACTCGGCCTCGAAGCCCGAAACCTGCTTGACGAGTGCCGGCGTCGACACGCGCAGCTTTGCCGCGGCACGCGAGAAACTTCCCAGCTCCGCGGCGGCCGAAATAGCGTCAAGTCGTCGATCGTACACGTCAATCTCCCGTTTTCGCACGCGCGGGCCCACAGCACCGCAGGGGGTCGTTTTCGCAGGTCACGCGCTCAATTGAGAACAAACCTCAATGTACAGTGTAAACCTACGGTTAACGTCATTCTAACAAATATGCAATTCACCTGCGCGAACGCTAAGCATACGATAACCAGCGAAAACCACGTGGGTCGGTTAATGGGAGCGACCCACCGGGAGGCACAAGAAGGGAAGTTCCTATGAGCAACTGGCTTAAGCTCGAGGGCGATGTCTGCGCCGTGACCGGCGCACTCGGCGGTATGGGCGTCGAGATTTGCCGCGAGTTCGCCCGCAACGGCGCCAACGTCGTCCTGCTCGATCTGGACGAGGAAAAGGTCAAGGCCGCAGCCGCTGACCTCGCCGCTGAGTTTGGCATCCACGCCGAGGGCTACAAGATGAACGCCACCGACGAGGCCGAGGTTCAGGCCGCCGTCGATGCCACCATCGCCAACTTCGGCCGTGTCGACGTCCTCGTCAACACCGCCGGTATCCTGCGCTTCGCCGCCATGGAGGACCTGCCGCTCTCCGACTGGAACGAGGTCATCAACGTCAACCTCACCGGCTACTTCATCACCTCGCAGCGCTTTGGTCGCGAGATGATCAAGGCCGGCCAGGGCCGCCTGGTGCACATCTCCACCGTCGCCAGCCACTCCCCCGAGACGTTCTCGGGCGTGTACAGCTCCACCAAGGCCGGCGTCAACATGATGTCCAAGATGCTCGCCGCCGAGTGGGGCCCCTACGGCGTGCGCTCCAACTGCGTCGAGCCCTGCTTCGTTAAGACCCCGATGTCGGCCAACTTCTACGCCGACCCCGAGGTCGAGAAGAGCCGCAGCCGCCTGATCGCCACGCGCCGCATCGGCGAGGTCAGCGATATCGCCAACGCCGTCATGTTCCTGGCGTCCACGCGCTCGGACTTTACCACCGGCGACGCCATCAAGGTCGACGGCGGCTTCTCCAATATGATGGGCGACCTCACCGCCAAGCCCGGCGGCCGTCGCGCATACGCCGACAACTACCTTAAGAACAAGGGTGTCGAGCTTTGGTCCGACGAGTCCGGCGTCGCAAAGCCGACCGATCAGTAAACCAGCCCGACTGGGAGGCCCCGCGGACGCGCCCCTCCCTCCCCCGTATCGATTAGAAAGAGTCCAATGGCTTCCACCAACTCCAATAAGGGTCGCGCCGTCGTGCTTTCTGCCGCGTGCGTCACCATGTTCTTCATCAGCTCCATCGCGCTGTACTCCGTCGTGTCCAAGAATCTGCTCGCCGTCTACCCCGAGTGGTCCAGCGCACTTACCTGGGCTTTCCCGGTCTTCCAGACCATCATGGCCGTGACGGGCATCTTCGCCGGCCGTATCTCCGACAAGATCGGCCCCTGCAACGTCGTGATCGCCGCCGCCGTGTGCTACGGCGTGGGCTGGTTCATGTCCGGCACCGTCACCGAGCCGTGGCAGTTCTACCTGTGGTTCTCGCTCGTCGCCGCCATCGGCAACGGTCTGGGTTACAACCCCGCGCTCACCACCGGCCAAAAGTGGTTCATCGACAAGAAGGGTCTCGCCTCCGGCATCACCCTTGCCGCTTCGACCGCCGGTCCCGCCGTGCTGTCCCCGGTGCTCGCCTCGCTGCTCATCCCGAGCCTGGGCATCTTTGGCGCCCTTAAGGCACTCGGCGTCATCTTCTTTGTGATGATCGCCGCCTCCGCCCTGTTCCTGAAGGCCCCCGAGGCCGGTTGGCTGCCCGAGGGCTTCGAGGCCCCCAAGGGCGGCGCGCACGCCGGCACCTTCGGCGACCTCACCCCGGGCGAGATGGTCAAGACCCCGCGCTTCTGGGTCCTCATCGTCACCTTCGCCTTTGCCGCCACCGCGGGCACCCTGCTC
The DNA here is from genome assembly GCA_958372075.1 of uncultured Collinsella sp. GTDB lineage: Bacteria > Actinomycetota > Coriobacteriia > Coriobacteriales > Coriobacteriaceae > Collinsella. The sequence goes on along the minus strand of CATXMO010000011.1, from coordinate 49,411 downwards.
GTGGGCAAGGTTGCCTCCATCGCCGCCGTCCAGCTCTTCGCCGACCCCACGAGCGCTGCGGCCGTCGCCCTCGGCGGCGTGGTCGTCTCCGTCAACACCTGCGCCAACCTGGTCGGCCGCCTGTCCTTCGGCCAGATCATCGACAAGCTCGGCGCCTACAAGTCGCTGCTCATCAGCCTTGTCGTCACCATCGTCGCGCTCGTCATCATGTCGATGAGCTTTACGCAGAGCATGTTCTTTGTTGCGCTCGCCCTGCTCGGCTTTAGCTTTGGCGCCCTGCTCGTCATCTACCCGCCGCTCACCGGTGGCGCCTTTGGTACCAGCAACATCGGCGTCAACTACGGCATCATGTTCTTGGGCTATGCCGCTTCCACCTGGATCAGCCAGCCCATCACCGCTGTGCTGTATCACGCCGAGGCCGGCAGCGCCGCCTACCAGCAGTCCTTCTACGGCGCCATCGTGATTGCCGCCATCGCCGTCGTACTCACCGTCTACATGATGGTCTCCGACAGCAAGAAGAAGTCCGCCTAGTTATACCGATGTGACAAAGGGGCTGTCCCTTTGTCACATTCCAAGCCACCAGCATTAAGGAGTCGAAATGTCTGAGCTCAACCCCGCCCGCATTGCCGTTATCGGCGCCGGCGCCATGGGCCGCAACCACATCCGCTTTGTCACCGAGGAGCCCGAGGCCGAACTCGTCGCCATCGCCGACGCCTTTGAGGGCGCCCGCGCCACGGCCGAGGCCGCCGGCGTGCCGTTCTTTACCGATCCCGCCCAGATGATGGACGAGGTCAAGCCCGAGGCCGTCATCATCGCCACCCCCAACGACCTGCACCTGGGCGTTGCCCGCGAGGCCATCAAGCGCAACATCGTGCCGCTGGTCGAAAAGCCAATCTCCAACGATCTCGAGGATGCCCAGGCCTTCGCCGCCGAGGCCGAGACCGCCGGCGTGCCCGTGCTCGTGGGTCAGCACCGTCGCCACAACCCGTTTGTGAACAAGGCCAAGGAGATCATCGAGTCCGGCGAGTTGGGCAAGCTCACCGTGTCGAGTTTCCACTACATGATCTATAAGAACGACGAGTACTTCGATGTCGAGTGGCGCCGCAAGAAGGGTGCCGGCCCGATCCTGGTCAACCTGGTGCACGACGTCGACCTGCTCCGCTACCTGCTGGGCGAGCCCGTCGCCGTCCAGGGCATGCAGTCCAGCGCCGCCCGCGGTTTTGAGACCGAGGACTCCGCCGTGGTCAACGTCCGCTTTGCCGACGGCGCGCTCGCGAGCATGACCATTTCCGACGCCACCGCCAGCCCCTGGAACTGGGAGGCGACCGCTCGCGAGGACCCGCAGTACCGTCCCTTCGACGCTGACGCTTACTTTATCGGCGGCACCAAGGGCGCCCTTTCGCTGCCCCGCCTGCACCAGTTCTCCTACGACGGCGCCTCTAACTGGCACAAGCCGCTGCAGATGGAGATCCCGGCCGTGGACCCGGCGCTGCCGCACAAGATGCAGCTCAAGCACTTTGTGAAGGTTGTCCGCCGCGAGGTCGAGCCCGTCGTGACCCCCGCCGATAACGTCAAGACGCTCACGCTTCTCAACGCCATCAAAGAGGCCGCCGAAACCGGCCAGCTCGTCGAGCTGTAACGCCTTAGGGCAGACCGCGGCAGAAGCCCCATGCGAACCCTTCGGTCCGCCACCAACAAGCCCCTCTTCTTTGCCCCGCGAGCAGCCTCCTGCCCGCGGGGCTTTCTTTGCAGCCGCGGCGCGGGCGGGTGGTAGACTGGGTGGCTCATGCACCTGTAACGTACTCACAGACAGGAAGTTCCATGGATCTTATCGCCCAGCTCGCCCGCGAGCTCAACCTTAAGGCCGCCAACGTCGAGGCGGCCGTCAAGCTCATCGACGAGGGCAACACCATCCCATTTATCTCGCGCTACCGCAAGGAAGCCACGGGCGGCATGGACGACGTCGCCCTGCGCGCACTCGACGAGCGCCTGTCCTACCTGCGCAATCTTGAGCAGCGTAAAGAGGACGTCATTCTGCTCATCGACGCCCAAGGCAAGCTCACGCCCGAGCTCGAGGCACAGATCCGCGAGGCCACGCAGCTCCAGCGTGTCGAGGACCTCTACAAGCCCTACCGCAAAAAGCGCATGACCCGCGCGCAGAAGGCCCGCGAGGCAGGCCTGGAGCCACTCGCCAACATGATCATCATGCAGGCCTCGGCCAAGGGCAGCGCGCTCGACACCGCCGCGGCCTACGTCAACGAACAGGCCGGCTTCGACACGCCCGAAAAGGCGCTCGCCGGCGCCGCCGACATCGTGGCCGAGACGGTGGCCGAGGACCCCGAGAACGTCGCCGACCTGCGCGCCTTTACGCAGAGCACCGCCGACATCGTCGTCGAGGCCACCGACCCCGCCGAGAAGACCCCCTACGAGCCGTACTACAGCTATGACGAACCGCTGCGCCGTATACCCAACCACCGTGTGCTGGCTATCGACCGCGGTGAGCGCGAGGGCAAGCTCCGCGTGCGCGTGAACGTCGACGGCGCCGCCGCCACGGCGCGCCTCGGCAGCCGTTGGCCCCGACGCCAGGGCGTGTTTGCTCCCATCTTCGATACCGCCATCGCCGATGGCTACAAGCGCCTCATGGCCCCCTCGCTGGAGCGCGAGGCCCGCGCCAAACTCACCGTTCGTGCCCAGACCGAGGCCATCAACGTCTTTGCCAAGAATCTCGAGGGCTTGCTCTCGGCGCGCCCCGTGCGCGGCGCCCGCGTGCTCGCGCTCGATCCGGGCTACCGCACCGGCTGCAAGGTCGCCGTCATGGACGAGACCGGCAAGCTACTCGACCACGGCGTGGTCTATCCCACCAAGCCGCGCCACGACGTCGCCGGCACCAAGCGCGAGCTCGCCCGCCTCGTCAAGAAGGACGGCGTCAACACCATCGTCATCGGCAACGGCACCGCCAGCCGCGAGACCGAGGAAGTCGTCTCGGAGTTCATCTCCGAGCAGGCGCCCAGCCTTCGCTACACCATCGTCAACGAGGCCGGCGCGTCGGTGTACTCCGCCTCCGAGCTCGCCAGCCAGGAATATCCCGACCTGGACGTCACCGTACGTGGCGCCATGAGCCTGGGCCGCCGTCTGCAAGACCCGCTGGCAGAGCTCGTCAAGATTCCGCCCCAGTCCATCGGCGTTGGCCAGTACCAGCACGACCTTGACCAGGCCGAGCTCTCGCGTACCCTGGGCCACGTGGTGGAGGACGTCGTCAACCGCGTGGGCGTCGACGTGAACACCGCGAGCGCAAGCCTGCTGGGCTACGTGTCGGGCATTACGCCAAGCGTAGCCAAAAACATCGTGGCCTACCGCGAGGAAAACGGCGCCTTTACCGATCGCCGCCAGCTCAAGAAGGTCCCCAAGCTGGGACCCAAGGCGTACCTCAACGCCGCAGGTTTCCTGCGCATCAGCGGCGGCAAGAACCCGCTCGACGCGACAAGCGTCCACCCCGAAAGCTACGAGGTGGCCACGGCCGTCCTGGAGCGCGCCGGCGTTGCGGCAAGCGAGCTCAGCCGCGGCGGCGTGCCCGACATCGAGCGCCGCCTGGGCAGCATCTCGGCGCTGGCAAGCGACCTGGACTGCGGCACCCTGACGCTCATCGACATTGTCAACGAGCTCAAGAAGCCCGGCCGCGACCCGCGCGACGACGCTCCCGAGGTTGTCTTTAGCCGCTCGGCGCTTTCCATCGACGACCTGGAGCCCGGCATGGAGCTCAAGGGCACGGTGCGCAATGTCGTCGACTTTGGCGCCTTCGTCGACGTGGGCGTGCATCAGGACGGCCTCGTGCACATCTCCAAACTGGCCAACCGCTTCGTCAAGCACCCAAGCGACGTGGTGCGCGTCGGCGACACGGTCAAGGTGTGGGTCGAAAAGGTCGATCGCGACCGCAAGAAGATCTCGCTCACCATGGTGCAGGGGAAATAAACCGCCAAAGCAAGGGTACCCCCTGTAGCAGCGTGCAAAATCGCGAGTATTCTGCAATTTCCGCCGCTCCGAACGCCCCTCAGAGGCAATAAAGTCACAAACAGCCCCCGTTTTAGCGTCGTCAGAGCCAAAACGGGGGCTGTTCCGTGCTTCAACCAGCTGGTAAAAGCCTTTACCTTGCTGAATACTCTCAATTTTGCACGTCGCAGGCGGGGGTACCTTTGTCCACGGCAGGATATGGAAGCCGAGTGCTAACTTGCCGGCAAGCTCGTGTCGGCAGCCCCGGCCTTTCCTTTACCTAGCGCGACCCTCGCGAAGCGCGTGAGCGATAGGGAAAGGAAAGGCCGGGGCGAACAACCCGCGGCGCAGCCAGTGTTCGCGTTACGGCAAGATATGGAAGCCCAAAGCGGCGATATCCTTGGCAAAGCCGCGCACGGTGTCGAGCGAGACCTCGTACGGATCGCGACCGATGTTCTTGCGCTTGGCCAGGATGCTGTTGGGCACCGTGATGATCTGGCAACCGCAGGCCTGCGCCTGGTAAATGTTGATGAGCTCGCGCGTGGATGCCCACAGGACCTCGCAGTTGGGCTTGGCGGCGGCCGTCTTGACCGACTCCGTCACAAACGGAATGGGATCGACGCCGGTGTCGGCGATGCGACCGGCAAAGAGCGAGATGATGGACGGCGTCTCGGCGTCAACGGCCTCGACCATCTCGTCGACCTGCGTAGGCGTAAAGATGGTGGTGACGTTGACCTTGATGCCGTCGGCCGAAAGCTTGTGCACCAGCTCGGCGGTGGACTCGCCCTTGGTGGTCACGCACGGAATCTTGACGTAGACGTTCTCGGCCCAGGCAGCAATCTCGCGGGCCTCGACCTCCATGGTCTCGACGTCGTCGGCAAAGACCTCAAACGACACGGACACATCGGTGATGTGGGCCAGGACCTCCTTGGCAAACGCGCGGCAATCCGTCACGCCGCCCTTCTTCATAAGGGACGGGTTGGTCGTGAAACCCTGAACGTTGCCGCTCTCGTACATGTCGAGCATGCCCTCGAGGTTTGCACCGTCAGCGAACACCTTGATTGCCATCTGCCTGATTCCTTTCGTTAGCATACGGCCGATAAACTGCTAAACACTTTATCTACGTTTATCAAGGCGTGAACTGCGGTTTTTTATCTTCTCGGCGAACGGTTTTGCAGATTTACCATTTTTATATCGACGCCCCAGCGGCAAAACGTTTTTGCCGATCATTGCGTTTGATTCCGTTCACGGAACAGAAGCAGCGCCTCGCCGGCTCATATTCACAATCGCTCCAAAGCAAAAAGCGGTGACGCCTCGATTGAGACGTCACCGCTTCCGTGTAGGAGCCGGTTATCGGAGCTCCGCCCGATTAGGGCTTAACGTATGCCTGGATTACTCTTCCTCAACGTGATTGATCACAGCACCCTTGGTGTGGATGAAGTTGGGGACGAAGGCAACGACCAGAAGGACAGCGAGAATCGCGTAGACACCGGTGGTACCGAAGGCCTCGGCAGCGCGGCCAAGCGTAATACCAATGACGGAGAAATCGAAGTCGCCGAACGTAGTGTTCTTGAAGCCAAAGACGTCAAGAACGGGCAGGAGCAGGGCCGGGGCAAAGGTGATGAGCAGGCCGTTGACGAAAGCGCCAAGAGCTGCGCCCTTGCGACCGCCGGTAGCATTGCCGTAGATGCCCGCGGTAGCACCGCAGAAGAAGTGGGGAACCATGCCCGGGATGATGAAGATGCCCAGGGTAGCGCCCACGATGAACATACCGACCACGCCACCGATGAAGGAAGCGACAAAGCCGAGGATAACGGCGGTGGGAGCATAGGGGAAGAAGACAGCGCAGTCGACGGCCGGGATGGCACCGGGGATCAGCTTGTTGGAGATGCCCTGGAAAGCCGGGACCAGGTCGGCAAGGATCATACGAACGCCGTTATAGACGATGGTGACACCAACGGCGAAGGACAGAGCACAAGTCAAGGCATAGACGATCACGTTGTCGCCGCCAGCGGTCTTGGTAACGACCGCAGGATCTGCAATGTAAGCGGCGAAAGCGGTAACCAGGTAGAAGAAGGCCATGGTAAGAGCCGTGGAGATGGTAGTGTCGCGCAGGAAGGCGAACTTCTCGGGAACCTCGATCTTCTCGGTGCTGTTCTCCTCGGCGTCCTTAGCAAAAAGCGTACCGACTGCAGCGGAGATGTAATAGGCGAGCGAACCGAAGTGGCCCATGGCGATTTCATCGCCATCGGTAACCTTCTCGGTGAAACGCTGACCAACGGCGGGAAGCATAGCGCTCACGAGGCCCAGGAACATGCCGCCCACGATAACAAGCTGGACATCCTGGAAGCCAGATGCCTGCAGAACGGCAGACAGCAGGCAGGCCATAAACATGCTGTGATGGCCCGTCAGGAAGATGTACTTAAACTTGGTAAAGCGGGCAATGATAATGTTCACGACATAGCCGAGAATCAGGATCATCATGGTCTGAACGCCGAGGACGCTCTGAGCCATCGAAACGACGACCTCGTTGTTGGGCACGACGCCGGTGATGTGGAAACCGGTCTCGATGAAGGTACCCAGCGGAGCAAGGTTCTCCTGAACAACAGCGGCGCCGGCGGACAGCATGATGTAACCAAGAATGGGCTTCAGGGTGCCCGTCATCACCTTGTGGGCAGGACGCTTAAGCGCGACAAGGCCCACAAAGGCAAATAGACCCATAATCCACGCTGGCTTGGTCAGAATCGATTGGATAAACTCAAGTATGGGAAGGATGGCTTGCATCTGCGCTTCCTTTCTCTCTAACGTGGGCGCGTTTCCCTCTTCCACAGGGAACCGCCCTTTTTTGTGCCGCTTTAGGCGTTAGCGGCGGCCGCCTTGATTGCCTCGAGGGCGTCTTCGCGGATCTTCTTCTTGTTCACATAGCTGCGAACGATCACAACGTTGCCGTGGAGCTCGGGGGCGAGTTCCTTAACGGTGATGAACAGATCCGGATTTGCGGAAGAAGCACCGTTCAGGTCCATAGACTCAACGTCGGCCTTGATGCCCTCCTCCTCGCAAAGCTCCTCGACTTTGCCAGCGAGCATCAGGCTGGACCCGATGCCGTTTCCGCATACGGTGATGATATGCATGGCAACCTTCCTCTCCTACACGTGACGGTTTTCCGTCTATCCAAAAGCGGCGACGCATCGCCGTGCCATTAAGGCCTAAAAGAATGAACGCATGGTCTCCAAAACCTGCTCGGGCGTATCGCATGCGCTGAGCTTGGCAACGCAGTCCTCGTCCTCGAACATCTGCGAAAGCTCCGCCAAGCAGCCAAGATGAGCCTTGGGGTCGGGTGCGCAAATACCCACGAGCACGTGAACCGGATCGAAATCCTCGTGTCCAAACGCAACGGCTGGGTCAAGCGTGACGATACAGATTCCCGCTTCGCTCACATTGCCATCTGCCTGAGCGTGGGGCATGGCGATGCCCTCTTCCAAGACCATATAGGGGCCGAATTTGTGAACCGATGAAATCATGGCGTCAACATAGCTCTGATCGCATTTGCCAGCGTCTACGAGCAACTTACCGCATGCCCTGATCGCTTCCTCCCAGTCGGAGGCCTCGACGTGGCAGGCAACAAGCCCGGGCTTAAGAAGATCGGTCAGCATGCTCGTCCCCTACTCCTCGGGCAGGATATGAAAACCAAGCGCCTGAATGTCGCGGGCAAAACCCTTGACCGTATCAAGCGAGTACTCAAGCAAATCTTTCCCGAAATTCTTGCGCTTGGCAAGAAGGGCATTGGGGACCGTAATGATCTGGCATCCAACGGACTCCGCCTGGAAGATATTGAGGACCTCGCGCGTAGACGCCCAGAGAACCTCGGCAGCAGGCTTAACGGCAGCCTTCTTTACGGACTCCGCCATGAGGGGCAGCGGATCGACGCCGGTATCGGCAATGCGACCGGCAAAGATGGACAGAATAGAGGGGGTCTCAGCAGAGACGGCATCGACAAACTCGTCGACCTGCTCGGGCGTGAAGATAGTGGTGACATTCACCTTGATGCCGTCGGCAGAAAGGCGCTTGACCAGCGCGGCAGTGGACTCACCCTTGGTGTTGAGCGCCGGGATCTTAACGTAGACGTTGTCTGCCCAGGTTGCGATCTCGCGAGCCTCGGCTTCCATACCTGCCTCGTCGTCGGCGAATACCTCAAAAGAGACCGACACATCAGTAATGTGCTCAAGAACCGTCTTGGCAAAAGCGCGGTAGTCGGTCACGCCGCCGGCCTTCATAAGGGAAGGATTGGTCGTGAAGCCCTGAACGTTGCCATTGTCATGCATGTCAAGCATGCCCTCGAGGTTAGCGCCGTCGGCAAACACCTTGATCGCCATGTTCGGTCCTTTCTCATCTAACACTATTGCTATCGAAAGCCTTCTTCTTTGTTTCAAAAGCTTTTCGGTTTTCTTTTATAAACCATTTCAAAAGCTATCGAAAGCTCAATTGTCAACTTTCCGTGAACGGTCGAATATCGGGCGTGAACGTACTTCTTTTGGGCGGCACCTTCAGAATGAGACTCTTTATAGCCCGTTTACGTGCGAACTATCTGCTACGCATGCATTTGTGACATGCCATTCCGTTCTTTTGATTCATTCGAATTTGCCTTGTTCTTTTCATATCGATACGTTATATTTCGATTACGAAAGGCGCATCTTTTACCTTTTGTTCAAAAGGAGCGGCATATGGCATCTACTTCAGACCTTTCACCGGCCGAGCGTCAGCGATTTATCATGAATTGGCTGGCCGAAAAGCCAAATATCTCGGTATCCGACATCGTTCGCCGTTTTTCGGTTTCGGAAGTCACCGCACGACACGACCTCATCTCGCTGGAATCCGAAGGCAAGCTGCGTCGCGTACGCGGCGGAGCGGTATCGCTTTCTCGCTCCAACGCAATCTCGTATCCCGAGGAGCGCATCAATGTCCAAGTCGAGGCCAAGGAGGCCATCGCCGCAACCGCAGCAACTCTTGTTGATGATGGCGATGTTCTGGTAATTGATATCGGCACCACAGGCTTTTACTTCGCTAAGGCCCTCATGGACAAGCGTGAGATCACCATTATCACCGGCGATCTTGCAATCGCGAACTACGCCAGCTTCAATCTCCCCAATGCTTCGGTAGTGCTGCTGGGCGGCTCCGTGCGCAAGGGCCACCTCTATCTCGCGGGCGCACTGACGCTCGACTGCATGAGCAAACTACATGCCGACAAGGCGTTTGTCAGTGCTGACGGATTCCACCCCGACCACGGTTTTACCGTCGAGCACGACTTCTCGGCCATGATCAAGCATATGTACCTTACCAACTCAAACCAGGGCTACATGATGGTTGACCAGGGAAAGTTCAACAAGACCAGTTTTTATCAGTCCGCGCAGATCGATGACCTCGACGGCATCATCGTTGATGGAGACAACGAGGGCATCATGACGGCGGCGATCGAGAGCAGTCGCAGTCATCCCAAGCTCTATATTGCAAAATAGCTCAAATGGCCGGGTCGCCCCCACTGCGGGCGACCCGGCCATTTATTAAATCAACCCAAAATGCTGCATCGCTGTGACGGTGCCGTCGTGTGCGACGTCGTCGGTCACGTAGTCGGCGATCGCCTTGACCTCGGGCATGGCGTTGCCCATGGCGACAGCCGTCTCGACGGCGGCGAGCATGCCCAGGTCGTTGCCCGAATCGCCAAAGCCAAAGGTGCGCTCGTTGCCAGCGCGACCCAGATACGCCAGCGCCCGCGCCAGGCCCACGCCCTTGTCGATGCCCTTGGGGCTCAACTCGCGATTTGTTTGCTGGGCTCACTTGGAAGAGCGGCGGTAAACGCATCTCCCGGTTAATCCGGCACCGCCGAAGCGAACCCCACACACGCCCTCCGGCAAGCGGCACGCGCCCGTCAACGCAAAGGTCCGGCGGGACGCACCTAGCATCCCGCCGGACCGCCACTCGTCCAGGAGGCCGCCGCGACGAGCCCCTAGATCTTCGCAAGCTCCTCGGAGATGACGCGGCAGACGTCCTCAGCCTGAGGCATCACGCCGTACATCTCGAAGAAGCCGTGGTCGCAGCCGCGATAGCGAATCGCGGTGACGTCAACGCCCGCATCCTGCAGCCTCTTCGCGAATAGCTCGTCCTGATAGCGCAGGTAGTCATACTCGGAAGAGATGATGACCGTGCGGGGGAACGCGCTCACGTCCTCCGCGAACAGGGCAGACACCCTCGGGTCGAGCATCTCCTCCGCATTGCCGTTGGTATACATCACTGGCAGGTCGTCGTTGGCGTTGCGGATGCGATCCACCCTGCTCAGAGCCTCGGCCCTCTGGTCGTTCACGATCTCATAGAGGTCATAGGACCATTCCTCCGGAACAGGGCCGCCGTCGACGAGCGGATACAGCTCGGCCACGAGCTTGATCCTGTCCGCATGGGACCCGTCGAGGACGACGGCGTTGGTCAGGCTTCCGCCCGCGGAGTCGCCAGCCACGGCGACCCGCGTCGCGTCGACACCCAGCTCATCCGCATGCTCGACAAGCCAGTCGAGCGTCTTCACGCAGTCCTCGACACCACCGGGGAACATCGTCTCGGGAGACAAGCGGTACTCCGGGTAGATCGCGACGCAGCCCGTTCGCTCCGCGATGTCGCGCAGGCAGTTCTCGTACTGGCCAATGTTGCCCACCATGAAGCCGCCGCCGTGGATGAACACGAGCGCGGCGGAGCCGCACCCGTGGCCCTCGGGCGTGAAGACGTGCAGGGGAATGCCCCTGTCGCCAAAGTTCATGACGACGGTCTTCTTGGCGACGTTCGAGCCCCTCACGACATGGGTCTCCTTGTTGGGAGCGGAGCGCCACGCGATCACGTCCACCGGCCCCGCCGGCGCCGGGCCGGCGGCGAGCTTCGCATGGGCGCGCGCGTAGACGCGCGGATCGAGCACGCGCTCGCGCTCGTCTCCCGGCACGGGCTTCAGCAGGAGCTTCAGCCCGTTGGGCTCCACGACCTCCCTAGATCCACGCTCAAGCACTTCAAGCTCGGAAGTGGGGTACTTCCTCTCCTCGGTGCCCATGGCTAGCCGATCTTCAGCTCGTCAAGCTTGGCGTCCAGCTTGGCCATCTCATCGGCGGAAAGCTCCCACTCGAACGTCTCGCAGTTCTGAATCGCGTGGGCGTCCGTGCGCACGCCAACGAGCGCGGTGCCCACGTACTCCTTCTGGGTGCTCCAGTTCACGGCGACCTGTGCCACGGGCTTGTCATGAGCCTCGGCGATCTCGTCCATGACCTTGAGCAGCTCCTGGACGCGCGAGAACTTGGGCTCCTGGAAGTAGTCGTAGAAGCCGCCACGAACATCGCCCTCCTCGAACTTCGGCAGCTCGCGGAACTTGCCCGACAGGATGCCCGCGCCAAGGGAGCCATAGGTGAAGGAGTCGATGCCACGCTCGTAGCCCCACTTGATAAGGTCCTCGGAGGAGCGGTCGACCATGGAGTAGGGCGGCTGCTGGACGTCGACCTGCGCGACCTTCTCGCACTCCTCGATCATCTCGGTCGTGAAGTTGGAGACGCCGATGTGGCGAATCTTGCCTTGCTCCTTGAGGAGCTGGAGGGCGCACATCGTCTCGGAGAACGGGGTCTTGGCGTCGGGCCAGTGCACGAAGTAGAAGTCGATGTAGTCGGTGCGGAGATTGCGCAGCGAGCTCTCGACCTCCCTCATGATGTTCTTGAACGAAGAGTCGCGGTCATAGCCGGCGGCGCTGGTGATCAGGCCAACCTTGGTCGAGAGCAGGTAGCTCTCTCGGTCGACGCCCCTGAGCGCGTTGCCGACGACCTTCTCGGACGCGCCGTTGCCATAGCACGGCGCGGTGTCAATGAGGTTGACGCCGTGATCGAGCATGGTGCGGATGGCGGACATGCTGGCGGCGTCATCGTTCTCACCAAAGGAGTCGCCGCCGATCGCCCAGGTGCCCACGGCGAGCTGGGAGACGTCAACGTCGGAGTTCTTGAGGTGCGTGTAGCGCATATTCTCTCCTTCTAATGGGGCGGCACGCGTCGAATGTCCTCGATCGCGTGCCGCCAGGAATTGCCTTGAACAGGCTTCGGATGATCCGGAAACTGCCTTACACGATGCCCACGAGGCCGAGGACGAGCGCCAGAACCATGATGCCGACCAGGATGATGTTGACGTTCACGTTCTTCTTGCGCAGGAGCCAGAGGACGACGAGCGTAAGTCCCAGAGGCACGATGCCCTTGAAGATCGAGTCGAGGTAGGTCTGGATCATGACGGGGTCGGAGTCCTGAACCGGAATGGACAGGATCGTGTTGAATTGGACGTTCGCCGCGGTCATGGCGCCGATCATCACCAGGCCGATCGTGGAGGTCGCCTTGGTGATGAGCTTCATGAGACCACCCTCGTACATCTCGGAGATGAAGTTGGTGCCCATGCTGAAGCCGAGGTAGGTCATGAAGTATCGGCAGAGGATCGACGGGATGTTGTAGATCAGCAGGAACATGATCGCGCCGAGGGGCGAGCCGCTCATGGCGAGGTTAATGCCGATGCCGGCGGCGATAACACGCAGGACGCCCCAGAAGATTGCGTCGCCGATGCCGGACATCGGGCCCATCAGGGAGACCTTGATACCGTCGATGGACTCGGTGTCGAAGTCTTCGTGCTGCGAGTTCTCCCTCTCCATGGAGGCGACGAGGCCCATGGCGAACGTGCCGACGTTCTGGGTAATGTTGTACCAAGTCGTGTGACGCTTCATGGCGTCGGCACGAGCCTCGGGGTCATCGGCGTAGTAGCGGTTAAGCGCGGGCTGGACGGAGTACAGCCAGCCGTCGGCGCCAGCCTTGACGGAACCGCCGGCGCAGGAAGCGAACACGGAGAAGGAGCGCAGGAAAATGCTGTTGAGCATCTTCTTGTCTTCAGGGCTCACATTCTTGGTCAGGTTGCTCATGCGAAGAAATCCTCCTCGTCGCTGGTTACAGAGTCGCCGGAAACGGCCTGGGTGGCCACTCCCTTCTTGGTGAGATCGAAGATCTCCTTGTCGCGGAGGGCGGAGGCAACCGCGATGATGACACCGAGAACTGCGATGGCGATCATCGGGAGGCCGAGGTACTGGTAGAGCGTAAAGCCCAAGAAGAAGTAGATGCTGAGCTCGGTGCTCCACAGCATCTGGAGCAGGAGCGCCATACCAACGGCGGGCAGGAGGGCACCCACGGCGTTGAGGCCGCTCATGACATTGGCCGGAATCTGGTTGACAATGGCGGCAACGGGCTCGGCGCCAAGGTAAACGCCGAGGAAGGCGATGAGGCCAAAGGCGGAGTACTTAACGAACCAGAGAACGAAGTGCTGAAGCGCGAGGCCCTTCTCGTTGCCCTCGGCGGCCATCTTGTCAAAGGTGGCTGCGAAGAACGCGAGGAACACGTTGTTCATGAAGATCGAGAGAAATGCGGTGACGACGCCCACGGGAACGGCCAGTGTGATGGCGGCACCCTGGTCGATACCAGCGCCAACGGTGAAGGCGACGGCGAGGGCGGTCGCAGTAACGGGCTCGGCGGAGATGGCGCCACCGATGTTAACCGCGCCCATGAAGATCGCCTCGAGAGAGGCACCGATGATAACACCGGTCTTGACGTCGCCCATCAGGAGGCCCGCAACGAGGCCCACCACGAGAGGACGCTCGATCATGCACTGACCGAGAACCCAGTTGCCGCCGTAGCAAATCAGCACGGTCAACCAGGCCATTAATGCCAACCCAATCATTTGACTTCCTTTCTTTCATTTCATTTGGCCGCCTGGCCAAATCCCCTTATTTCCCCGCCGCCTCGATCAGACTCTTGAGAGGAGTCTTGGGATTGGATGGGATAAGCTGATGGAAAACCGGAATACCCTGCTCGCAAAGCTCCTTCGCGGCCTCGAGCTCATCCGGGTTGAGCATGATCGTGGAGTTGAGGGCGACCTTGCTATCCGGATCGGACTTGTCGAAGCGGCCGACATTGGCAACGTTCACGCCCTCGATCTTGCCCGGTGCGCCCTTAACGAGCTCAAGCACGTCACGCACGCAGTTGGTGAGCGCGAAGATGCGCATGGAGTCCGCACGCGGATCGTTCGCGATGCGACAGGCATCCGGAACATCCTTGACGAGGAGCTTCTGGCCCGCCGGCGTACCCATGGAAAGCGTCATGCGAAGGGCATCGCTCTCCACGGCGTGCTTGTTGGCGACGATGATCCTGGTGGTGTTGAGCTCCTTGGTCCACACCAGGGCGACCTGTCCGTGAATCAGACGGTCATCGACTCGAACCTGTACAATCATTGTTTCCTCTCTCCCTGCTTGTTAGTACTCTCTAATCAAAGAAGTCTCCCTCGGACTCCTCGTTGTCCGCGGCCTTGCTCGGAGGCTCGACGACCTGCATCGTCGCCCTCGCCAGCTTGACGCTCTGCTTGATCGAATCTGCCGTGACCGGCTCGGCGCCGAGGAGCGTCTCGATCACGAGGCCGAGGTTCATACCGGTGACGTGGACGATTCCGCGCTTCTCCGGCTCCATGAGGACGACTTTCTGGAAGACGGAGCCACCGTAGATGTCGGTGAAGATGACGGCCTCGTCCTCAGGGCCCACCGAGTCAATAAAGGCCTGGATGCGAGGGGTGAAATCGGAATCGTCCACGTAGCAGTCAACTGCCTCCACCATGTCCGCCATGCCGGTCAGAATCTCGATCGAGCTCCTGATTCCGCTTGCGAGGTGGCCGTGCGACGCGACAAGAACCTTCTTCATCGAGTCTCTCCTAGAGCGAATAGTGGTTGGGGTTCAGAAGCTGGATCTTACTGGCGACGAACGCGCGCATGTCGGGGGCGGCGTCCATCAGGAGGCCAACGCCGTTGCCGTCGTTCTTACCGGAGTTGATGTCCTTCTCGAAGGCGCGGTACATGGAACGGAAGTACTCCGTGGCGATGTTGAACTTACTCATGCCGAGGTTCACGGCCTCCTGGAGCTGCTCGTCGGGGATGCCGGAACATCCGTGCATGACAAGGGGAACGCTGACGGCCTCCCTGCAGGCCTTGATGCGCTCCATGTCGAGGTTCGGGACCTTGACGTAGGGGCCGTGGGCATTGCCGACGGCGATGGCGAGCGAGCCGCAACCGGTGCCCTCGACGAACTCCTCGGCGAGGTTCGGGTCGGTGTAGTGGTCGCTGTTCACGAAATCGTTGGCGTCGGAGCCGTTACCGACATGGCCGAGCTCGGCCTCGATGTCGACGTCGAAGATCTTGGCGACCTGGACGACGTCCTTCGTGAGCTGGAAGTTCTCCTCATAGGGAAGTGAGGAACCGTCGACCATGACGGAGGGGAAGCCGGCCTTGACGCCCTTGACGGCGATCTCGTAACCAGCGGAGTGATCCTGGTGGACGGCGACGGGCACACTCGCGCGCTCGGCGTAATAGCGGGCGGCGAAGGCGATGATGTCGAGGGCGCAGTGGTCCTCGAAGCCGGGCCAATACTGGATGATGATGGGCATGTGCTCATCCTCGGCGGCCTGGATCGCATAACGGATGGTCTCCGTGTTGATGACGTTGATCGCGGACACGCCATAGTGGTGCTCGGTCGCATGTTGAAGAAGCTCGTTGACCTTGATGAGAGACATCTTTATCTTCCTTTCACCTGGATAATCATTGGATCGGACAGTTCTCAGCTCGTCAGCTGGTTGAACACGAAGCGAAGCGCGAGGCAGGCAGGCGCTTGCGAAGCGCGGTGGAGCCTATGCGGCCGCCTCCTCAGGCTGTGGCGCCGCGCTTCGACGCCATAGCACGTACGTCACAAGAGCAACGACCGCAGCAATCGTTGAAGCGAGGGCGAAGGCCAGGAAACCCGCGTGCGTGCCGAGCGCGTCGCACGCCCAACCGCCAAACAAGTTCGCAACCACGACGGACAGACCGCTCTGGACCATCGCGAAGGCGCTCTGACCTCGAGCGCGACAATCCTCGTAGGTGTGGTTGGCAATGTAGGTAACGCAGGAGTAGTAAACGGTCATGTAACTCACGCTCTGCAGCAGCTGTCCGCAGATCATGACCGGGACGATGCCGGTGCCCACGAGCACGAGCCTGAGAGCCGCCATGAAGCAGGAAAAGATCAGGAGGTTCATCTCGCCGAAGCGCCTGACCAGCTTGGAGGAGACGAGCAGGATGGGGATCTCGCTCGCAGCGGAGACCGCGCTCAGGACGCCCACGAGGTTCTGACCCTCGCCAAGCTCGACCGCGTAGCGGCCCAAGAACGCCCCGATGAAGCCAATCGCGGCCGAGCTGATGAAGGCGAAGACCAAGACGAATGCGATCTCGTTGCTGGTGAACAGCGAGAGGAGGCCCTTTCCGTGGGAGACCTTGGGATCGTCCGCAGCATTGGCGCGAACTCCCGCCTCGGGGAGGCGCCACATGTGAGCCGCGAAGGCCACCAGCGCGGCGGAGACCACCGCGAACTGGATTTGAGGAGCCACGTCAAGCAGCCAGCCGACGATCAGGACGACGATGGCGTAGCCGATGGTGCCACCCATGCGAATGCGAGAAAAGTTCAGGCCAGAGCGATCCGCGAGCTCGATGACGAGGGAGTCGCTCAGGGGCAGGAGCCCCGAGAAAAACGCCGAGAATGCAAAGGTTACGAGAAGGACCGGGACGAACGTCGACGCCAGGTAATACAGCGGAGCGAGTACCGCCGCCGCAAGGCAGAGGGCCACGATGACCGCGCGGCGGCGCCCGAGCTTGTCGGCGATCGTCGACCAGAGCGGCTGGATGGCGAGCGCACACACCGGGGTCGCCGCGAGGAGGATGCCGGTCTGGGCCGCGCTGAGGCCGAGGCTCGTGTAGTGAGCGGAGAGAAACGGCGAGTACACGCCCGCGCAGACCCAGTAGAGTACGTTCGCGAAGAACAGCGAAGTCATGCTTGCGTTTGTCTTGGCGTTGTGCATCGTGCTTCTCCCTTCTTGCTCGCCGGGTGCCTGTCTGGGCTTCGAAGTGATTCACCATCTAGCGTGAAACGGAGTTGCGAGGCGTTGAAACAATGTTCTGTTGTTTCATCGTTTTCGTGCCGTTGTTTCACGACTCATAAGATAGCAGCTCAAGCTGAGATTGCGCCGAGGAAGTACCGATTTACCGCGAACGGTAGGAAATCAGCGGTGAAACGCTATTTCACCGCTGATGAAACATTTTGCTTAATTTTCACCTCTCTTGACCTAAGATACAAAGCAAGCTAGGACCAAGGAGTAACCATGGATAAGACAGGGGATGTGCTCAGCCACATCTGCGCGGTCATGAGCAGCCTATCCCCCTCGGAGAAGGCAATCGCAACGTATGTGCTCGACCACCCGTCGGATGTCGCAACGATGACCGTCCGCGAACTCGCCGCAGAAACCGGTACGTCACCGGCGTCTGTTTCGAGATTCGCAAGGACGCTTGACTACCGAACCTATTCGGACATGCGTCTGGCGCTCGGCATATCCATCAGCAGGGCATCCGGCGAAGAAAAGGCCACGGACGGCAGGATTACTCTGGACGACGTCGAGGGCTCCATCAAGTACGTCCTGTCTCACAAGGTCAAGGAGCTCTCCCAAACCGCCTCGCTCATTGACTCCGATGACTTTTCGGCAGTCGTCAATCTGCTCCACAACGCCAACCTCGTCCTGATCGCGGGCGTCGGCAACTCGATTAACATGGGCGTAAACGCGGCGTTCAAGCTCTCGCAGGTTGGAGTCAGAGCGTTTTGCCCCAGTACCACCGAAGCCATGGTCTCCGTCGCAACCAACCTCAAGGAGAATGACGTTCTGCTCGTCATTTCGACGTCCGGATACTCGAAGCGCCTCGTCAACATATTCGACTCTGCCGAGGATTCGAACACCCCCATCATCATGATCACAGACAACCCGGATACGCCGCTCGCGAAGCGTGCCACGCATATCATCCGAGCCATCTCGCGAGATCAGGCCATCACCGGAACCGAGATCGCCTTCTCGCACAGCTCGATCAACTTCGTCATCGAGCTGCTGTTCCTCTTCCTGACCTCTTGCTGGGATGACCCGGTAGAGTTTAACAGGATCATCTCGAAGAATCTCATGGGAGACAAGCAATACAGCTAGGACGACGCACGCCGGCGCACCGATGCCCAGACCGAAACGGGAGGACCCCTTGATAAAGCTCATCCTCGCAGACATGGATGGGACCCTGTTGCCGTTTGGCTCAAGGGTCGTATCGGAGCGCACGCACAGCGCGATTCTTTCGGCGCTCGATGCGGGCATCGCGTTCGGCCCCGCAAGCGGGCGCGACTACGCCGACCTGGCCGATGCCTTTGACGGCGACGCGCGCTGTTTCTCGACCGGCATCATGGCCAACGGAAAGAAGGTCTTCTCCAGCGGCGAACTCGTGTTCAAAAAGACGCTCTCGACGGAGGCCCTCGTCAAGCTCGATAGCGCTGTACGCCCCTACGCGGGGACGTCACTCTGGCTAGTCGCCGATGTCGATGAGACAGGCAAGCGCTGCGAGCAGTTCCTCTGCGCCGTCGAGCCTGGCGACGAATTCGCCTTGGAAGTCGTTAAGGACTCCGGAAGAGACATGGCGCTCGGAGACGTGCCCACGAACCGTGACGTCATAACCGCCGGCATCTTCGTCAATGTCAGCTCCGCCCCGACGGAAGTCGTTCGGAGTCGATGCAAGGAAGCCTGCCCAGAACTTGATTTCCCCTCGCCCGTCCCATTCTTCCTCGATGTTGTTCCGGCTGGCTGGAGCAAGGTAAACGGACTCGACGCGCTTCTCGGCAGCCTTGGGGTCACGCTGGACGAGGTCGCTTTTATCGGAGACTCGGAAAACGACGTGACGCTCCTCGATAAGGTGCCGAACTCCTACGCAGTCGCGGGCGCGATGCCAGAGGCGAAGGCCGCGGCCCATCACCTGATCGGGAACGCAGCCGAGGACTCCGTCGCGAAGCTCATCGAACAGATTGTCCAGCAGCGAGGCTAGGGTTCCGCCAGCGTGGCATGCGCCGCGTGCCTCGTCATCCGTTCGTGGCGCGCTACCTCGTGACGATCCAGAGCGTGACCATCGTCGCGACGCCGATGCCTACGATGAGCGCGGCCCACAGGACGCGGACCACGGGGTTCATGTCGCCCGCCACCACCATGTCGTTCGCGTGCCAGAACCAGCTCTCGTTTCCCTTGCGCATGATGCCCTCCCTTAGCCTCGATTACGCCATCTATGGCCGAGCAATCGCAGGTCACGTGCCATGGATTTGCCCTACGCCCAGCTTTCAGTTCTGTAAGGCGGCGGGAGCCTGTGCGAGGCCCCGAGTCCTGAGGCTGTTGCAATGAAAATGGGAATCAAGGGGCACGCATCAATCATATGGGTTCCTTTCGAGGGCGATGGCAAACGAAGCATCCATCATATAATGGAGCGACGCAATCAGAGAGGTCACCCATGGAATTTTACGCAAGCTGCCCCGAGGGCTTTGAGTCCGCACTCGCCGATGAGCTTAAACACCTCGGGCTTTCGCATGTCCGCCGCCTGAAGGGCCGCGCTACGTTTGAGGGCGAGCTCGAAGAAGGCTACCGCGCCTGTCTGTGGTCGCGCCTGGCCAGCCGCGTGTTTGTGGTGCTCGAGCGCTTTGAGGCGCAGGATGCCGACGAGTTGTACGATAGCGTTTACGACATCGCCTGGGAGACCATCATCCGCCCCGGCGCCACCATCGCCATTACCGCCCGCGGCGTGACCGAGCAGCTGCGCAACACGCGCTTCTCGGCTTTGCGCGCCAAGGACGCACTGTGCGACCACCTGGCCGAGGTCACGGGCCGTCGCGCCGATGTCGATGCCGCCGATCCCGACGTTCACCTGCTGCTTTCGCTGCGTCAGCGCCGTGCGAGCATAAGCCTGGACCTTTCGGGCGATCCGTTATTCAAACGCCTGCCGCCTGCCGCGACCCGCGCCGGCGAGGGTACGCACGTGCTGCGCCCCGACTACGCCGCCCTGGTGCTTTCGCAGGTCGGCTGGACCGCGCTATGCGAGCGCGAGCTGACGGCCGACGATTACGAGAACGAGGCTCTGCCCACGCTGGTCGACGCCTCATGCGCTGGCGGCGGTCTGCTGCTAGAGGCCGTGAACATTCTGACCGACCGCGCCCCGGGCGCCGCACGCGAGCGCTGGGGCTTTGAGGGCTGGCAGCTGCACGATGCCGCCCTATGGGAGCAGTTGCTTGCCGAGGCACGCGGGCGCGAGGCGGCAGCGCGTGAGCGCCAGGCGCGCATCGTGGCCGCGGACATCGACCCCGCCGCCCGCAAGACCGCCGAGCGCATGGTCAAGTGCGCCGGTTACAAGCGCTTTGTCGATTTTTGCGCCGCCAAGTCCGCCACCGTACTGGACCATGCGGGCGCCGTTGCCGGTGCCGCCGTGGTCGCGGATACGACCGAGACACCGCTTTCGCTCATGCATGACACCATGACGCTCATCGGCGAGCTGCGCCGCGCGCCCGAGCTTGCCGCGGCGCCGGTCGCCGCGCTCACCCGCGACGGATTGCTGGCCCGCGCACTCCACGCCGAGCCCGAGCGCTCAATCGCCGTCATGCCCAACAACGAGGAGGCGACCATCGAAGTCTGGCCCTCTCTCGACCACGCCGCCGCAGCATTTGAGGCTGCGACCAGCGCGGATGCCGAGGCCGAAGTTGCGGATGCCAACGAAGTCAACGATGAGGCCGCAGCTTCTGCCATGCCCGAGCCCGCTGCCACGCTCGACCTGGGCGACGGCAAGCCGCTGCCCGTGCTCATTCCCGAGTCCGAGCAGTTCGCCAACCGCCTGCGCAAGAACGCCCGCCTGCGCCGCAAGTGGGCCAAGCGCGAGGGCGTGAGCTGCTACCGCGTCTACGATGCCGACCTGCCCGATTACTCCGCCGCCATCGATCTGTACGAGGGCTGCCCGCAGACGCCGGGTCGCTGGCTCGTCATCGCCGAGTACGCCGCACCCAAGACCATCGATCCTGCGCTGGCCCAGGCCCGCATGCTCGACATCTTGGCCATCGCGCCGCGCATCCTGGATGTTCCGGCCGAGCACGTGCACGCCAAGGCCCGCATGCGTTCGCGCGGCGGCTCGCAGTACGGCAAGCAGGGCGCCGGCAAGGGCGGCCCGGGCGAGCGCGCCAACATCGCGCGCCGTCGCCTGCCGCTCATCGAGGAGGGCGGGCTCACCTTTGCCGTCAACTTTGACGACTATCTGGATGTGGGCATCTTCCTGGACCACCGCGTCACCCGCAACCTAGTGCGCGAGCACGCCAAGCAGGCGCGCCGCTTCCTCAACCTGTTTGCCTACACCGGCACCGCCACCTGCTACGCAGCCGACGGCGGCGTCGAGGAAACCGTGACGGTTGACCTCTCGAACACCTATCTGGACTGGGCCGAGCGCAATATGCGTCAGAACGGCTTTGTGGGCCCGCAGCATCACTTTGTGCGCGACGACGTGCTCGCCTGGATTCGCGACCAGCGTCAGACGCGCAACCGCTGGGACCTGATCTTTGTCGACCCGCCCACGTTTTCGAACTCGTCCAAGATGGGCCGCCGCACCTGGGATGTTCAGCGCGACCATGTTGAGCTTTTGGCCGGCGTATCGCGTCTGCTCGCACAGGGCGGCCACGCCATCTTTAGCTGCAACCTGCGCGGCTTTCGCCCCGAAACGCGCAAGCTCGCGCGCGCGGGCGTTGTGCTGGAGGACATTACGGCGCAGACCATCCCCGAGGACTTCGCACGCAACCAGAAGGTGCACCATTGCTATATCGTACGCCGCCTGCCCATCGAGGACGCCATGGCCGAAGTCGGCTTTAGTGCCGAGGAGATTGCCGAGCGAACCGAGGAACTGCGCAACCCCGACGCCCGCAAGCCTCGCGTAGCAACACCCGCGCACGCGCAGGCCGGCAACGGCAAGTCGAACTTTGCCGCCAAACCCTCCCCTGCCGGCAAGCCAAAAAAGAAGAAGTTCTACGCCAGCAAGCCCAAGGGCAAATAACAAAGTTGCGGTGGAATACGGACTGTTTTGCCTGGAATTAGGCAAATTTAGACCGTATTTCACCGCAACTCATATTGGGATGGCGGGTGCCGTCCTAGCCTTGGGTGACCAGCCGGTAGCCAATGCCCACGTGCGTCTGGATATAGCGCGGGTGCGCGGGGTCGGACTCGATCTTCTTGCGCAGCGTACCCATAAAGACGCGCAGGCTCGCCAGGTCGCTCTTGGTCGCCGTTCCCCAAATCTCGTGCAAAATAAACTGGTGCGTCAGCACCTTGTCGGCGTTATGCGCCAGCAGGCACAGCAGCTTGTACTCGATCGGCGTCAGGTGCAGCTCCTCGCCGTCCATCGTTGCGATGCCGGTGTCAAAATCGATATGCAGCTCACCGGTATCGAACGAGCCCTCGGAGGCAACGCCGCCCGCCTGCGCATACGAAAGGCGCCTGAGCGTCGTGCGAATGCGCGCGAGCAGTTCCTCGACCGAAAACGGCTTGGTCAGGTAGTCGTCGGCACCAGCATCGAGCGCGCGGATCTTGTCCGCGTCCTCGCTGCGCGCCGAGACCACGATGATCGGCATGCCCGACCACGTGCGCACCGACTCCACCACCTTGACGCCGTCCATATCGGGCAGGCCCAGATCGAGCAGCACAATGCTCGGCGCCTGCGACGAGGCGGCGGCGATGGCGGCATGAGCGGTCTCCACAGCCATATGGCGCAAGCCGTGCGCCTCGAGCGCGGCGACGATAAGGTTGCGGACGGCGGGGTCGTCCTCAACGACCAAGATGAGCGGTTTCACGGCAGAGTTCGGCACAGCGCTACTCCTTATCAAACGAAACGTCGACGGCGGGAAGCTCGATCGTAAAGACCGAGCCGTGCGGGTCCGCCGCGGCAACCTCTATGCTACCGCCATGCGCCAGCGCAATGGAGCGGCAAAGCGAAAGCCCCAGGCCCACACTGCGTCGGCTGTCGGCCAGGCCATGGTTGGCGGTGTAGAACGACTCAAAGATGCGCTCGCGGTCCTCGGGCGCAATGCCCGGGCCGTCGTCGGCGACCGAACACCTCACGCACCCGCCGTCGACGCTAATCGAAATCACGATATGCGAGCCCGCGGGCGTGTAGGTAATGGCGTTGTTCACCAGGTTTACCACCAGCTGCACCATCAGGCGCGCATCGACGTTGACGAGCGCCGGCTCATCGCACGCCACCACCTTAAGGTCGTGCTCGCGCACGGCCGGGTTTACGTGGCGCAGCGCCTCCTCGACGATATCGTCCATAAGCTCGAGCGTAGTCGACAGATGCATGCCGCCGCCCTCGAGCTTGGTGATGGCGAGCAGATTCTCGACGGTAGCATTGAGCCATTGCGCGTCCGAGCGAATGGATAGGAGCATACCGCGGCGTGTCTGGTCGTCAAGCACGGCCGTGCCGGTCGAGCCCTGGTCGAGCAGCACGTCGGCATTACCCGAAATGCTGGTAAGCGGCGTGCGCAAATCGTGCGAGATGGAGCGCAACAAGTTGGCGCGCAGCTGCTCGTTTTTAGCAAGCACCGCCGCTTCCTCACGGGCCTCCATGGCGCGGGCGCGATCGAGCGCCAGCTCGCCTTCGCTCGCGATGGCATCGGCAAGCGTCCGCTCCTCGGGCGTCAGCGCATCGGGCTCGGCGACAATGGCGAGCACCCCCACCACCGAGGCGGGATCGCCCGCGCGCACCATGGTGTCACCCGAGCGCACAGTCAGGTATATGCCATAGAACGCCGAAGCGCCATAGGTGGCATCGAGCGGCGTTCCCACATAGGCGGACGCCGAGAGCCGCGGCGGCATCTGCGGCGCCAGCTGGTGCACCGGCGCGGCATCGCCCACGGCCGTGTACATCGTGCGTGGCAGCAGGTCATCGTCGTCGGCATCGGCGCTATACCACACGACCGGACAGTCCGAAAGACGCGCCAGTTGCGTTGCCATAGCATGCACAATCTGTTGCTGATCGCCGCACCGCTGCAGCATGCGGTTGGTCTCAAGCACCATATGCGTGCGGCGGTCGCTGGCGGCAGCCTGCGCCAAGGCGCGGCGCAGGGCCAGCGCAATCGAGCTCGACACGAGCGAGACCGCAAACATAATGAAGAACATGCCGGGATAGGCGCGGTCGATAAACGACAGCGCGTAGCGCGGGTCGACAAACAAGAAGTTGTAGAGCGCCACGGCGGCGGCAGAGCTCAGCAGGCAGTACAGGCGGCTCCAGGTAAAGAAGGCGCACAGCTGCACGGCAAACACATAGACGATCATGATGCTCGGCGCGAGACCCGGATGGTCGAGCAGCGCGCCCACAACCGTCGCCGCGACCAGCAGCCCCGCCGATACGCAGGCGTCATACAGAGGGCTGCGACGCGTCAGCGTTGTACGCCGCCACCAAAAGTTATCGGCAATATCGCCGTCCGCATGGACGTCCATCAGCGCCCCGCCCCTCTCTCAAAAACAAAAACCACCACAAAGGGGACAGGCACCTTTGTGGTGGTGGCCTCCTTGTGGTGGTTCCAAGTGTATAGCCTTTGCAGCCCGCGGTCGCTAGACAAACAGCAGACGTCGACTACGGACGCTCGTCGGGAGCCAGGCGCTGCATCTTGCTCACGGCCTTAAACTTGGTGAACAGCGGCACGTACTCAAAGCTCACGTTGGAGTTCTCCAGGCCGTACCAGCGCGCAGGCGTGCCGGCGGCGCGGCGGATGATGTACTTGAGCGTGATGGCCGTACGCTCGCTGGGCTCCACGTCGCTTTCGGGCGCCAGCAGCTTGCGGATCATGACGAACTTAAACGTACCGATGTTGCCCGGATCCTTGTAGACCGAGTAATCGTGCGTCTGCGCCGGCAGCTCGCCGCTGGCAGCCAGGTCCTGAACAACCTGGCGCAGGTAAGCATTGACGCGCTGGTTGATCTTATAGCCCAGGTACAGATGCACGCGGAATACGTAGTCGGTGCCGAACGTCTCGACCGAGTAGGCAAAGGTATGCGGCTCGTCCATGGTCTCGACGTTCACGAACCACCAGGCACGAGCGCGCTTGGGGTGCTTGTCCAAAATCGAGTAGACGATATCGCGGTCGATATAGTCGGTGTTGGTGTCCTTGGTCAGGTACACGATGTTGTCGCTCACGAGCTCGTAGCGATCGTCGTCGCGCAGGCGCTTGAGCTGCGGCAGATAGCTGCGCAGCGGCAGCAGCGTAAACTGGCGCTGCTCAACCGCCGTGCCGTTGTACCAGCACACCATGATGCCCATGATGAGCGCGGCCATAAGGATGGTGAAATAGCCGCCGTGGAAGAACTTGGTGAGCGAGCTCACAAAGAAGAAGCCCTCGAGCATAAGGAAGAAGGCGGCAAAGATCCACGGCGCGACCTTGAGATTGCGCTCCACGTGCAGATAGAAGAAGAGCAGCATTGTCGTGCACATCATGGTCAGGGTAATGGCCAGGCCGTACGCGGCCTCCATGTGCGCTGAGTTCTGGAACAGCAGTACCACGATAACGCAACCCACGAGCATGACGTTGTTGACCATGGGGATGTAGAGCTGACCCTTGGTCTCGGCAGGGTAGAAGACCTGCATGTGCGGCATAAGGTCCAGACGGCTGGCCTCGGACACCAGCGAGAATGCGCCGGTGATGAGCGCCTGCGAGGCAATGATGGCCGCGACGGTGGAAAGGCCGACGGCAAAGGGACGCAGGCCCGGGGTGAGCATCTGGTAGAAGGGGTTGAGATCGGCGATGCCCATGAGCTCGGGGTTGGCAGCGTTGTTGATAAGCCACGCGCCCTGACCCATGTAGGACAGCAGCAGGCAGCACTTAACGAACGGCCAGGTGGCGTAGATGTTGCCGCGGCCCACATGGCCCATGTCGGAATAGAGCGCCTCGGCACCGGTGGTGGCGAGGAAGCAGCTGCCCAGAATCATGATGCCCGCATGGTTGTTGGGGCTCAGCAGAAAGCCGATGCCGCGCAGCGGGTTGAGGCACAGCAGCACCGCGGGATGCTGGAAGACAAAGAACAGGCCCGTGCCGCCCAGGAACAGAAACCACAGCGTCATGATGGGGCCAAAGGCGTGACCGATCTTGGCCGTGCCGATGCGTTGCACCAAGAAGAGCGCAATGATAATGGCGAGCGTAATGGCGACGACGCGGCCCTGGTCATCGCCCAGCACGGCATGGACCGCCGGGATGGTGCGAAGGCCCTCGATGGCCGTGGTCACGGTAACGGCAGGCGTCAGGATGCCGTCGGCGAGCAGTGCCGCGCCACCCAGCATAGCGGGGATGATGAGCCACTTGCCGCAACGCTTGACCAAGCTGTACAGGGCAAAGATACCGCCCTCGCCGTGGTTGTCGGCGCGCAGCGAGATCAGCACGTACTTGACGGTCGTCAGCAGCGTGACCGTCCACACGACAAGGGAGAGCGCGCCAAGCACGAACTCCTCCGTGACACTTCCGATGCCGCCGTTGCCGGCAACGAGCGCCTTGGTTACATACATAGGGCTGGTGCCGATATCGCCGTACACCACGCCCAGCGTGACGAGCATCGCCGAGATGCTCACAGGAATCGCAGCGTGCGAGGCTGCCTCCTTGGCCTTTTGTTCCATAAGCCGGTTTCCTCCCAACTTTAATGTTCGAAGGGATTATAGGCAATCGGCCCATGTTTTAATGCACTGTTTTCCCAGCTAGATAAAGATTTATACAGTCTTTAGGCTACCACGGCGATATGGAATGTGACAAAGGGACTGCCCCCTTGTCACATTCGTCATTTTCCAAGCCAGTTTTTGAACCACCATTCCATGGATCGGCTCATCTCGGCCATAAAGGGACTCGTGTGCTTGCGGGTATAGATGTCCACGACGCGCTCCCCCACCTCGCGGGCGTGCGGGCGGAACATCGCGTCCATCTCGGCCACCTGCGCGTCCATCGTCGCGGCGTCGGCGCGGCGGTAGTGCTCCTCGTGCACCAGGTTCACCACGGGGTGCGCAATGGCCGGACGCTCCTTGCGAGGCGTGCCGATGATGAGCATCGACAGCGGCATGGTATAGGGCGGCAGTTCGAGCAGCTCGGCGACTTCCTCGGCATTCTCGACGATATCACCGATGTAGCAGCTCCCCAGCCCCAGGGCCTCGGCGGCAACCACGGCGTTTTGCGCGGCAATCACGGCATCCTGCGCCGCGATGGCAAAGTCGCCCAAACCCGGCGCGCGGCGGGGCGCCTTGCCCGTGCGCTCGACAAACTCGGGTTCAAAGCAGCCCACGTGCTCAAACAGATCGATCCACTTGGCATAATCGACCACAAATATGAGTGCCCAGGGCGCCTTGGCGATCATGGGCTGGTGGTCGCACAGGTCGGCCAGACGGTCCAGCGTAGCCTGCTCGCGAATGCTCACGATGGAATACATCATCATGGCGCCCGCCGACGGTGCGCGACTCGCCGCATGCAAAACCGCCGCCCGCTGCTCGTCGGTCACCGCCACGGGACGGTCGTTGTCATCGCGCGCAAAAGCGCGCGTGGACGAACGGTGCTCCAAAATGTCCAGTACCGCGTTGCCCGTAGTCTCGACCGGATAGCCGTACGTATCCACGCCCGCAGCTCCGTCGCCGCCCATGTCCGCCTCGCAAACCTGCTCGCTCATCGCCCTACCCTCGCCATTTCTTTAAGAAGCCTTTACGTTTCCGTGTAATTCCCGTCCATTATCGCGCAGGTCGCCACTACATTGCGCCACACCGCCACACGCGCGCGTTAATATGGCTGGTTGTTGTGCGCAGCCACCAATTGCTGCGCATATCTTGGTAACAATCGGGTAAATCCCCGCTTTCGTAGGTTTTAGTTTGTGAGGAGTCTCAGCATGTTCGCTGCCGCCATCTCGCTCGTCGGTCTTGCGGCGACCGTCTGCCTTGTCTTGCGCGAGGCCAAGGCCATTTGCGCAAAGTCGGGCACCGTTGCCAAAAGCGCTCTTGGGTGGAGCGTCGCCTTCGGCCTGTTCCAGCTCTTTTTGACCGTCTGGGGCGCCATGGGCCTCGTCGCTCAAAACGAGCCGCTCGCCTTTGTGAT
This sequence comes from uncultured Collinsella sp., assembly GCA_958372075.1. Lineage (GTDB taxonomy): Bacteria > Actinomycetota > Coriobacteriia > Coriobacteriales > Coriobacteriaceae > Collinsella. The sequence continues at coordinate 21,350 of CATXMO010000011.1, read as the reverse complement.
GCTCATCCTGACCAACGCCATTCTCACCGGATGCGCTTGGGCCAGCATCGCCCGCGACCGCATCGCACCGCGCGTCTTTGCGTTCGCTGCTACCGATGCCCCCGCCCCCACCGGCAAGCTCGCCCGCCTGCGCGGCGCCTTTGTGGGCAAACCGCTCGTCGCCGCGGTCTTATGCCTGCTGCTCGCCGGCGTCTTTGCGCTGCTGGGCATGGAGGTCTCGTCCAACCACGACTTTACCTGGGTCTACCCCCTATGCATCCTGCTCGAGTGGGCCATCATCACCACGCTCATGGTCGGCCTGTTCTTCCTATTCCAGCGCCACGGCGCAGCTCCCGCGGTCCTGGCCTTTGCCCTCTTTGTCCTGGGCATTGCCGAGTTCTTCGTCATCACGTTTAAATCCATGCCCATCCAGCCGGGCGACCTTTCGGCCATCTCCACCGCCGCCGCGGTCGCCGGCACCGGCTACACCTTCTCCATCTCGCTGTTCTGCGTGCTGTCCATGGGCTTTACCGCCATCGCCATGCTGCTGTGCGAGTACGCCGGCCTGGTCGCGCCGCATCGCCAGAAGGGCGCCGCCAACGCCAAGCGCATGCTGCTCACCAACCTGCTCGTGGCAGTGCTGTGCCTGGGCGGCGTGACCGCGCATGTCACGCTCATCGACTACTACAACACTCTCGGCATCACCGTCTACACCTGGCGCCCGCTCGAGAGCTACTGGCGCGAGGGTTACCTGCCTGCCTTTATTAGTGCGGCACAGTCCATCAAGCCGCCCAAACCCGCCGACTACTCCGTCGACGATGCCAAGGCCACGCTCAAAAAGTACGCCAAGGCCTACGACAAGTCCGACGCGGCCAAGAGCGACGAGCGCGCCGCCGCAAAGGAGCAATTCGACAGCGAGAAGCCCACGGTCATCGCCGTCATGAACGAGACGTTCTCGGATCTGTCGATCTACCAGAACATGCGCGCCGGCTACGAGGGTCCGCAGTACTTTAAGAACCTGTCAAACTGCCTCAGCCGCGGCAAGCTCTACGTGAGCGCCTACGGCGGCGGTACCGCCAATACCGAGTTTGAGTTTATGACCGGCAACTCCATGGCCAACCTGGGCTCGGGCGTGTACCCCTACACCATCTACAACATGGAAACGACCGGGAATCTGGCAGAGCAGTTCAAGTCGCTCGGATATTCCACCACGGCCATGCACCCCAACCACGCCACCAACTGGAACCGCGAGAACGTCTACAAGGACTTTGGCTTTGACCAGTTCCTGTCCATCAACGATTTCCAGGGCGCCGATACCCTGCGCGGCATGGTGACCGACCAGGCTACCTACGACAAGATTCTTGAGCTGCTCGACCAGAACGCCGATCCGCAGTTTATCTTCGACGTGACCATGCAGAACCACTCGGGCTACGACACGGGTCTGGTGCCGGCCGACAAGCAAATGCACCTGAACATCGACACGACCGATCTGGACGCTAAGACCATCGAGGACGGCACGCTCTCCGATGTCGATGAGTATGTCTCGTGCATCGAGCAGTCCGACCAGGCGCTGCGCTACTTCCTCAACGCTTTGAGCAAGCTCGACCGCAAGGTGGTCGTGGTGTTCTGGGGCGACCACCAGCCGTTCTTCCCGTCCAAGTTCAACGATAAGTGGTTTACCGACGAGGACGACGCCACCCACCAGGAACGCCTGTGGCAGACCGACTACATCATCTGGGCCAACTACGACGTTGCCGGTTGCAACCAGACGAGTGAGGTCGACGACCTGTCCACCAACTATCTGTCCACCCAGCTGATGCAGCTGATCGGCGCACCGTTGACCGACTACCAGAAGGCGCACATGACGCTGCGCGAGTCGCTGCCCGCCATCAACTCCGTGGGCTACGAGGACGCCAGCCTGCGCTGGGCGCTCTCCTCCAACGTCACCGGTGACGACGCCGCCGCAGCAGCCGCCACCAAGGCACGCGAGGATTACGCCAAGATGCAATACTATGAGATGTTCCGCGACGGCAAGAACGTGTACACCGAGCACTTCCAGACCGAGGCCAACGAGACCGACCCCAACCTGGCGCCGGGCACGACCAAAATCAAATAGCGGCTAGCTGCGAGCTCATAACTGAGACGTCTGTCCGGACGGAGGCATATAAGGTTCCCTGCTCGGACAGTCCTGCGCAAGACGGAGGCCACATTAAGTGGCCTCCTTTGCGTGCGGAACTCGCGATGAACCTTCCCGCGCCTCCGCCTGCCGCCGCCCCTCACCCGTTGCGAGTTGAGTGGGCTGATGAGAAGCTGCGCTCGCCTCGTAGCAGAAGCGTGGCCTGGCATGCGCATCGCGGAAAGCTTGTCCCGGAATTCACGTCCGGAATGGGATGCGGTTTCCGTTTGTGGCCCCGTTGGGAAACCGCATCCCATTCCGATCACAAATTCCGGGTCACATTTTCCGCCAAGGCTTCAACCGGAAACCGTGTCCCATTTCTCAGCCGAATACTGGGATGCATTTTCCGCTGAGTCCCTCAATCGGAAAGTGCATCCCATTCCAAAGGCGAATTCCGGGATGAGCTTTCCGAGACCCCGCCCATCCGGAAAGCCCGTCCCACTCCGTATACATCCAGGCATGAAATCATCAGCTTATTAGGCCTTCTATCAATAAAGAGACACCCTCCCGGGCGGCGGGCACGAAGTTCATCGCGAGTTCCGCACGCAAAGAAGGCCACTTAATGTGGCCTTCGTCTTGCGCAGGACTGTAGAGCAGGGAACTTCGTGCCCGCCGCCCGGGAGGGCGTTGCGTTTAGAGGATGGACCTAGTACTTATCCCTCCGGGACAAAAGCAGCGCGGCCATAAAAGCGATGATTGCAAGCGTCAGCAGCATCAAAAGCCATGCGAGCGTGCTGTCGCCGGTTGCCGCCAGGCCAAACAGACCGGGGCTCTTACTGTCAGCAGGTTGTACGGGAATCTTCTCGCCATCGTCCTCGGCGGTGATTTCCCAGCGGATGGTCTTGCTTGCGTCGGCAAGCTCATTGCCCACCGACGTCGGGACACTTAGTTGCAAATTGAGCACCGTGCTGCCATCGCTCGTAAACGTTGCGACCTGCGTGGGATAGGCGAACACGCTGCCCAGAGTTCCCGTCTGGAGCCAACCTGCAGACGCATCGCCCGCCGACGCCGTTAAGGTAATGGGCGACAGCAGGTGTGCCGTCTCGTGATCGACAACGGCCCGCACAAACACGCGTACCTGGGACTTTACACCAGTGGCACGAACCTCAATCTGCTGCTCGCGCACATCGCCGGGCATTAGACCTTTAAAGGCGGGAAACAGATCGGGCTCCCCCGAGGAGCCCGTCGCCCCCGAGACCGTCAGCTGGCGCGCATTTCCGTCATAGGCAATCGCGGGAGTATCGGCAAACGCACGGGCAGGAACGGCGAGCGTGACCATGCAGAGAATAGCCGCGACCACGCAACGCAAGGAGCGCGCAACACCTTTGCGAATCGAGAACGCCATACTTACGCACCTCCATACGGCGGCACCAGCACGCCATCCTCGACCGAGCAACCCCATGCGTCGCGCACGGCCTCATCGGGCGTCGCCTGGACCGCCTGAGTGGAGATATCCACGACAAGATTGCGACCTTCGGTTGCCTTGAGCTCGGTAACCCTATTAATGAGCACGCCGGTTTCCGCGCCGGGAGCGACGGGCGACGTCCAGTAATAGAACCCGTCGCTCGCCTTAACCCAGTTATAAGCCGAGTTCGCGCTCGAGGCATCAGCCACGCTCCACGCAATCTCGTAATCCGCCTCACCCTTCGGCTCCTCCTTCGGCTCATCCCACAGGCGTGCGCCATCCTGGTCCTGCCAGTAGATATCCACTGCAGCACGAATATAGGCGGGCGCAGTACCCGTGTTCTTCGCCTTGACATCGCTTTTCACTTTGCCGTTGAGCGTTTCCTGAACCGATGGCGTCACCGACCCGATGCCGAACTGGTTGACCAGCACGCCCGTAACCGAAAGCCAGGCCAGCGTGCCTGCCGTACCGGCCAGGAGGATAACCCCCACCAGCAAGGCGATGATGCGCTTGCGCTTGGACATGCTAATCCTCCTTCTTTGCTACGTTGCCGTTGCTCCAAACGTTATGGGCACGATTGCTGCCGTCGATCCATTTGTCGTTCACACGCGTGTTCGTGCAGGTGAACGTGGCATCGTTCGCGCTCGATGCAGCGGAGATAGTCGCCTGCGCCTTATCGCCCGGCTGCTTGCCAGGGACGCCGATTTGGTTGCTGTAGCGCCATGCCCACGCTGAGTCCTCCTCGACGGTGTAGATACCCGCCGGGACCGCAAGCTCGATAGCGCCGGAGTACCAGGCGGAACCGTCCTTCAGCTGCGCATCCGATGACACCGTTACCTCAACCGTGCGCTCCTCCAAGGCGTTGCCGTCCATGCCGGCCCGGGAAACCTTGAAGCGGAACGTCTTGCCCTTCGCCCAGCTATCCTGGGTTTGCTTGACGATCTTGAGCGTATGCGTAGCGGCGAAATCGAACACCGCATTGCCATCGCTCTGAGTGCCGTCGCCCGTGAGCTTGTAGTCCAAACGATTCGTCAGCTCAAACGAGCCCTCGCCTGAACCCGAACTGTAAAGCGAGACATACTTCCCGTTGACAGGCGCAGGAGTCTGGCCAGGAAGACCATAGCCCACGCGGTCAACGTGCACCGTCAATTGCGTGCCCATGAAGGGCTTTGCAAAGCAAGCCTTGAACGGCGCCTTATCGCTCTTGTCATCTATCGTGTTCGCGGCATTGGGATCAAGCAACCACTTGAGCTGCCCGGTCACATTCTTAGGGCTCGCATCGTCCGATGTGTCGTTAGCGACGACCTTATACGTCACCGGATACAAATCCATGTTGGCTGTAACCGGTTTACCCTTGAAGTCGCTCCACGCCACAGCTTTGTCGCCATTAACCCACTGCCACTCCAAGAACAACTCCTTCAAGCTGCTATCCGCTCGCTCGCCCAGGAATGCGACGATTGCGGAGTAGGCTTCGGGATCGTAGGCCACTTCCTTTGGCTCCATGACGGGTTCACCCTTGTCGTCATAGAACGGGTTGCCGTTCTCGTCCATCTTGGGCACCTTAACTGTCTGAACAAAGCCGGCATTGCCATCCTGGCCACGCAGAACACTCGTATCGTTCGGGTCTACCGTAGCGGTGTAGATGACGTTGCCTTCGGTGTCGTGATAGCGCACTTTAAGCGGCGTCTTCTTGTACACCGCAGTGTAGGTCACGCTCTCAAAGGGCTCGCTGCCCTCGAGGGGATACTTCTCATCGTCAGTCATCAGGGTGTACTGCCCGTCATTGACATAATCGCGCGACCAGCCGACAAAGTCGTACTTGGTGCCGTCAGTGCCCTCAACCTCCTCGGCGGCCTTGACCTCAAGAGAAATCTGGTCGCCGGAATCAGTGCGGCCGAGGCTACGGACAAGATCGGGATTCGCAAGTTCAGAGTCAATGTTCGATTGAACGGTAACCAGGCTGGGACGGTAGACCGGGTACAGCTCCATGGGGGCCTTGACCACGGTAGAAGCACTCACCATACGGATGCCCTCTGACCAAGCGACATAGCCCTTGCCAGGTGCCGGCTCGGCTTCCGTCCAGCCCACGAAGACGTTGAACTCGCCTGTATCCGCATCGATAGTGCTGACGTCATAAGTAGGCTTCGGGATGCCGCCATTAAGGTTGCCGAGCATATCGTCTTGCTGAGCAACTTTGCCGTCCACATCCGTGGCATTGAGGTGGTACACAACCGCCAACGGCGAATAGTACGCCACGAATGTATAGGCTCCGCCAGGTTCCACCGGATAAGAGCAAGTACCATGCTCCACATCGTAGGGAAGCGTCTTGATCTCGCCGTTCGGAAGCTCGATCTCAACCTTCTGCAACTTATACAGCTCACCGCCTGCTTTATAAACCGGCGTCGTAACGTCAGGGGTCACCGTTGCCGTAGCAGGATTGGTGTCCGCGTTGATAACGGGAGCGATGTTGTAGCTAGGCACATTGACCTTGTCCGTACCCTCAAAACCTGCGCGATGCAGGTTGGTGGTGTAGCTGACGTCGTACTTTGCGTAGACGGGATAGGCATCCTGCCACTGGGTGACCTTGGACTCGTCGGTCGCCAGATACGGCTCTGCCTTATCCGGATCACTCGTCACATAGGGGTCGCCGGTGACGTCGTAGATATACTTCCAGACGTCGGAATCCTTCTGAACCTCGGCGGTTGAAATCCAGCCCAGGAACTTATAGCCCGGCACCGCCATCTCCGCATCGGTCGGAGAGGCTTCGAGTGTCAGGTTGGGATTGACGTCACCCTCCTTTCCGTGCTCGGGCGTGTTGTCTACCGTCTGTTCGGTATGGATAAACGGATATTTATAGGTGTAGGTGCTATCGGAGTCCAGCAGCAACGGAGCCTCATAACGTCGCGTGACGCTCTTAACCGAGACATCGTCCTTGCCATAAAAGCTGACGCTTGTCGTCACCATGGCACGCATGTAATACTCCGAATCGATGCCAATCTCGCTCTGAACGGGGTTGCCCACGCAAGTCCAGCACCCGCCTTGGCGCTCGAGGGTCCAGAAATTTAAATGGTATCGCTTGCTCGCCGGCCTAAAGTAAAACTTCAGCGCTCCTGCGACCCACTCGTCATCCAGTGTGCCCGAACCCGGGAAATCCGTATCGGCAATGACATTTTTCCGGGTATCCACACCTGTATCGTTTTTGACCGTATGCGAATACGCTTTCAAAGGCGCAACGATGAGCGTCTCTGCCCCAAAGCGCCCCTCATTGCATTCGTCCTTATAGTTTTCCTTCAGTCCGTGATAGACGTGCTCGGAACCCCAGTGCACGATATTCTCTCGCACGTAGCTCGATCCGACCTGCTCGTTAAACGAAGTTTGGTACCCGTTCCACACAGAGCAGAGGAGTCTAGAATCCTTATAGGCATCGTTCGTCATCGACTTGACGTAATAGTCCACGCGGTACTCAAAGCGGGCGATGTAGGTATGCGGCACGGTTAAATCGACATCTGCGGGGAGCGTATAGCTGGGATCGCGGCTTACGCGCACCTCGAGCGGAGCATCCTCGGTTCCCTTGTTTTCGTACCAGCCCAGGAAGCAATAGCCGTCGGGCAGCTTGCCGCCATCGGACAGGGGCGTACCGTCCGTGTTGCACACCTGTACCGTGTAGACGCTAGTGCCGCCCCCGGCAGTCTTGACGTCGACTTTGGTTTTGCCCACGCCAACGCGCTGGCTCACATCATTGAGCGCGTCCTGCTCATTACCCTCGAACACAGTTATGATGTTCGACACGTAGTCGCTGTACACGGGATAGAAGTCGGCTGGACGGACAACAGTGATCTCGCTACCCGCAGGATAAAAAGCTCCCTGATTTTTAAGCTCGGCTAACTTATCCGAAGTGATGGCGGCATAGGCGCCGTTCATACCTTCCTCGCTGCTAGGCTGCGTGGTCCAGCCGATAAATGTCGCGGTAGCGGAAAGCCCCTCGCGGTCTTCGGGAGCCGCGGGCGTCAAACCCACGCCGTAGCGATACCAATCAGTGGACTTGTCGTGCGCGGCACCGGTTTTCCAATCAAGCGTCTTGCCCTTAACGTTATAGAACAGCACCTGCGCCTCGTATGAAGCGATAAAGAGGTCGTTACCCTTGAAGCCGAATTTTTCATCGACGCCGCTTCCGTTGTTGGCGGTGTAGGTCGAAGCCTTATCGTGGTCCGTGTTCTCCTCGACGCGCTTGTCAGCAGCGACAGCAGCAGCATCGGTCTTGCCGTTAAACCAGGCGTTATCGGCATCGATGCGGTTCACATTGACTCCGGACTCGTGGAACCAGCCCATAAAGCGGTAGCCGCCGTTCGCCTCGCTCAGCCCCGCGGGCTTTGCGGAGGTTTCCTGCCTGAACGTTACCGACGTATCGCCCTGGGCCAAGCCCTGGGCCGTTCCCGCCAGCACGGCGCCCACGGCAAAGGCGTACGGATCCGAGGTCTTCTGATCAATACCGAGTTTGGTCGCCTCGATTGTCGCGGTGCCCGCACCGGGAAAATCGATCGTCGCCTTAACGCTCTGGCCATGCACGGGGATATTCAGTCTGTAGTCCATCGCCCACTCGTTGGCATGCGAACCGCCCAGGGCCTCATCGTTAGCGGTCGAGCGCATGGTGCCGGCACAGAAGTCGTAGTCGTGCTCCTCCCACAGCTCGCGCGTGGCGTAGCGCCCGTCGTCCCACGGGCCGTAGCCGTCGCCCTTGGTGGTACCGTCGCCGCCAAAAGAGGGGATCTTCTTCTTAGCCGCGGTACCCTGGCTGCTGCCGTTTAGGCTCACGCTCGGCTTAAAGTAGCACTCGGTGACCGTGGCATCATCCTTGTTGGCACGCGCGGCAATGCCGCCCAGGTTCACATCGTTTTGAATGATGGGGATCACGGCGATGGGATTGTACTGACGCGAGCTCAAGTCACCCGCAAAATGGCTTCGAACGAGCTCGTTGCCCTTTTCGGTTAGAATACGACCCGCCAAGCCACCCGTCCACGCGCGCGTCACGGCGACGACGCCCACGTACGACGCGGCATAGCTGTAGCACTGCGCCGTCGAGAAGCAGTCGATAATCTTGGCCTCGCCCGCCATGCAGCCCACAAAACCCGAGGCGTACACGTTGTTGCCGCCCAGGGCGCCAATGGCCACGTCGTACTTATTGGTGACGTCGGTCATGCCCTTCTCGGCAATCGAGCCGTCGTCCTTACGCGTCGGCGTCACGCGGCAGTACTCGATAGTCGATTTCTTAACGTAGCCGGCAAACGCCGCCATATACAGACCCTCACCGCCGAGCGCCTGCACGCCCGAGGTCGTATTGTTGACGGCACGGCCGCCACGGACCTCGCAGTTGTAGAGGGTGCAGCCGTCGAGCTCGCCGGCGATGAGACCGCCCTCAAAGCCTGCGTTGGTAATGAGGTTGAGAGCATTGTTGGCGCAGGTCACGTGCAGCGTGCTCTCCATGACCATAACGTTTTCGAAGCGCGTATTGACGGCCTTGCCCACGATAATGCCACCGCGGAAGTCCGCCCACACGTTGGCGTCCTTGACCAAGAAGTTTTTGATGGTGGCACCGTTGGTCTCGGCAAAAAATCCCGTATCGCGCTCGGGGTCAAAAGCGTCTTTATCGTAGTTCAGGCCCTCAACGGTGTGGTTTTGACCATCGAACACGCCCTTAAACGGATGCTCCTTGTTGCCAAACGACAGATGCTTAACGGTGTTTGCAACGATGTCTTTCATGTCGTCGCTGTCGAGCTCAATGTCGTTATCGAGATAAACGTGCCAGCCGGACGTATCGCGCTCGCGCGACAGCGCCACACACGACAAAAAGTCAGCCTCGTTTTTGATGTGGAATTCGGTTTTGGCCTCGGGCGCAGTCTCGGCATGTACCGCCATCGGCAGCGCCATAACGCAGCAAAGGGCAATCGCCGCGACGGCAACTAGCCTGCTAAGCACGCCCCGGTTCATGTTCTTGATCTTCATAGGCTAGTTCGCCTCCGGCCAACCCGCGACGTCGAGAATGTCGAGGACGGTATCGCTTTCCTGCTGGTTTTTGGCCTGCACGGCCTGCACATCGATATCGAGCCTGAATGAGCCGCCGCGCGCGGCATCGTGGTAGTCGCCCACAAAGCGCAGCGAGTCCATGAGGCTTTCCGTCATGGCGCCGGGGTCGAGCATGCCGCCACGTCCGGCCAAGCCGCGGTAGTAGTACCACCCATCGCCGCCATCGATCCACGGGGATCCCTCGCCCGCGTTCACATGAAACGCAACGCTGCCCGAAGCATCCGCGCTCGAACCGTCGGGCGCCACCGACGTCATGTGCAGACGAGCGCGAACGTACTCAGGCTGCGCGCCGACGTTCTCCACGCGCACAATGCGGCTGATGTCAGAGCCCCCGGCCTTGGTGTCGGGATAGTCCCCGTGCTCGTTGGGCTCAAACGGAATCTCCTCGCCATGCTCGTTGAGGGTGTATTCGCAGACTCGTACCTTCACGCTGCCAAACGAGAGAACGTTGTTCACCGGAACCATATCAACGGTAAAAGCCAGCGTGCCGCACAGGCACGCCAGGGCCAACAGCGCCATCGCGGTAAGCGCCAAGGTGCGTTTCTGATTGTCAGAAAGATTGTTGAGCATTACGTTCGCCAATCGTCGATAAGGGGGGACCGAGATCCCGGCCCGAAAATGGGGATGGGGAGCGGGCCGGGATCTCGGTGGAGGGGGGATTAAGCCTGAGTCTTAGCCCATTCCTTGGCCTGCGCGATGGCGTTCTCGGCATCGCCCTGGTCAGCGCCGAAGATGTAGCAGGAGACTGTCATAGTGGGCTTGGCGGGACTCTGAACAACATCCGTGTTGTTCATGGCAGCCGGGATATGCACGGTGCTGAACAGCTCACCGGTGTAAGCAGCCTTTGCCTCGGTAGTCTCAGTCTTTGGAGTAGGAGCAAGCTTGGCAGGGGTGTCGGTGTTACCAGCGGTATACATGAACAGACCGCTCACGTACTGGTTAGGGTTACCGTTGTTCTTAGCACCCACGGTGGTATCCGCAACCGGCTTCCAGTTATCGTTAAGCGTGAAGTACGGGGTCTTAGCAAGAGCGTCAGTGGCATCTTTCTTCACAATGGCGTTCTTCACGTAGATGAACACATAGGACTCATCAGAGTCCTTGCCGATACCAACGTTGGGGTTCTTGGCAATATTGGTGTCGGGAATCATCTTGGAATCTTTCTTCCACAGGGTCTCGAACAGATAACCATCCACTGAGGGGTCCGTGGGCTTGTCGCCGGGCTTGTTCGGATGATCAGGGTCGGGCTTCACTTCGGGCTTGTCGATGCTGCCAACCGTGAACTCGTTCGTCTCGGAGTCGGTTGCCGACAGCCATGCATAGGTGCCAACGCCGGCGGCCAGCACCAACAGCAGCAGGGCGGCAATGATGCCGTAGCGCTTTTTCTTCTTGTTTTCCATCGTTCTCTTCCTTTCGAGAATCGTTTTCCCCGCCAACGGCCCCTACCGCCGCCGACGCTTTTCCCTGCCGCTATGAACGCCGCTCCCTCGCATGCACGCGGGTATGCTTGCCCGCAGGCTCGTCGGGAACCATCCGATCGAGCACTATCGACGCCGCGACTAGCAGCGCCAGAACGGCCACCACAACAAGCAAACCGGGCATCGTCGTGCAATATGCGTCAACGAAGCCCAGGTAAGGGACACAAAAAGAAACGACACCGATCACGCGTGAAAAAGGCGTCTGCTCGGCGTCGTGCATGATGCTTCCATCTGCATTTTTGTTTGCGATTCCCTGCGTGCCGATCATCTGCGCCGCAGGGTCGATCTCGTACACCTGGTGCGTCACCACGGCGCCGTCCGATCGGTAAAAGGTTGCATTGTCGCCCACGGCAATATCCGTTGGATCAACTTGGTGAACAAACACCATGGAGCCAACGGGTAGCTCGGGCTCCATAGAACCCGAAAGCACTGTATAGGGCGTGTATCCAAATGCACGAGGGACAAAAGAAACGACGGCAAGAGCCATGACGAGCGCAATCGCCAAGCTACTCAAAAGTGCAATAAATCGTTTGAGTCTACGCGCCGTCAAAGTGATAATTCATCCCCATCGAGGCCTTATTCGACCCATCCAAAGGTCAGCAAGTTTCAACAGGAACCGCAAGGCGATTGAAAAGTGAGTCCGAAATAAGCCAATTTGGAATCTTTTCGTAATAAAAACATAGCGATATGCTACAAATTTTTCAATGTTTTGTCGCCAAATGCTACCTATTTTGGCGTAAGTGGTCATTTATCCCCAAATTAGTCTGTTTTATCCAATATCTGTGACTGACCACCTACGCAACTTCCCCATAGAGGGATCGATTTTTTGCGAAAGTAAAATAATGGTACCCCCCCCCACATTAAAACAAACTGCTGGAAGTGCCATTTATTTCCGACCCCCTTTTACCGGAGTTTTATGACGGCCCCATGTAGTTCGCAGCCCATAATCCTCTGAGAACTGTGTCCCAGAATTCCCGTCCGGAGTGGGATGCGGCTTCCGCTTGTGGCCCCGTTGGGAAACCACATCCCACTCCGATCACAAATTCCGGGTCGCACTTTCCGCCAAGACCCTCAACGGGAAACCGCATCCCATTCCAAAGGCAAATTCCGGGACGCAGCTTCCGCAACTCCACCCATCCGGAAATCCCATCCCACTCCGCACACATCCGGGCATAGAGCAATCAGCTTATTAGGCCTTCCATCAATAAAGGGGCGCCCTCGTGTCACGAAAAAAGCCTCGAGAACTTCGAGGCTTTCACATTTGTATTGTTTTGCACGAAGGACCGCGAACGGCGAAGCTACTCTCCCAGCACGGCCTTCTTGGCGGCTGCAGCCATGTTGTCCAGGTCTTCCTTGGTGGGATGGTCCTTCGCGGCAACCCAGTTGTCGAGCAGCATCTTAAATCGGGCGTTGTCGGGATCTTGCTCGAGCATTGCCTCGTAGCGCTGCTTGACCGCAGGACCCATCTTGCCCTGGCACATCGCCCAGCCCGCAAGCTCGGCATCCTCGGCCAAATTGGAAGTTACGCGATCAATAATCTGCTGATAGTAGCTCTGGTCGGCGCCAAAACCGCAGGTGCCAAACAGGAAGACGCGCTTACCGTGCAAGGCGGAGAGCAACGCCGCGACCGAAGGCGTGCACGCGCCCTTGTCACACCAAAAACCGACGAGCACCGTGTCGGCCGCGCAGGCGCCCTGCGCCTCGAGCGCAACCTGATCTGCATCCGCATCGTCGCTCAACGCCGCGGCATGGACAAACTCAACGCCCGCAGCCTGCAGAGCGCGCTTAATCGCACCCGAAACCATCCTGGTATTACCGCTCTTGCTGTTAACCACCAAAGAGCACGTCATAGTCACGTTGCCTCGTTTCCCCCAAAACTATAGCCACTAATGCAATTTATTAAAAGCATATCTTAGTACTAACGACGCAGATGTAAACCATCTGCCGCTAATCGGCAGCCCCTACTGGGCAAACTGGCTGCGGTAGAGCTCGGCGTAGAAGCCGCCTGCCGCTAGCAACTCGTCGTGCGTGCCGCGCTCGATAATCTGGCCGTCGCGCATAACCAGAATGCAGTCGGCATTGCGGATCGTCGACAGGCGGTGCGCCACCACAAAGCTCGTGCGGCCAGCCATGAGCTCGTCGAATGCCGCCTGCACCTGCAGCTCGGTACGCGTATCGATGCTCGACGTTGCCTCGTCCAGCAGCAGAATCGCCGGATCGGTGAGCATGACGCGCGCGATGCACAGCAGCTGTTTTTGACCCTGGCTAAACGTGCCGCCGTCCTCGCCAATCACCGTATCGTAGCCGCCTGGCAGCTGCACGATAAACTTATGCGCATGCGCGCGCTTGGCCGCCTCGATAACCTGCTCGCGCGTGGCATCTGGGCAACCGTAAGCGATGTTTTCCGCCACCGTGCCCTCGAACAGCCAAGTGTCCTGCAGCACCATGCCAAAGGCGCGGCGCAGGCTTGCGCGCGTGTAGTCACGCGAGGAGCGACCATCGACCGCGATGCGCCCAGCATCGATATCGTAAAAGCGCAGCAGCAGATTGATGAGCGTCGTCTTGCCACAGCCCGTAGGACCGACGAGGGCAAAGCGCGTACCGGGCTTGGCATCGATGCAGATATCCTGCAGCAGTTTGCGGTCGGGCACATAGCTAAAGTCCACGTGTTCAAAGGTCACCTCGCCCTGCGGGGCGGCAAGCTCCACGGCATCCGCCGCGTCGGGCTCCTGCTCGCGTGCATCGAGCAACGCGAACATGCGGCGCGCCGAGGCGTACGCGGTCTGGATTTGCGTGATGACGTTCGTGACCTCGTTGAACGGCTTAGTGTACTGGTTAGCGTAGGACAGGAAGATCTGCACGCCGCCCACCGTGAGCGCCGCAGGCACGCCCGTGATCACGCCCGCGCAGCCGATCACGGCGACCACGGCGTAGATGATGTTATTGATAAAGCGCGTGCCGGGGTTAGAAAGCGAACCCATAAACTGCGCGCGCTCGCCCGCCGTATAGAGCTCGGCGTTGAGGACATCGAAGCGCTGTTGAGCGTGCGGGCCGTAGGCGAAGGCGTCCACGAGCTTTTGCTCGCCCACGTACTCCTCAATATGACCGCCAAGCTGGCCTTGGATGCGCTGCTGTGCCGTAAAGCTCTTGTTGGAAAGCTTGGCGATGGCGCCGGCTGCAAAGATGGAAAGCGGCGTGACGAGCACCACCACGAGCGTCATGGCCAGGTTAATGGAGAGCATAAACGCGAGCGTGCCCACGATGGTGATGACGCCGGTAAAGAGCTGCGTAAAGCCCTGCAGCAGACCATCGCCCACCTGGTCGACGTCGTTGACTACGCGGCTCATAAGGTCACCATGGGCATGGCTGTCGATAAAGCTGAGCGGCATGCGGCTGAGCTTGTCGCTCGCCTCCACGCGCATGTCGCGCACTGTCTCGTAGGACAGGCGGTTGACGCAGTAGCCCTGCAGCCACTGGAAGGCCGCCGCGCCCACCACGACAATCGCAAGCTTGGTAACGAGCGGCAGCAGCGCGTCAAAGTCCACCTGCCCGGCGGCAACGATGAGGTCGATACCCTCGCCGATGAGGATGGGCGCATAGAGTTGTAAGATCACCGAGATGGCAGCGCTCACAAACGACGCCGTAAACGAAATGCGATGCGGACGGACGTAGCCCAGCAGGCGGCGAGTTACCACGCCCACGGGGTAGCGCTCGGGGTCGCCGGGCTGACGCGGGCCGTCACCCAAGTCGTTGAGGCTATCGTTGCCGGACACGTTGGCCGTCATCGTGGCGACCGAACCGGAAGAAGTATACGGATTCATTTAGCAGCCCTCCTTTGCGCAAGTGGATGCCGGGGCAGCCGGGGCGGACGCGGGACTTGGGACGGACGCGGGCGTCGCGCTCCCCTGCTGACCCTCGAGCTCCTCGCGACGAAGCTGCGACTGGCAAATCTCGCGATAGAGCTGGCAGTTTGCGTACAGCTCGTTGTGCGTGCCCAGGCCCGCGACCGAGCCGTGATCGAGCACGCAGATCATGTCGGCGTCGCGCACGGTCGAGACGCGCTGGCTCACAATCAACGTGGTCAGCGGCAGCCCACCCTCGGCGGCACCGCGCATGCTTCGTTCGCGAATGGCATGGCGAAGCGCCGCATCGGTCTTAAAGTCGAGCGCCGAGGCGGAGTCATCCATAATCAGGATCTGCGGCGAGCCCACCAGAGCGCGCGCAATGGTCAGGCGCTGGCGTTGGCCACCGCTGAAGTTCTTACCGCCCGCCTCGACCGGCGCGTCCAGACCCTGCGGCTTGTTGCGCACGAACTCGCTGGCCTGCGCCATATCGAGCGCCGCCCAAAGCTCCTCGTCGGTCGCCGACTCATCGCGCCAGGTTAGGTTGCTGCGGATCGTGCCGCTCACGAGCGACGCGCGCTGCGGTACGGTCGCGACCACATGGCGCAGCTGATCGAGCGGCCAGGCGCGCACGTCGGCACCCATTACGCTCACGCTGCCGGCGCCCGTGTCGTACAGGCGCGGGATAAGCGAGACGAGCGTCGACTTACCGCTGCCCGTGCCGCCGATAATGCCGAGCGTTTTGCCCAGCGGCAGCTCCAGGGTCACGTCATTGACGGCGTTGGCGGCGCCCGCGCCAAAGGAGAAGCTCGCATGGCTGAAGCTCAGCGCGGGAACCGAAACAGCGCTGCCCATCGCGCTCGGCTCGGGCAGCGCAACCGGCTGGTTGCCCTCGTCGGTAATGCTCGGCTCGCAATTGAGCACCTCGTTGAGACGCGACGCGCTGGCGCTCGCCTTGGTAAAGACCACGACCAGGTTGGCGACATACACGATGGAGGTCAGGGTCTGCGTCATGTAGTTGACGAACGCCATGACCTGGCCCTGCGTGAGCTCGCCCACGTTGACCTGGACGCCGCCCACCCACAGGATGGCGCACACGCCCAGGTTCATCACCAAAAACGTGACGGGATTAAGAATCGACGAGAGCTTGCCCACCGCGATGGCGGTATTGGCCTGGTCATCGGCAGCTTGGGCAAAGCGCTCGCGCTCGTGGTCCTCGCGCACGAAGGCGCGAACCACGCGAGCGCCTGAAAGGTCTTCGCGGCAGATAAGCGCGATGCGGTCGAGCTTTGCCTGCAGCTGCTTGTAGTACGGGATGCAGCACGCCATGACAAACCAAAACACCAGGCCGATAGCGGGCGTGCAGATCAAAAAGATGATGCCGAGCTTAAGGTCGATGGCAAGGGCCGCGCACATGGAGCCCACCGCCAGGAAAGGCCAGCGGATGAGCATACGCACGCCCAGCGCCACGGCGAGCTGCACCTGGTTGACGTCGTTGGTAATGCGCGTGATGAGCGACGGCGTGCCAAAGCGATCGAGCTCAGCATAGCTCAGCTTATTAATGCGCTCGTAGAGCGCACCACGGATATCGGTGCCCATGCCCTGCGAGGTGAGCGCCGCCATCTTTTGGCAGACGAGCGTAAACGAGATGCCGATCACGGCCATGGCGGCAAGCACCATGCCGTAATGGACGACGGCGTTGACATCGTGTGCGCCGATGCCCTTATCGATCATCTGGGCAATCACCAGCGGCGTAAGCAGGTCAAAGATCACTTCGATCAGCTTGCACGCAGGGCCAATCACCATATACCGGCGAAACTTACCACCAAAACGCCTGAGCAGCTCAATCATAAAAAGGCGCTCCCTATCATCATCTCTCTTCAATCTAATTCATGATAGTACGGCGAACCCTGAAGATGCGTAAGCAACTCGTTACAGAAGAGTCTTGAGCGGTGGTAAAAAACGTCACAGTTTTGGCGCAGTCAGCGAGCGACATAACGCCAGGGATTCAATTATCAGATAAATGTGACCCTTCAGGCAGTTTTGGTCGGCTACCCGCGAGTGCCGGCAGGGCGCTTGGTAGTCGAGCGATCCCGCAGGCGAAGCCGAGGACCAGCGAGACACCAAGCGCCCTGCCGGCACTCGCGGGTAGCCGCGGCACCAAAAAGCGCCTGCGCACTCGATGGATTCGGATGCCCGACAGAGGCTCCTTATGGCTGCTTCCTTCCGGACCTGACCAGATTCGGAACATGTCGTCATCCGAACCCATCGAACGCGCTAGGCGCTCGATATATATTACCTGCTCCCGCCCGATGGGGCAAGACAGCTAATTTGGGACGAGGCTTTTTTGACTACTTTTTGACTGGGGACATCAGGGTGACGAAAGTAGCCAAGAAAGCCCCGTCCCAAAAAGACTGATCTGGTGCTGCGCCACGAAAAGGGCCCATCTACTACGTTTTGGTCGCAGGGGTCGACCATAGCCGACTTTTTCGGAAATCGGCAAGCTCTCTACCTGCGGTTTCATTTTTGCAAATTCAGAGATAGTCGAGGGTGGTCGGTTAAACGTAGTAGATAGCCGTGTTTCGTGGCAAACGGTCCGACTCGAAACCCATGTCGACCGGCCTCGGATGGCCATTCACGAAGTTGCGGTGGAATACGGACTGAATTGGTACCTTAAAGGCAAAAACACTCCGTATTTCACCGCAACTTATCGAGGGGATGGGTTTTAGAGGCGGGCGAGGTCGTAGGATCGAGCGGCAGACTCGCCGGCGCAGATGAGGTTGGTTGCGGCTTCTTGCGGGTCGAGTGCCTGCTCCAGGTCCATGGGCTTGCGACAGATCGGCAGTACAAGGTCGATGCCCTGCTCGTACACCGCATCCAGGTTGTCAGCGCGACCGCCCACGACGGCGACCACCGGCTTGCCATAGCGCTTGGCACGGCGGGCCACACCCACCGGCGCTTTGCCGGCGGCGGATTGCTCGTCCATATTGCCCTCGCCCGTTATGACCAGATCGACATCCCGCACGCGCTCGTCAAACCCAATCAGATCAAGCACCGTCTCCACGCCCGAGCGTAGCTCTGCACCGAGCGCTAGCAGCGCGGCGCCCAGACCGCCAGCGGCACCGGCGCCGGGCACGCCGAGCACCGAGCCAAACGTCCGCGTGCCCTCGGGCACGCGCAGTAACCCCTGAGCCCGTGCCTCGGCAATCGCCGTATCGAGCAGGCGACCGTAACCGACCATCCAGCCGTCGTACCCGCCCAGCGCTTCGACATCGTCTGTCGGCAGGCCCTTTTGCCCGCCAAACACCGCAAGCGCCCCGCGACGCCCCACGAGCGGATTCTCGACATCGGAAAGCACCACGACACGCGCGCCATTCAGTGCCCGTAGCGCCGGTGCCAAATCGATACTCGCCACGTGTTCAAGGCCCGTGAGCCCCGGCGCGATATCGCAGCCACGGTCATCGACAAGACGCGCGCCCAGCGCCTGCAGCATACCGGCACCGCCGTCGTTGGTGGCGCTGCCGCCCAGCCCTATATATAGGGTCCTCGCCCCCGCGCGAACCGCACGAAGCATCAGCTCGCCCACGCCATAGGTCGTCGCGGCCAACGCCGCCGACTCCGTGCACGGCGAGTACCCGATGCCCGCGGCTTCGGCCATCTCAATGACAGCCGACTCGTGCTCGCCGTCCACCAGCATCCGGGCAGCCACGCGCTTGCCCAAGGGACCTGCCACCTCGCAGGTCACAATCTCACCGCCGCACGCGGCAACGGCATCGAGCGTTCCCTCACCGCCATCCGCCAGCGGCAGCGCGCTTACTTGGGCATCGGGCCACACGCGGCGCACGCCCCCGGCAACTGCCGCCTCCGCCTGCGCGCTCGACACGCTGCCCTTAAAGGAGTCAATCGCCAGCAGCACACGACGGGGCCGGCGGCACGCAGGACCAAAGTCAACTGCCGCGCCAGCATCCTCACCGGCACCTGCAAGCGCTGCGGCGTGAGCGGCGTGTGCTTCAAGATCGGCCCCACAACCGCAATCAGCGCCGCCCGCTCCGCGCAGACCGCCAAAATAGCTACTCAGCAGCTCGCGGCATTCATCCGCCAAGACCCCAGCCGTCACATTAAACCGATGATTCAGGCGCGAATCGGCATTGAGGTCGTATAGCGACCCCAGAGCGCCCGCCTTAGCATCGGCCGCGCCGTACACGCAGCGCCCCACGCGCGCATTAACCATAAGCCCCGCGCACATGCAACAGGGCTCGAGCGTCACGTAGACCGTGCAATCGGAAAGACGCCAGCGTCCAAGCGCCCGAGCGGCGGCACACAGGGCCGAAAACTCGGCATGAGCCGAAGGGTCCTGGTCGAGCTCGCGGCGATTATGTGCCCGCGCGACGATCTCGCCCGCGCGCACCAGCACGGCACCAATCGGTACCTCGCCCAACGCAGCAGCGGCGCGCGCCTCGGCCAGCGCCTCGCACATGAACTTCTCATCGATTCCGGTGCTCGTCATCGTTCGCCTCCCCTGTTGCAAATCCAAAACGATGCTATCATTACGACTCACGGAGAGATGGCAGAGCGGTTGAATGCGGCGGTCTTGAAAACCGTTGAGCGCGAGAGCGTTCCGGGGGTTCGAATCCCCCTCTCTCCGCCACTCTTAGTGACTCACCGGCGTCATGGTCCGCTCGAACAGCGCATCGACCACGTCGGCGATTTCGGATCGGCGCTCCAGTACGTGGCCCGATTCCCACCACATGGTAAAGAGCCGAATAATGCCGCCGGCGACAAACTCAGACGTCGTCTCGAGCGATACGGGCGCAAGCGCATCCTCGTCAAGCGCGCTCATCACGCGCCCGCGTATGGAGCGCGCGATGCGGTCGCAAATCATGCTGGTCAGCATGCCCGACATACTGCTCGCCAAAATGTTATCCATGAGCTGCTCATGCGCCAGAATCAGATCCATGGCATCGGCGAACACTTCGTGGCGAAGCGCGCGCACGTCCTCGGCGCCCTCCGCGCCATCCGCATCGGCCCGCTTTTGCGGCAGACCCGACATGAGTTCATCGATATAGAAGGCAAAGTAATCGTTTTTGTCGCGGAAGTGCTTGTAGAACGTCGTCCGACGAATCATAGCGCGGTCGCACAGCATGGCAACCGTCACGTCCTCAAACCGATGCTCTTCGAGCAGCTCAGTAAAGGCCTCGAACAGGGCCCGATAGGTTTTCTTGATGCGAAGGTCCATACGTATCGCCCTCCTCAAGGAAAAGACATCGCTCACTAATCTGTCGCATATCTTACACCTGTATCGCCCACTCCTTGGCGAACGGCCTCACCTTGGTGGAAACATAACGCTTACCGGAAAGTTCGGTATCGCCAAGGGTTGCGGGTATACTAGTAGCGTTACACCAACGGCAGCCGGCGGAAGACGCCGCGGCCATTCGAAACGGAGACACCATGATTCCCGTCATCATCGGTATCGTTGTTGTCGTTGTGATTGTCTGCGCCATCGCCGGCATCTACAACAACATGGTCACCAAGCGCAATCGCATTGATAACGCCTGGCAGAATATCGACACGCAGCTGCAGCGCCGCAACGACCTGATCCCTAACCTAGTCGAGACCGTCAAGGGCTATGCCAAACACGAGCAGGACACGCTTGCCGCCGTGGTCAACGCGCGCAACGCCGCCGTAAGCGCCACCACGCCCGAAGCCAAGATGGAAGCCGACAACGTGCTGACCGGCGCCCTGCGCCAGCTCTTCGCCGTGGCCGAGGCTTACCCCGATCTTAAGGCGAACACCAACTTTACGCAGCTCCAAGCCACGCTCGAAGACACCGAGAACAAGGTGAGCTACGCGCGCCAGAGCTACAACGACTGCGTGCTTAGCTACAACAACGCCATCCAGACGTTCCCTGCCGTTATCTTTGCCGGCATCTTCCAGTTTAAGGAGCGCCAGGGCTTTGAGGCAGCCGAGGCCGCCCGCCAGGCACCGACCGTCAAGTTCTAACAAGTTGGCAACGCATCCTGAATCGGCTATATGCATAAACCGCTCCGTCGAATGCATACTTCGACGGAGCGGTTTCCTTTTTCGCGAAGGTCCCCCTCTAAGCGCCGTGCATTTTTAGGAGTATTCAACATAACCAAGAGCTTCGGGCGCTACGATAAATGCCAAAGACCGCGAATATCCCTGCAAATCAAACGCTGTCAGCCCATAACCCCGCCCATCATTCGTAGAAAACATCGAGAAATCCCGATTTTTTGCCCGAGGTCGGTATGCAGGGGCCTTCGATTGCAGAATACTCGCAAAAATGCACGTCGCCATCACCCCCACATGGCGCGAACCAAAATCAGAACCACCCTTAAAAAGGGTGGTTTGCTCTTAGGGTATAACCCACGGGC
>CATXMO010000010.1:0-65931 GCA_958372075.1 uncultured Collinsella sp. | reverse complement strand
GTAGCGGGTGGTTTAAAGCTGGCCGCTGCGCGGCCAGCAGACTAAAGTCTTGAAATGAAAGGGCGCTGACCTTCTGGTCGCGCCCTTGAAATTGAGCGTCAGATTGCCGCTTGGGGCCGTTTGCAGCGTCGAGCAGCTACGCGGTTTGGTAAAACCGCGTAGCTATAAAGCCTCGAGCGCGTTGGCAATGCGCTTCATGGCGGCATCGGCGGATGCTTGGTCGGGCGCCTCGGCCAGCACGCGGATAACCGACTCGGTTCCACTCTTGCGTACGAGCACGCGGCCCTCGCCTGCCAGCGCAGCCTCGGCCTCGGCGATGGCGTTCTGCACGCCCATGTTCTCGAGCGCGGCGTCCTTGTCCGCCACGCGCACGGCCACCTGCGCCTGCGGCAGCAGCTTGCACGGAGCCGTGAGCTGCGAGAGCGTCTCGCGCTCGGCACGAATCACTTCCATCACGCGCAGCGAGGTCATAATCCCGTCGCCCGTGCGCTCGATATCGCCAAAGATCGTATGGCCCGTCTGCTCGCCGCCTAGGCTGTAACCGCCCTCGCGCATCTTGGCATACACGTGACGGTCGCCCACACCGCTGGTCACGGCACTTAGGCCGGCAAGCTCCAACGACTTGATCAGGCCAAAGTTGCTGGCAATCGTCGGAACCACGGTACCGCCCGAAAGGCGACCGTGCTTGTTCAGGTACACGCCGCACACGTACAGGATCTGGTCGCCATCGACCACGCGCCCGCGCTCGTCCACGGCCAGGCAGCGGTCGACATCGCCGTCATAGGCAAAGCCCACGTCCAGGCCCTGCTCCACCACGTGGCGCTGCAGACGCTCCATATGTGTGGAGCCGCAGTCGACGTTGATGTTAAAACCATCGGGCGCGGCATTGATCACGCGCACGTCGGCGCCCAGCGCGTCGAACACCGGCTTGGCCACCGAGGACGCCGAGCCGTTGGCGCAGTCGATGCCGATCTTGACGCCCTGCAGCGAAAAGTTCGCGCTGGCGATGAGCGAGGCAATGTAGCGGTTGCGGCCCTGCATGTAGTCCACCGTGGCGCCGATGTGGTTGCCCGTGGCCAGCGGCACCTCGCTCTTGCCATCGACGTAGTCCTCGATGAGCTCCAGTACGTCCTCGTCCATCTTAAAACCGTCGCTATTGACGAGCTTAATGCCGTTATCGCAAAACGGGTTGTGGCTCGCGCTGATCATGATGCCGCAATCGAAGCAGCCTTCCACGGTCTGATGCGCTACGCCCGGCGTGGGGATCACGTGCAGCATATAGGCGTCCGCACCGCTCGCGACCAAGCCACTCACCAGCGCCGCCTCGAACATATAGCTCGAGCGACGGGTGTCCTTGCCCACGATGACGCGCGCCTTGCGCTCGCGGTTGGCGCCGTAATACCAGCCCACAAAACGGCCAATCTTATAAGCGTGCTCTACCGTCAGCCCAACGTTGGCCTCACCGCGAAAGCCGTCGGTGCCAAAGTACTTCATATCTTACTTATCCTGTTCGAACGTTTGAGCGGTCGGCGTGGTACGAACCTTAAGCTCCTTGTGCCCAGAGTCCTTCGAAGTCGTGACCGTGTACTCAACCTTTATGTCTTGTCCAAGAAGCATGTGGACACCGCCCCATGCAACCTTCAAGCCATCGTGCGTCGCTTCGTTCATCTCGATAGAACCGGAGCCCGAAGTCTTAATGTCCGAAATGCTGCCTCCCGCAGGAGCATAGAGATAAAGCCTCAGTACCTCATCATCAATATCCTGGCTAATGCCGTTATGGCCCTGGAAATAACCAGGCATCTCGGCCTTCTCCTGGGGGGTCATCGTGTTCTTGAGCGAGGTGGTCACTCGATACGTCGTCGAGCCATCGGCATTTTCAACCGAAGAATCGATGGTGACTCGCTTATCGAGGAACCAATCCATCTTTGAATAACTGTAGTTGTTCACATAGACGCCCAAGATCGGAGCCTCCGACGTATCGGCTTGGAGGGCGCCCGATATTCCAAGGGCCTTCGCGGCCTTTTCCTCGTCATCGTTTCTCGAATACATGAGGATGCGACCCTCGGAAGCACCCTTTTCGATGGCTCCAGCAATCTTAGCAATATCGCTGGAGCCCAGTTCGTCCACGATCTTGTTAAAAGCCGATCCGGCAACCGCCGCAAAAATGGCGTCCTGTTCCTCTACCGGGTAATTCCAATAAATATCGTGCAGCAGCACCTTTGCAGCGTTGCTTCCATCAACGACGGTACCGTCAGGAAGCTGTGTGCCGCCTACAATGCCGAGCATATACTGCAAAAATACCGGATCGACTGCAAATACGCCGTCGATGTCATCTCCGACAATGGCCTTCTGCATATCGCTGGCAAGCTGAGCCGCACGCGGATAATCGGGCGTCATCGTAACGTCACCCATCGTGTATCCGAGCGTGTTGAATCCGGTCAGGCCCCATCCGGTCGTGAACAAGTTTGCTTCTTCATCGGTGATGGGAAGCGGGCTCAAAGGCTCTTTCATCATGTCGACTTTGACAAAATCGCCCAGTTCGAGCTTACCATCAGTCACCGACATCACGCCGCGAGAACCGGGAAAACCGCCACAGGCGCGGATCTCGACATTGCTCATCGCGAGCACAAGATAATGACGCGTCTGGCCGTTGGCGCCGAGCATCTGGGGAAGGACGGGGGCGACCTTCTCCGCCGCGTCAACCGCGCCGTTGAGGGTGGCAAAGCCGTCCTTGGCCTTATCGACCAGCTCGGTCACCTGGGAAATATGAGTATCGCCAATGCCCTGGATCTTCTCGTTGGCGCTCTTGAACACCTTCGAGCTATCGGAGAGCGAATCGGCGACCGCCTGCAGCGCGGACACGTTGATAGTCCCATCCTGGAACAACTTGCCGGGCGTGGCCTGCGAAAGGTTATCGGCCATGGGAACCAGCGCATTGCTCGAGACATCGGACAGGGCGTCGATCATGGTGCGTGCGGCATTGATGTCGCCGCCATACACCGGGATAAACGAAGCCGCCGTCCACAGCGGGCTCGAGGTCTCCGCCTTCATGCTGTCGAAGAGCTCATCAATCTTCTTCGCGTCGTCAGGCAGCGTCGAAAAATCGCCCGACGTGACCTTGTCCTTAAGGCCACCGACGATCTCGACAGCCTCCTTCGCTTCGCTCTTTACGGTCTTTGCCGATTTAAGCAGCATAAAGCCGCTTGCGCCAAGCGCAACGAGAAGCACCGCGACTACAGCGGCAATAATGGCGCCAGTGTGACGCTTTTTGCGCTCGCCCTTGCGATGGCGATGACGGACCAGACCGTCAGAGGTCGAACTCGACGAAGCGTCGCTACCGTAGTTCAAGCCAAAATCGTAATAATCTTCCTTGGAACCCGAGCCCGCAAACTCGGCACCGCTATCATCCAGGCGGGCGAACGTGCCAGTCTCGGAGGCGCCGGTGTAAATCGTGCCAAGGTTACCCGTAAGCCCCGCGCCACCGGCAGAGGGAGTATTGTTGGCGGCCTTGCCGGCATTAACGTTGCCGGCGATATTCGCGGCGTTGGCAGCACCTGCGTTGTTCGCAGGTATCGAAGGGGCCCCGCTCGGCTGCGACGTGGAGGTTGCACCGCCCGCAAAGACATTCCCTCTTGCACGGCCGGTCTTTTTTGCCTTTTGAGACTGCTCGTACAGAGCGGTAAACATCGCCGTCTCGCCCGGGGACACGCGCTTACCGGAACCGCCCTGCCCAGCGCCGCCCGGCGTGCCGGCCTTACCAGCCCCGTTCGGACGCGGCGGAACTGCAGGACGGCCGCTATCGCTGCCCTTAAAGTGATTACCAGCCATAAAGAAATCCTCGCAATTGAGTCGCAATGAAAAAGTCCATAACGTTGCTAGTTTATGGCATTTTGAGCATCGACAGCTAAACTCCAGACACGGACATCAATTGGCGAAAATGTGGCACAACGCCTTTTCCGTCTTGGCGCCAGCTACACCGTCAAAAACACCATCGCGATAATCATGGCAAAGCCCGCCAGGTCGGTAGGCAAAAACACCGTTCCCAGCATAAGGGCGCTGGTGATGGTGGCCGAAACCGGCTCCATGGTTCCAAGGAGGCTCGCGCGCACCGAGCCAATCTCCTTAACGCCCTGCATGTAGAACATATAGGCGAAGAACGACCCCACCACAATAAATATCGCGAGCGCGCCGACACCCGAGGGGCCGAGCGCCGGCATATGCGCCCACGGCTGGGTAAAGATACTCATCACGATTCCCGCCGAAAGCATGGCCGAGCCCGTGACGACCGGGCTACCGTATTTGTTGAGGATTCCGGCAGGGATGATTGCTATGCAGGCACCGCCCACTGCGCACAAAAGGCCCGAGAGCAGGCCCATCGGCGAGATGTTGAGCGTACTGGGGTCGCCGCCCGTGGCGATCAAAAACGTTCCGCCCAATGCGAGCAAAATGCCAAGAGCCTCGCGCGTGCGCGGCAGTCGATGCGCGGTGACGCAGGCATACCCCATGACGACCACCAGCTGCAGGCACTGGAAGACGGTCGCGGTGCCCGCGTTGGTCAGGCGCACGGCTGACAGATAGCAAAGCTGGTTGAACAGCAGGCCAAAGATCGTAAACAGAATAAGCTGCTTGCGATCGGCGGGGGTAGTCCACAGCTCGATCAAGCGGTCGCGGTCTTTTCTGAGCACAACGAACATAAAGAGCAGGCCAGCGATAACTTGGCGCACGCTCATCAGCCAAAACGTCTCGATATGGCACACGTCAAAGAGGTAGCTGGCGCTGGTGCCAGAAAAACCCCAAAACGTACCGCCGGCAAACGCGGCGAGCGTACCCAGGGCCATCTTGCGCGCCTGGGCGTCGTTGAGGCGGTCGCGCCATGCGCGGCGGGTGCTGCGGCTCAGCTCGTCAGTCCCCTCGGGCACGATAAAATCAGACGCCGCCGTCATCGGTACCGAAGCCCTTTCACGTGCACACTGCGCCGAGCGCTTCTGTTCCATCCCACTCCCCCGAAATCAATTGGCAATAAAGCGTCCAAACTGTAGCACGGATATTGGTATGAAATAGCAGATGATGCGGAGCATCTGCGAGCGTCCAAATTGCAGGGACGAAAGGCACCGATGAGCTATGCCGAGCGGTTGGAATCGCCTGGGGCGCCGGGATCGGCTTCCGCACTTTCATCGGTATGGCCACCGTCGGCATCGCCCTCGTCACCGGCGTCGCCCTGCTCCTCCTGCTCGCGACGGCGCTTTTCGCGAATCTGCTCAACGGCGGCTCGCAAGGCGGCCTCGTCCTCGGCGCGTGCCACCTCTTGCGTTGTCTTGACCATATGGCGAATCTCGAGCACCAGCAGCACGATCAGCGGCACCACGATAAGCGGAAAGAACAGCAGCGGATTGGTGAGCAACGAGACCACCACGCCCAGCCCCGCCGAGACAAAGACCACGCGCCCCACCACGTCGGCGGCGGGCACGGGCGCAGCATCCTCGACCGGATTGGCATCGCCCTTGGTGCGGTAGATCGGGGCGCCGTCGGCGGCGGCCTCCACGGCAACGATGCGGTGCGTGTTGAGCGAACCCTCCAGCGCGTCATCGGACGAATGGAAGGTGATGATGTCGCCCACCTGATAGGCCTGACCGTCGCCGGTATCAACGACGATAAACGAGTGCACGGGAATCGCCGGCTCCATCGAACCGGTCAGCGTGCGCATAAAGCCATAGCCCATGATGGTGGGGATCTCGCCGGCGGGCGTGAACACCGTGCGCAGCAACACCACAAAGGCGACCAGGATCACCACGGTCGCCAGCACGTTGATCACGCGGAGCACGTGCTTCATCACTTGTCGTCGTCCTTTGCGGAAGTCTCGGGGTCGGCAGCGACCTCGCCCTCGGTGGCATCCGCCGCAGAAGCGCCATCCTCGTCAGGCGCGGCGACCACGCCCTCGCCAGCCTCGCCGCGCAAGCGGGCCAGCAGATAGCGCGACAGGCTGTTGCCCTCGGCACGGCGCTCGGCGCGGGCGCGATCGCGCTCGGCCTGTTCCAGCTCGTGCGCCAACGAGGCCAAGCGCTGCTGCATCTCCGCGCGGGCGGCCTCGAGCTCGCGCTCGTGCGCGGCCTTTGCGGCGACGACTTCCTGCTCGATGCGCTCCCCTGCCGCACGCTCGGCTGCGGCGATACGCTCGTCGGCGTCGGCACGGGCGTCCTCGGCGGCACGCGTCGCGGCATCGCGCTCGGCAGCGGCGGCGGCGACCTTCTCGCCGGCATCCACCGCGGCCTGCTCCACGGCAGAATCGGCGGCCGCGTAGGCGGCATCGATCGCGGCATCGGCAGCCTGCTGAGCGGCGGAAACCTTCTCCTCGGCCGCAGCAACGGTGTCGGCAAGCGCCTGCTCCGCTGCTGCCGCGGCGGCGTCCGCCGCCTCCTGCGCGGCACGGGCATCGCGCTCGGCCGTCAGCTGCACTTCCTCAATCTGCAGCTGAGCGGCGTCCAGCTTGGCATGCAGCTCGGCAACCTCCTTGGCGCACACCTCGCGCACGCCGGCAAGCTCGGCCGCGGCGGCATCCTTGGCAGCTTGCAGCTCGGCGGCATCGGCTTCCGTCTTGGCAGCCAGGGCCGCAGCAGCGTCGCTCTTGACCTGTGCGACCTGCTCGGCGGCTGCCTGCTCGGCGGCGGCAACCTTGGCATCGGCATCGGCACGGGCAGCCGCAACCTCGGCATCGGCCTCGGCGCGCATCTGCTCAAGCTGGGCAGCTGCGGTCGAGCGCGCCTCAGCGGCAGCATCCTCGGCGGCTTTCTTGCCGGTCTCGACATCCTCCAGCGAGCCGCGCAGCTCCTCGGCATCCGCCTCGGCAATCTGCGCGCGCTGCGTCAACGCCAGCTCACGCGTCTTGGCCTCGTCCAGCTCGTCGGCCAGGTCATCGCGCTCATCGGTCAGCGCATGCGCCTGCACCTTCCAGGACGTAAGCTGCCCCTGTAGCTCCTCAATCTGCTCGCGGGCCTCGGCCAGTGCCTGCTCGGCATCGAGCTGAGCCTGCGTGACCTCCTCCACAAACACGCGCCGGACCTCAACGTCGGGCAGGTCGGGGCTATCGACCTGCACCTCCTTGATCTCCTTGATGAACTTGGGCGCCACCGGCGCGTGTTGTACGCTCTCGAGCTCCTGCAGGTTGCGCTCGTCATCAGTCAGGCTCTTAAAGACGGCGTAGTTATTGATGAGGTTGGTGTACATCTGCACCATGTACTCGTCATCGAACGCCAGCGCCTGCTGCTGCACGTCGATGTTGTATCCCACCTTGTCATAGCGCTCCATAAACTGCCACAGCTGGTAGCACTTGCGGTAGTTGGGGTCTTTCATGATGAGGTTGGTGCGTTGAATGGGGCTGCGGACCGCGCTGCAGCCGTTCATGATCTGGCAGAACGACGCGCCGCGCAGCGCCATGACCAGGCGGCGCACGCGGTCGATGCGCATAAAGACGTCCATGTTGTCGGCGTCGTTCTCGGCAAAGCTCTGACGGTTTTTGACCGTCATCTCCACGCTGTACTCGATCTGCTCGTACGCGTCATCGATAGTGCTGTGCATCTTAAAGCGGTTGCGGATCTCGTTGCCCGTCGACCAAAAGATGACGTCGGTGCGCTTGTCCACAAACGTCAGCAGGCGCTGAATCAGGTGGTAGATAAAGCGGTTCTCGTACAGGTCGTAGGTCTCAACGGTATTGACATTGAGGATGCGCGTGGGGTGAACTCCGCCGTCGTCGCTCGGCGCCAAAAACTGCGTGTTTTGGCTCAGATGGCGAACGCTGTCGGCGCTGATCTTTTTGGCGAGCGAGACCGGCACCACCTCTTCCTCGGTGGTGATAAAGCGGCGCGGCTTTTCGATGATGGTGTTGATGGCGTCGAGCGAGTCCTCGATCATGCTGATCCATTCCTCGTCCACCACCTTGACGAGCTCCTCGCGCTGCTGTTCGATCGTGGTGCCCGAGGCCTGCGCCATCTCAAACAGATAGCGGAAGTAGCGGCTGTCCTCCTGGATGGGCTCCATCTGCTCGGAGAAGCTGGTATAGAGGTCCTGAATGGTCTCGGACATGGGTTACTCCATAGATTGGATCGATCGGAAAGGGGCGGGGCGACATCACGTCGCCCCGCGCTTACGACATTAGTAGAAATTCTGGATCCGCTGCAGGTACATGACGGAATCGGGCAGACCGCCCTCGCCAAAGGTCTTCTCAATGTACTCGATCAGGCCCTTCATCTCGTCGCGCACAAAGCTCACGTTCATGGACTCAAACTTCTTGAGCACCTTGCGGGCGATGATGTAGTCCATGCCGCCCAGCTCGGTGCCGCCGCACGCCACGTACACGGGGATAAAGTCGTACATCTGCTTGATGATACGGTTACCAAAGGCCAGCTTAAAGCGGGTCTGCAGGTACTGGTCCAGCTTGTGCATCTTCTGGAGCAGCTCCTCGTCGATCACATACTCGACCTTGGCCTTTTGGAATAGATACTGCAGGTGATCGGCCGTCACGTGCACGCGCTCGTGCGGCTCGCACTCAAACGCGTCGGCGCGCTCGTTGAGCTCGATGGGGATTGCGCGGTCGTACACCTTGTCCGTGATGGTAAAGGTGGAGTCGTCGTTGTTGGCCGTGCCGATAAACCACAGGCTGTCGGGAATGGTGAGCTTGCCGTCGTGCAGGGCCTTGGGGTCGGCGGCCCACTGGGTGGGCACCAGGTCGAGCACCCATTCGTCGTGGCTGGGCATCTCGAGCACCGACAGGATCTCGGCAAAGTAGTACTCCACGCGGGCGAGGTTCATCTCGTCGAGCACGATCATGGACGGGTCCTGGCGAAGGCCCGCCTCATACACGGCGCGGAGGAACTCGGTCTCGTTAAAGCGCTTGGAAAACTCGTTGAAGTAGCCCAGCACCTCGGTGCGGTCGCGGAAGCTCGGCTGCACCGAAACGATGGTCGCGGGGTTGTCCAAGTAGCGGCTAAAGCTGTAGGGCAGCGACGTCTTACCGGTACCCGAGATGCCCTCCAGGATCAGCAGCTTGGAGGCGGCCATGCCGGCCACAAAGCGGCGGATGATCTCGGGCGTGTAGTAGAGCTTCATCTGGCTGCACGCAAACGCGCGGAAGCTGTCGACAAAGTCCTCCAGCGAGATGGCATCGTCGTAGACCGGCGATTCCCAGTCGCGGTACTTAAGGTCCACCAGGGACAGCTTGGGGAAGCGGTTGGCTTGGGCGATCTCTTTTTCCTCGGCAAGGGTCTTGGCCTCGACGGTCGCCTTGGCCATGGCGGCCGCGGCATCCTTGACGCCCGCACCGTCGAGCGCGAGCGACGCGTTGCCCGACATGACGGCCGTCGCCGCGGCGCCCTCGCCCGCAGCGGCACCCGTAGCGGCACCTGCGGCGGCGCCCACCACGTTACCCACCGTGGGCAGATGGTCGTCGGCCAGGGCCGAGGCGCCCACGTACGGAATCTGCTTGGTGCCGCCCATGGCATTGACCTTGAGCGCCAGCAGCTTGTTCTTCTCGTCCATGAGGTCGAGCACCTGCTTGTTCAGGCGGCCGATCTCGCGATAGAGCGCCTTGTTGGACGTGTCGTCGCGATGCAGGCGACGGTTGATGCGGTAGTGGTGGATCAGAACGGCCACGATCAGCACGGGGACCGCGATGAGCATGGCAAACAGAATGACCGCGCCGATCTTGCCCACCAGGTCAAACGTGGTGAAGTAGGTCATAAAGATGTTGAAGTACTCAACCCAGCCAAACACCAGCAGGTTAAGGATGGAGCTCACGACGGCAACGACGTTGTAGACGACCTTTGCCAGTAGCTCCCAGGCAAATCCCAGAAACTCACTCACCGTCGGTACCCTCCTGCTTGGTCGCGCTCATCGCCGCCTCGGCCTCGGCCTTCAGACGACGGGCTTCCTCGAGCTTGGCCTCGGCCTGGGCAAGCTGCTCGGCGGCGTTATCGGCCGTGACGGTAGTGTCACCCTTGCCCTCGGCGTCCACGATGGCAGCCGCGGCGGCCAGGCGGTCCTCCTCGGCCATAGCGCGCTTAAGGTTCATGCCCACCACGATGAGGTGATACACCTGGTAGATAAAGAACAGCAGCATGGGCAGCACGATCACAATGAGGAAGCCCATGGAGCTGGACAGGAAGTCCATGACCTTGCCCATCTGCGGCAGCGCGAACACGTACTTGCCCACGATATCGCCGTCGCTGATGATGTGCGTATCGGCCACGTCGTTGTTATCGCCCTTGGTGGTAAAGCTGCGCATGCCGTTGACCTCGTCGATGGCGGCGATGCGGTGCGTGTTGAGCGCGTACTCGTTGTCGATGATGGTATGGAACGTCACGATGTCGCCCACCTCAAGCTTGGAGGTGTCGCACTTTTTGATGAAGATGAGGTCGCCCTTGTTAAACGTGGGCGCCATGGAGTCGGACTGCACGGCGAGCGGGGTGAAGCCGGCGATGTCAGAGACGCTGCCGTCCTCGCGCGTGGCGAGCGTGGTAAACGCATACAGGGCCGCCACCAGGATGATGATCCACATGACGACGCTCAGCGCGATGGATGCGACTTTTTTAACAGATTG
Organism: uncultured Collinsella sp.; assembly: GCA_958372075.1. Classification (GTDB taxonomy): domain Bacteria; phylum Actinomycetota; class Coriobacteriia; order Coriobacteriales; family Coriobacteriaceae; genus Collinsella. The sequence goes on along the minus strand of CATXMO010000010.1, from coordinate 55,343 downwards.
CATGATGTCCCTTACTACCGTGTCTGTCTAGGTCGTGCGCGGCCCGGTGGCCGCCGTGCATATCTACTGTTCTTCGATGCCCTCAAAGCGCATCGAAACCGAATAGTTAGCTCCCTTTAGCATATTAGTGCAATTTGGGTCCGTTCCCTCGAGCCATATGCGAACGGTTACCGGCTTGTCCGTATCTTTTATTAGGTCGAACATGTCGCTGGCCGCGTTCGCCGTATCCGAGTCGAGCCCAAAGACGGTGGCCGAACCAGACGAGCCCCCGCCTCCGTTGGGGTTGTAGACCCAGGTGTGACCGTCGGCGGTAAAGCTCATGCGCATGGCGCTGGCCATACTCTGCGTGTCGGAGCTAAACCGCGTGCCGGACGCGCCGCCGTCGCCGTCCTGCCCGGTCAGGCGAACGCGCAGGTCCGTGCCGCTCATAAAGTGCAGCGTGAACTCCAGGTAGGCACCGGTGGCGGGATCGGCGGTGGAACCGTCTTCGAAGGTAAAGGTCTGGTAGTCGCTCGTGGTGACGGGCTTGAGCTTGGACGCGTCGATGTCCACGCCCTTTTCGCTGGCAATGCGCGCCGAGATCTGGTCGAAGCCCAGGCTGTGGACGTATTCGTCGAACGTGGCATGCTCGTCCAGGTCAAAGCGCAGCGAACCGTCGGCGTTGGCGTCGATCATGAGCATGCGGGTCTTGGCGCTATCGGCGATGGAGAACCAGGCGAACGTTGCCATGGCTATCGCCACCAGCGCAAACAGCACCAGCACCACGGTGGTAGTGAGCTTGCGGCGCAGGTCGATATCGGTGGGCGCGGCAACCGGAGCGCCGGTGGTCGGGCGGCGGTTGTCGGGCGTGGCGTGTGCCATTGCTACTCACCGTCCAAGGTCGCAAAGAGCGCCAGGTGCAAGGTGCCCGGATCCTGATAGAGATAGTCGGCGCTATCGGGGTCGGTGCCCTCGATGTAGTAATAGATATCCAAACGATAGGTCTGGCCAAGCCCAAGCGTGGCGAGCGTGTTCTGCGGGCGCGTGGCCGTCTCGCTCGTGTCCAGCGTATAGGCGGCCGGGTCCTGCGTCACGTTGGCACCGCAAGCGAGCTGGCCGTTTTGCCAACCCAGGAGCATGCTCTCGGTGTAGCCCGCCAGGCCCGTAGGCGCGGTCGCGGGGTGCTCGTCGCGATGGCCGCTATCGGAACTGTCGAGCTCAAAGATGTTGGTTGCAAGCACCTGGTTGCCGCTCGAGACTTTAATGCCCACGCGGGCTGCGCGCAGCAGCTCGGCGTCGGTGCCCTGCGGGACCAGCGATTCGGCCAGATACAGGTTGACCTTGCCCCTTACTTTGCTGGCGCCCGTTCCGGTAATGGTAGGGCGCAGATCGATCCAACCGTGGTAGAAGGCGGAGCCGTTGTCTTTTGCCTGCTCAAACACTGTGGCATCGCCGGCAGAGTTGTTTTGCGCACAGGCAGCAAAGCCGTTGAGGTCAAAGGTCGAGACCGGGTAGAGCGTCACGGCGCCGGTCGCGTTGGAAGTTAGGGAAACGTCACCCTGCTGCGACCAGCTGCCGCGGTCGGCGTCACCCAGCTCCAGCACCAGCTTGGACGTGTCGCTGTGCACGCTCACCGAGTTGGTGTTGACCTTCATGTTGTTGGTAAACCAGGCGTAGGTCGCGGCGCCCAAAGTGGCGGCGAGCGCCACCATAACGAGCGCGATGTAGGCACGCGCGCGGCAAGCGTGGCGGCGGGCAGCGGTGCCCTCGAGGACCTGGCGCTCGGCGGCCACGCTGGAGGGGGCCGTGGGGCTCTCACTCTGGGTTTTGGCCTCGCAGCCATCTGCTGGCATGTGCTTCTGATCTTCCATGTCGCTCGCCCCCTTACGCCTTGGCCGCGGCAAAGGCAAGCTGCAGCACCACATCGCGGGCCTGGGCCTCGTCGATGCAATTGGCGTCGCAGCCTTCCATGTACACAACGTAGTGAACGCCTGCCACCTCGTTGGCGGCCAGCGTGCAGATGGGCGTGGCGCCCGCGCGCGCCGTGGGCGTGTCGCCGGTGCCGTCCATGCTGTAGGCGCTTATGGCGCGCGCAGGGTCGGCGGTGTAGGTCCAGCCCGAGGCGCCCGCCGCCACGACCACGCCGTCTTGCGCGGTGGTGCGCCTGCTGGTGGCGCCCGCGGTGCTGCCCAGGTCGTCGCAGGTAAAGATGTGCGTCTGCGTACCCGACTGGGTCGTGATCACAAGCCCCAGGCGCAGTGCGGCCAGCAGCTGTGGGTCGCTCGTCACACTCATCTGACCCGGATGCAGGTACACGTTGAGGGCGCTGTCGCCGCCCTTAAGGTACAGCGTGCCCGAAAGGGCATAGTCGTCCAGCTGCGCGGTGCAGTCGGCGTAGTCGGTCGTGATGCCCGCGGCGTTTTGGAACGTGCCGCGCCAAAAGCGGGAAAGGTCCGACGTCGAGATGGGATAGAGCGTCTTGTCGGCGTCGGCAAGCGTGGCCGTCGTGTCCCAGGGCCCGTTGGCCGAAAGGCCAATCTGCAGGTCGGAGCCCTCGTCACTTACCGTATGCGCCACGGGCGTCACGTTGGTGTAGCGCGAGTTGCTAAACCAGGCGTAGGTGGCGGCGCTCAAGGCAGCTACCAGCACCAGCATCCATGCGGCCGCAGCAACCATGCGGCGGCGCGAGCTTAGGATGTCTTTGATGTTCGATGTACTCATCCCCGGCCCCCTTACGAACGCTTGCCGGCAAAGCGCAGCGCCAGCGATTGCAGACTGGTGGCGGCTAGGTTGTTGGTGCAGTCGGGGTCGCAGCCTTCCAGCCACACGTACACATCCACGCGCACAGGCGTGCTGCGGTTGGCGCCCTTGGCAGCGGCGGGCAGGCTGCAGATCTTGGTCGTAGCCTCCTTGAGGCTCACGATGCCGGTGTCTTCGTTGTAGTCGCAGAAGTTTGCGCTAGTCAGCTGGTCAAAATGAACCGTGGCGCCATTGGAGCGGGTGCTGTCGAGCACCAGGTGATTCTGCTCGTTCTCGCCGGCATCCTTGCCGTCGAGCGTGTTGTAGCGCGCCTGGGGATTGCGCTCGCCTGAGACCTCAAAGACATACTGCCCCGTAACGGTGTCGCCCTGCCCCGGAGCATAGGTAACCAGGCCCACGCGCAGGGCGGTGGAGATGGGGTTTGCCGGGTCCTGCTCGGTAAAGTCGATGCCCGACAGGTACACGTCGGTCGCGGCCGAATTGGTAGCCAGGTACAGGGAGGTCTTGTAGTAGTCGGAGTGCTCGGCGGCGCCAAACATGCTGGCAAAGAGCGAGTCCTGGGTGGTTCCGCCGGTAAAGCCCGTTACCTTTTGGAAGCCGTTGAGCACGTTGTCGGTCGAGACGGGATCGAGCAGGCCCGAAAAGCTCAGGCCGGCGTTGGTCTTGTATTCGCCGTCGTACTCGTTGGAGATGAGAAAGGTCACGCCCGTGCCCGCGGCCATCTTGACATCGGTGATGTGGCGGTTGGCGTTGTAGATGTACCAGGCATATGTTACGGCTCCGGCAGCAGCAAGGGCCACCAGCAACGTGGCGAGCATGCGATTGAACTGTTTTCGCAGTGAGCGCGCGTCCGACATGCCCCTCCCCCAGATGCCGCATCGTAAACTACCTGGACACCATTTGCCCATAATGGGAATATTTTACGCGAATGTGCAGTTCATCGGGGGTACAAACGCGACTTTTCGCGTACTGCTCGCACCGGATCGGGGGCCGATAGGGTCGCAAGTTGCCACTTTTTAAAAAATAGTTCTTGCCAGTGGGCGGGAGCTCCGTTATATTATTCCCTGCGCACTCGCGCACCCTTGATCGGGCGTTTAGCTCAGGGGGAGAGCGCTTCCCTGACACGGAAGAGGTCAGAAGTTCAAATCTTCTAACGCCCACCAAATGTTCGCAGCTCAGAGGCTTCGCCTCTGAGCTGTTTTGTTTTACGCCGCCAAGACAAAAGGACGCCGCTGCAGCCAAACCGCCCAAACAGCCCCGGTGATTGCCCCGATCAGGCGCGGTTGGGTCTCGCAGCCATATATAAATAACCCCCTATAAAGTGAGGTTTAATACTTTTCCCAGAAGTGAACGAGCTTATTTGGACCCCCGGAGCATCCACACTTTTTGACGTTAAAACCGCAGGATTCCAGCAGCAAAACCGCAGGAAACAAGCCCCTAAAAGTGTCGATGTTTCGGGGGTCCATTCTGACTCGTTCACTTCTCGGGAAAAGTATTAAACCTGGATATATGGCCGCTAATTCTAACCCCCTGTTACCGCCCCTACCAATACTGATTCGCATCGATAACGGCTTGCCAGAGCCAAAATCGCTTCGTTTCGGCACGCGCATGGGCAAAATATCGCTGCTCTGCACTCATCGCCTTGTTAAAGATGGGGCGCTTATTCCGATGCAGCTTCCGTCGGATGCGTTCGCACAGCCGAACGAGCTTGTCGTAGTCAATTGCTTGGTCGGTTGTCACCGTAAAATACGCTACTCCCTCAAGCAGTTCCAACTCGTTGCGGCGCTCGACATCCTTGTGGATCTTCTCGCGGCCGTCATGAATGGCATCGCTGTCGTAGTCGACCATCGCGGTCAGCACCTCTGGCAGCAGCCCGGCCTTTACTTTATCCCTGCCCACCTCGACTTTAGCCGTAAGCGTAATGTCGGGCGTGCGCTCCAACACGCGCAGTTTGCGCTCGCGCCCATCGTTGAGTCCATCGCGAATGAAAGCCTTCTTGTTGAGCTCGGCCTTGCCCAATGCATACCCGCCGTAGCGCGCAGGCAGCGACATAAACATGCACAGCCCCGACTCCCTCGGAGAGCGCGATCCCTCGATCACATACGCAAGCAGCGCCTTTGCCTTCGCGAGACCCCTTACCTTTGGGGACGCCTCGATATACGCCGCAATGAGCTCCTTCGTCGTGAGCCTGCCATCGCGCATGCCCCCATCCCTGCTTGTCACCCCGCCGGGAGCAAGGTTGTCCAGCCGATAGTCCGATGTCATGGCATAGCCGGCATAGATGGCCTCGGCTGCAGAGCCGTCGTGCGCAGCCTGCACAAACGCCAGCTCGGGAGCGCACACGTACGCATCCAGGCCGCCCATCCAGTGGCCCAGCGAGATAAACGAACCCGCCGGGAGCTCGTTGGTGCAGAGATGCGTCTTAACATGTTTGCTCCGCCGACGGTCGGCGCGCGACGGCACCAGCAAATCCAGCGTTTCGACCCCTAAATCATAGCGATCGATAAACTCCTGCGCCTCTTGGTCCAAGAGCGCGCAGGCGCCCGCAATCGACACGACCTCTGGTTCCGAATCCCCAAATCGAGGGTTCGGAATGTGCGCCAAAAGCGCCAACGCAGCGTTATGTGAAACGATAAAGTAGCTCATGGCGCGAAGATAACACGCGCGTCGGCGGCCGCCGGCGGTCCTGGTAAGTTTTCGGCAAACGACCGGCGGTTTTTTGCCGCAGCGCGTCCAAAGTGTTCATTCGTCGACGTCTAGCTGCAAATCCGTCAAGCTTTTGGCAAGGTTGCCGCTCAACTGACCAAAAGCTGACCATTTGCTTGCCCATTTACTTGACGGCACGACCTCGCCAAAATGCTCCGCGACTTCTCGGACGGTCGAAATGCTCGTTTAGCGACCACACACCCAGCGCTGGGGTATCCTTGGAGCACATGCACCGCAAGTCGCACAAAGGAGCCGCCATGCGCACCGAGCTCGATGTTCCCTTTTCGCACAAAGACCAGGCCAAGGCCCTGGGCGCCAAGTGGGACCGGGTCAAGAAGATCTGGTACGTGCCCGACGGCATCAACCCCGAGCCCTTTGCCGCGTGGCTGCCCGGCGTTGATCGCTCCGACCCCAGCGCGCCCTACATCTACCTGGTGCTGGGCAAGCGCGAATGTTGGAAGTGTCACGAGCAGACGACGGTCGCAGCCTTTGGCATTCCGTATCGGGTGGCCGAGGACTCGGGCAGCAAGGCTGCGCCCGGCGCAATACCCGCTGTGGACGACGCGGGCCACATCGCGATCGACACCGCCCGCGCCAACGCCATAGCCATCGTCCCCGCGCTGGGCTGCGTGCCGGCCGAAATTCGCGACTACCTGCGCGAGCGCTGCGGCTACAAGCCCGTAACGTCGCGCACCACCAAGACCGTATCGCTCGCTAGCACCTGCACCGCCTGCGGCGCGCTGCAAGGCAGCCATTACCTGTTCGAGGAGCCCACGTCGCCGTTTGCACTCACGGCCATCAACAAGCTGCCCGCGCTGGAGTTCGTGCGCGTGGAAGTCGCCGGCGTCTACGGCATCCCCGACAGTCAGGACAACTTTGACCAGGCGCTCTTCACCTGGGCACGTGACCACCACACCCAGTTCCACAAAACCCTGTGCGAGGGGATTTACCTGTGGGGCATCTTATAAGGCAGAAACGCCCGAGCGTGGAAAATCTCCCGTTTTTGACAGCTTTTCAACCCAAAATCGTCCGATAATCCACGCTCAATTTTCAATCGTCCAACAATCCTCGCTCATCAGCAGGCAACTAGACATCCGCCTCGTCATAGGTAATGGTGCATCCGCAGGTTGGGCATTGCTGAGGATAGACCGGAAGACGTAGGCCCGTCCGAGCCCGCGGGTCGGCAGCGTGCTTGTCGCGGGTGTCGATGAAGCTGATGTCTAGGCATGGGAGGTCTGCACCGCAGCGGGAACAGGGCAAACAGATTTGGCTGCAACTAGCCTCGACGAGCGGAAACAAGCTCCGGTCCATTAACGCTCGCGGTAGGTTTCCGTACACGCCTCGCGCGATATCGCTTCGCCATCCCATGGTCTCCCCTTTCCCGTTTTAACCGTTGAGGAGAGGATGGCAGGATCGTGCAGCTCTCGATGCGGCGCAGCGCGATCCGATCAATCGACATGATTGGGTTGCGACGGGCCGCACCTAACTAATACGGAGCAACGGCTTCCGCCCGACGTCGCGATTCCGAGAAATCGAACTCGGCTCGATGCGCCTCGAGGAATCGAGCGTTGGGTCGCAAGCGATGCTCGTCCGGCTCGCGCAGCACCGAGCCTGCAAACGTCGCATATTCCGTATGTCGCAGAAGGTACGACCCGCAAAGTTGATAGTCGCCGCGTACCAGCTCAAACGAAATCAGATGAGCGTCGAACAGCGAGTGCAGGTCGCGGCGCAGCAGGATACCGTTGCTGACAACCTGCGACTTGGGACCCGAGTAGTTCTCGATATGCGCAGCTTCGAGCGCTTCGTCGACATTGCAACCCGAGACGGCGCATCGACCGGTATAGGCCTCAAAGAGCTGCGTGCGGAAACGCTGCTGGCCGATTCGCTCGCGACGCAGCGCATAGCGAACCTTTTCATCGTCGCTCGCCGGAGCGCCGGAAAACTCCGCCGCAATCGGAGCGTCCTTCATGTAGCTCATATCGGGGAAGAAACGCGCGTCGGGTCCACCCTTGTGAACGGGGCCATGCAGCACAAACCAGCTGTTCTCCGGCTCGTAACGCTCAACGAACGCTAGGCCCAGCACCTTGTAGCCAGCGCTCGTTGCAAAGAACACGCCAACGGGAACGCCGCACTCCATGCAGTTGATCATCTTTTGGTTGTAGTCCTGGTCGCGCCAGTTTTCGACCGAAGCACTTTGCGACGAGTACTTGAGCACCCAGGTGCCATCCTCAAGATAGAGCGGCGGAACATCGGGGTAGGCGCCGCGCTTTGAGTTGTGCACCGAAAGGGCGAAGGTCTTCTCACGCGGATGCTTAACGCGCCGGCGACCAGGCCAAAAGATGCCCGAGTCGCGCGACACCGGAAAGAGTTCGGAATCAATCGTCAGACGAAAGGGATATTGAGGGCTATCGGCATTGGTGCGATGCGGAAGCTTGTCCCACAAGCCGCCACGCTGCTCCTCGCGCAAGAACCACTCCCAAGCCTGGACATATTCGGACGGCACAAAGCTGCAAGCGCGGTCGAAACTCGGCCGAGCAATCAGCGGAACACTAGAAGCGATGCCGTCCATAAGGAACCTCCAGGAAGAACAGTTCCTCACATTATCGCCGACCCCGAGCGATATGCGACAAAGTGCTTCCAGCGGACAGCCACAAAAAAAGGGGCCGCTTCAATCGAAGCGGCCCCTTTAGGCAGTTTAATTGTTGTCTTGCCTCTACTTAGAGTCAGGCACGATGCCGACCAGGCTAACCGTTACATCGAAGGTCGGACTTCCTTCACCAACATCGAGGCCGGACATGTTCTGACAATCGCTGTCAGTGCCTTCCATCCAAATGACAACCTTGAAGTTTGTCCCGCTGTAACCAACATGAGCGAGCATCTGAGCGTCGCCCGTCGGCTTTACGTAGGAGTCACCGCTTCCAGTTGCTCCCCAGTTTTTACTGTTCTGGTCAATCATATTGCCACCGCACACATGGGCATAGGACGGCGCCATGGTCACCGAGAGGCTGTCGGGATTCACGCAACTCCAGCCTTCGGTAGCAGAAACATCGTTTCCCTTGCCTGTCGGAAGGACCGGAGCATAAACAACCTTGAGCTCGTCATTAATCAGCAGACCAACACGAAGGCTGCCTTTGATTTTGTCAAACCAATCTTTCGAAGCGCCTTCCGACGCAGTCACAACAACGGGACCGTTCGAGCTGCTGTTGTCGAGATAGACGTCAGCCTCGCCAGTCTGGTTAATCGTGTAGAGCGTATATTCCGCCATCGTATAGGCGTAATAAGTCTCGGTATCTCCCTTGAGCGTATAGGAACCCTCAAGCTGCTTAGAAATCGTTGCCTTCTGGTAACCACTCACATCTGTACCATTCCATGATTTTGGTACAAACCAGCTATGGGCATCGTCCGTGGAAGACGGACTGATCTCATGGCCAGTGCTTGCGGCGGTCGTCTGATGATCGCTACCGTCATGAATGGCATTTGGGCCGGACGCAATTTGGAGGACCATGCCGTTTGCCTGGGCGCTAACGGTACTGGTGGTGCCGTCAACCTTTGTGTTTGAAACGAACCAGGCATACGTTGCAGAGCCAAGCGCAACCGCTGCCATAACGACTGACAAGGCTGCGATCGCAAGCTGCTTTTTCATCTGCTTAACGCTCAACGGAAATCCTCCTCTCTAAAGAAAAAGGCGGGGGACACCTCTCCCCCGCCTTGTTTAGCTGCTTATCCCGCTAGTTCTTATCGGTCTGAGTAGAGGTAGCAGTGAAGACAACGTTAATGCGCTTGGAAGCCGTCTTCAGATTCTCAAGATTGTTCGTAAAGACCTGAGCATCGTCACCATCGTAGAAGACATACATTTCAACGGTTGTCTCATCCTCGCCAATCTTATCGGCAAGCTTATGCGTGGTGTCAGAAGAGGAGACAATGCCGTCCTTATTGCAAAGCACCCAGTTCGTCCCGCTCATGACCAGCACGCGAAGCGCAGAATCAAATTTATCATTATCGCCTGTGGCACCCGTAATTTTGGCCGAATCAACTACAAGATTGGTGAGCTCAGCGCCCTTTGAGCCAACATAAAAGGTGTTCTTTACGGCATACTTTCCAGTAACCGCGGCGGCAGGCGTGCCGGCAGCGTCGGCGCCCTGAGCAGGAACAAGCTTGACGGTATTGTCGACCTTCAAGCCATCAGTCGCACTGGTACCGAATGCCGTATAGAAGTTAGCCAGCGTATCGTACGGAGTCGTGTCGGCGCCATTTGCCCAATGAGCCGGATAAAGCGGCGTGTTCGCAACAGAAGAATCATCCGTGCGAAGATCCTTAGACGGTTCATTCTCATCACGAATATACATGAACGCAGAGTTCGACTGAGCAGAAATCTTACTGGTCGTTGCGTCGACCTTGTTGTTGCTGACAAACCATGCGAACGTGGCAGAACCCAACGCTACGGCTGCTACCAGCACCATGGCGATGGCGGCGCCCATCTGCTTCTTTAATGCCTTGGTATCCATACGGACCCCTTTCTTTCCCCATTCATCCCAGATGACCCTCGAGAAGCCCGGAAGGGGAGCCCGCGCTTTCGTGTTGGATGTTGCTTGCCCATCCTTTAGACATGGAATTGAGAATACCATAATTCTTACGATTTCCTTATGAGTTTTCGGCAGCCTACATTCCGGCAGATTCATAGGTCTACCTCTGGTTATATGCGGTGCTACATGAACATCGTTTACCTTATTTGATCTCTCTCCCGCGCAGTCATAAGCCCCTCTTAAGCCTTGCGACCGCAGCGCCATGCCAACGCACACATTCGCCCTCCGCCGAGCTTCGCCCTAGCCCTTCCCCACCCGCTATACTGATGTAGCACGTGTAATTTCTGCCTGCTTATGCGGGCTATTTGCCGGGAGGACTCTATGGCTGCCGCCAATCAACCCAAGGGAAGCGTTTCTACCGGATCGATCAAGCCGGTGACGCGCAAAGCCGTTCGTTGTCAGCGCGAAGTTGCCTGGCTGGTCACGCAAGCGGCCGGTAAGCTCGTCGCCACCACCGACGACGTCAACGCGCCCACACCCAGCTTTGTGCTGGCGGCGGCGTTGTCATATGCCCGCGAGCAGGAGCAGACCGCCCGGGACCGTGGCGCCGCGATCGACTACAAGGCCGTCATGGGCTCCGACCTCGCGAGCTTTTGTGCGGCCGCGGGGCTGCCCGCAGCGCCCAACGCGCTTTCGGACGCGGGCTACATGTTCACGCTCTCGGGCGCGGATCTGATCCGCGACATCTATGCCTACTGCGGCGACCTGGGCGAGCGCATGAGAGATCCGGTGCAGGTCAAACCGGGCTACGCGATCAAGCTCGCGTTGCGGTTGTTCTTGCTGGACGACGCCGCTGGCAACGGCGCTACCTCCGCCGACAACGCCTCCGCATAACAAAAGCGCCGGGTCGGGAAATCACTCCCGGCCCGGCGCTTCTTCGTTCTACTTGTCCCCGTCCCCCGCGGGCGAGTTCTTTTGGTTGCGACGGTTACTCCAGGTCACGTTGTGTTCCTTGTAGTAATCGGGCGCCTCGTTGCCGCTCGCGCTAATGGGGTCGTTGCCGGTCAGGGTGTCGGCAATATCCTGCACGAATTTAATGAACAGGCTCGAGTCGTCGGTCTCGGACGAATCAAAGTCAAAGCCAAACTCCACCGCACCGCCGATGATCTTGTCCACGCACTCCGGGTCGTCGCCGTCCAGCCAAATGACCACGGTGTACTTGTCCACATCGCCCACGCGAAAGTTCTTGTGGCTAATGGTCGTCACCACGTCCTTGGACGCAAACGGCTCGGTGTTGGGCTCGGGGCTGCCGTCGGCCGTTGCCGCCGCATAGGTGGTGGGCTCGCCGTTGCGGTACACCCGCACGCGCGCCGCCTTCTCCACGCCCTTGCTGGCGCTGACCACCTTGAGCTTGGCGCTGTAGCCCAGATCGGTCTTGCCGGCGTTGCGGATATAGAAGGTGTACGCCACATAGTTCTTGCCGTTGTGGCTGCCGTCGATGTTATCCAGGTTGTCGGGCAGGTCGTCGGCAGCGATATTGGTGCCGTTGTCCACGGCGTCGGCCGCCAGGCGCGCGGTGGCGTTGTTAAAGTCGCCATTGTCGGCAATGGCCACGCCGCGGCGGAACAGCTCCAGGCGGTTGAGGTTGATGGTGAAGTTACCCATGTTTTCCTGCATAAACGACAGGGCAAACAGCACGCCAAAGGCAAGCGCCAGCACCACGAGGGCTTTTTGTAGCTTGTCCATGCGCAGCAGCGCCGTGCCGATGCGCTCCATGCGGCGCTTGGGCATGTACATGGACACGACCGCGTCGGGGTCGATGTCGTCGAGGTCCTGGTCGGCCAGCGCCTGCTCCAGCTCCTCGATGCGCACCACGCCGCGCAAGTCGCGCTTGGGCTTGCGCTTGGGTTTGGGTTTGGGCTTGGACTTGGGCTTGCCGAAGCGCTTGCGGGAGGCGGGGGGCTGGTCGGGCGCGGAGTCCTCGCCGGGCGCGTCCTCGGCGTTGGCGCCGGGAGCGTCCTGTAGCGCGTCCTCGGCTTGGTCCTCGGTCAAACCCTCGGCCAAATCCTCGGCAGCTTGATCTTTGTTGTCGTTACGCTTGAACAGAGCCATGGCGATCAGATCTTATATTTCGTGCGAATGTAGCCGACGTATTCTTTGACGAACTCGCGCTCCATGTCGTCGGCGTAGCGGAACTGCAGGCCGCAGACGTTGCGATACAGGCTGCCCTTGGGCGCGCGGCGCACCCAGCACACGATGCCCAGCTGCTCGGGCAGCTCGTGGCGCTCGCCCTGCAGGCGGATCGTGGGCATTTGTACGGCCAGAGCCTCGCCCACGTCGGGGTAGTCGTTGAGGTAGACGGCCAGGCCGCCGGCCGAGACGTCGATGGTCATGGCGTCCTCGGGCTCAGGGGTCGGCGCGTTGTCGCGCTGGTAGGTCAGGCGCATGGCGACCTTAAAACGCTCGTCGCGGCGCTTGACGAAGCTGCGCTGCTCGGCGACTTTGCGCATTTTCCAATAGGTGCGGATGCCCTTTTTCTCGACTGCCTCGGGATAGCCGGCGAGCACGAACGTCTCCTCGCCTACTTTGTACTGCAGCAGCAGCTTTTGGTTTTCGTCCATGAGCAGCGGCTTGCCGGCAAGCATGGGCGCGCTCATAAGGAAGTACGCCTCGTCCAGGTCCTCTTTGTACGTGGCGAGCATGTTGAAGTCGGTTTTTTGGCCCATGGGCACGTCGAATGCCACCTGAAGCTTGGTCCCCGGCGTTATCTGTTGCTCTGCCATGTTGTCTCCCCCAGTCGCGGGCGCCGATATCATCGTCGTGCGCGATGCACATTGGGCTATTGTACCTGCTTTGCCGCAGGTTTCGATGTGCAGCGCGTGAAATGGCGGGATGCAGGGCGCGGGTGAACGCGCAGCTGCTCCGCGCGCGGCATTAATCTGACAGCGATGCATGCCCCCGACAGTCCGTCTGTCTATCTCTCAGCCATCTCTCATTTATCTCTCAGCTTAGAGATGAGTGAGAGATGAGAGACAAAAATGCCGTTATCGGTTCAAGCAAATCACGTTCGCGCAGGTAAACTCATGTATACGGGAACTTTGACTCGATCCCTAGCCACCTTGCAGCATTGTTATCTCTCATATTTATCTCTCGTCTTTCAGCTATCTCTCGTGTTAGTGACGAATGAGAGATGAGAGATGCGTGAGTGATGGACGAGTGTGATTTTTTGGACGGTCGGAAAATCCCTCAAATAAAAAACGGGGCCGGCCTTACGCCGAGCCCCGTTTTCAAACGGTCAGTTAGTTATCCAACGCGCGAGCATAGCAGTCAACATTACGCCGCCGCGAACACTCCCAAGCCCGTTCCGATGATGCAGATTGCGAAGATGCCCAAGATGATCCAAATGGTCTTGACGCCCTTTTTATAGAGGGCAACGCAAGCGAACGTTGCCAGCAAGGGCAGCAGACCGGGGAAGATCGAATCGAACAGATCCTGCAGGACAATCTCCGAACCACCCACGTCAAAGGTCAAAGCCGTGGACAGCGAGACCTGTGCCGCAATCATGGCGCCGATAACGGTCATTCCGAGAACACCGGCAGCATGCGTCATGCGAGACATAAGGTTGCTCTCTTCGGACTGCTGCAAAAACTTGGTTCCCAAGTCGTAACCCAGATGGGCGGCGACGATACGCGTTGCAAAGTTAATCACGGAGTAGATAAGCGCGTACACGATGGGGCCGAGCGGGTTGCCCGTCGAAGCGATGCCAATACCAATGCCGGCGGCAACCACGCGGAACGTACCCCAGTAGAACGAATCGCCGATGCCGGAAAGCGGTCCCATAAGGCCGACCTTCATGGCGTTAATCGAGGACGTGTCGAAGTTCTTATCGGCAGCCGCCTGCTCTTCCATCGAAACCGTTAGGCCGGCTACAAACGGAAGCACATGAGGCGTGATGTTAAAGAACTCGGTATGGCGATCGAGCGCCGCATAGTAATCGTCGTCGTTGGGATAGATCTTTCGCAGGGGCTTCTGAATGGTGTACATGAAGCCCATTGCCATCATCTTGTCGTACGACTGCGAGCACTGGCTCGTAAACTGGCGAAGGAACATGCTCCGATACATATCGGGAGTCATAATCGCGTCCTTCTTGGCCTCTTTGAGGTCGGTGTTCTGGATAGCCATTAGAAGTCCTCCTCTTCATCTGCAGCAACCGTCTGCGGACCGGACGAGCCCTCGCGGAAGGCCAGGAGCAGCGCGACGCAAATGGCAGCTGCGGCGACGCCGACCACGTCCATCTTGAGGTAGATGACCATAATGAAGCCCAGGAACAGCCAGGGAAGGAGCTTGTTATCGCCCATGGTCCTGATAAGAAGAGCGAAGCCGATGCAGACCATGACGCCGGACGCAACGTTGAGGCCGTCCATCACAAACTGCGGAATCGCGCTGAGCGCATTGTTGATAAGGTCGGCACCAAAGAACAGCGAGCCAAACACCAGCAGTGCAGACGGAATGCCAATCGACAGCGGCACGATGGTCAGATGGTACAGATTCGCCTTGGCAAGATCGCGATTTGCCAGAGCGGTCTCAATCTTCTTGCAGGCAAAGGCACCCGGAACGGCGTAGCAGAAGTTGCGCCACACCTGAAGGAAGACGGAGACGGGAAGGGCGAGCGCGACGGCAGTTGCCGTGCCCGTACCCGTAATGACGGCAAACGCGCAGCCAAGCACGCCGGAGGCATAGACCTCGGGAGGAACCGCCGCGCCGACCATGATGGCGCCCATGAACATGGACTCCAAAGCAGCGCCGACGATAACGCCCTGCTGGACATCGCCAAGAATCAAGCCGACAAACAGGCTCGTAAACAGCGGACGACCAAGCATCGTAATGCCAAATAATTGCTCGTCCATGGACGCAATAAATGCGACCAGTGCAACTAGAAGATACTGGACAACCATTTCGATCAACCCCAGAAACAGGTCTGCAGGCGAGGCATTCTGCGCAGCTCGCCTGCAGACAACCGCAGCAATTTGAGAGGATTAGTAGTTCATCTGGTGATAGTAACGACGCGTGGTGAGCGGGTGGTTACGGACGTGCTCGAGATGGCAGCTCAGACGCTCGGTGATGGTGTAGGTGACCATCGGGGAAACGATCTTGCGGAACTCGGGGTCGCTGAACGGCAGCTCGACCTCGGCGGTGTCAAACTTGTTCACGCGGACGTTGACGCCCTTCTCGTCGGCGAGCATGTGAGTGAAGTTGTCCACGCGGTCCATGAGCTTACGGGTGTCATCCTCGCCGTAGAGCATGATGAGGCTCGTGCCTTCCTCGCACAGCTCGATGGTGCCGTGGAAGAACTCGGCGGCGTGGATGGACTTGGTCTTGATCCACTGCATCTCCTCGAGGATGCACATGGCGTAGTCGTAGGCCTCACCCCAGAGCATGCCGGAGCCAATCACCATGTGGTAATCGGTGTCCTTGAAGTCCTCGGCCATGGCGGCGCAGCGCTCGTCCTGAGCGTCCTTGGCCTTGATGAGGTACGGAGCGATGTTGCCGAACTCTTCCATGAAGGTGTTGTACTTGGGGAAGGCGCCGGCGTTCTTGAGGAAGCGGGCGACCAGCGTGATCTGGTAGGTGTAGATGGCCTCGCACAGAACGTCGTCCTCGGCGAAGCTGAAGAACTTGTAATCGGCGTACTCGGTGGCCGGGGTGTTGTCGTTGGAGACATACATCAGCGTGCGGGCGCCCTGCTCCTGGCAGAACTTGGCAGCCTCAATGATCTCGGGGGTGGTGCCGGTACGGGTGGAGAAGACGCAGACAGAATCCTTGTTGAAGGTCTTGGGCGGGCAGGCGAGGAACTCTGCGGCGATCTCGCAGTGGACATCGACGTCGGCCGTGGTGGTCTCGACCCAATACTTCATCGGGAGCGTGTGGGCCCAGGTGCCGCCGCAGCCGATGAAGAAGATGTTGGAATAACCCTGCTCGCAGACCTCGTCCACGGCAGCCTCAATCTGAGGACGGAGAGCGAGGGCATCGCTCACAACCTTCTCGTAACGAGGCTCATCGAAATTGAACATCCCTTACTCCTAACTCACTTGGATGAACCCTTCATTCATCCCATGACGTTATAATACTTTATATAACTAACTATGCAAGAACTATTTCAGATTTTTTTTGATTTTTCTTTAATAAAAAGCCCGCCGATCAAATGATCGACGGGCATAGGCATAGAGCATTGGTTCAATAAATGCCGAGCATCAACGTGTTTCCGGCTAGAAAACGTCCTTGGCAAACACCTTAGCGTCATTGGGGACCTGACGGATTTCGATGGCCACGCCATCGCCCAGGAGCTCTTGGATATGCTCGGCATCTTTCTCGGTCGCAAAGATCGCAGGGGTCGGATGAAGCGTGGTCTCAGGGGTCTTTCGGGTTCCGCCCAGATTGATCTCTTTGATGTCTTTGCAACCCTTAGCGAGACGATAGACATCTTCAATCGTCTCAGTGATGATAAACAGCGAATACTTGTCGGTAACGCCGCTGTTGAGCGCCTCGATAGCAGCGTCAACATCCTTGATGACGAGTTTAACGCCGTTGGGGCGGGCGAGCCTCAAGGCCGCCTTCCTCATGTCGTCTTTTGCCACAGCATCGCTGGCAAGCAAGATGCAATCTACATCCAAAGCGTGAGTCCAGGACATGGCAACTTGGCCGTGAATCAGTCGGTAATCAACTCTCGTAAGCTTAATCATCGTTATCATCTCCGCACGTGATAAAGGGAATGACAGGTGTGGCCCCTAGCTAGGGCTCGAACCAGAACTAACTAGAACTCTTCTTCCTCGGCGCCGGCAAGCATGTCCGCCGCCTCGCAAAGCTGAATAAACGAACGCGATCCCTCGACCGCGGCTTTGGCCTTGTCCGCATCCAGGGAGTCCATCTGTGTAACCATTTCCACCAGCAGCGGCAAGTTCATTCCAGCGATTAACGTAAACGATCCGTCGGTCTGCCTCTGAATGAATTCGTTGTTTACAGAGCCGCCAAAGATGTCAGTCACGACAAACCAAGAGTCGGCAGGGTCCCTCGTCTCCATCCATGCATCAATCAACGCCGCGACGTCCCTTGAATCGTCATCGACATAGGCGCACAGGCACTCGATTCGGTCGTTGGTGCCCATCAGAATCTCCAGAGAGCTTTTCATGCCTTGGGCGAGATAACCATGACTCGCTAGCAATATCTTATTCATAGTTCTCCAATACCAATAGGACGTACTATATTGTCATAACAAAGTATATTAGCAATCTACCCTACGTGGTGTGTCTATTTTCCAAATCCGCGAACGGTAACAATTGGTCGGTAAATCGACCAATCTATCGCTAATTTACAAATAGAACTTCAGTCGCTCGGTGCAGTACACCTGACGGGAGATGAAAAGCGGCTCGCCACTTGGGGCATAACGTCTATCGACAAACAGAAGCAGCGAAGAGTCCAGCTCCACGTTAAGGTATGCCGCCTCGAGCTCGCTCGCATAGCAGACCTCGAGCGTACGCGTGTTGGGACCCATCTTGATCCCCTGGCGATCGAGTACCGCCATCAGCGAATCATCGAGGGACTCATGCTCCAAAAAAGAAAGCGCAGCGGAATAGCTATTGGTTTCCAGCATCGTGGGCTTGCCATCCACAAGGCGCAGACGACGGCTACGCAATACCTTTTGGGTATCGTCTACGCCCAGGAACTTCGCGTCTCGCAGACTTGGGAAGTCCCAGCCCATTTCGAGAACCCTGGTAGACGCCTGTTTGCCCGCAAGCTGGCACGAATGGGTAAAGCTCTCACGGTCGTCCGCGGCATACATCTGCGTGTCCGACGAAACGAACGTGCCCTTGCCGCGGGCCCTCTCAACAAGCCCAGCATCTTCCATTTCTTTAATTGCGGAGCGAACCGTTATTCGGCTCACGCCAAATTGCTCGATAAGCTCCGCCTCGGTCGGAAGCTTATCTCCCGGGCGGTACGTGCCGTTGGCGATTGAATCAGAAAGCGCACGAACAATCTGTTTGTACAGGGGGATAACGCTATTTGCCTCAACCATATCAACCATACCTTTACAAGGAATCAGCAGCCTATAGATAAATGACTTATATTGTATTAGAACTTTTTAGCACTCCACGCCATTTCCTATAATGTTTTAGCAAACGAGGGGTTATTTTGCGTAAGCGGTGTAGAGTCCATCCATTTCCGCATACAGCTTCAATCTGATGGCGGTATATGCATCCGATAAGCCGATTGATTTTTATCTTATACCTGTCTCACATTCATCCCTCGTCGTAGAGATGAATGTGAGGTGAGAGATACGTACTTGACGCGCGAGCGTGGATATTTGGACGGTTTTTGGGCTTTTGGCGGCCGATTTCGTCCGAAAATCCACGCTCGTGCGGCAGACGTCCGAATTTCCACGCTCGTGTGCCAGAAAATCCACGCTCATCCGGCAGATTGGTCGAAGGCCCCATATGGGTATACTCTCGGAGATTCGACTCGATTCGCCCCCGTTGGGGCGTCAAAGGAGACTGCATATGTCCACTACCTCAACCGACCCGCGCGCCGCTGCCGCCGCGCTGCTGGTGCCCGGAACCACCTGCCACGGCTTTACCGTCGAACGCCGCGAGACCGTGCCCGAGCTCGACGCAGACGCTTACGTGCTGCGCCACACCGCCTCGGGCGCTCGCCTGCTGCACCTAGCGTGCGACGACGAAAACAAGGCCTTTGCCATTGGCTTTAAGACGCCGCCGGCCGATTCCACCGGCGTGTTCCACATTCTTGAGCACTCGGTGCTGTGCGGATCGGCCAAGTTTCCCGTCAAGGAGCCGTTTGTCGACCTGATCAAGAGCTCCATGCAGACGTTCCTCAACGCCATGACCTACCCCGACAAGACCATCTACCCCGTTGCCACCACCAACGAGCAGGATCTGTACAACCTGATGGACGTGTACTTGGACGCGGTGTTCAACCCGGCGATCTACACCAAGCCCACCATTTTTGAGCAGGAAGGCTGGCACTACGAGCTGGACCTGCCGGAGAGCGTCGAGGGCGAGGGCGAGGGCGGCTCCGCGAGCCTGCGCGAGGGCACGCTGCGCTATAACGGCGTGGTGTTCAACGAGATGAAGGGTGCGCTGTCCGACCCCATGAGCGTGCTGGACGACGCCGTCAACGCCGCGCTCTATCCCGACACTGCCTATGCGCACGAGAGCGGCGGCGACCCGCGCGCAATTCCCGCGCTCACCTACGAGCAGTTCCTGGACACGCACTCGCGCCACTACAACCCTTCCAACTCCTACATCACGCTCTATGGCGACCTGGACGTGGACCGCGCGCTGGCCTTTTTGGACGAGCGCTATCTGTCGCAGCCGAGCGCCGCGAGCCGCCGCATGGACGCTGCCGTCGCCGCCGGCGACGACCCGTCCACGCTGGCGCCCAATCCGCTGGACGTGCAGGCGCCTGTGACCTGCGAGTATAAGCGCGTCGAGATGGCCACCACGCCCGAGAACGCCCTGGTGGGCCTGGGCCTTGTGCTGGGTAGCGCGCTCGACCGCAAGCGCACAATCGCCGCGGACATCTTGTTCGAAGCGTTGCTGGGCTCCAACGAAGCGCCGGTTAAGAAGGCCATTCTGGCCGCCGGCCTGGGCGGCAACGTGGTGAGCTACACCGCGGCCGAGAGCCTGCAGCCCTACGAGCTCATCATGCTGCAAAACGCGCAGCCCGGCGTGGCGCGCGAGCTGCGCCGCGTGTTCCAGGACGCCTGCCGCGACCTGTGCGAGCACGGCGTTCCGCGCGAGCGCCTGGAGGCCATCATCAGCAGCAACGAATACGACCTGCGCCAGCGCGACTACGGTATCGCCGACGGCGTGGCCATTGCGTGCGACGCGCTGAGCACCTGGCTCTACGATGACGACGCCGCGACGCTGGCGCTCAAGTACGGCCCAGTGTACGAGGAGCTTCGTGGCGAGCTGGACGGCAGCTACTTTGAGGACCTGCTGCGCGAGCTGGTGCTGCAGAACGACCATATGGCTCTGGTCGAGCTGGCGCCGGTGGACGCCGCCGAGGGCGCAGAGGGTGCCGAGGCCGCCGAGCTGGCAGCCAAGCGCGATGCCATGACCGATGCCGAGCTGGCCGATGTGGTCGAGCGCACGGCCGCGCTGCGCACCGCGCAGGAGGCCGAGGACACGCCCGAGGCCAAGGCCACGTTGCCGCGCCTGCGCGTGTCCGACATTGGCGAGGCGCGCCCCGAGCCGCCGCTGGTCGTGGACACGACCGCGCCCATCCCCTGTCTGCGCCACGGCATCCCCACCAACCGCCTGGCCTACGCCATGCAGTACTTCGACCTGAGCTGCGTCGCGTTTGAGGACCTGCCCTATGTGACGCTGCTCTGCCGCCTGCTCAAGCAGCTGCCCACGCGCGAGCATTCGGCCGAGGAACTCGACAACCTGATCGCCGGCAAGCTGGGCTTTTTGAGCTTTACGACCGAAGTTATGACGCAGCCCGACGTGGACGGCGCGCGCCCCTACCTGCTGGTGAGCGCCGGCGCCCTGTCCGAGAAGATCGACGCGCTGGCGAGCCTGCCGCGCGAGGTGTGGTCGAGCACGCTGCTGGCGGACGCCGACGCCGACCGCGTGCGCGACGTGCTCACACAGATTCGCATTGGTCTTGAGCAGGGATTTATCAACAACGGACACTCGGCGGCGCTCGGTCGCGCGATGAGCTACAGCTCGCCTTCGGCCGTGGTGCGCGAGCAACTTTCGGGCGTGGATTTCTACCTGTTCCTGCGCGATCTGCTCGACCACTTTGACGAGCGCCTGGACGACCTGCGCGCCAAGCTTGCCGAGCTGGCGGAGCGTATCTTTGTGGCTGATGGCTGCATGGCGAGCTTTACCGGCAGCGATGAGGACTTTGACGCGTACTGGGATGCCGCGGGCGACCTGGGGCTAGGCGCGGACGCTAGTGCCGTTGCCGGCCGCGATGCGCTCGTGGTGCCGACGCCGTGCAATCGCCACGAGGCTTTTGTCATCCCCAGCGACATCTGCTTTGCGGCAAGCGCGTGCGACCCGCGTCGCCTAGGCATTGACGTGACAGGCGCTTGGGCCGTGGCTGCCAACGCGCTCTCCTACGATTACCTGTGGAACGAGATTCGCGTGAAGGGCGGTGCATACGGCTGCGGATTCCGCGCAGCCGGCGAGCGCCAGACGGCGTTCTACACCTACCGCGACCCGGCAATCGATCCCTCGATTGAGCGCGTGGCGCGCGCGGGCGAATGGCTCGGCAGCTTTGAGCCCGACGGGGCCGCCTTTGAGGGCTTTATCGTGAGCTGCGTGAGCGGCATGGACGCGCCGGTAAAGCCGTACGCGCTCACCAAGCGCCGCAACACGACCTATCTGGCCGGGCTCGATCCGCATGCGCGCGAGGAGCGTCGCGCCCAGATGCTCGCCGCCACGCCCGGTGAGCTGCGCTCGCTCGGCGCCGACGTGACGCGCATTGCGGCCGAGTCGCCCACCTGCGTCTTTGGCGGCCGCGACGTCATCGCCAAGAGCAACGCCGGCTTTAACGTCGTCGACCTGATGGGCTAACCACAGCAAGCAAAACCACTACAAAGGGGACAGGCCCCTTTGTAGTGGTTCGAACACTTGTTCTATACGTACACATGTTCTATAGTATGGGTGATTGCATCGGATCAAAATTGCAACTAGAATATAGTTGCAGAATGTGAGGCGGGATGACTCGAGCCGATAAACTCATCGCCCAACTGTTTAGCTGCCCTTCGACGTATCGGTATGCCGATTTTTTAAAAGTCATGGCCTCATATGGCTTTGAAATGGACAGCAAAGGCAAGACATCCGGATCGCGCATTCGCTTCTACAGGCCCTCAGATGGCAGGATGTTCGTGATGCACGCGCCTCATCCATCTGACGAATTGACAGCGGGGACAATTCGAAACATCGTTCGATTTCTGCAGGATGTCGGAGGCAGTCATGAGTAACGTTTTGGCATACAAGGGCTATTTCGCCCCAGTCGAGTTCGATGCCGAGCAGCATGTACTAACAGGTATGGTCGCCGGCATTAGGGACGCAATTGTATTTGAAGGCTCCAAGGCTGAAGAAGTGGAGCAATGCTTCCACGACGCCGTCGACGATTACCTTGAGTTTTGTGCCGAAAAGGGCAAGGAACCAGAGCGGGCTTTTAAGGGCTCGTTCAATGTGAGAACAGGCTCCGAGCTTCACAAGCAGGCAGCACTGGCGGCGGCAAAGAAGGGCGAGTCACTCAATAAGTTTGTGACCGAAGCAATCGCCGCGGCGTTATAGCGTTAACGCATGGGCCAAAACCACCACAAAGGGGACAGGCACCTTTGTGGTGGTTTCGACATTTGCCCAGATAAAACCTGCCAAAATAAACCTGTCCCTTTTTGGTAGGTTTGGGAGAGGAAGCCGGGATGGACAAGGCTGAGTTGCGGCGGGCGGTGATTGCTCGGCGCGATGCTCTTGATTTGGACTTGCGGGCGGCGAAGTCTGCTGATATCTGTGCGCGGCTGGTTGAGCTGCTGGGCCGCTTGGATGCCGCGGCGCCGCACACCGTTGCCGTCTATGCCGCGATGGGTTCCGAAGTCGACTCAGCCGCGTTTGCCGCAGCTGCCTCCAAACGTGGCTGGCGCGTGGCCTATCCGTGCATGCTCTCGGCAACAGACGCCGCAGCTTGTGGCCAGCGCATGTGTATGCGGGCAGTTGCTGCCGGCGACGCGGACGCGGCTACGTTTATCGCCCACCCCACGCGGGCCTTTGCGGCCACGGACATCGACAGCAGCCGCTTCCCTATCGTGCCTGCCGAAGCTCTCGACATGATCGTCGTGCCGCTCGTAGCATTCGACCGCACCGGCACGCGCCTAGGCTACGGCGGCGGCTGCTATGACCGCTACCTGCCCATGCTCTCGCCCGCATGCCAAATCATCGGCATCGCCTTTGACGAGCAGCGTGTCGACCACGTTCCCACCGATGCCCACGACCTGCCGCTGCCCAACATCATCAGCGCCTAACGGCTGGCACGCTGCACCCCACAAAAATGAGCGTGGAAAATTTCCCACTTTGGGCCTGTTCGGGGGCAAAAAACGGGAGATTATCCACGCTCATTATTCAAACGTCCGATAATCCACGCTCGTGTGTCCGAAAATCCACGCTCAACCAAATCGCGTCTAAATTCCCACGCTCATCCGTCCGGATTTCCACGCTCGTGCAGCCTAACGCCCTGCCACCGCCTCAGCATGCACGCGGCACGCCGGCAACCTTGAGCTTGCGATCGAGCTTTGTCGGGTCCCTTAGATCATCCCAGCACAAGCGCACAATCTTACAGTTATCGAGCAGCGAAAGCCTCGACTCGCGCTGGCGCTCATCAAATTGCGCCTTTGCAAGCTTGCCCTCCTCCGCCGCCTTCTCGCTTTTAACGAATCCGTCGAACTCCCCAATAATCAACCGGTCACCCACGCGCCACAAATAGTCAACGCGATACGGCCGTCCCGGCTCAACCGGGTCGAACAGCTCAATTTGCAGCTCCGGCGTCTGCCAGCCGCGCTCGATCATCAGGGCGCGCGCCTTGGACTCGCCACCGCTTTCCGACAGGCCATCGGCATACCGTGCAACCCTGCGCGCCGTCACAACACCGCGACGATTTAAGCCAAGCTTGTTGACTGCCTCAACGAGATGCTCCTTCGACAACAGCTGCTCATGAAGCGCCGAGTCCGCAATGATCAGTCCCTCGACAAACGATGCATCGACCAGGCAATCCGCAATCGTTTGATCGATATCGGTCACGGCAATATCCATCTCGCTGGCCCGTGTCCGATAAGCATACCGATGGCGAACGACTTGAGAGCCTGGCGTCGTCGATTGCGCCGGCATCGCGGCGATATGGATGTGCGTCAAATTGGCATGCGAAACCGAAAGGCCATAGACAACGGCCGCCGTATAGGAGCAAAACGTCCAGTCGGGGTGCTTTTGCGCAAGCGCCCGCACCCGATGCAGATAACGCTGCCGAAACTTGAGCTCGGACCAGTATTCCGGACGCGCATACAGTCCCGGCATGACCACCTTGAGACTTCCCGCCGCCACCCGCCGTTCAATCTGCTTTGCCTCCGCCGTCGTGCGCGCGTACACGCAGCTCATCTGCTGCTCGCATGCTTCAATGTGACTTGTGAGTCTTTGATTCGCCGTCATGTTTGCCATGTCGCCCCCAAACTCTTGGAACGGCGCAAACGTACCAGACGGTTTCATGCGAAGTCTGACCAAATGCTGTCCAGATGCTGACCAAATGCCTGACGGTTTTGGATGTTTTAGGCCAATGGCTTATATCTGCAGGTAGAACGGTTGTCGAGAGGTCCCTGTCTCCACATTTTGAGCCTCAAAAGCCACCGACTTCATTGAAAGAAAATATGCTGTGGCTCGAAACTACCTAGTTTGCGATGCTGTCCGTAAACACTCGACGCGTGGTGCTGCCGCCTACGACAGCCGCAGAAAAATCGAGCGTGGAAAATCTCCCACTTTGGGCCTGTTCCTCGACCAAAAGTGGGAGATTATCCACGCTCATTCAACATGCGTCCGATTATCCACGCTCGTCGCGTAGCGGCCACGATAACCGCCGCAGCCACAGCCACGACAGCGGCCTAGTGCTCCTCGCCGGCGCGGGCCAGGTCGTAGGGCGTGGTCTGGTAGACGTAGTAGTTGAGCCAGTTGGTGTAGAGCAGCTGAGCCTGGCTGCGCCAGACGTTACGCGGCTCGGCGGCGGGATCGTCGCCCGGGAAGTAATGCGCCGGCACCTGAGGGTTGAGCCCGCGCTTCACGTCGCGCTCGTACTCCAGGCGCAGCGTGTCGGTATCGTACTCGGGATGGCCAAAGACAAAGAAGCGACGGCTGTCGGTCGACTTGACGATATACAGGCCTACCTCGTCGGACACGGCCACGACCTCAAGCTGCGGCTCAGCCTCCACGTCCTCGCGGCGCACATCGGTGTTGCGCGAATGCACGGCATAGAAGCGGTCGTCAAAGCCGCGGACCAGCGGGCTTTGCGGCTTCACCAGATAATGCTCAAATACGCCGCTCGCCTTTGCCGGCAGGTCGTACTTCTGGATACCGTAATGATGGTAGAGCCCCGCCTGCGCGCCCCAACAAATGTGCAGCGTGGAGTGCACGTGCGTGGTGGACCAATCCATGATCTGGCAGAGCTCGGGCCAGTAGTCGACCTCCTCGAACGGCATCTGCTCCACGGGCGCGCCCGTGATAATCAGGCCGTCGTAGTGGATGTCGCGGATGTCGTCGAACGTGCGGTAGAACGTCTCCAGGTGACCGGCGCTCACGTGCGTGGCCTCGTGCGTCTTGGTACGCAGCAGGTCCACCTCCACCTGCAGCGGCGTGTTGGAGAGCTTGCGCATGATCTGCGTCTCGGTGGCGATTTTGGTGGGCATGAGGTTGAGGATGAGCACACGCAGCGGACGGATGTCCTGGTGCAGCGCGCGGTACTCGGTCATGACAAAGATGTTCTCGCTCTCGAGCTGCGCGGCGGCAGGGAGGGCGTCGGGGATGCGAATGGGCATGGATGCTCCTTACGAGTCAGTTGCAGCTATGGTACAACGAGCGGCCCCATCCGCGCGAGCACATCGCCCGGCGATGTCGCCAGCGGCCCAAATCACTCCAAAAGTAGAGATTAAAGCATGTCCCAAAAATCTACTTCGCTTTAGCTTAGCAAAGTGACAGCAGGACGCTACAATGGTTCGATGCGAGAAACTCGGCCGAAAGGATACATATATGTACCAGACGCGTAAGATCGGTGTGGTCGGCCAGGGCCACGTAGGAGCACATGTCGCCAACAGCCTGCTCATGCAGGGCATTGCCGATGAGCTGTACCTGTGCGATATCAACGAGACCAAGGTGACATCCGAGGTCCAGGACCTGCGCGACTCCCTTTCGTTTGTCCCGTACAACACCAAGATCGTCAACTGCTACGACCACTACGAGGAGCTGGCCTGCTGCGACGTCATCGTCAACGCTGCCGGCAAGGTCGCGCTGGCCGCCGGCAACCGCGACGGTGAGCTGTTCTTTACCACCGACGCCGCCCGCACCTTTGCCAAGCGCATCGTCGACGCCGGCTTTGACGGCATCTTCGTGAGCATCTCCAACCCCTGCGACGTCGTGTGCACCGAGCTGTGGCACCTGACCGGCTACGATCCCAAGAAGATCATCGGCTCGGGCTGCGGTCTGGACTCCGCCCGCCTGCGCACCGAGATCTCCAAGAAGGTCGGTGTGAGCCCCAAGTCCATCGACGCCTACATGATCGGCGAGCATGGCTTTAGCCAGCTGGCCGCCTTTAAGGCCGCAACCATCGCCGGCAAGAGCCTCAACGAGCTTCAGGCCGAAAACCCCGACAAGTACGCCTTTGACCACATGGAGGTCGAGGAGCTCGCGCGCAAGGGCGGCTATGTGACCTACCAGGGCAAGCAGTGCACCGAGTACGCCGTCGCCAACTCCGCTGCGCGTGTCTGCGCCGCCGTGCTGCACAACGAGCACGCCGTGCTTTCGGCCTCTACGCTCATGACTGGCCAGTATGGCGAAGAGGGCATCTTTACCTCCCTGCCGTGCGTGATCGGCGCCGAGGGCGTCGAGGAGGTCTACACGCTCGACCTTTCCGAGCACGAGCTCGAGGGCTTCCACAAGAGCTGCCAGCACATCCGCGACAACATCGCCCAGCTCGACTGGTGGGACGCCGAGGCGTACGACGCAAAGTAGGCCGCTGGCTACCGCAACCTTGCGAATCTAAGCGCGATACTAAGCGGGCCGCGCCGGAAATCCCCGGCGCGGCCCACTTTTTTGACTCACGCAGCGCCCTTGCGAATCGAAGGTGAATGGTTTTCCCGTTACTTAGTACTGCTCGATGCCCATGTAGCGACGGATCTCGGGGCTGTGGTCGAACACCTTGCCGCGGGCGGCGCGCAGCTCGCAGCTCATCGCGTAAAAGAAGATCGGCTCCAAGAACGAACGCACGCTGGCAGGTACCTCGCCCACGCCGTACTCGAGCGCATCGAGCACCATAATCGTATCGGTGTGCGTGTTGAGGAACGCGAGTGCACGCTCCTCCATGGGGCGGCACTCACCCGATCCGAGCTGCACAAAGTAGAACACGCCGGGCTCGGTAGCCTCGAAGGGGCCGTGGAAGTACTCGCCGGAGTGGATATAGCAGCAGTGCTGCCACTGCATCTCCATGAGCGAGCAGATGGCCATGGCGTAGGTCTGACTAAAGTTGGGGCCGGACCCCAGGATATAGAAGAACTTGTGCTGCTGGCAGAGCTCGGCAAAGCGGGCGCCCAGCTCGGCGTTGACCTTCTCGCGGGCGGCGGGCAGCAGCGCATCCATCTGCTTGAGGCCTTCGTACATGTCGGCGAGCGCCTCGTAGCCTTCCTGCTGGTCGAGCAGCTCGGCGGCGATCAGAGCGCCGATGCCCTGCGGCACCTCGGCCTGCGACACACCCTCGCCCCAGGGGTAGACCCAGGTGGTCCACTTGCCGTTGTCGATCTTGGAGCCCTCGCAGTCGGTGAGGGCGACGACCTCGGCGCCGGCAGTCAACGCCATCTCGCAACCGTCGATGACCTCCTGCGTGTTGCCACTGTGGCTGCAGGCGACGACGAGCGACTTCGGCCCCAGGCTCTTGGGGGCCATCAGGCAAAACTCGCGCGCGGTGTAGACCGTCGAGGCAAACGTAGTGGCCTCGCGCTTGAGCAGCTCGTTAGCCGGCATCAGGTCGATCATCGAACCGCCGCAGGCGATCCAAAAGACGTTCTCGATCTTACCCTTGCGCTCGATAATTTCCTGAATCAGATCGTGTGCGTTCACGGTGACGCTCCTCCTTGTGTGGCGGCTTTGGACGACGGCAGCTCGTACCTGCAGTCGTTCTATGTTGTTCTATTTATAGCATGCGAGCTGTCGCAGGTGAAGTCATTTCAGCAAATTTGTTCTATGTTGTTCTATCTATGGACGTTAGATGTCGAACACGTAGCGCGAGCCCACGATCTTTTGGCGCCCGAGCAGCAGGGGCCGCTCGTCCTCATCGGTAAAGTACGCCTCCATATAGAAGAGTGGCTCGCCGGCCGGCACCTCCAACAGCGGGGCCGCCTGAGCATCGGCAAGCGCAATCTCCACGGTACAGGGGTCGGACTTGAGCGGCGCGCGGCCCGAATGCTCGGCAACGAGCGCAAAGATCGAGTTATCGGTGAGGTCCTTATCGGCAAGCGTCTGCAGGTAGGGATGGTCGGCCAGCACAAAGGCGTTGTTCTCGAGCATGACGGGCACGCCATCCGCCGTGCGCACGCGCTCGACCACGATGAGCTTGCAGCCGGGCTCCACGCCAAAGAACGCCGCATCCTCGCGCGTCGCCGCGACCACCGTACGCGACACCAGACGCGCTCCGGCCACCATGTCGTTGGCGGCACAACCCTCAGTAAAGCTCTGGACGTCACCTTTCTGGACAATCTTGCGCTTGAGCTTGGGAGCGCACACAAAGGTGCCCCTCCCCTGCTGTCGGTTGAGATATCCCGCGCGCGACAGCTCCTCGATGGCGCGACGCACGGTGATGCGTCCCACGCCGTAAGACTTCGCGAGCTCCATCTCGGAAGGAATGCGCGAGCCGGCCGCATACACGCCGCGCGCGATCTCGCCCTTCAGGTCGTCCATGACCTGCTGGTACAGCGGTACGGCGGATACGCCAGCGCGGTCGGTTTTATCGTCGGTTGCCATCGTTACGCTCCATCCCGCGCATGCTCGGACTCAAACTCTTCAATCGCCGCCATAAACTGCTCGCCAAAGGCATCGGCCTTTTTCTCGCCGATGCCGTTGACCTGAATCAGCTCGTCGCGCGTTTGCGGGCGCAGGCGGCACAGGCCGCGCAGGGCCTTGTCGGAAAAGACCATGTACGGCGCCATCTCGAGCTCGGTCGAGATCTCCTTGCGCAGGGTACGCAGGCGCTCGAACAGCTCGGCATCGTCGCCCACGCGCGGGCGCTGATCCAGCTCGGCCTCCTCGCGCAGCAGATCCACCGCACGGCGAGCACGGGCCGAGGCCTTGCGCTTGGACGCACGACGCTTAACGGTAAAGGCAAACGCCTCGTCCTCGACCTCGCCGGCACGCGGACCCAGGCCCACGACCGGGTACTGCCCCTGCGAGGTGGCCAAATAACCGCGGCCGCACAGCTGGCCGATGATGTCCTTGATGCGGCCGACCGATTCGCTCGACAGCCCACCATAGCCGCGGTCCTCGTCCAGATGCATCTGGCGAATGCGCTCGGTGTTGCCGCCGTGAAGCACATCGGCGATGAGCGACTTGCCAAAGCGCATGGGGCGCGTGGCCACATAGCGCACGGCGGCGCGAGCCATACCGGTGACGTCCTCGACCTCGAACTGCGTGAGGCAGTTGCTGCAGTTGCCACAGCCCTCGGCCTCATCCGCGGCGGCGCCGCCCACGGCCGTATGCTCGGCCGCGGCCTCGTCGCCAAAGTAGCGCAGCATGTATTCGCGTAGGCAGCCGGTGGTGTTGCAATAGCCTTCCATCTGACTGAGCAGGCGATATCGGTTCTGGAGCGCCCACGCGCGCTGCTCGTCGTCGAGCGTCTCGTCGGCCGCATCGCCGCGGTCGATCAAAAAGCGGCGCATGCGAAAATCGTTGCCGTTCCACAGCAGGTGGCAGCTGGCCGGATCGCCATCGCGGCCGGCGCGGCCCGCCTCCTGGTAGTAGGCCTCGATGCTCTCGGGCACGTTGTTATGGATGACGTAGCGCACGTTGGGCTTGTCGATGCCCATGCCAAAGGCGTTGGTGGCAACCATCACCTGAATATCGTCGTCGATAAAGGCGCGCTGGCTTTGGCGGCGGGCGTCATTACCCATGCCGGCATGGTAGCGGCCAACGCGAATGCCGCTGGGACCCAACGCCTCAGCAAGCTCTCCTGCCAGCGCATCAACCGTCTTGCGAGTCGAGCAATACACGATGCCGCTCTCGCTCGAATGCGCGATCACATAGTCGCGCACCCACGCGGTCTTAGCCTTGTCGCCCATCTCCTCGCAGCCAAAGTAGAGGTTCTTGCGATCGAAGCCCGTCACCACCGTCGCCGGGTTTTGCAGGCCGAGCATCTGCTGAATGTCCGCACGCACGCGCTCAGTCGCTGTAGCGGTAAAGGCCGCCACGATGGGGCGCTGCGGTAGGGAATCGATAAACTCGCGAATCTGCAGGTAGGCGGGGCGGAAATCCTGACCCCATTGGCTCACGCAGTGGGCCTCGTCAATGGCCACGAGCGGAACGCCGATGCCGCCTTCGGCCGCAGCTTCCTGCGCAAAGGCCAGAAAACGCGGCTCGAGCAGGCGCTCAGGTGCCACATACATAAGCTGGTAGCGACCCTCGCGCGCCCGCTTGCGCACGGTATTTTGCTGAGCCGGCGTAAGGCTGGAGTTGAGATAGCTGGGGCGCGCGCCCGCCGCAAGCAGTGCGCGGGTCTGGTCCTCCATAAGCGACAGCAGCGGACTCACCACAAAGGTGATGCCGGGCAGCATGAGCGCAGGCACCTGGTAGCAAATGGACTTGCCGGCGCCCGTGGGCATAACGCCCAGCGCGTCGCGGCCGGCAAGGATCGCATCGACCATGCGGTCCTGCCCCGGGCGAAACGAGGTGTAGCCAAAATAGGCGCCGAGCGTGTCGAGCGCCATCTGCTGCATGCTATCGGTCATGGTTTCCTAACGTCCAAGTCATCTGCCGCCGATTATACGCCGCCACGCGGACCGCTGCCGTACGGCTGTCAGCCACGCTCATTCTGCGGGTAGTCATTGGGGACGTTCTTGAATGACTAGTCGTTTAAGAACGTCCCCAACGGCTAAGCTCTTGACAGGCGTGGAAACGTCTCAGGTTGAGCATAAGTCAGCGAAAACGCCCCTAAGCGAGCAAGGTGACGTGAAAGAGGAGGGAAGCGTACTTTGGTACGCGACCGACGATTGAACGTCAGATTGCCGCTTAGGGGCGTTTGCAGCGTCGACCGGTCCGCCGTTCGCTAGAACGGCGGAACCAAGGGCGCAGCGTCGGCCCGTTGCGCGGTTTGGAAAACCGCGCAACTAGAGCTACATGACCATAACGTAGCGCGATCCCACGTAGTACTGCTTACCCATCAGGACCGGCTCGCCATTGGGTCCGATAAAGCCGGCGCGCAGGTTGAGCAGCGGATCGTGCGGAGCAATGCCCAGCTCAGCCGCCTGCTCGGCGTTGGCGCGAACGGCTTCGACCGTACGGTAACCAACCGAGACAATCGGCGTTCCGCCAACACGCTCGACCTCGGCAAAAATCGACTTGTCCTCAAGATCGGCCGTCAACAGCTCACGGTAGGCGTCAAACGGCACAAAGATGTTCTCTTCAAAGATGGGCTCGCCGTCGGCAGTACGCACGCGCTTGATGTGCAGCAGCAGCGCATCCTTCTGCAGGCCAAAGAACTCCATCTCGTTTTGGCGCGCCGGCACAATCTGGCGATCGATTACGTGCGCACCGGCCTTCATGCCGTTGCCGGCACACAGCGCGGTAAACGTCTGCAGCGTCGAGGCGTGAAATTGGCGATTGATGTGCGGCGTGGAAACAAAGGTGCCACGGCCCTGCTGCTTAACCAGGTAGCCATCGGAGCACAGCTCCTCGACGGCGCGACGCACCGTAATTCGGCTCACCTCGTACTGCTCGGCTAGCTCGAGCTCGGACGGAATACGCTCCTTGGGTGCATAAACACCTTTCTCGATCGCATCCTTGATCTCGTCGTAAATCTGCTGGTAAAGCGGTGCATTTTTGGGTGCAGGCATATCTAATCACTCTTATCGAAATATTGAAATAACTAATACGTATATAACGTCTAGTTTCATGTTACCTCATAATGATAAAACGATACACCGCATACAGCAAATCCTTACCTGCCGTCGTCCTGTTGCAGGCTGTCCTGATCGATGAGGCGCGCCTGCCTGCTGGCCATGCGCGCGGGCTTGTCGGAATCGGGCACGGCCGTGGGCATGGGCTCGTCGACATGACCGCCCCACCAGCCGCCCACAAAGTTGAGCGTATGGAACACATTGATCACGGCGCCGGGATCAATGTCGCACACCAGCTTGATAATGTCCTGGCTCTCGTAGGTCGAGACAACGGCATGCAGCAGGTACATCTTCTCGCGGCTGTATCCGCCAATGACCTCGGCACAGCTAATGCCATGCTGAAAATGGTCAACATAGGCGGTCATGACCTCGTCGGCCTTGCGCGTCGTGATCTGCAGCGTCACGCGATCGTAGCGACGATAGAAGCTGTCGATGGTCTTGGTCGAAATAAACTGGAACACGATGGAGTACGCCGCGTTGTCCCAGCCAAACATAAAGCCAAAGATCGCCAGGATAAAGCAGTTGAAACCAAAGATAACGCCCCAGATGGTCTTGCCCGTGTGGTTGGAAACCCACAGCGCGATAAAGTCGGTGCCGCCGGTGGATGCGCCGGACTTAAGCGCGATGGCAGCGCCCAGACCCGAGACCACGCCACCAAAAATGATGAGCATGATCTTGTCGCCCAAAAACGGCGCGAAGTGAAAGACGTTGAGGAACAGCGACGAGAGCATGACCTGCATCATCGAGAAGATGACGAAGCGCTTGCTAATGCCGCTCCAGCACAGGAGCGCCACGGGGATGTTGAGCGCGAGCATGCCGAGCGAGATGTCGATGTGAACGCCGCCCAGCGAGGTAACACGATCGAGCAGGACCGCGACGCCGGTGAGGCCGCTCGGAAGCAGGTCGGCGGGTTGAATGAACGCCTGGATCAGGAATGTCTGGAGAACGGCGGAAATTGTGACCGCCACGGCGGTGATGGCGCGGCGGACGATGGTGAGGCGGCCGAGCACGAGCACGCGGTCCGTGAGCTGGTCGATGGCGTTCGCCACGTAGGCTCCCTTCGAAGGCAGATGTAGTTGTGGGGCATGTCGGCGATTGTAACATGGAGCGACAGAGGGCGCCTCAATTCACCCTCTCTCGACAACCAAAACGAGCCAGCATCTCCCCAACCAAAGAGCCCAAAATCTAAGTGAGTAGACTATTCGCGACCTGTCGAGCACACCCAAAACAGCCACCTCTGTGACCTGCAGTTTTACTAAGGCAGATTCGCTTTGTGCTCTGCCTGAGCCGAAAAGTCTACTCACTTAGTCCGAGTCGGAGCCAAACGGATCAAATCGAAGCCAAAATGAGCCGATCTGCCGCAAAAGACGCGTGAAACGATACTTCTCGTAGCGAATTGACGCTATAAAGCGGTCAGAATGTCGGCGAGGCTATCGATGATGGCATCAGCGGCGGACTGATCCAGGTTGACGCCCTCGTGCGGGCGCAGCGCCAGGACGCGGGCGCCGGAGCGCTTGCCGGCCTCGATACCCAAAGGCGAGTCCTCGATAACCAGGCACTCGGCAGGCTCCATACCCAGCGCCTCCATGGCACGCAGGTAGATCTCGGGGTCGGGCTTAAACGCACTGCACTCGTGACCGCTGATGGTGTAATCCAGCACATCGGCGATACCGGCGATCTCCACCAGCTCGTCAATCAACTCACGATACGACGAGCTCGCGATGGCACACTTCACGCCGCGCTCGTGCAGCTCGCGCATCACCGGCTCTGTCTGCTCGTTGAGCAGCTCGGCATACGGAACGGGGTGGTCCGGGCTGTAGACCTGCTTGTACTCCACGCGCAGACGCTCGCGCAGCTCAATATCGTCGGGCACCAGCGCCTCCCAAATGGCAGGCTCGTTAGACCCCGAAAGATCGGGGATCTCGTCAAAGTGGAACCCCTTCTCCTCCATAAACGCCACGCGGCGACGGTTATAGAACCACTCGGTATCGACCAGCACGCCGTCCATATCAAACAGCACTGCCTTGATCATACGCATCTCCTCCCACCTGCCAAAAAGGGACAGGTTTATTTTGGTAGGTTTTATCTGGGGTTTTGCGGCGCGACGGGCGCGCCCTCCCCAGAGCAAAAAAGGGGACGGGGCGCAAACCCCATCCCCTCTCAATCAACCCGTAAGGTCTACTTACTTGTGATTAGTAGGAAAGCTTCCACATGTAGCGACGCATGGTCAGCGGGTGCTGACGGGCCTCGGCGATCTGGTTGCCGTACTCGCGCATAACGGCGAGGTGCAGCAGCGGGTTGAAGTAGGTGACGACGCTCGCGGGCACGGCGTCGGCCAGGCCGTAGTCCTTGGAGTCGATCAGAGCGACCTTGGCGCCCATGCGCTTAAGGAAGGTGAGGGCGCGGGCGTCCATCGGACGGGTGGCACCATCGGACATGAAGAAGACGTAGGGCTTACCCTCGGTGGAAACCTCGAACGGGCCGTGGAAGTACTCGCCGGTGTTGTAGGCGGCGGCGTCGATCCACTGCATCTCGGTGAACAGGAAGGCGGCGTGAGAATAAGCCATCTTCTCGGAGGCACCGGAGGCCATGAAGTAGATCATCTCGTCGTCCTTGAAGTCCTGGGCGAACTGCTTGGCGAGGCCCTTGGCGGACTGAGCGGCGTTCTCGCAGAGCTCGAAGACGTTGGTGAGGCCGGTGATCATGTCCTCGTAGTGGTCATAACCCTCGGTCTGCTGAAGGATCTCGACAGCAAGAGCGATGGCGTAGCCGGGCTTCTCGCACTTGGCAGCGTAGTTAGCGTGGAAGCCGTGAACGATGACGTGGTCGGCGTCGACGGTCAGAGCGGAGCCAGCCTTGTTGGTGAGGGAGACGACCGGGCAGTTGTGCTTCTTGGCGGTCTTGTTGGCCTCGACGGTCTCGGGCGTGGAGCCACCCAGGGAGCAGGTGATCACGAAGGTGTGCTCGTTGACCCAGGAAGGCGTGTCGTAGTTGAACTCGTTAGCGGTGAAGATCTGAACGTTCAGCTTGTCCGTGTTGTTGGCCAGGAAGTACTTGGCGGGGTAAAGGTCGGACATGGAAGCACCGCAGCCGACGAAAGCGACGCTGTGGATCTCGTGGTTGGACAGGACGTCAGCGACGATCTGCTTAGGGAGGTTAAGGTCGATCTCGTACATCTGACACATTCCTTTCGATTTGTTGCGGCGTCACATTGCCGGACGCTCGCAGGGTTACCGTAGTTAGGACCGAGTCGCCGGCCCGTTGAGGATGTGACAAAGGGACTATCCCTTTGTCACATGTTAGGGATGGAAGCCTGCCTGGGGTATGGGATGCCAGGCAGGCCCCCGGGGGAAGCGCTGGGTCGCGACTAGGCCAGGATGCCGGCCGCGGAGAGGGCGATGCCGCCCACGATGGCGATCACGAGAAGCCAACCGGTGTTGACGTTCTTCTTGATGAGCCAGTACATAAGGCCGGTGAGGCCAAGGGAGATCATCTGGGGCATCATGCCGTCCAGGATGTCCTGGATAACGACGGTGCCGTCAGCGAACTGCAGCGGGGTGGTGGCGCCGATCAGCGTAGCGATCATGCCGCCCACGGACATAAGACCCACGATGCCGCAGACATACATGAGCTTCTCCATGAGGTCGCCACCCTGGAGCTTGCTCAGGTACTCGTGGCCGCCCTGGTAGCCGATCTTGGCAGCGAACCACGTGATCAGCACGGAGGGCACGATGGAGATGAGCATGGCCAGGATCGGACCCATGATGGAGCCCTGCTGAGCCAGCTGAACGCCCAGGCCAAAGGCGATAACGCGGATGGTGCCCTGGAAGAAAGAGTCACCGATGCCGGAAAGCGGGCCCATGAGGGAGGTCTTGACCGCGTTAATCGAATCGGGATCGAAGTTCTCGGGATCCTTGGCGTACTCCTCCTCCATGGAGGCGGCGAGGCCTAGGACAAAAGCGCTCGTCTGCGGGGTGCAGTTGTAGAACGCCATGTGACGGTGGTAAGCCTCTTTCTTAGCAGCGAGCTGCTTGGGGTCGGACTCGTCCGGATAGAGGCGATCGAGCGTGGGGACCATGCCGTAGAGGAAGCCCATGTTCATCTGACGCTCGTAGTTCCAAGAGGCCTGGATGGCCCAGGAGCGCCAGAAGAACTGGCTGACCTTCTTGTTCAGGGACACGTCCTTGATTGCGGTTGCCATAGTGTGTTCCTCCTTAGTCTTCGTCGTCTTCGAGCGGATCGTAGTCGGAATCGACACCGGCAGCTGCATGGGAACCGTTGAACTTGAAGCCCATGAAGACGATAGCCAGGCACACACCGATCAGAGCGACCGCGATGACGGACAGGTTGAGGTAGGCGGCGAGCAGGAAACCGATGAACAGGAACGGGGTCATACCCTTCTTGATCATCATGGTGAGCAGCAGGGCCAGACCGTAGGCGGTCATGATCTTGGTCGAGACGTTCAGACCAACGGACAGCCACTCGGGAACCATGTTGACGATGGCTTGGACCAGGTCGGTACCGACAAAGACGGCCAGGAAGATCGGCAGGAAGTACATGATGGCGTACAGACCGGAGCCGGCGCAGATGTGCATGCGGTAGGCGGTCTTGAACTTGCCGTTATCAATCGCGCTATCGGCCACATGGGTGAGGGCGGCGATGATGGAACGGAACACGATGCCGAGGAGCTGACCCAGGACGGCGACCGGGATGGCGATCGTCATGGCGGTCTCGGCGGAAGCATCGGTCAGGCACGCGAAGGCAGCTGCCACGATGCCGCCCAGGACCATATCGGGCGGAACGGCGGCGCCGACCTGCACCAGGCCCATGGATACGAGCTCGACGGCGGCACCGACGGCAAGGCCGGTGGGCACATCGCCCAGCAGCAGACCGACGAGCGTGGCGCCAACGAGGGGCTGCTCGAAGTTAAGACGGCCGAGCAGGCGGGAGTCCCACATGCAGAACACGCCGACGAGGCCGACGAGCACCGCACTGATGAACGTATTCATACCCTTCTCCTTTCAGTCAGGCAAAAGCCTGGTTGATTACAGCTTGGCGTCGATGTCGACGCTCTGATACGTGGGGGTCTGCTGGACGTAGAGCTTGATGCCCATGTCGAGCAGCTGGTTGACGTCGGCCTTCTGGGTGGCGTCGAAGAAGACGGAGCTGTCCTTGCCGCCGACCTGATCGGCACCGTCGTGGTTGGCGGTGGCGCCCAGGTTGATGGCGTCGAGCTTGTAGCCCTGGCAGAACTGCAGCATCTCGGCCGTGTTGCCAAAGACGAACATGACGCGCTCGCCGAGGGTGTTGAGCTTGTCCATCTTGGCGAGGGCACGCTCGACGGTGAAGACGTTCAGGCGCACGCCCTGGGGCTTGGCCAGCTTAAGAGCGCCCTTCTTGATGTCATCGTTGGCGGCAGCGTTGTCGACGACGATGATGCGCTCGGCCTGAACCTTGGTGGTCCAGGTAAAGACGACCTGACCGTGCAGCAGACGGTAGTCAAGACGCGCGAGGACGATCTTGGCGGGACCGGAGCTGTGACGGGGCGCCTTAGCCTTCTTGGCGGGAGCCGCGGCAGCCTCGACCGGTGCGTTGGGGTTGGTCAGACCGGCGCGGGCCTCGTTGATGAGGGCCGCGAGCTCGGCACCCTTGACGGGGGCGGGGCTCATAGCGAGCGTCAGTGCCAGCGGAATGTTGAAACCGCTGATCACCGTGAATGCCGCACCGTTGCGGGAAAGCTCGACCATGCTGTTGTTGACCGAGCTGCCGAGCATATCGGTCAGCACATAGACGGTGTCGTCCGCGTTGAACGTGGCGATCATGGCGTCCACCTTGTTGGTGATGGGCTCCTTGTCGTCACGAGCAAGCGACACGACGTGGACG
Organism: uncultured Collinsella sp.; assembly: GCA_958372075.1. Taxonomy (GTDB): domain Bacteria; phylum Actinomycetota; class Coriobacteriia; order Coriobacteriales; family Coriobacteriaceae; genus Collinsella. Next base: position 17,558 of record CATXMO010000010.1, on the reverse strand, counting down.
TTCGACACGTCACCGAGAACCATCTCGAGCGTGTCTTTGGCGCCTGCGGCCAGGCCGCCATGAGATGCGAGAATGATCTGATTCATCTTGCCTCCTCCTTTTCGTTATGGTCATTATAACGTCTTATACGTTGCGGATATTGCTAATTAGTATAAAGACCGTTCGCGGGTGAAAATCGACCGTTGACGGGTTTAACGTACTTGAAACGTTGGGGCTGGGCAGGCCGGCACTGGCGGGATAACCCCAAGTCGGACCCTGCGCGCAATCCCCTATCGCACGAAGTACCAGGGGCTTTCCTGCACGGTGGGTTCCAGCGCGATGCCGGTGCGCTCCTTAAACAGATCCATGTCCTGCGTTTTCTCCGTCCACCACGCGTTGGGCTTAAAGGTCATGCTCTCAGCGACATGACCGACAAATACGCTGTTGCGCAGCTTGGAGAAGTCGGTGTTCATAATCAGGATGGACATGAGCACCAGCACAATACCCAGGACCTTGATCGCGCCGGCGGACTCGGCATAGACACCAATGCCCACCAGTACGGTGACGACCGTCTCGAAAGACATTACGACGGGAACTTTCGATGTCTCGAGCCCCATGGACAGACCCTGCATATATAAGATGTAAGCCACGGCTGTGGGGATGAGTCCAAAGCCAAGGAACAGCAGCAGCAGCTGTGGCGACATTGCCGCGGCGACATCCGGCCACGGAGCCGCGATAGCCGCCATAACCGCACCGCCAAAAACAAGGCCCCAAAACGTGACAGCCAGCGGGTGGACCGTCTTGGTTGCTATCCGGCTAAACACCGCGAGCGACGCCCCACAAAAGCCTGCAATCACGCCCGACGTGACGCCCCAAACCGAAAAATGGAAACCGGAAAGGTCGCCATTAGTTACTGCAAGTACACAGCCCCCTATGTTAAAAGCGATGGCAACGAGCTTGTTGGGGGTCACGTCCTCGCGATAAAGCACGCGGCCGAGCACGACGCCAAACACCGGCGAGGTATAGAGCAGCACCGAGGCCGTGGACATGCCCACCTCGCCCATACACTCGTAATAGCAAGTGTTGGCGGCGGCCAAACCGACGATACCGACAAGCGCGCAGGAAACAAGCTCTTTAGGGCTTGCCTTGAACAGGGCCAGCGGACCCTGAGCCACGGTAGACCCCTCACCCGGACGGCAGCCCATAAACATCAGGACCGGCGCCAAGATAAGCGCTCCGACCAACAAGCGAAAGGCAGCCATACTCTGGGACGTAACGCCCATGGCCGAGATGCCGTTTACAAAGATTCCGATGCTGCCCCACATAAGCGCGGCGATCAGCACCAGCACATAGCCCAGATTGCTTTTCTTCAACGCAGCCTCCTCGGTATTGTTTCCAATATGTTTCACACTACGTTATAGTCGTTATATACATTTTTCAAGGCACAAATCGGCAAACGGGAAATCTCTTGAAACAAGGAGTGTCGCAGGTGCCGGCAGAAAGGGAACGTCCCCAAGTGCCGCTCTAGCAGTTGCGGTGAAATAGTTCTCAAACAGAGGCTTCACGCTCCCAAACAGGAACTATTCCACCGCAACTCATGAGGGGTATTGGGCTGTTAGGCCGCTCTATCCCTTAGTAATCCAGCTTCCACATGTAACGGCGCGTCATGTAATCCTTGTGGGTGACGGCGGAGAGCGCACGCATGTAGACGTTGTTGAGGATCGGGGCAAAGATCAGGTGGTTGAAGTATTCGCTCACGCTGTCCTTGATGTCGTTGAGGCCAAGCTCCTTGGCGTCGAGCTGATAGACGCGATCGCCACCGTACTGGTTGACGAAACGGATGCCGCGCTCGTCGTTGCAGCGGCTGCGGCCGACGCTGATGAGCTGGAACAGCGAGGTGCGCTTGTCCAGGATCTCGAAGGGGCCGTGGAAGAAGTCGCAGGTGTTGATGGTGCAGGAGTCGATCTGCAGCATCTCCTGCACATTGCAGATGCTAAAGACGTAGGCGGCACCAAAGAGCGGGCCCTGAGCCATGACGTTGATGCAGGGCTTGTCGGCGTTCTGCTCGGCCCACTTGGCAGCGAGCGGACGGGTGTACTCGACGGCCTTGCGATAGATGGGGTCGACCAGGTCGAAAGCGGCCATAGCGGTCTCGTACTCGGCATAGCCCTCGGTCTGCTGCGTGAGCTCCATGGCGATCATGGTCACGACGGCGGAGTTGGTACGGCCCATGCAGGACTCGTCAACGGCCAGGCTGTCATACTGGATCTTGTAGTCGCAGACCTCGGTGAGGCCGGACTCGTCAACATAGATGGCGATGGTGCTGGCGCCGTGGTCCTTGGCGACCTGGGCGGCGACGATGGTCTCCTTGGTGCCGCGCATGGACACGACGACGGCCAGGGTGTTCTCGTTGACGTAGGCCGGGGTGGCATGCACGAACTCGTTGCTGGTGTAACTGGAGCTCACGACCTGCGTGGCCTCGTGCTCCATAAAGTACTGGGCAGGATAGTTGCCGCCGTTGGATCCGCCGGCGCCAATCCACACGACGCGCTTGATGCCGCCCTTGTCTGCCTTGTCAGCCAAAACCTGGGAGACGACGTCCTTAACCTGTTCCTGAGTAGTCATCGTGCATCAGCCTTTCTTCTCGTTTGATGCTCTCGATGGCATACAAGTTACATACACGTTTTGGTTATGTCGACTAGTTGTATGCTATATTTGTCTTAGAAATTTTGCTGGTAAAGTTTTCGACAATCCATTACCAGCGGTTTTGTTGTCATGTTGGATACATGCTTGGTTCAGTAAGCATACAAGTTAGATATAGGTTGTTCGCATGAGCACTTCGTCAAAAAAGAACTTGGCCCAATACGAGCGTCTGGCGAGTACGCTGCGTGACCGCATCGCCGCCGGCACCTACGCACGCGGAGACAAGCTGCCGTCCGAGATGGAGCTCATGGACGAATCGGGGCTGTCGCGCAGCACCGTGCGCCACGCGCTTAAGGTGTTAGTTGACGAGGGCCTGGTGCGCACCGAGCGCGGACGTGGCACCTTTGTGGCCGACACGCCCGCGCTCCACGAGAACAACCTGGTGTTTTCGAGCTATACCAAGCAGGTCGAAGGCCAGGGCATGAAGCCCACCACGCGCACGGTGGACTCGGGCTTTACCAAGGCGGCCGGCAGCATAGCTAAGTTCTTTGACGCCGCCGCGGGCAGCAAGCTCGTCAAACTTGTCCGCCTGCGCTACCTGGACGACGCGCCGCTGTGCCTGGAGACCACCTATCTGCCGCCAAGCTTTGGGTCGCTCATCGATCGCGATATCAACGGTTCGCTCTACGCCACGCTGCGCCAGGAGTTCCATCGTACGCCGGCGCAGGGGCATAAGACCTTTGAGGTGTGCTATGCCTCGCAAAACGAGGCGTTTTTGCTCAACGTCGAGCGCGGGCAGGCGCTGATCCTAATCACCGACTACGTCTACGACACCGACGGCCGCCCGCTCCATATCTCCAAGCGCATCCAGCGCACCGACCGCGCCAAATACACCGAGCCCATCGGCTAACCACCACAATGGGGATAGGCACCTTTGTGGTGGTTTTAGGCGAGGAGGTCGGGGAACCAGGTTGGTTTGGGCTGGTTGGGGGTGCGCTCGGCCAGGACCAGCTCCATCCAGCACATGTCGTACCAGCGGCCGAACTTTTGGGCACAGCGGTCGAAAGCACCCACCAAGCGATATCCCATATGGGCATGGAAGTCCTGGCTGTTGTGCGTTAGATACTCGTCGTCCTTGTCGTGCGGCACGGCGATGAGCGCGCACATGTTGGTGATGCCCATCGCGATCAGGCACTGCTTGAGCGCATCGTGCAGCTTGCGGCCCAGCCCGCCGTGGCGCACGTCGCGTGCCAGGTAAATCGACGTCTCGACCGACCAGTCGTATGCCTCGCGGCTGTTGAGCGGACTCGCATAGGCATAGCCTACCGGACGCCCGTCCAGCTCCATCACCAGATACGGATAGCGCTTGAGCGTACGCTCGATGCGCCCGGCGAACTCCTCAACGCTCGGCACCTCGTATTCGCAGGTAATCGCCGTCTGGCGCACATACGGCTCATAGATGGCAAGCAACGCCGGCGCGTCTTCGGGCGTCGCCAGGCGAATCGCCGGCTCGGACATCTCGGTCATACAACCCTTCTCTCTCAAAAACAAAGGCCGCCTTGCGCCAAACCCAGCGCAAGGCGGCCCCTCGTCATTACATCAGGCTACAGGACAGCCGCCAGCGCGTCGATGTCCTCCTGCGTCGTGGCCCAGCTGGTGCAAAAGCGCACCACCGTGTGGGTATCGTCGTACTTTTCCCAGTACTCGATCGCCGCATGCTCGCGAATGCGGGCCATGTCCTCGTTGGGCAAAATCACGAACTGCTGGTTTGTGGGCGTCTCCAAAAAGAACTGGTAGCCGCGCTCGTGCAGCACACGACGCAGCGCCTGGGCCGTCTGAATCGCCTGTCGACCAATCTCAAAATACAGGCCATCGGTAAAGAGCGCCTCAAACTGCACGCCCGTCAGGCGGCCCTTGGCCAACAGCGCGCCGTGCTGCTTAATACGCGGAATGGGATGCGCCGGAGCGTGCATGCCGCAGAACACCACAGCCTCGCCGCAAAGCGCGCCGCACTTGGTGCCGCCGATGTAGAACACGTCGCACAGCTGCGCCAGCTCGGGCAGGGTAATGTCGCACTCATCGGCTGCCAGCGCATAGGCCAGGCGGGCGCCATCCACAAACAGCGGAATCTCGCGCTTCTGGCACACCACATAAATCTCGGCCAGCTCGGCCTTGGAGTACAGCGTGCCGTACTCGGTCGACAGGCTCACGTACACGGCGCCCGGAAACACCATGTGCTCGCAGCTCTCGTTTTCGTAGAACACCTGGATATAGTTTTCGAGATCCTCGGCGTGCATCTTGCCCTCGTAGCCGGGAATGGTGAGCACCTTGTGGCCGCCAAACTCGATGGCGCCCGCCTCGTGGCAGGCAACGTGGCCGGTCTCGGCGGCAACCACGCCCTCGTACGGCGCGAGCAGCATGTCAATCACCGTCGCGTTGGTCTGCGTGCCGCCCACCAGCAAAAATACGTCGGCATCGGGAGCCTGACAGGCCTCGCGGATCAGCTGCTTGGCGCGCTCGGTATGCGCATCGGTGCCGTAGCCGGGCTGCGGCTCCATGTTGGTGTCGACGAGCGCCTGCAGTACCGCCGGGTGTGCGCCGTGGGAATAGTCGTTGTTGAACGCGAGCATGGCAATCCTCTCTTACCAGGTATCGTCCAGATGATTCAAACGGGGCTATTGTACGCCGTGAGGATAGGCAACGCGCGCGGCAAGGCACTCAAGTGCCAACACCAGGGCAAAGCCGCAGCTCACGTCAGTCAAAAAGTGTGCACCGATCACGATACGGCCAAAGGCGACGAGCGCCGCGACGGCCGCCGCCACCCAAAAGACCACGCGACGACGCGAAGGCTTTTCCGTAAAGGCCGCCGCGGGAAGCCCCGCAAGCATAAGGCCGATTGCCGCATGCGCGGTGTGCCCGCTCGCGAACGACTTAAAGCCGTCCTTGATTACGCCGGCCGCAATATAGCTCCACTTGTCGGGGTTGCCGATTACCCACCACGGCTGAAAATTGAGCCCCGGCGTGACCTCGATCACGCGCATGCGCGGGCGCGACCACAGCGGCTTGACAACCACGTTGAGGATGATGGCCTGAGCGACCCACACGGCAAGCACCATCAGCGCCCAGCGCGCGAGCTCGTCGGAGTCGGTGTCGCGCGTGAGGCGATAGACGACAAGGTTGGCAGCGATGACCAGCACAAACGTCAGCACCAACTGGACAGCGATGAGTTTGCCGCCAACCTTCAGGGACGAGACGATCTCGTAGCCGGCCAGGCCAACGTTGACGAGGATGCCGAGCACGGCGAGCCATTTGCTCCCCCTGGAGTCGGGACGCACCGCGCGCACGAGCATAACGCCCGCGACGCTCGCCGTCAGCTCAAACGGCAGCTCGCCGGCGGCCTCGATAAAGCGGCCGTACATGCTGCCGATGTTGAACAGCGCGCTCGAGATCTGATAATCGAAAAAGCTGCCCACGCCCAGACAAAGGCACAGGACAACCGCAATGGCAGCGGCGTCTTTCTTGTAGATGTACCCGAACATGCTTTCCTTTCCATCGGGCGAAGGGTCGACCCGCAACGTGGCGGGACAAAGCTATCAGTAGTTTTGTCCCAGGGTCGCTTGCGTTGACAGGCTCGATGCGACTATCGCACCTGGGACAAAAACTACTGATAACTTTGTCCCACCGACTTACTTGTTAGTCATCGTCAGTAGCACCCAGCTGCTGCAGCAGCATGAGCGCCGCGGCCACGGGGCCGGTGCCGTCGTTGGCGTCGAGACCGCGGCCCAGGCCGCTGCCCGCACCGGCGCCCGCCTTGTAAGGCACCGACAGCTTGCGGCTCTTGGGGAAGTTCACCGCGCCATAGCGATTCTTGAACTCAAAGGCCACCTTCTTGGGCACGTCGACGCCCAAAAACGTGATGCGCCCGCCGCTGAGCGTGACGCTCTCGAGCCCCAAGCGCTCGCCGCGGATACGGATACGCGCGCGGTTGAACAGATTGAGTCCCGCCAACGGCAGCTCGCCATGCGCGGCCTCGGTCTCTTCCTGTACCTCGTCGATGCTCTCCAGGTCCTCGGCCGCCGCGAGCTTGCGGTACACGAGCACGCGCTGGTCCACCGCCGGCAGGTACTCCTCGGACAAGAAGTAATCGGCCGGCAGGTTAATGCCCACGCTCGCCGCCTCCACGCCGGCATCGTCGTCACCGCGCGCCTCGGCCACGGCCTGACCCAGCATCTGCGTAAACAGGTCAAAGCCCACGCTCGATAGGTTACCGTGCTGTTCGGCACCCATGAGCGAGCCGGCGCCGCGAATCTCCAGGTCGCGCATGGCGATGCGCATGCCGCTGCCCAGGTCCTGGAACTCGGAAAGTGCAGTCAGGCGCGCCGTTGCCTCCTCGGTGAGCGGCAGCTCGCCCGGGAACATAAAGTATGCGTAGGCCTGCGTGGCCGAGCGGCCCACACGGCCCTTGAGCTGGTAGAGCTGTGCTAGGCCCAGGCGCTGCGAATCCTCGATGATGAGCGTGTTGGCGCACGCGTTGTCGATACCGCTCTCCACGATGGTCGTGGCAATGAGCACGTCGATCTTTTTGGTCGCAAACTCGATCATCACGTCCTCGACCTCGCGCGGGCTCATCTTGCCGTGCGCCACGCCCACGCGCGCCTCGGGCGCGGCCTCGTGCACGCGCGCCACGGCGTCGTCGATGGTCTTGACGCGGTTGGACACGTAGTACACCTGGCCGCCGCGACCCACCTCCAGGCGAATCGCCGCGCTCACCACGTCGGGGTCGTACTCCCCCACGTGCACAATCACGGGACGGCGCCCGGTCGGCGGCGTGGTGATCAGGCTCATGTCGCGCACGCCGCTCGTGGCCATCTGCATGGTACGCGGGATGGGCGTGGCCGAAAGCGTGAGCACGTCGATCTGCTCGCGCAGGTTCTTGAGCTGCTCCTTGTGCTGCACACCAAAGCGCTGTTCCTCGTCGATGATCACCAGGCCCAGGTTCTTGGGGTTCACGTCGGCCGAAAGCAGACGGTGTGTGCCGATCAGCACATCGATCGTGCCCTCGGCAAACGCCTTGAGCGCGCGCTTTTGCTGCGCCGGCGTGCGAAAGCGGCTGAGCACCTCGACCTCAAGGCCAAACGGGGCAAAGCGTTCAAAGAACGTCTCGTAGTGCTGCTGGGCAAGAATAGTCGTGGGGCAGAGTACCATGACCTGGCGGCCGGAGTCCACGCACTTAAACGCTGCGCGCAGGGCGACCTCGGTCTTGCCAAAGCCCACGTCGCCGCACAGCAGGCGGTCCATGGGCTTGGGTGCCTCCATGTCCGCCTTAATGTCGGCAATAGCCTCCAGCTGGTCGCGCGTCTCGTCGTAGGGGAAGCTCTCCTCCATCTCAATCTGCTCGGGCGTATCGGGCGGACAGGCGATACCGGTAATCGAAGAGCGGCGCGTATACAGGTCGACCAGGTCAAACGCCAGCTTTTTGGCATTCTTGCGCGCCTTGTTGGTGGCACGCGTCCAGTCGGCGGTGTTGAGCCTGGTCAAGCGCGGTTTATCGCCGTCGGGGCCAACATAGCGCGTGATGCGGTCGACCTGCTCGAGCGGCACATAGAGTTTGTCGCCGTCGGCGTATTCCAGCAAGAAGTAGTCGCGCTCCTTGCCGCCCACTTCCTGGCGCGCGATCTCGCTAAAGAGCGCGATGCCATGCGTTGCGTGCACCACGTAGTCGCCCGGCTTAAAGGGGAAGGTGATCTGCGTAATGTCGACCTTGCGGCGGCTGCGCGCGCGGTTGGCGTCCATGCGGGCGTTGAGGTCGGCGATCGAGAACACGGCCAGATTGGCATCGGGCACCACCACGCCCTGCGGTAGAGCGGCATCCACAAAGGTCACGCGTCCGCGCGAGATGGTGGGCACGGCGGCACCAGCGGCAGCCTGGGCCGCGCCCGCCTCGAGCGAGCGGGCGTTGAGCGCGTCGGCATGGCGCTCGCGAATCGAAGCATGGGCCGCCTGACGAGCAGCACGGTCGTCAGAATCCGCCGCCGCCACGCGCACGCGGTCGCCGATAACGCCGGCGTTTTCGGGGGCGGCCGTCAGCGACTCCTCAAAGGTGATGCCCTCGTCGCCAAAGGTGAGCTCCATCGACTCGCGCGCACCGCGGTCGGGAATGGCAAACACGCAGGCATAGCGCTTGCCCACGACCTCCTGAATGCGCGTCATAAAGCGATTGTCCGAGCCCGCAATGGCCGGCTGCTCAATCTTGAGCTCGGCTGTAACCGCACCGCCGGCACGAATCAGGCTCACGTAGTTCAGGCGCTGCTGAGCACCAAAGTCGAGCTGTTGGGCACGCACGTACAGGCCGTCCAGACGGTCAATCCCCGCCTCGCCGGCACGGGCCTCGATATCCTCGTAGGCGCGCAGGCAGTCATCGAACAGCGAGCGCGGCTCGGACAGGACCACAAGCGCCTTGCCGCTCACGTGCGCCAACGGGCTCACGGTCTGGCCGTACATCACCGGCAAAAAGCGGTCGAGCTCGGGCGTGACGATGCGCGCGTCCACCATCTCGAGCAGCGCCGCCAGCTTGCTATCGCTCTGGCTGGCGCGATAGAGCGCCACATGCATGTTGTGGACGGCCTCGTCGGTGAGCGCCAGCTCGCGGCACGGGAAGATCTCGATGCTGTCCTCGTTGCCGATGGTTTGACCCGTAGAGCTCACCATGCGGCGGATGCGGTCGATCTCGTCGCCAAAGAACTCAATGCGCACGGGTGCTTTTTCCTGCGCGGGGAACACCTCGACGGTATCGCCGTGCACGCGGAACAGACCGGGCGCGTCGGCGGCGCCGGCATTGGTGTAGCCCATGCCCACCAGGCGCTGCGGCACCTCGTCGAAGGGAATCTCCTCGCCCACCGCAAAGGTGGTGGACTCCCAATAGCGGCTCTCGACCGGCGGCACGCAACGCAGTAGCGCGCGGGCCGAGGCGACCATGATGCAGTTATCGCCGCGCACGATGCGCCCTAAAGCCTCGCAGCGTTGGGCCACCTCGGCGTCGTCGGGCGCCTGCTCACGCCATGGATAGTCTTTGCGCTCGGGAAAGCGGCACACATGCGCCAGACCCACATAGGCGGCCAGGCTGCGCGCGGCGCGATCGGCCGCGTCCTCGCCGCTCACGATGTAGACCGTGGGACGCGGACGGCGCGCAAACTGAGCTGCCGCCATGAGCGTGCGGCCCGACTGCGACACGGCCAGCGTCACGTCCTCGCCGGCATCGAGTCCGGCCTCGACGGTCTGCAGCGCCTCGGCAGTGTAGAGCTGCGCGGCTATACGGTGAATGAGCATGCTGTTCCTCCGGCATCGCAACGCCAAAAGCCCGCCGGGGCAAGCTCGGCGGGTCGTACGTCAAATACATTGTCTGTCATGGTAGCGCATGGAGAGGACTCCGGCTCAAGGGCAAACCCAGCCCCGCAAAAAACGCCAGACGAAGATGCGTTCCGCCCTACCCCGCCACGCGCACGCTGGGGCACAAATCTGCCAGCGGACACTCGTCACACTTGGGTTTGCGGGCGTCGCAGATCTCGCGACCAAAGGTGATCCACTGATGGTTGACCGACTCCCAATACTCGTGCGGCAAAATCTTGAGCAGATCCTGCTCGGTCTTGAGCGGTTCCTTGGCATGCGTCTTGGGACTCAGCATCAGGCGGTGCGCAATGCGGTTGACGTGCGTATCCACCGCGATGCCTTCCACGATGCCGTACCCCACGTTGAGCACGATGTTCGCCGTCTTGCGTCCCACGCCCGGCAGCTTCACGAGTTCCTTCATGTCGGCCGGCACCTCGCCGTCATAGTCGGTGACGATCATCTGCGCGGCCTCGACGGCATGCTTGGCTTTGCTCTTGTAGAAGCCGAGCGACTTGATGGTGTCCGCCACGTCAGCTACGCTCGCCCCGGCCATGGTCTCGGGCGTGGGCCACTGGGCAAACAGCCGCGGCGTCACTTTGTTGACCTGCGCATCGGTCGTTTGCGCCGAAAGCAGCACCGCGATCAGCAGGCGGAAGGGATTCTCGTGGTCCAAAAAGCACTCGACCGGGCCATAGCGACGGTTGAGGCGCTCACACACCTCGATGGCGCGCTCGCGCTTGGCGGCATTGGTCTCGCGTGGCATAACGACTCCTCGGCTCAACGGCACAATAAACTTATGGGCACAATTGTCCCACGTCCGAGACGTTTACGCCTCCAAGAATGCGCCGGTCTGACGGCTCCACAGGTTCGCGTACTCGCCGCCCGCCTCGACGAGCTGCACATGCGTGCCGTCCTCGACGATCTCGCCATCCGCCAGTACCACGATGCGGTCGAGCGCCGCCACGGTGGACAGGCGATGCGCCACCACAATGGAGGTGCGGCCGCGCATCAGGTTCTCGAGAGCTTCCTGCACCAGCGCCTCGGACTCGCTGTCCAGGGCAGAGGTCGCCTCGTCGAGCACCAGAATCGGCGCGTCGGTGAGAATCGCGCGGGCGATGGCCACGCGCTGACGCTGGCCGCCCGAGAGCTTGACGCCGCGCTCGCCCACCATGGTGTCAAAGCCACGAGGCAAGCGGTCGATAAACTCCAGGGCGTTGGCCAGGCGCGCAGCCTCGCGAATCTGCTCATCAGTGGCGCTGGGACGACCGTAGGCAATGTTTTCTCGAATGGAGCGGTGGAACAGCAGCGCTTCCTGCGGCACGTAGGCAACCTGGCGGCGCAGGCTCTGCTGCGTGCAGCGCGAGACATCCTGACCGTCCACGAGCACGCGGCCGCCCTGGACATCGTCCAGGCGCAGCAGCAGCTTGGTGAGCGTCGTCTTACCCGAGCCCGATTTGCCCACCAGGCCCACGCGCTGGCCCGCCGCCACATGAAGTGTCAGGTCATCGAACACGTTCTCGCCCGCCGCAGCGTCACGGTACGCAAAGCTCAGGTGCTCAAAATCAATCGCGCCCTCGCTCACCTTGAGCTCGGGGGCATCCGGGTCGTCTGCCACCAAGCGTGGCTCGTCCAGCACGCGCGTCATCTCGGCCGCATCGCCCAAAGCGCGGTTGATACGCTGCATCATGGAACTCACGTAGTTCAGGCGCATGGTGAGGTTATAGGTGTAGGTAAAGATCATGACGAGCGAGCCGGCCGAGATGCCAAACCACGCGTTGCCGCCCGCCACGAACACACTCACCACGGCCATGGTGATGACGATAAGGCCCGAGGTCGTAAAGTTGCGCTGCATCATGGCGTGCATCGAGACCGTCTCGGCATCGCGCGCGGCGCGGTCGGCGGTGTCGAACAGATCGCGTTCAAAGTCCTCGCGCCCGCAGGTCTTGACGGCCAAGATGTTCGTGACCGCGTCGGAGAGCACGCCCGAGAGCTTGTTCTGCGCGGCGGACGTCGCGGCCGAAAGCGGCATGATGCGCTTGTACATAAGCCAGACAAACGCGATGTAGACGACCATGATGCACACCAGGATCACGGTAAACGTCGGCACCACCGGGGCGAGTGCGGCCACGGTACAGATGACCGAGGTGATGGTGGGGATGAGCGAATACACCGTCACGTCCACCAGACCCGTGTAGCCGCTCATAAAACGGCTTGTCTGGCTCACAAGCGATCCGCCAAAGCGGCTGGTATGGAATGTCATGGATTGGTTGGAGAGCGTGTCGAAGCACAGGCGCGCCAGGTGATAGTTGCCCGCGATCTCGAGCTTGTAGACGGTGTAGTCCTGCAGCTTGGAGAGGATCTGGCCCACCAGGTTGACGAGCACGAGCGCCAGAATGTAGGGACCGAAGACCTCAAACACCTGGTCACCCGCCACGGGACCGGCTTGAACGCGGTCGACAATGAGGGCCATCACATAGGTATTGGCAAACGTCAGCAAAAAGATGTAGCCCGCCGACGAGAACACCGAGAGAAAGACAATCAGCGGCTGCGTGCGCGTGACATCCCAAAAACGCTGTAGCGTGCGGCGCACGGTGGAGCGTTTGAGCGGGCTGGTGCTTCTCTGAGACATGGGCTTCCTTTCGCGTCTGATAGGGCGAAACGCCATTGTTGCACATTGAAGCGCACTTCAGGCAAGCACGATGCGAAAAGCAGCGGGGCATCCGCGTTTGCGCCGGCGCCCCGCCGTCTTGTTGCAATTAGTCCTCGTCTTCTTGGTCTGTGGGAAAGCCCGCGGGCGTGAGCCCCAAGATCTCATCGGCTTGGTCGGCGTCTTCCAGCGCGTCGATGTCCTTGAGCTTGCGCTCCATGACGTTGGTGCGCGTGGTAATGATGCCCTCGACCGTTTTGCCCGCGGTCTCGATCTGCTGCTGGGCGCGGCGCAGCGCCTTTTGATAGCGCGGCAGCTCGGCCTTGACAGCGGAGAGCACGCGCAGTACATCGTCGGTGCGTTTTTGCAGCTTAAACGTTTGGTAACTCATCTGCAGGCTGTTGAGAATGGCCGCCATGGTGCTAGGGCCGGCAACGTTGACATGATAGTCGCGGCCCAGGGTCTCGATAAGCCCGGGGCGGCTGACGACCTCAGCGTACAGCCCCTCAAACGGAACGAACATGATGCCAAAGTTGGTGGTCACGGGCACGCTCAGATACTTTTCGCAGATGTCCTTTGCCTCACGCTTGACCATAGCGTCAAGCGTCTTGCGCGCGGCGGCGACGGCATCCGCGTCGCCCGACTCCTGGGCATCGAGCAGATGCTCGTACGCGTCGCCCGGGAATTTGGAGTCAATCGGCAGCAGTACGGGGTCGCCCTCGTCTACCGGCAGCTTGACGGCAAACTCAACACGCTCCGAGGCGCCGGGCTTGGTGGCAACGTTTTCCAGATACTGATCGGGTGTGAGGATATCCGCCAGGATCGCGCCCAGCTGCACCTCGCCCAAAATGCCGCGCGCCTTGACGTTACCCAGCACGCGCTTAAGGTCGCCCACGCCAGTGGCGATAGATTGCATGTCGCCCAGGCCCTTGTACACGGCCTCGAGCTGGTCGCTCACCTGCTTAAACGATGCAGACAGACGGTCGTTGAGCGTGCGAGAGAGCTTCTCGTCCACCGTCGCACGCATCTGATCGAGCTGCACGTTGTTGTCTTTGCGGATGGCGCCCAGCTGAGCATCGACCGTCTCGCGCACCTTGTCCAGGCGATGCTCGATGCCCTCGCGATTGGCGCCGAGCTGTTGGGCCGTCTCACGGCGCAGGTCATCCATCCGGTCACCAGCTTGCGAGAACTCGCGTGCGATGGCCAGGTAACGTTGCTGCTCCACGGCCGCATCGGTCGTCTGCTGCTGCGCGATGGCATTGGCCGTGCGGCGTGTTTCGGCCAGCGCGACGTTCAGGGCATCGAGCGCGTTGTTGGCCTGCTCGAGTGCTGCCAGCGTTTCCGCGCTACTGTCGCCACGCTCCCGCAACTCGGCACGAAGGCCCTTGAGCTGCAGGGCACAGGCCGCAGCGACCCCCACCGCCACCAAAGCAATCACAATAAGTGCAATATCAATTGCAGACATAAACTCCGCCCAACAAACCCAATCGATCATCAATCAAAACCGCGATCAATCTTACCCCGCCACACACACGGATCACTCACTGCCTTGCAGACAAATTTCTCTTAGAGCCGCGGACGCTAAAACGCTAACTCTCCCAGCCGGCGCGGATGGTTGTTATGACGTCATCTAGGCGCTGGCCCAGGACCGCTAGATGTTGGAGCACCTCGTTGGGCGATGCACCGTTGAGGATGCACGTGAGGGCATACGACGCCAGAAAGATGGCCGCAAGCCCCAACGGGATGAGCACGATCATCGCCAACGTACGCAGGCGCTGGGCCCAGCGACGGCGACGCGCACGATGCTTGTCGAACGCGAGCTCCTGCGCATATGAATCTTGCTGTACGGAATAGGCCTCTGGCGCCGATTCACACCCGGGCACAGCTGCAGGTACAGCAGCGGGCACGACGTTTTGCACGGGCGCCTGGTTGGCAACCCCTTGTATTTGCATCTCCATGAGTCGTTGCTGCTGACGCAGCATGCGCTCAGCTTGTTGCTGCGGAGTCTCAAGAAACAGATCCATGCTGGCCTCCAAAATCGGAGCATTCGACGCTTACGACCAGCATCCCGCACCGCCATGACCGCGACAACGCAATCGCCGGCAATAGCCACAAAGTTTCTTTTGCTCAAAAGCTGTCGAAAAGCTCAACAACTCCCCTACCAGCACTTTCTCTGAGCTTTTTTCGCCAACAATCTTTTGGCCTTCCACCCTCACGCCAACTGACCAAAATCTAACCAATAGCTTGACGAAAATTGTGGAGACCGGGACCCCACAAAAACGTGCCGCCCCAAAAAGGGGCGGCACACAACCTTTTTTATCAGCTTTTCTGTATCGAGCACGCGACGACCCAACGCCGGAGCGCAAGGCGGGGAAATACCTTTGCCTCGCGCGACTCTGCGAAGCCGTGAGCGAGAGGGAAAGGTATTTCCCCGCCCTGCGCTCCGCAGCAGCCAGCGCCAAGCGCTAGTAGTTCACCACCTGCTCCTCAAAGTACGCCTTGGGGTGGTTACACACCGGGCACACCTCAGGTGCCTCGGCACCAACGTGCAGATGTCCGCAGTTCAGGCACTTCCACACCTTTACGCCCTCGCGCTCAAACACCTCGCCCGACTCAATGCGCTCGACGAGCTTGTTGTAGCGCTCCTCGTGGGCCTTCTCGACGGCGGCGACACCACGGAACTTTGCGGCAATCTCGGCAAAGCCCTCTTCCTCGGCGGTCTTGGCAAACTCGTCGTACATCGTGGTCCACTCGTAGTTCTCACCCGCGGCGGCATCGCGCAGATTGTCCAGGGTATCGGGGACGGCGCCATCGTGCAGATACTTAAACCACAGTTTGGCGTGCTCGGACTCGTTGCCAGCCGTCTCGGCAAAGATGTTCGAGATCTGAACGTAGCCGTCCTTCTTTGCCTTGGAGGCATAGTAGCGATACTTGGTGTGCGCCTGGGACTCACCGGCAAAAGCGGTCTCGAGGTTCTTCTTGGTTTGGGAATTCTCAAAATCCATAGGTGTACTTCCCTTCAACGCATGCCGCCCGTAGGCTTCGAGCGGCCTCGTCTTTAGGATGCCCTCATGTCGGAAATCTAAACCTTACAATCCTGTTCTTCAGATTTCCACGGGCTAAATGCTCAGCCAGCGATCGCCCTCGGCTCGGCAAAAGCCCTCACGCTCCAGGTCGGCCAGAATGCCCGCGACAAGCTCGCGCTCGACCGGCCCGCGCCCAGCCGCCGCTTCCATATCGTTAACGCCCACCACGGCATCAGCAAGCGTAATCCCCGCCGGTTGGCCATCGCGCGCTGCCAGCAACATGCGCACGATATGCGCGCGCTTTTGGCGACGTGAGCCCTCAAACTTTGATTGACGGCTATAGCCCGCCGAGCGCCTGGACGGATTGGGCAACGTCTTTTTTAGATATGCGCCGTAGTCCAGCAACGCGTAATACCACGCGCGCGGCGTGTCGGCATCATCGAGCGGCACGGCAAAGGGAGCGATCTCGTCGGTCGCCGCACCGGGGACCGCCGGACAGGCCGCCTGAATCAGCGGCACCAGCTCGCGGTCGGGAACAGCCGGTACATCGGGAAAGAAGTGATGCAGAAAGACCGTGCGCACGTTGGTCTCCAGATACACGCCTGGAAGGTCAAACGCAAACGACCGGATACCTTGCGCCGTTGCCGGGCCAATACCAGGCAGAGCGACCAAGTCACGCGTCTCACGCGGAAACTCACCGTCCCAGTCCTCCACAACGCGCTGAGCGGCCTTGTGGAGCGCCAGAGCGCGTCGGTTGTAGCCCATGCCCTGCCAAGCGTCCAAAACATCGGAAGGCGCGGCTTGGGCAAGCGCCTGCACGGTCGGAAAGCGATCGAGCCACGCCGGCATACGCGTCTCCACGCGTGGCACCTGTGTTTGCTGCAACATGACCTCGGAAAGCCAAATGATGTACGGATCGCGCGTGCGGCGCCACGGAAGGTCGCGATAACGCAGGACCCCTTCCGAACGAATCATCGAACGAAAGGGGTCCTGAATCATATCTATGCTCCTTATGCGGCGCTATTCCTCCCGGCAAGCGCACGCGCAGGTGGCGTACTCGGGAAACGCTTCGCGGTCGGCGAATTTGGGATCGACGGCCGGGAACTGGCGGTGAGCGACGATGTCGCCGAGCGAAACGGAATCGAGGTAATCGCGCATCAACGCTTGAGCTCCGGCCCACAGGGGATGATAGCAGCACGTGCCCATGCGTGCACAGTCGCCATCGGGTGCGGTGCAATCATTCATAACCATAGGGCCCTGAACGGCCTCGACGACCTGGCGGATGGTGACGTCGTCCAGACTGACCTTGAGACGCATGCCACCGTGGACGCCACGCAGGCTCTCCACAATACCGGCCTGGACCAAACCGTGCTGAATCGAGCGGGCAAACGAATACGGAACATTGACCTCTTCGGCAGCGGTGCGAACAGAAAGCAAACGCTCCGGATCCTCGGCAAGCATCGCCAGCATACGAAGGGCGTAATCAGTCTTCCTCGATATGTCCATTTTTCCCCTTTCAAGGAATACGAACAGCTCGAACGAGCTCCGGGGCCGAGCTTGTGTCGAGACGCTAAATGACCGCAGGACATCCAAATGGTAAATCGGATATCCACTGAGTGCCGCGCTTGGAGCGAAATGCATCAGATGCGGCCTACAGTGCAATTTAGTATAACCTAACCCCCTGTCTCGTTGAACAGGTGTTGCGCAACAAAGCTGTTGTTCAGACAGATAGACTTATTAGATTTTACTTGCGTTCCCGAAGGCGCGAGGATTCTGGGCGAAGATGCGCCAGGGCGATCGTTCTATCGAAACAAAGTGCATCAAATCAGAACCACCCTTAAAAAGGGTGGTTTGCTCTTAGGGTATAACCCACGGGC
>CATXMO010000009.1:0-66242 GCA_958372075.1 uncultured Collinsella sp. | reverse complement strand
TCGTCTGAGCTGCTCGTCTGATGGCGTGATTCCATTGAGGAGCGCGCTTGGGCCCCGCTGATCGCGGTTCCTTTGGGGATTGCGGTTGGCGGGGCTTTTTGTTGAGTAGGGGAGTTGCCGGCGGCGTTGTGCTTGGATTGGCGGATGTGCGCCCGAAATCGGCAACAAAAAAGCCGCCCGAAGGCGGCTATCTTGTGCAATGGAGCCAGCGACCGGGCTCGAACCGGTGACCCCCGCTTTACGAGAGCGGTGCTCTACCAACTGAGCTACGCTGGCGGCCATGTGATGACGCAACTGAGGCGTCAACGGCTGTTTATGATACGGGACATCGCACATCCGCGCAAGTGTTCTGACGGCTTTTCTCACTTTAAATGCACTAATATTAGAGGCGTGATGTCTGCAGTGCCCATTTGGTACTTGACCTGCTGTTGAGTTGGTGGCCGACGTCCCGCTCGTATGGGTCTCAAACAGAATGGGGCAGCCATGGCTCAACCCAAGATCCTTCTCACGCGTATCGATGACCGTTTCATTTACGGGCAAGACGTTGAGCTGTGGAACGAAGCCGTGGGTTCCAATCTTGTCTTAATCGTCAACGATGAGATCGCGGCGGATTCGCGCCAATGGGCACCCATGAGGGTGGCGGCGCCAGAAGGCGTTTGGACGCGGTTTTTCTCGGTGCAAAGGACCATCGACATCATTTATACCGCAACGCCGCGCCAATGGATTCTGATCATGGTGGCCTCGCCCGCCGATGCACTCGCGCTGGTTAAGGGCGGTGTGCCAATAACCAAGATCGGCATCGGCCATATGCGGGCGAGGGAGGGCAAGCGCTCTGCAACGCCTGCCATTGCCGTAGACGATACGGACATTGCCGCCTTCAAAGAGTTGCAAAAGCTCGGCATAGAGCTAGAAATCCGTTATCTCCCCAGTTCCGCCCCCGACCCCATTGGCAATCTGTTCAACTGATCCCTTGGGGACGGAGGAAAACGGATCATTTTGCCCTTGCGAGGGATGCGCGCGATGCCGCCTGTCAAAAACTATGCCCATTTACTACGTTTGATTGGCTATCGTCGAGCATGTTGAATTTGAGATAAACAAAACCGCAGGTATACTGCTCACAAATGTAACAAAAACCGGTGCATGGTCGAGCATCCCGGGCTAAACGTAGTAAATGGGCATAGTTTTGATATGTCACTCATACAGTCACAGAAAAAACGAGCCTAAAAGATGAAAAAGCGCCCGCTGGCGGTGGTGCCGGCGGGCGCTGCTGTGCGATATGTCGCGTTGCGGGCTTAGTGCCTCATAAAGTGGTATTCGATCACATTGCTGTAGGGATGGCCCGGGCCCACAATGCCCTGCGGGAACAGAGGCTGGTGCGGCGTGTCGGGGTACATCTCGGCCTCGAGGGCAAAGCCGGCGCCCCAGCCATAGTTGGCATCGTCCTTGGCGTGCTCGTCGCCCAGCCAGTTGCCGGTGTAGAGCTGCACGCCCGGGGCAGTGGTGTAGTAGTCCATCTCACGACCGGTCCACATCTCCTCGACGTGCATCGCGCGGCGCAGGTTGCGGCCGTACTGATAGCCATCGATGCACAGGCAGTGATCGTAGCCACGGGCCTGCTTGATCTGCGGGTCGTCGGCCTCCATGCCGGGTGCGACGGGGCGAAGCTCGCGAAAGTCAAACGGTGTTCCCTCGACCGGAGCAATCTCGCCGGTTGGGATGTTCTGCTCGTTAATGGGCAGGTAGTGGGCGGCGTTGGCGACAAAGAAATGTTCGCAGTCCATGCCGGCGTTATGGCCTGCAAGGTTAAAGTACGTGTGGTTGGTCATGGACACGTACGTGGCGCGGTCGCTCTCGCAGCCATATTCGATGCGGAAGACGCCGGTGCGCGTCACGGTAAACACGGCCGTAAAGGTGCGGTTGCCGGGCAGGCCCAGCTCGCCATCCTCAAGCGAGGCGGTCATGCGAACGGCGTTGCGAGTCTCGTCGAGTTCAACGTCCCACACGCGCTTGTGCAGGCCGTGCTCAAGGTCGCTGTGCAGGTTGTTGGCGCCTTCGTTGGCCGGCATATGCCAGTCCGTGCCGGCGATGGTGATCGTTGCACCCGCAGTGCGGTTGGCCACGGGGCCGATGGTTGCGCCAAAGCAGGCGGGGTTGTCAAAGTAATCCTCGAGCTTATCGAAGCCCAGCACCACATCTCGCACGTTGCCGGGAATGTCGGGCACATCGATGCCCAGCACGGTGGCGCCATAGTCCATAATGCGAACGCAGATCTCGGGCCCGTTGAGGGTGTAGCGATGAACGGGGGTACCGCACGGCGCGGTGCCGAAAAGCTCGGAAGTGATCATTTGGTTCCTAACATCGAGGTATTCCGACAAACTGTAGCGCGAACAGGCGAGATTATCACTACACCCCACTAAAGCTGGGGGTATTTTTCTCAAAAAAGTGATGATTGACTTACTGTGACGAAAAAAAGAAACCCGCCGGGATGCGACGGGTTTCTTCCACAGGGGATATGTGGCAATGAGTTAGGCGTTTGCCTTTGCGGACTCGGCTTCCTTGGCAGCCTTGAGGTCCTCCTCGGTAAACTTGCCGGTGGTGAGCGGCGAGAGGGTGCACTTGTCCTGCTTCGCGTACTCGATGTTACGAGCGATCATCTGCTTGCGATACCAAGCGAAGAGCGCGACGTACACGACGATGGCAACGACAGTGGCGATGATCATGGTCACATCGCCCGTGGTCGCCTTGCCCACGAAGAAGGCCAGGAACTTCTCGACAGGTCCTTCCATGGTGGTCTGAGAAATCAGGCCGGTAACGCCATCGGGGAAAGCGCCGACAGTCTTAGCGGTAAAGGTAACGAAATCGGCGACGAGGGTGCCAGCGCCCAGAAAGACGGGCAGCAGGACAGCGCCAATGACGACCATGCGAATCACGCGGCCGCGGGTGACAACGAGCAGTGCCGGCGTCAGACCCATGGCGATGATGCCACCGAGCGGCAGCAGGCCGTTCCAAGTGCCAGTCGGGGAGAAGGGGAAGGGAACGTTGGCGAGCAGCAGTGCCTCACCCAGCATGACGGGGGCAAGGATGTTGGCAGCAGCCCAGATCTCGGCGCGGCCGGCGATGAAGGGCCAGTCGAGGCCGACGTTGAGGGTACGGCCCTGGAGCCACTTGCTGTTGTTGGCAAAGTCGGAGATGCCCTGAGACAGCGGCTCGACGGCTGCGATGAACCAAGAACCGATCATGGAGAACAGCTCAAGGCAGGTTGCGGCGGTAAAGGCGAGCGTGCAGATCTGCTGCGGGGTCTGGTGCGAAAGAAGGCCGACGAAGACGCCCAGGTAGATACCAATAGCAAACTTGGAGCCCCAGAAGCCGATCATGTTGTTGAGCTTGGCAGCGTCGAAGTCGTACTTATCGAGGAAGGGGAGCACCTTGTCGATGATCTTGTTGAGCAGCATGGCCAGCGGGTTCATCATGTAGTTCATGTGAGTCGTGGTCATGGGGTTCTCCTCGGGAGCACCCAAAAGATCGTTGAACGTGGGCTTCATAAGGTCGGAGTTCATGATCTTCATAACGCCGACGAAGACGACGAGCAGCGTGGCGACGACGATGTTGGCGCCAAAGTAGATGCAGGCAAGGCCGACAAAGGCGAGGTGCCAAACGTCAAAGATGTCGACGTCGATGGTGTTGGTCTTGGCGAGCACGATCATCACGATGTTGACGATGACGAGGACCATCAAGAAGTACAGCGTGTAGGGAGAACCCCAGGTGATGGTGGCCAGCGGTGCCCAACCCACGTCGGTAACGGTGAGCTGAAGGCCGGTGGACTCAACGAACGTCGTCATGGCGCTCGAGAAAGCCGTCGTCAGAATGTTGATGATGGCGCCGATGCCGGTAATGGCGATGCCGAGCTTAAGACCGCCCTCGAGGGCCTTGGTAAACTTAACTTTGAAGAGAAGGGCAATAACCGTCAAAACGATGGTCATCATAGGGGCTGCGCCAAGGTCGATCAGCGGCTGAAAGACGGCATTAGCAAACCCGATTACTGCGTCCATGTCTCCCTCTTTCCTAAAAGAGTGTTTCCTTTTCCGTATGTTGCCTTAAAAAAGGAAGATGCCGTTCCCGGTCGTCATCTTCCTTAAAGCCAAAGATTGTGCAGAGCGAAGCTGCAAATGATTAGTTGAGACCCTTTTCCTTGATAATGGCCTCAATCTTGTCGTAAACCGGCTTAGCCATAGCAGGCATGCGATAGAGGATCGGGCCGGCGTCGACGATCGGAGTCTTAACCTCAAAGCCAAAATCGGTCTTGGCGATCTGGGCGAAGATGTCGTACTGAGAGAGCATCTCCTCGTTAACGTCCTTGATCATCACGGCGTCGCAGTGCAGGTTGTAGCCGCGATTCTTGAACTCGGACTCGATGGCGTCCTTGATCTGATGGCTGGAGTTAACACCGGCGCCACAAGCTGCGAGAACCTTAATCATGATGAATTCCTTTCTCTATGCGGGTTATTCCGCGGATTCCTAAGGGTAATTGGCTAGTCGGCAGGAAAGTTGTCGACCAAGAACTGGTAGATGGCCTTGGCGTCGGTCATGGAGAACAGCTCCTTGACGCGATCGGTGCCAAGAGCGTTAACGAAGTCCATGATCTTGGCAAGGATGCCCACCTGGGCCTCCTTGTCGTCGTTGAGGATCATAAACAGGAACGAGACGGGGAAGGTCTGCGAGGGGTCGATCATGGAGTGCCACTCGACGGGGGTCGTCAGCTTGACGGGGACGATGCGGCGGGTGTGAACGAATTCGACCTCGGTGTGGGGAACGGCAAAGCTGGGCAACTCGGGGTCGACGACAGACATATCCATGCCGGTGGGGTAGCCCTTTTCGCGCTCGATGATGTTCTCGAGAAACGCGGGCGCCACATAGTTTTTGAGTGACAGCTTATTGGCGATCTCGGTAAAGACCTCTTCTTGCGTGGTGCGGTCGCAAACAAACACGGTGTCTTCGAAGAACAGATTGCTCTCTGCGGACATGTCTGCAACTCCTTCCGTTCCATGCAGATCGAACATGTTCGAATCTGTTTGTTTAAGTTCTCTGTTATTTAAGTCTAAGAGAATTAGTGTGTCAATCTGTTTTCTATTGTTCGGCAAAGTTCAATTTGCTTTATTGAGGCAACATTGGATTGAAATGATTTTAAAATCGCAGCTTTTTGCCTATGTATAGCTGAAGTTGATGTGTCGGATACATTCGATATTCAACGTTTGGCGTTTACTATCCTACCGTTCACCGGGAAAAACCGACCGTTTAGAGTGAGTGAGCATAAATGTTCGATTACTATAAATGCGAACAAAACCACTCAAAGGAGTAAAAATGATCAAGGCGGAGCGTCAGGATAAGGTTCGACAACTGCTCGAAGAGCAGGGCACGGTCTCGGTCAAGGAGATTTCGGATGCGCTGGGCGTCTCGGATATGACGATTCGCCGCGACCTCGAAGAACTTGCGAGCCTGGGCGAGATCGAGCGCGTGCACGGCGGAGCCCGCAGTGCGCAGGGCCGTCCCCACGCTATGTTGCGCCATGAGTATTCGCACAGCGAAAAGCGCACTAAGCATGCTGAGGAAAAGCTGCAGATTGCGCGCCGTGCTGTGGAGCTTATCGAGGAAGGCTCGACCATCTTTTTGGGTACGGGCACCACGGTTGAGCAGATGGCCTCGATGCTGCCGACGTTTCGCCTGCGCATTGTGACCAATTCGCTTTCGGTGTTTAACCTGCTCGAGGCGCGCGAGGACTGCGACTTGTGCCTCGTGGGCGGTATGTACCGTCGCCGCACCGCCGCTTTTGTGGGACCAACAGCTGAGGATACCCTGCGCACGCTGGGCATCGATGCGGCGTTTATCGGCGCCAACGGTATCTTGGACGGTGACGTGTCTACGTCCAACATGGACGAGGGCCGTATCCAGCAGCTCGCCTTTAGCAAGGCCGACTCGCGCTACCTGATCGCCGACTCCAGCAAGATCGGCAAGCGCGACTTCTACACCTTCTGTCGCCTGGACAATTTAGACGCCGTGGTGTGCGAACCGGGTATTGCTGATGGAGATCGCGCCGCCATCGAGGAGCACACGCAGGTCATCTGCTAGCAAGAACGGAGGGAGATACAGGGGGCTGACCTGTGAGTTTGTCTCAATCTGTAACAGCTAGACGTCCAAAACCGGTTTTAGTGTTACAGATTGAGACAATTCGGCCTGGTCGGTCCCTTTCATCTCAATCTGTAACAGTTGGGACTGAAAAGCTCGGCTGGATGTTACAGATCGAGACAAACGGCTTCCGACCTGCACAAAAAGGCCGGGGGCGGCGCGCCTTGTGACGTGCCGCCCCCGGCTGAGAAATGGGGACAAGTTATGTGAGCGGGGCAATGCCGCTCGTCGCAAGCCGCTAGTCCAGACGACGGGTCTGCGCCACGTGCTTGTACCAGTAGGCGCTTGCCTTGGGCGTGCGCTTCTGGGTTTCAAAGTCTACGTAGAAGAAGCCGTAGCGCTTGTTGTAGCCGTTGGTCCAGGAGAACTGGTCCTGCAGACTCCACAGGAAGTAGCCGCCCACGTTGACGCCCACCTCCATGGCCTTAAGCAGCCAGCGCAGGTGCTGCTCGATGTAGTCGATGCGCGGCTGGTCGTCCACAAAACCGTCCTTGTAGGGGTCCTTGTAGCCCATGCCGTTCTCGGTGATGAAGATCTGCTTGTAGTTGGGGTAGCGCTGCTTAATGTAGACGAGCAGATCGAACAGACCCTCGGGATAGATGATCCAGTCCCAGTCGGTGGTGGGGATGCCGGGCTTGTTCACATGCTCGCCAATGCCCTTGACGCGCCAGCGACCGGTGCCCTTCTCGCCCGTACCGTTGTGGTGCAGGTCGTTTTCGCCATCGTAAGCCTTGAGGAAGCGGCACTGGTAGTTGTTAACGCCCAGGTAGTCGTTGTAGAGCGCTGCCTCGCGCATAATCTCGAGGTCCTCGTCCAGGATCTCGATGGTGCCGCCCGAGACGGCAGCCAGGCGGTTGGCGCACTCGAGGGTGTCGGGGGCATAGTCGCCGCGGAAGGTGGCGTCGAGCAGGAACTGGTTTTGCAGCACGTGCTCGTTGTTGGCGGCCTTGATGTCGGCGGGGTCGTTCTCGTTGAGCGGGTACTTGAACTCCAACGACTGAATGACGCCGATCTTGCCCTTAAAGCCGCCGTTGTGGAAGGCCAGCACAGCCTTGGCGTGGGCGAGCATCATGTTGTGCTCGCACTGGAAAGCTTCGGCCAGGTGCGCCTTGACGCCGCCGGGGAAGGTACCCTCGATGTAGGTGTTGGAGGCGTCGGCCCAGATCTCGTTAAAGGTGAACCAGTAGGTCACCTGGTCGGCGTACTCCTTAAAGCAGAAGGTGGCAAAGTCCACAAAGGCATCGATGGTCTCGCGGTTGAGGAAGTCGCCCTTCTCAAAGAGGGGAAGCGGCGTGTCAAAGTGATGCAGCGTGACGAACGGCTCAACATGGTGCTTATGGCACTCGGCGAAGAGATCGTGGTAGAACTGGACGCCCTCGGGGTTGATTTCGCCGGTGCCGTTGGGGAAGATGCGGCTCCAGGCAATGGAGAGGCGAATGCCGTTGATGCCAAACTCCTCGCACAGCTCCAGGTCGACGGGGTACTGGTTGTAGAAGTCCGAAGCGGGATCGGGGGAGAAACGGCCTTGGGCTTCCAGAAAGTCGTCCCAGGCAACCTTGCCCTTACCGTGAGTGCGGGTCTCGCCCTCTACCTGGTAGGCAGCAGTGGCGCCGCCAAAGACAAAGTCCTCGGGAAACTGCGCAGGCGGATTGGTGACGCTAGCAGGATTAACGGACATGATGATCCAATCGTCTAAATCGAAGGGCCAGCCGGTCTTGGATGGTCGGCTGGCCCTGAGCGTTACTTACTTCGAAAGCTGCTCGGAGACGAAGGCGAGAGACTTGTCGCCGTTCTGGGAGAGCTCAATGTACTGCTTACCGCGGCAGGCGACGCATTTGTTGCCCACGCGCTCGCAGTCTTTCTGCAGGTCGGCCAGGTAGCTTGCGGCCTGCGGGGCCAGGACGACCAGGTCAAAGTCGGGGAGCATGTCCACGTGGTTGCCATAGGCTTCGGCAGCGGTCTCCAGATTGATGCCGCGCTCCTTGGCAGCCTTGGCCAGCGCGTTGGCGAGCAGACCCGAGGTTCCGCCGCCCTGGCAGAGCACGAGCACGCGCTTGCCGTTGAGGTCGCTGGCGGTCGTTGCCTCGGCAGCGGGTGCTGCAGAAGTGGCAGGGGAGTCGACCTTCACGGCCTCGGCAGCAGCGCCGGCGGCAACGCTCTTGGCATCGGCCTTGCCCTGGAAGGCATCGTTGAGCTTGGCGGCCTTCTCGGCGTTCTTGGCGGCGAGCTCCTCCTGGGAGATCTCGGCCTCCTCGGCGCACTTCTGGGCGTCATAGGCACGGAAGAACGGGTAGTACAGGACAAAGTCGACGACCAGGATGAGGGCGAGCATCACAAAGGCGAGCGGCTGGAAGCCCAAGCCCATGATGGTGCCGATGGGGCCGGGGACGGTCCAGGGCAGGGTGTACATAAAGCCGTTCATGCCCAAGAAGTCGATAAAGATCTTGAGGATCCAGATGTTGGCGATCGGGGCAAAAACAAACGGGACAAAGAAGACGGGGTTGAGCACGATAGGCGCGGCGAACAGCAGCGGCTCGTTGACGGCAAAGCACACGGGGACGATGGCGGCCTTACCGACGGCGCGCATCTCCTGGGACTTGGCCAGGAAGCAGAACATAAAGACCAGGACGAGCGTGGCGCCGGTACCGCCCATGCAGACGACGAAGTACTGGGCGCCCTGCGTCAGGACAGCGGAGGCGTGCTCGCCGGCCTGGAATGCAGCCAGGTTGTCGGTCATGTTGGCAACGAGGGCGGCAGCGATAGCAGGCTCCACGATCGAGGGGCCGTGGACGCCGACGAACCAGAAGAGGCTCATGGCACCGTAGATCACAGCGAGACCGATGTAGCCGTCGGCAGCGGTGAACAGGGGCTGGAACACCTGGATGACGCCCTGGGCAAAGCAGAAGCCAAAGGCAGCGCGGAAGACGATGTCAAAGACCCAAAAGACGGTGATGCAGACGGAGAAGGGGATGATGTCCTTAAAGGTCTGCGAGATGTTGGGCGGAACCTGCTCGGGCATCTTGACGGTGATGTTGCGCTTAATGAAGAACTTGTAGATGATGCCGGTCACAAACGCAGCGATGAAGGCAGTCAGCAGGCCCTTGGAACCAAGGTAGGTGGTGTTGAAGCCGCTGGCGGCGTCCGTGGCGATGGTGTCGCTCGAAAGGAGCAAGAAGCCGATGATGGCCGCGCACATGCACGAGATAAAGTTGATCTGGTTGTTCTTGGGCAGGTCGCGGTTCTGGGCGTCGGCGAAGTGCTTGGCGGTGGTGGCGGCGCAGGCGATGGCCAGGATGCCCATGGAGTAGTTGTAGCACTTCCACAGGGCGTTGTTGATGTCATCGGGCCAGTAGAAACCCCAGATGTTGGGGACCGAGGCTACCAGGCAGAAGATGGACGAGAAGATGATGATGGGGATGACGGAGATAAAGCCGTCGCGAATCGCCTTGAGGTACTTGTTGCGGGCGATCGCGTTGAAAAAGGGCTGGCCTTTTTCGATGGTGGCGATGAGTTGCTCCATGCAAAGCTCCTAAGAGTCGGTGGGTTAGCAACGATGGTAGCTTTTGACGTCTGGTTGCCAAAATGTTGACGTTGCCATTTTGCGACACAAAAAAGATGTGAATCGGTGGCCCCTGTGCCTGTAGACCGTCGATTCCTTGCGTGTAAACGATTGAGCCGCCCGGTGGCTCCGTGTTTGCACAATGGCAACGTTAACATTCGGGCGACAAAAGCCGTTCGTGGAAGCGGGATTGTCGGTGAACGGTAGGTTTTGGGTGGTAAGCGTATCGTTGGAGAGACGTTGGATATACTTAAATGTGTTCAAAATGACTGCGTAGGGTGCCGTCAATGGCATCGTTGACATAGAAAGATCGACCTATGGCCGCTGTTAAAAAATCGGTATCCGTCAAAGACGTGGCGCGTCTCGCGGGCGTCTCGGAGCAGACAGTCTCGCGCACCGTGCACGATTCGCCCAGCGTGCGCCCCGAGACCAAGGAGCGCGTGCGTGCCGCCATGCGCGAGCTTGGCTATCGCCCAAACTTTGCCGGCCGTTCGCTGCGTCGCGGCAAGTTCAAGACGGTCGGCGTCGCCATGTTCAACATTACCGGTACCGGCAACCTCGACCGTATGGAGGGCTTTGCCGCCGCTGCCGACAAACACGGCTATGCCATCACCCTTACTAAAGTAGATGGACACCCCTATACCCTCGAGAGTGCATCGTCGCGCATGAGCGCGCTGCCAGTGGACGGCGTGGTCGTGATCATGAACCGCATGCCGGCGGACTTTGGCACCTTTGAGCCGCTGCCCGGCATGCAGACGGTGCTCGTTACCATGTTGGAGCACCCGCTGTGCTCGACGGTCGACAACGACCAGTTCGATTGCTCGCGCCAGGTTGTCGAGTACTTGCTGGGGCAGGGGCACAAGACCGTGCACTTTATCTCGTGTCCCGAGCGCTCGCTTTCGGGCATGCAGCGCGAGGAGGGCTGGCGCGAGACGCTGCGCGCGCATGGTATTGAGCCGCCGCGACTCGTCCGTGGCGATTGGACGGCACAGAGCGGATATGCCGCCGGCCAGGTGCTTGCGGACGATCCGAACTGCACAGCCATTTATGCTTCCAACGATGCCATGGCCTACGGCTGCATTCGCGGGCTCGAGTCGCGCGGGAAGCACGTGCCCCAGGACGTAAGCGTGGTGGGTGTTGACGATAGTTTGGGCGATATCGTGCTCGATCGTCGCCTGACTACGGTGCGCTTTGACAACAAGCGCGTCGGCATGTGGGCGGTCGATAAGATTGCCGGCGCCGAGGGCGCTGCACCCGGTGTGGAGCACATGCTGTTTCCGGGTGTGCTCGTCGAGGGCGATACGGTGCGCGATGTACGCTAGGGTGCGGACCTGTTTGGGTTGCCGCTAACTGTGTTCGAGAATGTTCAGATTGGTTTAAAAACCGTTCACGGGTGAAAAGCAACCGTTCATAGCTCGAAATTACGTTTTGCGCTGTTCTTTTTTGTTTGAATGTTAATGTTCCTGCCATACACAGCGCAGCGCGTATGCCCGGACGCGATGCTCTCCGTTGGTTCATATGTGAAAGGAACGCAATATGGCAACCAAAGAAGAAATCTCGATGGTTGGATTCGAGATTGTCGCATACGCGGGCGACGCCCAGACCGATCTGCTTGCAGCGCTCGATGCTGCTCGCGTGGGTGATTTTGAGAAGGCCGAACAGCTGCACAAGGATGCCAGCGATGCGCTCATCGGCGCTCACGACACGCAGACCAAGCTGCTTTCGCAGGAGGCTGGCGGCGGCGAGATGGAGATGACCTTCATCATGGCTCACGCCCAGGACACCCTCATGACCACCATGATTCTGGAGAAGCAGACCCGCTTTACCATCGATGCCTACAAGCGCATCGCCGAGCTCGAGGCCAAGCTCGCCTAACGAGCCCGCACAACCAAGTCCCCTTCCAAAAGCTCTGCCGCAAACCCGCGACAGGGCTTTTTCTGTTTACCCGGCACCTGGGGACGTTCCTTATCTGCCGGCAGTTTGGGCCACTCCTTTAGTCATTGGGGACGTTCTTAAACGACTAGTCGTTGGGGACGTCTTGGGGTGCTTTGCCGCCCTTCCGTTCGGTTTTTCGATGGGTGGGTATACTTTCCACCGCATTACAGACCGGACTGAGGAGGTATCCAAATGCCGGATAACGGGTCAATACAAAAAAGAGACGCGCACGAGGTGGCTCATGGGCGTTCTGTCCAGATAACCGAGCACACGACGGTAACCGAGCTGCAGCCCAGCCTGTCCGATGTCGTGTGCGCAAACAAAAAGCTGCAGATTGGCTTCATCGTTGCACTCGTGGTACTGGCCTTGCTGTCGGGCTTTGTGGCTCGTCCGCATTTTGCCGATACCAAGACTTGGGACTCCACCATCGAGGTTATCGACCAAAAGAAAGGTAACGTACTGGCGCTCACGGCCTCGTGCGTGGCGCTGTCTGCGGGCATTACCGCGCTGCCGGGTGATACGGGAACGCCGGTTGCCGAGCAGCTTGCGCAGCTTTCAGGCAACCTTGGTATCGTGCTTGCCGTGCTATACCTAGAGAAATACTTGCTCACGATTTTGTGGTCGGTTGGCTTGGGCATCTTAATCCCGTTTGCGTTGGTGCTCTTTGCGGTGTCGCTTGGCATTCACGGGCGCTGGAGCACGAGCGCCGTCCTGCGCCGTGTGGCGACGCGCGTGTTGGTGGTTGCCGTAATCGGCATGGCGCTTGTGCCCGCGAGCGTATGGGTGTCGCAGAAGGTCGATGAAACGTATCGCGTAAGTATTGAGCAAGCTGAGCAAAAGGCAGCGGACGCTGCGAGTGCGGCAGATAGCGATAACTCCAAAGCAAGCAAGAAAAAGGCCGAGGCCACGGAGTCCAAAAACGTGCTCGAGCAGTTGACTGACGGGGCCTCGAGCCTGGTCACGTCGGTGACCAGCGGCGCCAAGCAGATGACCGATGAAATTGTGCAGCAAGTGACCGATCTCATCGAAGGCGTCATCGTGATGATTGTGACCTCGTGCGTGATTCCATTGCTGGTGCTCGCGGCGTTTTTGTGGCTGGGGCATGTGCTGCTGGGGATTGATATTTCCGGCCCGGCGAACTATTTGACGGGCCGC
Organism: uncultured Collinsella sp.; assembly: GCA_958372075.1. Lineage (GTDB taxonomy): Bacteria > Actinomycetota > Coriobacteriia > Coriobacteriales > Coriobacteriaceae > Collinsella. The sequence continues at coordinate 53,413 of CATXMO010000009.1, read as the reverse complement.
TTTCTGAGCGCTCCGTCCAAGCACGCCAAAAAGGGCGGGCAGTCCGAGTAGCTAAAACAGCTGTATATACCAGGGCATACCGCCGAAGGGCGGCCGAGAGGCGTTCTCGGCCGCCTTTTTGTTTGTTGAATACGCGGTAAGCCGTGCCTTTCCTGAGTCCAAACGGTTATCAATCATCCGCGAACGGTATTTGTTCAAAAAAGAACAAAGATAAACAAATAGTTATTGCAGTTAATGTTTGAATGTGTTCAAATAAACATGAACAGTGAAGAACCGCACATTCAGATGCCCGGACCTGAACGCGATTCAACACTTCCAAACAGAAACTACGCACCTGCGTATCTCTCAAGGAGGATGTCATGAGGGTTGTAATCGCTTCCGATGCCGACGGTATGTCGATGAAGGAGTCCATCAAGGAGATGCTCATCGCCGACGGTCACGAGGTCGTCGACTATTCCGAGACCCCTGCCGCGGACTTTGTTGATTCCGCGACCGCCGTTGCCAAGGACCTGCTGGAGCACAAGGATTCCCAGGGCTTCGCATTCGATAAGTACGGCGTCGGCTCCTATATGGCCGCCGTCAAGATCAAGGGCATGGTCGTCGCCAACATTTCCGACGAGCGTTCCGCCTACATGACCCGCGAGCACAACGGCTCGCGCATGGTCACCATGGGCCCGGGCGTTGTGGGCACCGAGGTCGCCAAGAAGATCGCCCGCGAGTTCCTGCGTGCTCAGTACGCTGGCGGCCGTCACCAGATCCGTGTCGACATGCTCAACAAGATGGCCTAACGAGAGCCACCGAGAACTCGAACTTCTACCTCAACTTGTGAATTCAGACGAAAGGACGTTCTGATGAAGAAGACCATCGCAATCGGTTGCGACCATATCGTTACGGACGAGAAGATCTATCTGGCCGACCGCCTGGAGCAGGCTGGCTACAAGGTGCTCGACTGCGGCACCTACAGCCACACCCGTACGCATTACCCCATCTACGGCAAGGCCGTGGGCGAGGCCGTTGCCAGCGGCAAGGCCGACTTTGGCGTGGCCCTGTGCGGCACCGGCATCGGCATCACCAACGCCGTCAACAAGGTTCCCGGCGCCCGCTGCGCCCTGGTTCGCGACATGACCTCTGCCCTGTATGCCCGTCGCGAGCTCAACGCCAACATCGTGGGCTTTGGCGGCAAGATCACCGGCGAGTTCCTGATGGCCGATATCATGCTTGCCTTCCTGGAGGAGCCCTACGAGAAGACTCCCGAGCACGACGCCCTGATTGCCAAGATCGACGCCTGCAATAAGGCCGACGCCGAGGCTCAGGCTGACCCGTACTTCTTTGACGAGTTCCTCGAGAAGTGGGACCGCGGCGAGTATCACGACTAAGGAGGTTACGCGGTTTTGCCAAACCGCGTAACGGGTCGACGCTGCGAAGCCATCTGGCGGGCAATCTGCCGTTCAGCTGGCTTCTCGCTGACGTTGAGGTGACCTGTGGGGTTTGTCCTTGTTGTTGCGAAGCTTTCTGGTACAGCGAGCTGCTCCGATAACACGTTTGCTTGCTTGGCTTGAGTGCTTCGCTCTTGGCGATCCCCGGCATTCTGCAGCTTTTCAATTGACGGCTCGCGTTTCTGTGAGGGGGCGCGGGCCGGTTTTCTAAACAGGAGTTCAATATGATTCTGACCGTTACCATGAACCCGTCGATTGATACGCGCTATCAGCTTGACAAACTGGTCATCGACGATGTTAACCGTGTGACGCCCGAAAAGACCGCTGGCGGCAAGGGCCTCAACGTGAGTCGCGTGCTGCTGCAGCTGGGCGACGACGTGCTCGCGACCGGCCTGCTCGGCGGCCACATGGGTGCCTATATGGCCGAGCTTATGGATGCCGATGGCGTTAAGAACGACTTTGTGCCCATCGCCGGTGAGACGCGCATTTGCCTGAATATTCTGCACGAGGGTAATCAGACGGAGCTGCTGGAGAGCGGCCCGCAGATCGCCCCGGCCGAGCTCGAGGCCTTTACGGCCAAGTTCGCCGAGCTTGCAGCGAAGGCGGACGTTGTGACGCTTTCGGGCTCGCTGCCGCGTGGCGTCGATGCCGGCTACTATGCCGAGCTCGTCAAGATCGCCGAGGAGGCGGGCGCCAAGGTGCTGCTCGACACCTCGGGTGCATCGCTGGAGGCCGCACTGGAGTCCGACGCTAAGCCTGAGCTCGTAAAACCCAACCTGACCGAGATTAACGGCCTGCTGGGTACGTCCTTTACGACCGATGATGTCGATGCCCTGCGCGAGGCGCTTGCCGCCGATAGCCGTTTTGCCGGTATTCCCTGGGTTGTCGTTTCGATGGGCGCTGCCGGTTCGGTGGGCTTCCATGAGGGTCGCGCGTTCCGCGCCAAGACACCCGCGATTGCGGCTGTGAACGCGACGGGTTCCGGCGACTCGACCATCGCCGGCTTTGCGCATGCCATTGCTGCTGGTGCCGACGACGTCACGGTGCTCAAGACCGCCAATACCTGCGGCAAGCTCAACGCCATGGATCCCAAGACCGGCCACCTGGTCATGGATCGCTGGGACGAGATCTACAACAACGTTGAGGTCGTAGAGTTGTAGGGTTACGCGGTTTTACCAAACCGCGTAACCAGCCGACGCTGCGCGGGCCGCATTTGGACAATCTGACGTTCAACTTCAAGGGCGCGACCAGAAGGTCAGCGCCCTTTCGTTTCACGTCACCTTGCCTCAAATGCGGCCCGCTCGCTGTCGTTGCCAAGACATCGGCGTTGCCAAGGCCGGCACTTGGGGACGTTCCTTTTGTGCCGGCACTTTGGGACAGTCCTAATTGGTGCTAGTCGTTGGGGACGTTCTTTAATGACTAGTTGTTTAAGAGCGTCCCCAATGACTACACTCAAAAACGGCGCCCGTCGGCGATGTTGCCGGCGGGCGCCGTTGTCGTGCGGGCTGCTGTTGAGTGTTCGGGCCCGTGCTCTACAGCGAGTCGATAAAGCGCTGCTGGGCGGCGCGGCCGGCCTCGTCCCACTTAAAGACGCCGGCGTTGTCGAGCACGTGGCCAAACACTACGCCGACTTCCTCGTGCAGGATGCCGATGGCGCTATCCGCCGTAAGCTCGTCGGCGCGGCGGGCATAGACGTCCTCGGCCCACGCGGCATGGCTGCGGCAAAGGTCGTCGCCCTCGAGCGCGCCGGCAAGATCGTAGCTGGCATCGGCTTTGGCTGCCAGCAGGTGCTCGCGGACAGCGCCGAGCTCGGGAACCAGGCGCGGCGGAAGAATAGCCAGGCCCATAACCTCGATCAGGCCGATGTTCTCCTTCTTAATGTGGTGATACTCGGCATGCGGGTGGAAAACGCCCAGCGGATGCTCGTCGGTCGTGATATTGCAGCGAAGCGCCAGGTAGGCCTCGTAAATCTCGCCGCCGGCGTTGCCGCGGGAGTCGACGCGGCGGATGACGGGCGTCACGGTGTTGTGCGCCACGCCGTCGGCTGTGTGCGCGATAACGCCCACAGACTCGTCGGTCCACTCGCGCCAGGCGAGGATAATCTTCTCGGCAGCATCGAGCAGCTGGGCGCGGTCGTGCGAACGAAGTCGCAACACCGAAAGCGGCCACTGCAGCACGGTGCCGCTGACCTGGTCAAAGCCGGGCACGCTAAACTGCGAGACTTCGGTGGCATGCATCATGGGGAACTCGTGCGCGCCACCCTGGAAGTGGTCGTGCGACAGAATTGAGCCGCCCACGATGGGCAGGTCGGCATTGGAGCCGATGAAGTAGTGCGGGAACAGGTCCACAAAGTCGAGCAGGCACGTCAGCCCCTTGCGGTCGACGTGCATCGGGCGATGCTCGGAGCTCATGGCAATGCAATGCTCGTTAAAGTACGCGTACGGGCTGTACTGGAAGCCCCAGCGCTCGCCGTTGAGCTCAATGGGGATAACGCGCAGGTTTTGGCGAGCGGGGTGAGCGCCGCCGTCGGCTGCGGCGGAGCGTCCGGGATAGCCCTCGTTTTCGATGCAGAGCTGGCAGGCGGGATACTTCTCGCCCGTGTTCTTGGCCGCACCTGCCGCGGCGATATCGCGCGGGTCCTTCTCGGGCTTGGACAGGTTGATGGTGATCTCAAGATCGCCCCAGTTGGTGGGGGTGCTCCATTTGATGTTGCGCGCGATGGCGGCGCGGCGCACGTAGCCGGCGTCGCAGCACAGGCCGTAGAACCAGTCGGTCGCAGCGCGGGGCTCGTTGACGCCCATGCGTCCGTTGAACTCCTCATTTACAACCGAAGGCCTCGGCATGAGCGCGCCCATGATGCGCATGGCGATGCGGTCGCGGCCCGACGCCGTGTCCTCGGCGGCGCCATTGGCAACGGCGGCCTCGGAAAGCGCGGCAAGCGTGCCTTCAAGGTCAAAGTCGGGCAGGGTATCGGGGTGCAAGAGCGAGAGTTTCTCAACCTGGAGCGCCCAGGCCATATCGAGTGCGGGACCCGTGGCGCCGATGCACTCCAAAATGGTGTTGTATGCCCAGATCCGGTCGTCCTGGCCGATCATCGATCGGTGGATGGCGTACTCGATCAGGTTCTGCGCGGCCTCTCGCACGTCAGTCATTACAGCCATGCCGCGTAAGCCCCCTTGTCAGAGATGGCGTAGTGACGGGCAGAGCCCTCGCCCAGCCAGCCGTTCATCTTGGCAATGAAGGTGTCGACCAGATCGAGCGGCACGAAGGCCTGGATGGTGCCACCAAAGCCGCCACCGTGGATACGGACGGCGCCGCGGCCGTCGAGCACGTGCTCGGCCAGCGCCAGGGCATACATGGAAGGCTGCTCGGAACCCAGCTTGGCAACAACATTCTGCAGGTACATGGCAGAGCTGGCGCCGGACTCGCGCGTCAGGACCAGGAACTGGTCAATGTCGCCAGCGTTCAGGGCTGCCCAGCGCTTGTCGACCAGGCCGTTCTCGTACCAGTAGTGAACGGCACGCAGGCAAGCGCGGTCGCCCAGCTTGGCGCGCAGCTCGGGGAGCTTGGCGTCAAAGTCGGCAACGTTGACCTCGCACAGGCGTGCCTTGCCAAACTCGGCGGCGACGTCCTGCATCTCGCGCGGAACGGCGGCGTAGTCGTCGGTAGCCGCCACATGGTCGGCGCCAACCTTAACGAGCACGAGCGCATAGCCGTGATCCTCAAAGTTGAGCTCGAGCTTCTGGGTCTTAGGCTGAGCCTGATCCTCAAAGTCCATGTAGGCGAGGCCGCCCAGGCACACAGCCGCCTGATCCATAAGACCGCAGGGCTTGCCGTAATAGTTGTTCTCGGTGCGCTGGCTCATCTGGGCGAGCGCGACGGGCTCAATGGCGGGCGCGCCCCAGAGCGTCTCCATGGCGCGGCCGTAAGCCGCCTCGACAGCGGCGGAGCTAGAAAGGCCGCCACCCGAGGGGACGGAGCAGGTAAAGGCAAAGTCGAAGCCCTGGGGCTCAACGCCCAGAGCAGCGATTTCGTGGGCCATACCGCGCACGAGGCTTGCGGACGTGCCCTTCTCGGACTCTTGAATATCCAGCGTGTCGAGCGTGATCTCAAACGTAGGATAGCCCTCGTCGGCGACGCGAACCTTGTTGGAATCGGTCGCCACGGCAATGCCGTCGACGGCGACATCGAGCGAGCCGGCGATAACGTGACCGCCCTCGTGATCGGTGTGGTTGCCGCTGATCTCGGAACGGCCGGGCGCGTGCACATAGAGCACCTGGCGATCGCCGATGGGGCCAAACTCCTCCTCAAACAGCTTGGTGAGCGTGGCGAGTGTCTTTTCGTCGGGGGTGGTCATGAGGGTCCTTTCCTTGGCGCCGGAGAGACTGGTCCGTGTCATTATGAGTACGTTAACAATATTGAGCACCACAAACCAGACGTTCGCGGCGCCGCACGTTAAAGGGTATGTTAACGTACTCATAACACAATGTATCTCCTTTTTTGAGAATCTGGTAATCGGTAGATTTTCGGCCGTGAACGGTGTGGCCGTATGGACATATGGAGCAAAAGAACCGCTGATAGAAAAAGTAGAGTACGTTAACATGCGTCCGACGATAGCAGGCCTCGGTGCGGGGTGTGTTTCTGCCCGGGCCGACATTCACGCTATTCAGATCTTGCGAGAGCGAAGGTGATTTTGTGGCAAGGCGCCCTTCCAACGATACAGGTACGCGTCCGGTTTCCATGGCCGACGTTGCCCGTGCTGCCGGCGTTTCGCAGCAGACGGTTTCACGCGTTGCCAACGGATTGCCCAACGTTAACGAACAGACGCGCCAGCGCGTGCAAGCCGCTATGCAAGAGCTCGGCTTCCGTCCGAGCTATGCCGGCCGTTCGTTGCGTGACGGCCGTTACCATTCGGTCGGCCTGTGCGTCAACGATGTCACCAAGTTTGGCAACCTCTCAATGATCGACGGCATCGCCAGCGCTGCTCGCGAGCATAATTGCGCCATCACACTGGTCGAGATGTCCAAGACCGAGGAATTCTCTCTTGCCGAGGCAACACGTCGTATGGCCGCGCTGCCCGTGGACGGCATCATTATCGGCATGAGCCGTATGGCTCCCGATTTTGAGACGTTCGATCCGTTGCCGGGTATTGGCACGGTTATCGTCACCATGTATGCGCACCCGCGGGTGACCACAGTCGACTCCGATCATTACGGCTGCTCGCTGTTGCTCATGGATCATCTGTTTGAGCTGGGACACGAGCAGATTCGTTATATCGGCGGCCCGTCCTTTTCGGTCGACGAGCAGTTCCGTCGCGCCGGTTGGCAGGATGCGCTCGAGCGTAAGCACATCGAGCCGGTAGAGCCGCTCGAGGGCGACTGGTCTGCCAACAGCGGTTACGAGGCCGGTAGGTACCTGGCCGAGCACGATCGCACCATGACAGCGATCTATGCGGCAAACGATCAGATGGCAAATGGCGCCATTGCAGCGCTGCGCGATAGCGGCTTGCGCGTGCCCGAGGACGTGAGCGTGGTGGGCGTCGACGACTCGCTCGACGATTTTGTCGCACACAACGAGCTCACGACCGTTCGATTTGATTTGCATCAGCGTGGGCGCGAGGTGTTCGAGCACGCGGTTCCCAAGGCGGGGGCAACGGACAAAACCGTCGCCATTCGCATCCCCGGTCAGCTCATCGTTCGACATAGCACGGCAGAGCCTCGCGCATAGTTTTTGCAGGTCAAAAGCGGTATATTCCGCATCAATAACAATCGATAAGGATGCTGACAGATAGCCGTGGCTATAAAGGCGAGTGTTATGATAGACGGGTTCTTTTGTCTATCTAGGAGGCTTTGCCTGATGGAGATCACCAAGGATATCCGCTACATCGGTGTCGACGATCACGACATTGACCTGTTCGAGGGCCAGTACGACGTGTCCGAGAACGGCATGGCATACAACAGCTATGTTATCTTGGGCGATAAAATCGCTGTCGCCGATTCGGTTGACGCTGGCTTTGTCGACGAATGGCTCGGCAACCTCGAGGCCGCGCTCGATGGCCGTACGCCCGACTACCTGGTCGTCCATCACATGGAGCCCGATCACTCCGCCGGTATCGCCGCCTTTATGGAGCGCTATCCCCAGGCACAGATTGTGGCCAGCATGGGCGCCTTCCGCATGATGGTCAACTACTTTGGCACCGACTACCCCGAGCGTAAGATAGTCGTCAAAGAGGGCGACGTGCTCGACCTGGGTGGCCACAGCCTAACGTTTGTCTGCGCCCCCAACGTGCACTGGCCCGAGGTGATCTTCTCCTACGAGTCTACCGACAAGGTGCTCTTTAGTGCCGACGGCTTTGGCAAGTTCGGCGCCAACGACATCGAGGACCCGGAAGGCTGGGCCTGCGAGGCGCGCCGTTACTACTTTGGCATCGTCGGTAAGTTCGGCAAGTTCGTGCAGGCCGTGCTCAAGAAGGCCGCCGACCTGGACATTCAGATTATCTGTCCGCTCCACGGCCCCGTGCTGACCGAGAACCTGGGCTATTACCTCGACACCTATAACACCTGGTCGAGCTACCAGCCCGAGGACGAGGGCATCACCATTGCCTACGCGAGCGTCTACGGCCACCTGAAGGCTGCCGTTGAGGAGCTCGCCGCAGCGCTCGAGGCCCGCGGCCAGAAGGTCTCCGTCTTTGACTTGGCTCGCGATGATATGGCTGAGGCCGTTGAGGACGCGTTCCGCTACGACCGCCTGGTGCTCGCCTCCATTACCTATCAGGGCGAGATCTTCCCGTTTATGAGCACCTTCATCCACACGCTTGCTGAGCACGCCTATCAGAACCGCACGGTTGCGCTCGTCGAGGCCGGTTCCTGGGCGCCTGCCGCTGCCAAGGTTATGACCAAGGAGCTCGAGGGCATGAAGGACATCGCCCTGACGCAGAACAAAGTGACCGTCATGGGTTCGCTCAACGACGCATCGCGCGCCCAGATCGAGGCCCTCGCCGACGAGCTTTCCAAGTAGCGATATTTCGCTTTTAACGAGCAAACCACCACAAAGGGGACAGGCACCTTTGTGGTGGTTTTTGTTTAAGCGTCAGCGATGAGGAGATTTGGGCGGGCGTCGTCGACGATCTCGGCGATTGAGGTGGCGACGGCATGATCGGGGTCACGGTCCATCACGATGGTGTCGACATCTGCCAGCTCGGCAAAGCGGTACATGCCACGTCCGTTGACCTTGCTGGCGTCCATGAGGGCGACACTTTGACGAGCAGCACCGACCATAGCCGCTTTGGTCTCGGCCATCTGCGGAAAGTCGGTCGTAAAGCCGCAGCCGGGAACGAAAGCGCCAGGGCACATGACGGCCAGATCGGCATGGACCATTTGGAGCGCCTGCATGGTAAGTGGGCCGTACAGATAGCGATGGCCTTTGCGCAGTGCCCCGCCCAGCATGACGACATCGACCGAGGGCATGCTCTCGTCGATGTAATCGGCAATGGTAATGTCGGCCGTGATGACGGTGATGCCATCGCGCTGGTCGAGCAGGCGGACAAACTCGAGCGCTGTGGTGCCCGAGTCTACGAGCAGGGTGTCACCGTTGCCGACGAGTTCAATGGCGCTTTGCGCGATGGCCTGCTTGGCGGCGACATTGACGTTGATGCGGCGATCCTGGGTGGATACGGTCAGTCGCTTCTGGAGCGACACAGCGCCACCATGCGTGCGGCGCAGCTTGCCGGATTCGGCGAGGGCGTCCAGGTCGGCACGGGCGGTGACGGAGGACACGCCAAAGGTCTGGGCGATTTCTGCCACTTGCACCGAGGCGTTATGTTCGAGCATCTCCATGATGGCGGCACGCCGCTCATCGGCGAAAGCTCGGGTTGTTGCATAGGCCATATCCGCTCCATCATCGTCTGATATTTGCAGGAATTGTGTTGAGTCTATTTTCGTTCATTTTCTTTTTAAGTAAGAAAACGCCTTTCGATTACTTACTTTTTCTATAAAAGAAAGACGTTTAACGCCCAAAATTCAATATCGAACACGCCCACTCAGCTCCAATTCCTTCCGTTTACTTTTCAAAAGCGACTGTATTGACCTGCATGGGCTCAATATCTCGCACATGCATACCCGCTGAATTTCATACAATGAGCGCAGTAAAACGCAAGGTAAAACGCCTTGCGGACACGTACGCCCGATGTCCAGATGCGGGCGAGGGAGAGGAGCAAACGCTCATGGCACTTGTTACCACCGAAAAGATGCTCAAGGACGCCCAGGCCGGCCACTACGCCGTCGGCGCGTTCAACGTCGAGAACCTCGAGTTTGTTATGGCCGTTCTGGCTGCTGCCGAGGAGACCAAGTCCCCCGTCATCATGCAGACCACCCCGGGCACCATCAAGACCGCTGGTCTGGACTACTTCTACGGCATGGTCAAGGCTGCCGCCGAGCGCGCTTCCGTGCCCGTTGCCCTGCACCTCGATCACGGCGATGGCTATGACCGCTGCATGCAGGCTTTCCGCACGGGCTACACCTCCGTCATGATCGACGGTTCGCACGAGTCCTTCGAGGACAACATTGCCCTGACCAAGTCCGTCGCCGACGCTGGCCGCGCCATGGGCGTGCCCGTCGAGGCCGAGCTCGGCAAGGTCGGCGGTAAGGAGGACGACGGTCCCGCGGTTGAGGGCGAGAGCCCCTACACCGATCCTGCCGAGGCTAAGGAGTTCGTCGAGCGCACTGGCTGCACCTCCCTCGCTATTGGCGTTGGCACGAGCCACGGTGTGTACACGAGCGATCCGCACATCGAGCAGTCCGTGGTCAAGGCCATTCGCGACGCCGTCGACGTGCCGCTGGTTCTGCACGGTACCTCCGGTGTGCCCGATGAGCAGGTTGCCGAGGCCGTGAAGAACGGCATCTGCAAGGTCAACTACGCCACCGAGCTGCGTCAGGCCTACACCAAGGGCTTCATGGCCTACATGGCCGAGAACCCCGCCTGCTTCGATCCCAAGAAGCCGGCCAAGGAGGGCATGCGCGAGATCACCGAGCTTGTTAAGATCCGCATGACCAACCTCAACTCTGTGGGCAAAGCAGAGTAACGGCAAGGGTACTCTGATCCCACCGGACGGTTTGGGCGGGTCCCGTACTTAGTTTCCAAAACGTCCTCGCGCATGAAGGCCCCCGTTGTCTCGCTTCTTCGAAGCGTTGACAACGGGGGCCTTCGCGCTGCGGAATGATTTTGGAAACTAAGTACGGGACCCGCCTAAACCGTCCTGCTCAATCGCCCTTGTGGCGTTAGTGTCGGAAAAATAAGACGTTGCTTTTTGCCCCCTGCGGAAAGATTGGGGAACTAAGCCCTCGTCCCTCCCAGGTTGACCTACTCGAGGTCGTCGCCCTTGTGGCGTTGGGGCTGAAAGGGTGGGACGCGGGGGTTACTTGGTTGTTAGGGTTAGCAGGTCGTTGGGGGTTTTGAGGTTGTAGGTGGCGTTTGGGATGTCTTGGTGTGATCCCCATGCTGCTCTGGCAAAACTGACCCCTGCTGAAGTTGCGCATTGTTCGTCGTAGACGGTGTCGCCAACGTAGACGACGTTGCCAGGATTCGCGCCCGTACGTCGGAGATATTCGAGCATGGGTGCGGGCGAAGGCTTGTGCTCGGTTGTGTCTTCGACAAGGATGATGTGTTCAAAAAACTTATCGAAGCCAAGGGGTGCAATTTCGTCTGTGTATTCGTCGCGCGCACGTGAGGAGACGACGCCAAGTTTGCAGCCGTTGTTGGCGAGTGTTGCGATGACTTCAAGCAAGCCTGGAAACACGCTGATGGTGCTTTTAAAACTGGCAGCAACTTGGCACCAGCGATTCAACGTTGCCTGCGAGTAGATTCCAAGTTTCTCAAGGGCATCCTTGCCGGGTATGCCGAGGGCAAATTCAAGCTCGTGTCGGGGGAGCGTTTTGCCGGTCTCTTCTTGGACAATCTGGACAAGCGATGATAGAACGCTTTCTTCTGTATCTGCCAATGTCCCATCAACGTCAAATACGATATGGTCAAAGTGCTTCATATGATTGCTCCTCTCTGTTGTTTGCCTGCAAGTTTGATGCAGTGACAGAAGAAGGGCTAGCGGGATTTCTGCCTGGTACTATCGAGATTCTGCCTCGCTGCTCGATAGCTCGAAGGAGTGCATCCCATTTGTTCTTTAAATACCTGGCCAAGATGGCTTGCTGTCGCAAAGCCGCATTGGCGCGCGACTGTCTGGACCGTTCGCGTGGTGTGTGCCAAAAGTTCGCAAGCACGGTTTACGCGGTATGCGCGCAGATATGCCGCCGGGGTCGTTCCTGCGCAAGCTTCGATAATGCGGTAACACTCTCTTTCGCTTACGCCGGCTGCAGATGCCATCTGGGGCACATCTATAGCGGCTGCATAGTTTGCGCGGATATAGTCCAGGATTGCCTTGAACTGTACGTCGCGGTTGGTCATCCAAGAGGCGTTGTCGGAGGAAAAGAGCGGTTCGGCCTTGGCGTAAATCTGAATCCAGAGCTCTGACAAGCTATTCCGAAGCGCCATCTCGTTCTGCGGCCGTTGAAGGTCGTGGTTAAAGGAACTCTTTAGCAAATCGATAAAGGGCATATCGTCGGGGTTGGTGGGCGACCATTTGAGCACATCGACGCCTCGACATTGCAGTAAAGGATTGATATAGCGCTTTTGAAGGCGTCCCGCGGGATCGCCGAGCATCGACGGCTGAAAGATATGCAACATTTGAATGGCTGGTGCCGAATTGGGTGATTGCAGCGTGCTGTGCAAAACGCCGCCGTTGATAAAGCCGGCGGACCCTTCCTCAAAGCGTACGTGCTCATGAGCCGCGCGCGTTCGATAGTCAATCGCTCCCTGCTCCATGTAGAAAAGCTCAACCTCGGAATGCCAGTGCCAGGGGACGGAATTGCCCGGATAGCGAGCGAATTCTGCGCGTTCGGCAATATAGGGCCAGTCTTCGGCGGTCTCGGGAAACGCTTCCTCGCGTCCTCCGCGGTGCAATTCTATGTGATCCATGTTTCGCATGGCATCAGTATAAAGCGCGATGGGCTTAGATTGCTCTTGCCTGTTCGGGGAACGCCTTGTCTAGGGATGCTTGGAGCTTTTCGAAGGATGCTCGTAAGTTGAGGCTCTGATCGGCTGAGCGCTTGGTTTTTGTGGTGGGGGAGTCGAGGCGGCCGTTTCTCTGTGTCGGGGGGAAGGAGAAAAGGTCTGCATGTTTTAGGGATGGCTGCTGTGCTGCGTCATTGGAAGAATGCATGCTTATGCGGCCTCCTCGATGTCCACCAAAAGGTTGCGCACGGGGTATGCTGCTAGGTTCCGTGCGTTGGCAGTATTATGCCGTGGCTGTTGCAAAGAAGCGCTAAAGAAAGGCTTAATCAGGTTTGATGTAACAATGAAACCGCAGGTCAAAGCTATCGAGTAACACTCTTGAAAGGTTTTGAGCTTAAGGGCTTTCTAAGGTTTGTGACGTGGATGTGGCGCGGACGTGCGGAGCGCGTGGACGCTCGCTGTTAGCGCTGCGGCTCTGCGGCGCGCACCTGTTCGATGACCTTTTCCATCGTGGCGTCGATGCGGTCTTTTTTGAGCTCGCATTCCCAGATGGTTATGGGTGTCCAGCCCATTTGAGTGAGTGCTGCCACGGCAGCGCGGTCGCGCTCGACGTTGCGACGGAATTTTGCCTCCCAAAACTCAACGTTGCGCTTGGGCTGGCTAGGGTTGCACTTGGGGCAGCGATGCCAAAAGCAACCGTTGACAAAGATGGCGATCTTGCGCCCGGGAAAGGCGATGTCGGGCTTGCCGGGCACCTTCCATTCCAAACGATAGCCCGTGAGGCCGGCGGCCCGTAGGCGCTGGCGAACGAGCAGCTCGGGCTTGGTGTTGGCGCGTTTGTTGCCCTTCATGGACTTTTTGATGGCGGCTCGACGGCGGACCAGTTCGCGCTCGTCAGCGGAGAGGTCCGAGGTATCGATGCCGTCCAGCAGGCCGGGCTTGGGGCGCTTTTTGCTGTGGCGCTTAGGCTTGCGCTTGGGTTTGGTAGCGGGCTCGTCGGCCGTGGTCTCGGTATCGTTGGCAGCGCCATTAGCCTCAAGCCGGTCTTCCTTCAGCTCAATCAGCGCATCAATGAGCCCCTTGTCGGCGGGCATCCATTCCACCGTGGCAAGCGAGGTGCGCGGAATCCAGCGGATATCGAGCTGGCGGTCGTGCTTCTGGGGCTCATCGGATTCATCAGCCAGCGAGCAGTAGTAACACTCCATTGAGAGATGAAAATCGGGGTAGTCATACTCAACGGTGTAGAAATCACGTAGGTTGGTGACCTTTACCTGTAGCTCTTCCATAAGCTCGCGGCGCACAGCGTCTTCGGGTGTTTCGCCGCGCATGAGCTTGCCACCTGGGAACTCCCACAGTCCCTGCATGTCGCCGTAGCCGCGCTGCACGGCAAGCAGCTCGTCAGATCCATCCTTGCGAATGATCCCAGCGGCAACATGAACAGTCTTCAACAGGAGTCCTCTCTCCACATCAACACATGGCAGGCTACCCTTACCTTACACAACGGTAAGGCAAGCGTAAGCCATATCGATGGTAGCCGACTCGGCTCCTTGCGACTATAGATGCCGTAGACTAATCGCAAGAAAGGACTCGGTATGCAAACCACCCAAATGGCGACCCCGGTACTGGAGGTCGCGCATCTCGAAAAGGTATATGGAGCGCTGGGCAACGTGACCCGCGCGCTCAACGACGTCAACTTTACCGTCAACCGCGGCGAATTCGTCGGCATCATGGGAGCCTCGGGCTCGGGCAAGTCGACGTTGCTCAACTGCGTGTCGACCATCGATGCCGCCACGAGTGGCGCTATCCGCATCAACGGCCAGGATGTGACGCGCATGAAGCAGGCCAAGCTCTCGCAGTTCCGCCGCGAGGAGCTGGGCTTTATCTTCCAGGATTCCAACCTGCTCGATACGCTCACGGCACGCGAGAACATCGCCCTGCCGCTCACCATCGCCCGCGCAAACTCGGCAGAGATTTCGACCCGCGTGCAGGATGTGGCAGCGCGCCTGTCCATCAGCCAGGTGCTCGACAAGTATCCCTACCAGATGTCCGGTGGTCAGCAGCAGCGCGTTGCCGCGGCTCGCGCGCTCGTCACCGACCCCACTATGATTATGGCCGACGAGCCCACCGGCGCCCTCGACTCCAAAAGCGCTCGTCTGCTGCTCGAGAGCCTGGAGGCCCTGAATCGCCGCCTGCGCGCCACGGTACTCATGGTCACGCACGACAGCTTTGCCGCCAGCTACACGAGCCGTGTGCTGTTTATTCGCGACGGCAAGATCTTCACCGAGCTGCGCCGCGGCGATACCGACCGCCGAGAGTTCTTCGACCGCATTATGGAGGTCGTTGCCATGATGGGCGGTGAGGGCTCCGATGCTCTGTAAACTCGCTTGGGGCAACGTCCGCCGCGCCGGCCGCGATTACCTCGTCTACTTGCTGACGCTCACCCTAGGCGTCACGGTCTTCTATGCTTTCAACACCGTCTCGATGCAGGTCGACATTGCCGGCATCGAGGAAGAGGGACTGTCCGAGCTCATGGGCACCATGCTCGGTTACCTTACGTACTTTTTGGCCGGCGTCATGGCCTTTTTGATGGTGTATGCCAACAACTTCATCATGAAACGCCGCAAAAAGGAGTTTGGCCTGTACCAGGTGCTTGGCATGGGGCGCGGGCGCGTCGCCACGATTATGGCGCTCGAGACCGTGATCGTTTCGGTCGGCGCTTTTGTCGCCGGCATTGTGCTGGGCGTGGGGCTCTCCCAGCTCATGACGTTCTTTACGGCCTCGCTCTTTAAGACGCAGATTGCCGATTTTCACTTCTTTTTCTCGGTGCATGCGTTCAACCTGACACTTGCCTGCATGCTCGTAATGTTTGTGCTCACGCTACTGCTGAACCTGCGCGCCGTGCGTCGTACCAAACTCATCGAGCTTATGGGTGCCGAGCGCCGCAACGAGAGCATCAAGACACGCAATCCCTGGATTGCGATTGCCATCTTTACCGTGGGCGTGCTACTTGTGGGCGTGGCCTATTACCGTCTGCTGCGTGATGGGTTCCCGCTAACCGAGACGGGCGACAAGCTGGACGGGGCCATGAGCCAGTTTGGCATTACGACCGCTATGGTTACGGTGGGCACCTTTGCCCTGTTCTGGGGACTCTCGGGCATGCTCATCAAGCTGCTGCAGAGCTTGCGCGGCGTGTATTGGCGCGGCCTCAATATGTTTACCGTGCGTCAGCTTTCGGCCAAGGTCAATACGGTGTGCTTTTCGATGGGCGTCATCGCGATGATTCTGTTCCTTGCCATTACCTCGGTGACGTGCGGTATGTCGATTGCCAACGTGATGAACGAGAATCTGGAGCGCTATAACCCTGTTGACGTGTCTCAGACGTATGTCTATTACACGCCCGAAACGCTCGACTACTACAAGGAGTATGTCAATCCGTCTGAGGCCGATCGCATGGTGCTGGCCGATGCAACGGTCGATTTGTACGCTGCATGGCATGGCGATCGTAAAGATCCCGATAACGTTGCAGACGGTATTAAGGGCAAGTCGGCGGACAACAACGACGAGACCGGCAAGAAGGTCAATATCGCCGATGTTGCCGGTGAGCATGTGCAGATCGATTCGTATCTGAGTTATCCGCTTGGCGGCTCGGGCCCCTCGGTGGTGGCGGGTGAGATGTGCAAGGCCATGGGCGAAAAGCTTCTCAAGGCGCTCGAGGGAAGCAACGCCGATGCGATGGGTCTGTATGTGACGCCGGCGAGCCAGTACAACAAGCTGCGCCAGATGATGGGCGAGGAGCCGGTGAGCATTGGCCGCGACCAGTACGTGCTTACGTGTGATATGGGCGGTGAGCTGGGCGACCTGTACACCAAGTATATGGCTGGCGGCCATACCCTCACCTTGGACGGGCATGAGCTCAAGCCCGCAACCGATAAGTCGGACGAGGACACGGCGGCCATCGCCAACTCGGCGATGGGCAGCAATCCCGGTACCGTGGTCGTAGCCGATGAGCTGCTGTCCCAGCTTAATCTGCAGCCGTATTCCAGTAATCTGCTCGTTAATTACAAACAGGGTATGGATACGACCGAGGCAGACGAGAGCATTAAATACACCTTGCTCGATAATCTGCTCGTTGACGGCAAGGAGCCGGGGTCGTGGGGAGTCTTCATCACGCGTTCCGAGATGTACACGCAAGCAGCGCAGATGAACGGCATGATTAGCTATCTGGCCATCTACATTGGCTTTGTACTGGTCGTTGCGTGCGCGGCGATACTGTCGATCCAGCAGCTCTCCAATGTGGCCGACGGCAGCCGCAGCTATCGTGTGCTGGCACAGATTGGCTGTGACGACCGCCAGATTCGCCATTCGGTGATGGCGCAGCAAGCGGTGTTCTTCCTATTCCCGCTGGCAGTGGGTCTGGCGCACTCCTTTGTGGCGCTTAACGTGATCATCGAGCTGGTGAGCACGTTTGGCAACATGAGCATCGGCGGTACCGTGGGCCTCACCTGTGCGATCTTCCTGGCGGCCTATGGTGGTTACTTCCTGGTGACCTACCTCATGAGCACCGGCATGGTACAAGCTGCCATCGCCACCCGTTACAGCGAGTAGCAGACGGGCAAAACCGTCGCAAAACCAACGCAAACAACCGCCGCGGAGGGAGTCGGCCCCCTTCCGCGGCGGTTTTTTGCCTTTCCGGTACGCCTCAGATGCAAGTGAGTAGACTTTTTTGGATCTGCCGAGCACATCGCGACAAATGCTCGGTAAAACCGCAGGTCAGCGCTGTGGCGATTTGGGGTGTGCTCTGCCTCCTGCAAGAAGTCTACTCACTTGGTTTTTGCTGCTAGAAGACCGCTGCGAGGGAAGGCAACTCCCTCGCAGCGGCCGACGTTTGTCCAGATAAAACCTGCCAAAATAAACCTGTCCCTTTTTGGTAGGTTATCGCTTCCAAAAGTGGAGGATCAACGTCGTGCGGTTTTGCTGCTCGGTTTTGACCAGGATGTTGTGGATGTGGGTCTTGACGGTGCCCACGGCAAGGAATAGCTCGTCAGCGATCTCTTGGTTCGATTTGCCCAGCACAACCAGACGCATAACTTCGGTCTCACGGTTGGAGAGCTTGTAGGCGTTGCGATAGAAGGGCATCTGCTCTTCGATGTGTCGATCAAGATCGCTGACGTTCTTTTCCTCGGGCGCCTCCTGCATGCGGATTGAAAGCACGTGGTAGGAGTGGATGATCAGCAGAATCGCAAAGTAGCAGGCAAAGACGTTTTCGCTAAAGTTGCGCTCGGACAGATATAGTTGCAGCCAAGAGGGCGCCAGACTCATGGGGACAATCAGAATGTTGTAGAAATCCTCGGCGACGATGCATCCGACCAGAATAGCGCCGATAATCAGGTGCTTTCGTTGGTTGTTAACGCGTGCCTTCAGCTCGACTTGTGTGCTCTTGCGTGCCGTCCAAAAGATATAGAGCCCCACAAATACAAGGAATGCCTGACGCATCGTGTAGTAGAGCCATTGATGCATGGGGCCGTAGGGGACAGCGACAATGATCAGCAGCTCGCTCAGGAAGAACGTTGCGACGGGAATAACAAACTGCTTTTTAGAATGCTTATCGAGCAGGTCCATGGCAATCAGCCAAATAAAAGCCTGTGAAGCGGTCGCCACAAGGGTCCGCATTACAGGCATGGTAATTGAGTAATAGTCACTGGCCGGAAAACTCTGGTTTTGCAACGTGTATTCAAAAAAGAAGATCTCGGTCATCTCGATGGCATAGCAAATAAAAACGCCGCTGCCATAGATAAAGAATCGGCGACGGGACGAGGCATAGGCGGCAAGCGAAAGCACTGCCGTCACAATACAGATCACGAGTATCGCTAGGGTATAGAAGAACATCAGAGTGTTCATCTGTCACCGTCCCATCTCATTTAATCTATGGCAAAGCCCTGTATGCCTTGTGGGGTATAGACGTCTCAACCCTTCGTTTCATTGCGGATTAGGCGCCGAGATACAGCATAGCCGTATACCGTTCGCGGTTCTAGATAGTAAACCCCCTGCAATCCCGCTACCTGCGGGTTTATATTGGTTTAGAGGGGGTGTAACTCCGTGAACGGTCTTTAATCCCGAATAAACTAGGTAAAAATTGCATACGGGTGAATGATGGTCTTGTCAACACGAGGCGTGATGTTCGAGCGCCTCATAGTAATAGTCGGCACGACCGGCGGAAAGGAAATCGACATGGCACTGCCTAAGGATTTCATCGACACCAACGACTTCACCAAAGAGCAGATCCTGGCTATCGAGGATCTTGGCCTGGCAATGAAGAAGGCCATCAAGGTTGACGGTTATTATCCGCACCTGCTCCGCAACAAGAGCCTTGGCATGATCTTCCAGCAGGTCTCCACCCGCACTCGTCTTTCCTTCGAGACCGCTATGACCGACCTCGGCGGCCATGCTCAGTTCTATGGCCCTGGCACCATCCAGCTCGGCGGTCACGAGTCCCTGGGCGACACCGCTCGCGTCATGGGCGACCTGCTCGACATCATGATGGCTCGCGTTGACCGTCACAAGGACGTCGTCGGCCTCGCCGAGGGCTCCGCTGTGCCCGTCATCAACGGCATGTCCGAGTTCAACCATCCCACGCAGGAGATGGGCGACCTCATGACCATGCTCGAGAACCTCCCCGAGGGCAAGAAGATCGAGGACTGCACCCTGGCCTTCATCGGCGACGCCACCCAGGTCTGCGTCTCCCTCATGTTCATCGCCTCCAAGGTCGGCATGAAGTTTGTCCAGTTTGGACCTAAGGGCCACCAGATCCCCGACGGCGGCCTGCACGTTGGCACCGTCGAGGAGCGCGCCGAGTTCGGCAAGCAGATGATGGCCATCGCCGAGGAGAACTGCAAGGTCTCCGGCGGCTCTGTCGTCATCTCCGACGACATCGAGTGCATCAAGGGCGCCGACTTCATCTACACCGACGTGTGGTATGGCCTGTACGACGAGGAGGTCTCGGGCGAGAACTACATGGACGTGTTCTATCCCAAGTATCAGGTCACCATGGACATGATGAACTTCGCCGGCCCCAACTCCAAGTTCATGCACTGCCTGCCGGCCACCCGCAACGAGGAGGTCGTCGACGAGGTCATGGACGATCCCGAGCGCTCCCTGTGCTGGGTCGAGGCCGAGAACCGCAAGCACTCCATCCGTGCTCTCCTTGCCGCCCTGGGCAAGCGCACCCCGCTCAACGACGAGGGTGTCGAGTACTCCGCCAAGGCTGAGCTCCACGCCGCTCTCGAAGCTCTCGAGCAGCTCTAAGCCTTAAGCCTGCTAAACGCACGTTTGCGGGCGGCGGATGCTCGTCTCCTGTCGCCCGCTCACCGAGGCCCAAGCAATTGCCTTAATACCTTAGGGCCTCGGATCTGTCCAAGACTGAGCGAAGGAGCTCATCATGAGCGACGGAAAGAAAAAGCTTTCCTTTTTGACGGTCATTTCGACCATCATCTGCGTCGTCTTCGTTTGCGAGGCCGCCGCTCCTGCTGCTGCCATTGGCAACCAGCAGTTCTTCTGGTGGATCTTCCTGATCCTGACCTTCCTGCTTCCCTACGGCATGGTTGTTGCCGAGCTCGGTACCACCTATGACGGCGAGGGCGGCATTTACGACTGGGTACGCGATGGCCTGGGCGACAAATGGGGCGCCCGCATCTCGTACTACTACTGGGTCAACTACCCGCTGTGGATCGCCTCGCTGGCTACCATGTTCCCCGACATTTTGGGCATGGTCTTTGGCGTCGAGTTCAACTTGATCGCCAAGATGGGTATCGATCTTGCCTTTGTGTGGATCGTCTATCTCATGGGCCGCTCCAAGGCGGCCGACTCCGAGTGGGTCCTTAACGGTGGCGCCATCATCAAGGTCGCCGTCGCCGTTATCGTTGGCGCTTTGGGCATTTGGTATGCCATGGAGAACGGTTTTGCGAACGACATGTCCGCTGCCACCTTCCTGCCCGAGCTCACCAACACCAACGCTCTCGGTTACCTGTCGATCATCATCTTTAACTTCATGGGCTTCGAGGTCATCTGCACCATGACCGACGACATGGCCGATCCCGCTCGCGATATCCCCAAGGCCATCATCGTCGGTGGCCTGTCCATCGCCGTGATCTACCTGTTCGCTGGCTTTGGCATCGGCGCCGCCGTGCCGGCCGACTCCATCGATCCCGACTACGGCATGATCGTCGCAGTCCAGACCATGGTGGGCGACTCCATGATCTTTAAGGTCATCTGCATCGCCTTCCTGATCACCCTGTTCGCCAACATGGCCGCTTGGTCCTTCGGCGTTAACTCCGTTGCTCGCTACGCTGCCGAGCACGGCAACATGCCCAAGGTCTTCGCCTCGATGATCTCGGATGACGACATGCCCAACGGCGCCAACCTGGTCAACGCTGTCGTTGCCTCCCTGGTGCTGTGCCTGCAGCTCGTTCCCATCGACGCCATCTCCAACGGTGTCTTCTGGATGCTCTTTGGCACCTCTGTCGTCTTCCTGCTGTTGACCTACATCCCGATGTTCCCGGCGTTCCTCAACCTTCGTAAGAACGACCCCAACCGTGAGCGCATCTTCACGTTCCCGTTTAAGGGCGCCATGATGAAGGTCATGCTGGCCATCCCCTGCATCGAGCTGGTTCTTGCCATCGTTGCCACGCTGATCCCGTTCTCCGCTGCTGAAAT
Organism: uncultured Collinsella sp.; assembly: GCA_958372075.1. Taxonomy (GTDB): domain Bacteria; phylum Actinomycetota; class Coriobacteriia; order Coriobacteriales; family Coriobacteriaceae; genus Collinsella. The sequence goes on along the minus strand of CATXMO010000009.1, from coordinate 32,210 downwards.
TGGCGACAAGGTCCCGATGATCGTTATCTTCATCGTGCTCGTGCTCATCGGCGAGGTCGTCCGCGTCGTCAGCGCTAAGGGCCGCGAGACCGAGTACAAGGGTCTGACCCCTGAGCTCGCAGCCCAGCGTCTCGCTGAGGAGGCCGCCGAGGCCGAGGAGAACTAGAGCACCCGGTTCTGGGGCTCCAACCCTCCTCGTGTACCAACGCGCGCTTCGTCGGGCTTGTCGCTCCCGACTCCGGGCACTCTAGCCTCTTCGGAGGCGTGTCCAAGCGACAGGTTTGCTAACCATTCCCCCGGGGTGGGTGTGAGCGATAGCTCCGGTAACCACCGCCCACCCCAATCTCTCTTCCGTATCCTTCGTGCGTTTTGTCTCCGCGCACTTGGTTACGTCGTCGCTTGCCGGTGCGATTCCGTGAAAACCGGCACCGGGCGCCCCGACCTTTGCCGGGGAACGGGCGCCTACCATCTCTTGGTTTTAGGCTGCGGGTAACCCGCCCGCAGCAAGCGATCGTTCGATTTGGAGGAAATCTTATGCGTACGATCACCGAGTCCGAGTCCACCCCCAAGGCCGACGGCTTCTTCATGCCCGCCGAGTTCGCCCCGCAGGATCGCGTGTGGATGGGCTGGCCCCACCGCACCGACACCTGGGCCCACGGCGCCAAGCCGGCCCAGAAGCAGTATGCCGCCATCGCCCGCGCCATCTCCGAGTTCACCCCGGTCTATATGTGCGCCAACCAGGTCGACTACGCCAACTGCAAGGCCGTCTTCGAGAACGACGAGAACGTCACCGTCATCGAGATGACCACCGACGACGCCTGGTTCCGCGACACTGCCGCCACCTACGTCATCAACGGCAAGGGCGAGAAGCGCGCCAACCACTGGCACTTCAACGCCTACGGCGGCCTCGTCGACGGCCTGTACTTCCCGTGGGACAAGGACGAGCAGATCGCCCTCAAGATGGCTGAGCTCTCCGGCTGCCGCCGCTATCGTCCCGACGACATGATCCTCGAGGGCGGCTCCATCACCGTCGACGGCGAGGGCACCCTTGTCGTGACCGACCAGTGCCTGCTTTCCCCGGGCCGCACCTGCTCTGCGGTTCTGGAGGAGGAAGAGGATCCCGAGTCCATCTGGCCCAAGTACCGCAAGAAGTTTGAGCCCTGGAGCGAGGAGCTTCGCGCCTACATGGACGAGCACCTCAAGGATTACCTGGGTGTCGAGAAGGTCATCTGGGTCAAGGAGGGCATCGACCCCGAGGAGACCAACGGCCACATCGATGACGTCGCCACGTTCATCGCTCCGGGCGTCATGGCCTGCATCTGGACCGACGATCCCGAGTATCCGTTCTACGAGCAGTGCCACGCTGCCTACGAGACCCTCTCCAACGCCGTTGACGCTAAGGGCCGCAAGATGAAGGTCTACAAGCTCTGCATGCCCGTGAACCCGCTGTTCATGGACCAGGCTTCCTGCGACACCATCGACGCCGACGAGAACGCCGAGCCGCGCGTCCCCGACGAGCCGCTGATCGCCTCTTACATGAACTACCTGGTCACCAACCACGGCGTTATCGTCCCGCAGTACGGCGACGAGAACGACCAGCTGGCCGTTGACACGCTCCAGAAGATTTACGACGAGGTCTGGGGCGAGGGCGTCTACAAGTGCGTCGGCGTCCAGTCCGAGCAGGTCGTCTTCGGCGGCGGCAATATCCACTGCATTACCCAGCAGGAGCCCTCGGCGTAACTCAGGCACGCCACCTTGGCGTTCACTCGTCGCTTACGTAGCGTCAGTACGCTACGCTCCTCGTTCGCGCCAATCTGGCGCACCTGAGCACGCCGAGTAAACGTCTGACTTTCCGAGCCGTGATGATTCGGGAACCCAGCCGATCAATCGGACGGTCGGTGAATCGGACCATCTCGGGGCATTGATGGTCGGTTTATTCGATGTCTTGGTCGGCTGGGTTTTTCTTTGGGCACTCCGTTGCCTCCACTTCGGAGTGTCCGCCTCTTTGATTGAGTACGCGTCTGATCTGGGATTTATTGCGGGTTAGGCCAATTGTTCGCTTGAATTTCCCAGGTCAGACGCGTCTTCAATTGATGATAGTTTCCGGTTGCGAGCGCGACCGTTTTGATCGGAGTATCTATGTACCAGCGTATCGTTATCTACACGCGCCTGTTCCGCGAGCGTTGGTCCAACAATTGCATCCTCTCTTCTCTTTGGGATGGCACCTGCACCGGTGACGCGGCCTGCAACCCTACCTTGGGCTGCGCCTTCGGTACAGATGCCATCCTTTTTGCTGTAGGGGGAGCGCGCCATGGCAGGTAAAAAGTTCTCCCTGATCGAGGTCATCCTTTCGGTTATCTGCGTCGTGTTTACCATCGAGGCGGCGGCTCCGGCATCTGCCATGGGCAACGTGCAGTTCTTCTGGTGGATCTTCCTTATCATTACGTTTTTGCTTCCCTATGGTCTGGTGGTGGCCGAGCTGGGTACGGCGTTTGATTCCGAGGGCGGCCTGTACGATTGGGTTCGCTTGGGCCTGGGCGACCGTTGGGGCGCTCGTTGCTCTTGGTGCTACTGGGTTAACTTTCCGCTGTGGGTGGCAAGTATCGCCTGCATGTTCCCCAGTGTCATTAATGCGGTGTGGGGTATCGAGTTTTCACTCGGGATCCGAATCGCCATCGAGATTGTCTTTGTGTGGGGCGTCACGGTCATGGCAATGCAGCCGGTGGCCGAGGCAGATTGGGTCATGGACGGCGGCGCCGTCATCAAGGTGCTCATTACCGCTGTGGTGGGAATCGTCGGCATTTGGTTTGCCTGCAATAACGGCTTTGCCAACGACATGTCGTTTAAGACCTTCATTCCAGATCTGGGCGACACCAATTCGTTGACGTACCTATCGATTATCCTGTTCAACTTTATGGGCTTCGAAGTGGTCGCGACCTTTGCCAGCACGATGAAGAACCCGTCGCGTGATATCCCCAAGGCGGTTATTGCCGGTGGCGTGGCCATTGCGGCGATCTACATCATCTGTGGCATTGGCATCGGAGCCGCGGTTCCCACCGAGCAGCTTTCACTCGATTCGGGCATTGTGGACGCAGTCGCCGCTATGGTGGGGCGCACCCACCCGCTGACGATGGTCGTGGGCGTGGCCTTTTTGGTGACGTTGTTCGCCAATATGATCTGCTGGAGCTTTGGCGTCAACAACGTAGCGAGCTATGCCGCGCGCCATGGCAACATGCCGCGTCCCTTTGCGTTGGTGTCCAAAAAGACCGGCATGCCCAACGGCTCGGCGCTCATTAACGGCTGTTTTGCCAGCCTGGTGCTGCTGCTCCAGATTCCGCTGGGTGAGGGTTCCGACGTCTTTTGGGTCTTCTTCTCGATGAACGTCGTCTTTCTGCTCATGAGCTATATCCCCATGTTCCCAGCGTTTTGGCGTCTGCGCAAGCACGATAATCGCTCGCGTGTGTTCCGTGCGCCTTTCGAGGGCAAGGTGCTCGCGGTGGCGCTTGCGATTCCCGTGGTGGAGCTCGTGCTTTCGATTGTTGCTACGATTGTGCCGCTCAACAGCTCACCTGCCGAGATGGCAAAGTTGCCGATTCTCGCGGGCGTAGTGATTGGCCTGTTATTGGGCGAGGTTTCGCGCCTCATATCGCGCCGCGGCCGAAGCGTCGACAATCCCGGCGTTGGTGCACGGGGGTCAGGTTACTTTGCACCAAAACAGTAAGCGCCGCGAGTTGCGCAGCGCTTGGTGCATCTTGGATTACTGTTCGCGGTGCTCGGGATCGGAAACGAGCTTAGGCGCAAAGAAGGGGACGTGGCCCAGATAGGGGCAGCTGTCCGAACGCTCTTCGACGACACAGGGGACGTCATTGTAGGTAAGTGAGTCGCACAGGTGGACGATGGCCTTGGCGGCAGGGGCAACGAGTATTTTGAGCGGTGCGATAGGCGCCATGGCATCTCCTTTCATCGGTGAGACACAGCTTGTTTATCTAAACGATACAGTACGTTTAATCGGTGAGTCTAATCTTGCGGCAAAGAATCTGTCAACATCCTCACGGCATCTAGACAGGGGAGGCGGGCATGAGTTTCGCGTTCTATATCTACACCACGATTATCATGGGTGTGGCTCTGGTGACCAGTGCCGTGGCATTGGTGGTTTGGCTCATGACGCGCCGTCGCGACAGCCTGGTGGCCGCGGCGGGCTTTTTGCTCTACATGCTCGATATGTCGGTCATTTTTTTTGACGAGTACAATCGGCTCAAATACGACTACGCTGTTACCTTTAGCGAGCCGTTGCAGCACCCCTTGCTGCGCTGCGTGCTCGGTATTGCCATCTATGCCTGCGTGGTACTGTGGATGTTTGCGCGCTTGCGCAAAAGGCCGACGTCGCGCATGCTCGGACTTGCTATCGTGCCGTTTTCAATCTTGCAATTGGTGCTGGTGCCTCGCAGCGGTGCTGCCGGAGAGATGCAGCAGTATCTCTTTTGGCTCACGCGTGACCTGGGCAATGTAGGATGTCTTGCCTATGCCGCCTGGCATTACCGGCACAGGGCCACGCGTGTTGAGAAACTCGACCTCGACCGCTCAAAGCTCTTTTGGAAGGTGGCACTCGTTCTTGCGTTTTGCGTAATCGCCGAGGACACCTACATGATTTTGCTCTGTCGCCCCGACTCTCAAAACCCCGTCATCAGCCTCTATTTGTGGTATCTGTCCGAGCGCAATATCTCCGAAAACGTGCTGCTCATGGCATGCGCGGTCCAACTCTTTTGCCAGTTTAGCCATATCCTGCGCGTGTATACCCGTCATCCGCGTGCCGATGAGGACGTGGCGGCCGAGAGCGCACGCTCTGGGGACGATCTAGCATCACGCGTTGTGATCTATGCCGATGCCCATAAGCTGTCGCGGCGCGAGCAGGAGGTGCTCACGCTGGTGCTGAAGGGCAACGACGCCCAAAACATCGCCAGCGAGTTGGTCATCAGCCCTGGCACTGTCAAGGCGCACTTGCATCGCATCTACGTTAAAAGCGGTGTCTCCAACCGAGATGACCTCATAGATGCCTTTTGGCGTTCCTAGTCCTATTCTTCCTTGCATGCGGGTCTTGCCGTGTGGGCGGGCACGCCGTTGGGCGTAATGACGCGGTAATAATCTCAGACAATAAACCTGCAGGTAAAGCGTGTAAACCTGCTTAAACTGACCGTTTGCGATCCCTGGCCTTGGCACGGATTTGCCCCTGTGTATCAATGGGTGTAGCGCGAAGCCGCGGACGTGGGACAGACGTCCGAGCACGGCTTGTAGGCACGCGCCGATGCGGGAGCGCTACGCTCCCAACCGAGTGCCCACGCGGGCGGTGCGTCCGCGTTGCAACCAAAGATGCCTGAGGAGGCTCACATGGACAAGGCTGATGTAGTTATCAAGAGCAACGCCGTCTTTACCGGCGATGGGCTCGAGCCGTTTAAGGGCGGCGTTGCCGTGCGCGGTGATAAGATTGTTGCCTGCGGTGACGATGCTCACCTGGCACCGTTTATCGGTCCCGATACCGAGGTGCGCGACTTTGGCGACCAGCTCGTCATGCCCGGCCTGATCGACTCGCACACGCATTTTGCCCAGGGCGCGTTTATGACCGACCCCGATTTTGCCGTCAACCTCATCGACTGCACCAGTTTTGAGATGGCGATGGAACGTGTCGTGGCGTTTGCGGCCGACCATCCCGATAACGAGTGGATTCTGGGCTGCCAGATTATCCAGTTCCAGTGGGATGTCCCCGAGATGCCCACAGCCGCGATGATCGATGAGTACATCTCGGACCGCCCGGTCTTTCTGCAGCAGGTTGACCTGCATACCTTTAGTGCCAATACCTGCGCCATCAACAAGGTGGGAGTAACTTCGCAGACGCCCGATCCCGCAGGCGGCAAGATCCTTAAGGATGCCGAGGGCAATCTGACGGGCGTGTTTTCCAACAACGCCGGCGTCTTCTTTATGGACGAGGTCTACGACCCAGCGCCCGAGGTTGTTGACGCGTCGTTTGCAAAAACCGCCCGGCGCGCCAATGCCCTGGGAATCACTACGGTCGGCATGGTCAATCCTACGTTTGTGAGCATGGAAAACCCGTATGCGGTGTTGGCAGGTCTTAATGCCAAGGGCGACTTGCCACTGCGCGTGTTCCTGTACACCGATCTGTTCGAAAACGAGTCCTTAACGCTCGAGCAGATCAAGGAGAAATACGCCTTCTCGGGTACGCAGGTCGAGTGGCACGGCTTTAAGCAGTTTCTTGATGGCGTGTGCTCCGACCACACCGCTTGGATGCTTGAACCCTATTCCAACGCGCCCGATACCTGCGGTGAGCCCGCGGAGGATCCAGAGCGCATCCGTGCCGCCATTGTCAGGGCGCAGGAATGGGGCGTTGACACGCGCGTCCATACGATCGGCGATCGCTCGGTGCGTTTTGTGCTTGATTGCTTTGAGGAGGGCGAGCGCTTGCATGGTAAGCGGGGTTGCCGCCACTCCATGGAGCACAACGAGACGGTTCAGCCCGAGGATCTGCCGCGCTATGCCGAGCTGGGTATATGCCCTGGTATGCAGCCGTGGCACATGCTGCTCGATATGGCTGACCTTGCCAAGGACGATGCCGTGGGCCCCGAGCGTGCTGCGCTTTCGTGGCCCCTGCATAGCCTGCTTGCCAGCGGTGCCGTGGTGCACCTGGGCAGTGACTTCCCCGTTGTGGGCTTGGAGCCCATGGAGGAGGTGTACGGCGCGGTCTTCCGCATGCTCGAGGACGGCTCCAACCCAGAAGGGTGGTTCCCGCAGGAGCGCATCACCATGGCCGAGGCCCTGCGCGCCTACACCTACGGCAGCGCCTACGCCATGCATGCCGAGGATCGCATCGGTACGCTCGCATGCGGCAAACAGGCTGATATCTGTGTGCTCGACCGTAACCTCTTTGACTGCGAACCGGCTGAGGTCCTCGAGGCCACGGCGTATCTCACGATGATTGCCGGCAAGGTGGTCTACGAGGCCTAGCGGGGCTGCTGCATCGCTGGGCGGTGCCGCAGCCTGTGCGTGCCGCCCATCCATTCATGCATCCATTCATCAATCTCTCATGGAAAGGGGAGAACAATGGCAGAAGAAACGACCGCCGCTGTTGAGGAGGAGCGTGAGCTTGCCTCGCAGCCGATTCCCGGCCTGGTGCGCAAGTACACCATCATCACCGGCCAGGGTATGCTCGCCCAGATTATCATGGTGGTCCTTGAGGGCCTCGTGATGGGTTGGGGCCTGGGTGCACACGGCCTGGCCTGTGTTTCGATCATCATGTCGGTCGAGTACATTAACCTGGCCTTTGGCAACCTGTTTGGCACCGGCGTGCCCGCCGTGGTGGGCAACCTTTTGGGTGCCGGCGACATTAAGGGCGCCAGCAAGGCGTTTAGCCAGGGTTTTTGGCTTACCACGATTGTGAGTGTGCTGCTTGCTGTGGTGATGGCTGTGTTTACCGAGCCCATCTGCGCATTCTTCGGCGCCACGCCCGACATCATGGCCGATACCGTTGCCGGCGTGCGCACCTTCTCCGTGCTGCTGCCGCTCACGGTCATTGGTCAGATGGTCACCGCCGTCATGCGTGTGGACGAGAAGGTTCAGATCCAGGCCAACCTCATGACCGTGTCTGCCATCGTCGCTATCTGCTGGCTTGCGCTTTCCACGTTTGTGCTCAAGCTTGGCGTTATGGGAGCTGGCGTGTACTACGGTCTTTTCATCGGTATCTGGGCCATCGGTATCTTCTGGTTCATCGGCGGTAAGAAGTCGCAGCTCCAGATCAGCGCCGCCGACCTCAAACTCGACATGGCCATCTGCGGCCAGATCATCAAGATTGGTTTCCCGTTCTTTTTGGTGCAAGCTGCCACGTTCATCTTCAACACCGTTGCCAACTCGTTGCTTGGCCAGCTCGGCGGCGACATGGGTTCGCTCTACATCGCGGCCTTTGGTGTGATCAACGGCTACATCCTCTACATTACCATGATGGTCGCCCAGTGCTTCTCGTACGGCCTGCAGCCCATTGCCGCCTTCAACGCCGGCGCCAAGGCGTGGGCGCGCCTCAAGGAAACGCTCTCCTGCACGCTTAAGTACCAGGTCGTGACGCTTGCTGCGGTGTCTGCTGTGCTATGGGTGGCCGCAACGCCGGTCTGCGCCTTTTTTGCTGGTAGCGACCCGGCGCTCGTCGAGGTTGCCGCCAACGCCACGCGCATCGTTATCCTGGCCGTGGCCCTGGGCTATCTTGCCATGACCATGTCGATGTACTTCCAGGCGGTTGAGAAGGTGGGTATCGCCACGTTCACCGGTCTGCTCCGCTACGTGATCTGCTCCGTGCCGCTTATGTACCTGCTTGGCAACATGATGGGCGTTCAGGGTGTCTGGTTTGCCTTGGTGGCGGCTGACGCCATCACTGGTCTTATCTCCATCGCCCTCGCCGTCCGCGAATCCAAGCGACTTGCCACGCTCTAGACTCGGGCACGGCCAGCCCGCGATAGTCGAATAAGTCAACTCGCCTGCAAGCCACCACAATGGGGACAGTTCCCATTGTGGTGGCTATTGTTATTTAGGGTCTGAGATTTCGGCTCTATAAATAACGTTTTTGAACTGGGCTACTAAAAGATTGTGGAAAACACTACTGCAAGATTATGGCAAATGATACTATACGATTATGGTAACAGCGTTATAAGGGGCGTTGATATGGCCGAGTACATTAACAGGGATTTGCATGAGTTGCTCATTCGCATGGCGGGTTGGTTTCCTGTTGTGTCGTTGACGGGGCCTAGGCAGAGCGGTAAGTCTACGCTGGTTAGGCATGCCTTTCCCGACTATTCCTATGTCACGCTTGAGGACCCCCAAACGAGGCGCGCGGCCTTGGAGGATCCGGTGAGTTTTATCCGCAACCGAAAGGGCGGACTCATCATCGATGAGGCGCAATACGCCCCGGATTTGTTCTCGATGATTCAGGTTGTTTCGGATGAGCGGGGAGACGCCGGTCAATACATCCTTACGGGATCGCAAAACTTTTTGATGATGAAAAGCATCGGCCAGTCTCTTGCCGGGCGAGTCGGGATCTTAAAATTGCTGCCATTTTCGTTTCGAGAAGCGGAGAGGGGCCAGCAGGGGCAGTTGGAAGTGGATTTGTTTGCGCTCGAAGGGGGATACCCTCGCCTGCGTTCCGCCGGAATGCCGTCCTCGGTTTATTTCCCCAGCTATATTGATACCTATGTTGAGCGCGATGTTGTGGGCTTGCTTGACGTGCGCAATAAAGCGGAGTTTCATAAGTTTCTGTCCATAATTGCCCAGAGCGCCGGTGCTCTCATTAATATATCTTCGCTTTCTCGAGATACGGGTGTGAACGTATCGACCATTAAAAGCTGGTTGTCTATCCTGGAGCAGAGCTACCTGACGTTTTCACTGCAGCCCTATTATGCAAATGCCAGGAAACGTTTGACTAAAACGCCCAAGCTTTATTTTTACGACACGGGGCTGCTCTGCTACTTGCTCAAAATTGGATCACTGGAGCAACTTTTGGAGAGCTCTTATCTGGGGGCAGTTTTCGAAAACCTCATCGTTTCCGAAACGGCGAAGAGCCATCTCAACGTGGGCGAGAATCCCGAGTTGTATTTCTATAGGGACGACGGCAAGCGAGAAATCGATTTGCTCGACTGCACAAACTCAGGGAGTCCCAAGGCTATCGAAATAAAATCATCCAGAACGTATCACGATAAGTACGCCCGCCATTTACGGGCTGTATGCGATGAGATCGACATTGCAAAAGATGCGCGCTATGTTGTGGCCCGCGTGGATTCAACGTATGAGTCGAAAGACTGTAGCGTGGTCTCGGCGCGTGATTGGCTTTTGCGATAACAAGTTCGGCGTATTAACAACTGCCGCGAAGAGGATCGGACCCCTTTCGCGGCGGTTTTTTGCCGATCCGGTGCGCCTCAGATGCAAGTGAGTAGGCTTTTTTGGATCTGTCGAGCACACCGCGACAAACGCTAAATAAAACCGCAGGTCAGAGCTGTGGCGTTTTGGAGTGTGCTCGGCCTCCTGCAAAAGGTCTACTCACTTGGTTTTTCGGCGAGAAGGCCGCCGCAAGGGCAAGCAGCTCTCCTCACGGCGGTTGGCGTTTGCCCAGATAAAACCTGCCAAAATAAACCTGTCCCTTTTTGGCATGTCCCTTTTGGCGCGGCTGATTGGTTTGGGCTGTTTTGGAGAAAGCCCATGAGGCGGCACTCAGGCTAATCCTGCGTGTCGCCTCCGTACATGTAGACGATAAAGCCGTCGCCGGTGTCTTGGCTGTGATCCTCCAGGATGCGTTTCATGTTGAGGTGCTCGTAGAACTGCCAGTCAGAGTTGCAGTCGCTCATCAGGAAGAACTTGGTGCACCCGGCTTTGGCGAGTTCGGCGCGCGCAAGGTCGATGAGCTCGCGGCCGAGTCCCTTGCCCTGCCACTCGGGCACAATGATGATCAGGTTGAGCTGGCCCTGGGCATACTCGTCGCCCGTGGCGGCAAAGCGATCGGCCGTGGCCTTTTCGCGACTGTCGCCAAAGAGCGAGCCCTCGAGTTTGGCATCGGCGGTCTTTGCCATCTCGGTTGCCTGGGCGAACATCTCGTCGTAGCAGGGTACCCACGTGGGGTTGGTACGCGGCTTGCCGTCCTCGAAGATACCGATGCAGCAGGCGGCGATAATGCGGCCCTCTGCCTCGGCGACGAGCGCGATGGGGGAGCGCTGCAGCTGCATGGCAATGTTGAAGCGCGCGCAGAAATCGGCAGCTTCGACGTCGCCGCGGTTGCGCAGCGTGTTGCACCACAGCTGGTTGTAGATGGCGGCGATGCCAGCCAGGTCGTCGAGCGTGGCGGCGCGCAGGGTTACGTTGTCAAGGCTCATGGAGGCTCCTTCCAAGGTGGGTCAGGCCACCTCTGAGTGTGACATGGGCGCACCGCTGCCGCATCAACCATTCGGTAGACGAGCTTCGATCTCTCGGGGACGGAGGAAAAGGGGCCACGAGCGAGGATTTTCGGACGCTTGCTCGACGAGAGTGGATAATCTCCCACTTTTAGCGCGAACATAGGTCAAAAACGGGAGATTATCCACTCTCGTGGTAAGCGGGCCCTCGCGTTATCCATTCCCTTTTTGGCTGGCCGTGCTTGCACTTTAGCGTGCGACAGCGGATAATGCCGAGCATTCGACAATGTTCTCGTTGCCATCAATTGATTGAGGAGGCCCCTATGGCCATGGATTTCAAACGCAGGCTGCCGATCCCCATGGAGATCCGCGAGGAAATGCCGCTTTCCGCCGAGCTTACCGCCAAAAAGCAGGCATTCGACGCCGAGGTCGCCAAGGTCTTTACCGGCGAGGACGCGCGCAAGGTGCTCATCATCGGCCCGTGCTCTGCCGACCGCGAGGATTCGGTCCTCGAGTACATGAACCGACTGGCCAAGACCGCCGAGGAGGTCAAGGACAAGCTCATCATCATCCCGCGCGTCTACACCAACAAGCCTCGCACCAAGGGCACCGGTTACAAGGGCCTGCTGCACAACCCCGATCCCGAGGCGCCCGACGATCTGCTCGAAGGCGTTAAGGCCATTCGCCACATGCACCTGCGCGTCATCGAGGAGACTGGCTTCTTCACTGCCGACGAGATGCTCTACCCGTCCAACTACCAGTACCTCGTCGACCTGTTGAGCTACGTCGCCGTGGGCGCGCGTTCGGTCGAGAACCAGGAGCATCGCTTGGTGTCGAGCGGCATTTCGGTGCCGGTGGGCATGAAGAACCCCACTGCCGGTTCTACCACCGTCATGCTCAACTCCATCTACGCCGCCCAGGCGCATCAGAGCTTTATCTTCCGTAACTGGGAAGTCGAGTGCGACGGCAACCCGCTCGCGCATGCCGTTATGCGCGGCTACATCGGCCTCGACGGTCGCACCTACCCCAATTACCACTACGAGCACCTCGAGCGTCTGGCCGAGCGCTACACCGAGCACGCCGGCTACGCCAACCCGGCGGCGGTTATCGACTGCAACCACGACAACTCGGGCAAGCGCCCGCTGGAGCAGTACCGCATTTGCAAGGAGGTGCTCGACAGCTGCCGCCGCAACGAGTCCATCTCCAAGCTGGTCAAGGGCTTTATGATCGAGTCTTACCTTGAGGACGGCAATCAGCCGGTTGATGGCGGCGTCTTTGGCAAGTCGATCACCGACCCGTGCTTGGGCTGGGAAAAGACCGACTACCTCATCCACGAGATCGCGGAGCGGGTTTAGTTACGCGGTTTTACCAAACCGCGTAACGGCTCGACGCTGCGCGGGCCGCATTTGGACAATCTGACGTTCAACTTCAAGGGCGCGACCAGAAGGTCAGCGCCCTTTCGTTTCACGTCACCTTGTCTCAAATGCGACCAGCTCGCTGTCGTTTCCAAAACATCGATGTAGTCGTTGGGGACGTTCTTGTTTAAAGGTGGCACTTGGGGACGTTCCTTTTGTGCCGGCAGTTGGGGACACTCCTTGCACCAGGGCGCGGTTTGTTCGCTGGCATTGCCAAATCTTTGGTGTTCTCCAGACCCTGTGGGCAAAAAATGCCAAATATGAGTACTGTTGCTGCTGTAGTGCCATATTGCTCCCACAAAATAATGGACATAAAAGTAAATATGTTCATTAACGCTAGTACATATAAGCCTGATACAGAGCTGATTGAGCAATGTGGAGGTGCATACAAGCTACAAGAGCGGTGTTTTGGGTCGTTTTGGATGTTACTAAAAAAGTAACAGTACTCATATTTGCCATTTTTTGCCCACGGGCTCTGGAAGGGGCTATCAAATAGGTTTCAGGGAGTCGGTTCGAGGCCACAGAACGAAAAACGGGGGCACAGGATGAACCTGCGCCCCCGTTTTTTGGGTATTGCGGTTGTTTGCCGCCGGTTTTACGCCGCTTCGTCGAACTGCGAGTTGTACAGGTCGGCGTAGAAGCCGCCTTGGGCGAGCAGTTCGTCGTGCGTGCCCTTCTCGACGATGTCGCCGTCGCGGATCACCAAGATCACGTCGGCGTTTCGAATCGTGGACAGGCGATGTGCGATGACAAAGCTGGTGCGGCCCTGCATCAGCGCATCCATGGCGCGTTGGATGAGCTCCTCGGTTCGGGTGTCCACGTTAGAGGTCGCCTCGTCCAGAATCAGCGCCGGGCGGTCGGCCAAAATGGCGCGGGCAATAGTCACGAGCTGGCGTTGGCCCTGCGACAGGTTAGTGCCTTCCTCGTTGATCATAAAGTCGTAGCCGCCGGCGAGCGTATGGATAAAGTGGTCGCAGCGCGCGGCGCGTGCAGCGGCCTCGACTTCGGCATCGCTCGCATCGGGGCGTCCGTAGCGGATGTTCTCGCGGATGGTGCCGTTAAACAGCCAGGTATCCTGCAGCACCATGGCAAACTCGCCTCGCAGCGCCGCGCGGTCCCAGTCGCGCACGTCGACACCCTCAACGCGCAGCGAACCGCCGTCCACATCGTAGAAGCGCTGCAGCAGCTTAATGAGCGTGGTCTTGCCGGCGCCGGTGGGACCGACGATGGCGATGGTCTGACCGGGCTGCGCCTCGCAGCTAAAGTCGTGGATGATGGTCTTGTCGGGCGTGTAGCCAAACTTGACATGGTCAAACTCCACGTGGCCGGGGCGCTTCTCGGGAATCTGCGCGTCGGCCTTCTGCTCCTCCTCGGGCGCGGTCAGGAACTCAAAGACGCGCTCGGTGGCGGCGGCCATCGACTGCATCGTGTTGCTCACGTTGCCCAGCTGCTGCACGGGCTGCGTAAAGTTGCGAACGTACTGGATAAAGCTCTGAATATCGCCAGGCGTGGCATTGCCGGTCAGCGCGAGCTGCGCGCCCACCACGACGACGCCCACGTAGCCCATGTTGCCCACCAAGCTCATAAGCGGCATCATCAGGCCCGACAGGAACTGCGAGCGCCAGCCACTAATAAAGAGGCGGTCGTTTTGGCGGTCGAACTCCTCGATCGAGGCCTCGGCGCGGTCGAACACCTGAATGACGTTCTGGCCGGCAAAGTCCTCCTCGATAATGCCGTTGACGGTGCCCAGGACCTGCTGCTGCTCGCGGAAGTACGGCTGCGAGAAGTGAATCATTACGGTTAGGATAATCGCGGCTGCCGGCAGCGTGAGCACGGTGACGCCGGTAAGTGGCAGGCTGATCGATAGCATCATGACGAGCACGCCGATAATCTGCGTCACTGACGTGATGAGCTGCGTCACGGACTGGTTGAGGCTCTGACCCAGCGTATCGACGTCGTTGGTGATGCGGCTGAGCACGTCGCCCTTGCTGTGGCCGTTGAAGTAGCTCATCGGCACGACGGCGATCTTGGCGGCGATTTCCTTGCGCATGCGGTAGCAAATCTTTTGCGTGACGCCGGTCATGAGCCAGCCCTGGATGAGGCTGCAGACAGAGCTTGCCAGATACAGGCAGAGCAAAAAGCCGAGCGTCTTGGCGATCCAGGCAAAGTCGACATCGCCGGTACCGTTGACCTTGGAGACCAGGCCTTCGAACAGTTTGGTCGTAACCTGGCCGAGCACCTTGGGTCCCACAATGTTAAAGATGACCGAGCACACGGCAAAGGCGACGGCGGCAAACACGGCAATCTTGTGCTGACCGATATAGCCGAGTAGCTGCCTCATGGTGCCCTTAAAGTCCTTGGCCTTTTCGCCGCGGCCCATGCCACCCATGCGGCCCATGGGACCGCGCCGGCGGGTGGGCTTGGGAATCTGAGTCTTGGTCTTGTCTGCCATTAGTGCTCGCCTCCTTCCATGACGGCTTCAATTTCTTCTTGGGTGAGCCCCAGCTCCTCGGCGGAAAGCTGCGACTGTGCGATCTCCAGGTACGCTGGGCAGCTGTGCAGCAGCTCCTCGTGCGTACCGGTGCCCACCACGTGGCCGTCGTCGAGCACGATGATCTGGTCGGCGTGCATGATGGTCGCGATGCGCTGGGCCACGACCACGAGCGCGGCGTCGGTAACGTTTTTGGCAAGCTCTTCGCGCAGGCGCGCGTCTGTTTTGTAGTCGAGGGCGCTAAACGAGTCATCGAACACCACGACCTCGGGCTTTTTGGCCAACGCGCGGGCGATGGCCAGGCGTTGGCGCTGACCGCCCGAGACATTGGAGCCGCCCTGGCTGATGGGGGAGTCGTAGCCGCCCTCGCGCTCGGCGATAAAGTCTTCCGCCTGGGCGACGCGTGCTGCCTGGCGCATATCCTCGTCACTTACCATGTCGCCGGCAAACTTGAGGTTGCTCTCGATGGTGCCCGAGAACAGGCGCCCCTGCTGCGGGATGTAACCGATGCGGCGGCGAAGCTCGGAGAGGGTCATATCGCGCACGTCGACGCCGTCGAGCGAAATGCTGCCGCCCGTCACGTCGTACAGGCGCGGAATCAGCTGCACGAGCGTGGACTTGCCCGAACCCGTGGAGCCAATGATGCCGAGCATCTGGCCGGCGTGCGTGGTGAAGTTTACGCCGCTAATGACGTCGGCGCGGGCATCGGGATACTGGAAGCTCACGTCGCGGAAGGTGAGCTCACCGCGCGGCGCGCTGGCTGCGGGCAGTTTGGGCGAGGCAGGGTCGTTGATGCTCGTGGGGCAGGTGATGACCTCTTCCACGCGCTCGGCTGCGACCTCGGCGCGGGGCAGGATGACCGAAACCATGGTGAGGATCATAAACGCCATGACGATCTGCATGGTATAGGAGATAAACGCCATCATGTTGCCGACCTGCATCACGCCGTCGGACACGCCCTGGGCGCCAAACCAGACGATAAGCACGGTGATGCAGTTCATGACGAGCATCATGAGCGGCATCATAAAGCTCATGGCGCGGTTGGTGTAGAGCTGCGTGGTCATCAGGTCGAGCGACGCCTTGTCAAAACGCTCGAGCTCATGCTCCTCGCGGTTGAACGAACGGATAGGCATAAGGCCGTCGAGCAGCTCGCGGGCGGTAAGGTTCACACGGTCCACAAAGCTCTGCATCTTTTTGAACTTGGGCATGGTGAGGCCCATAAGCACGCCGACGACGGCCGAGACCGCGATGATGGCCACGGCGATGGTCCACTCCAAGCCGGTGTGGTTGGCCAGGACACGCATGACAGCGACGATGCCCATGACGGGGGCCATCAGGCACATGCGGATGAACAGGGTTGCGGCCATCTGGATCTGCTGAATGTCGTTGGTGCAGCGGGTGATGAGCGAGGCCTGGCTAAACTTGCCCACCTCGGCCGGCGAGAAGTGCATAACCTTGTTGAAGGTCTCGCGGCGCAGGTCGCGGGCGATGGAACAGGCGGTGCGCGAGGCCACGGCACCGGTCAGGATGGTGGCGACGAGCGACACGAGGCACAGACCAAACATCGTGGTCGCCATGCGGCTCAGGTAGGCGTTCTGCACGTCAGCGGGGTCGATGCCCTGCGCCTTGTACTCGTCCTGTACATAGCTCACGGCGCGCTGGGTTACGATGGAGCCCGACATGGAGCCCATTTTGTCCGCCATTTGGTTGGCGCCCTCGACGAGCTTGCTTTGGTCTACCAGACCGCCCTCGACACCCAGGCGCAGGCTCTTCATGGTGATCTTACCGCCGTCGGCATCAATCTGCTTTTGCATGTTCTGCGCCGCTGCGGCCTTCTGCTGCATCTCGGCGAGCTGGTCGGGCGTCATCGCTGCCATTTGCTCGGGCGTGGGCATGGCTTGGGCGTCGCTGTTGCCTTTCTCGCTGGACGCGCCCATCATGTCGCCCATGGAGCTGGCGTCGATGCCTTGGTTGAGCGAAAGGACGACGGTCTCGGGCAGGCTCATGATATCGGCAATCTTGCCGCCGTCGGCGCGCTCATCCTCGGTTCCCCTGTACGTGCGAATGCCGTTTTTGTCTGCCTTGCCAAACGCAGCTTCTACTGTCTTGGCGTCCTTGGCGCTCATAAAGAGTTCGAGGTCGTCGAGCGATTCGGCACGAATGGTGTCGGGCACGGGCGAGGCGATGCCGCCTTGCTGCACGCCCACGTCGACGATGTCGCTCATATAGGTAGGCAGTGCCAGATCGGCGTTACAGCTGATTACGATAAGTACGATAGCTGCGAACAGTGATGGGACATGCTTTTTAAAAAGCTTGAGAATCCTCACTTGGCATTTCTCCTTTCTTGATTGCAGTCGATAATTTCGTTGAGACGCCTTAGAAGGCGCACCATCTCTTGGGTATCTGTTTCGCCGAGCTGCTCGAGGAAGGCCGCGGTGCGCTCCTCGAATTCCCGACGTTTGATTTCGAGATTCTGGAATCCCTTGTCGGTCATCGTGACGTGTACACGACGACGGTCGGTCTTTGAGTGCTCGCGCTCGACCCAGCCCTTGGCTTCGAGAGTGCGTAAGATATTGGCGATGCGGGCACTCGAGACCCAGGCGCGATTTGCGAGTTCGCTCGGCGTGAGCGAACCGCCAGCGAGCATGAGGGCGCGCATGACAGCCATCTCGCCGCCGAGAGCTTTGTCCGCAGAGCGTGAAATGCGATGATGCATGCTGCCAAACTCAGTTAAGAGCTGACGTCCAAGCTCATGGAAATCGGTATCTTCCACCGAAAACCCCTAACACTAGAAACTATTTTCGGTGAAAGATGATACCCGCATATTCGGGCCTCATGCAGTGGGCAATATAAAGAGCGCATAAAGAGTTAAAAAATTCAATTGCTGAAGCGTTTCAAAGAACTACTATGCCCGCGGTTAGGCGAGGGGTTGTCACCACCATGACGACTGGGACTCATTTATCGCCACGTGCGATGCTCCAACTTCCCGCAAGGAGACACCTGAATCAAGGGGGTTGGAGTCATGGCATTTGACTTCACGGGCAAAACCGCGATCGTTACCGGCGGCACTCAGGGCATTGGCCTCGAGATCGCCAAGGGCATCGTCGCGGGCGGCGGACACGTCGCGCTCATCGCAAGGAACGCTGCCAAGGGCGAGGCCGCTGTGGTCGAGCTTGGCGAGGGCAACAAGTTCTATCAGCTCGATGTTGCCGATGCGCCCAAGGCGCGTGAGACCGTCGAGCAGATTTTTACGGACCTGCCGCAAACCAACATCCTGATCAACTGTGCTGGCGTCATCAGCACCAAGAAGTTCGACGAGATCGATGACACCGAGTGGCGTCGTACCATCGACATCAACCTCAACGGTACCTTCACTATGATGAATGCTGTGTACCCGCACTTTAAGGCGGCCCATGCCGGCACTATCGTCAACGTGAGTTCCGTTGCGGGCAAGATCGGTGGCGGCCTGCTCGGCACCGCGGCTTACGCGAGCTCCAAGGCCGGTGTTAACGGTCTAACCAAGGCAGTCGCCAAGGAAGGCGGCAAGTTTGGCGTCCGCTGCAACGCCGTGTGCCCGTCGCTCACCCTTACCGATATGACCTCGATTCTCTCTGACGAGAACTCTCAGCGCATCATCAACGGTATTCCTCTGGGCCGTGCCGCCCAGGCAAGCGAGCCCGCGCAGATGGTGCTCTTCTTTGCCTCCGACCTTGCCAGCTTCGTGAACGGCGAGATCGGTGACTGCGACGGTGGCATCGTTCTGGACGGGTAATACCCCGCGACGTTAATTCGGCGACGGCTCCTGCGACTCGGGACCGTCGCCTTCTTTCTGGCACAGGAGCGTGTGACCGCGTGTCGCACGCATCAAAAGGAGATATATATGAGTGAATCGACTGCGGTGGAGGCGCCGGCGGCAAAGGAGCCGTTCTTTAAGATGTCCTCCATCCCGGGTGCCAATATTTTGGTGCCGCTTTTGTTGGGCTGCCTGCTCAACACGCTGTTCCCCGACCTGTTCAAAACGCTCGGCAGCTTTACGCTCGGCATGACCCAGCAGGGCGCAGGCCCGCTTGTTGGCGCTTTTTTGCTCATCGTCGGTACGACGATTTCGTTTAAGAGCGCTCCTGCCGCCGCTGCCCGCGGCGCCATCATCATCGCCGTCAAGCAGATCGTGGTCGTTGCCGTGTCGCTGCTCATCCTTTATGTATTCAACGACAACCTGTTTGGCATCTCTGCCATGGTGATGCTGGCCGCTTGCACCGGCGCCAACAACGCTATGTACGCTGGTCTGATGGGCACCATGGGCAATGAGGCCGAGCGTGGTGCCGTCGCAATCACCACGCTGGTTGTCGGCCCTCCGGTCACGATGATCGTGCTCGGCGCTGCCGGTCAGGCTCCGATCGGTTGGTCGCTCGTGGGCGCCATCCTGCCGATCGTCGTCGGCATTATTCTGGGTAACCTCTTCCCGAGCTTTAAGAAGATGATGGCACCGGCACTTTCCGCCATCATCGTGCTCGTCTTCTTTGCCATGGGCTCGACCATGACCTTTGGCCAGCTTATCAACGGTGGTCTTCCCGGCATCCTGCTCGGCGTGATCTGCTCGGTAGTCTTTGCAATTCCCGTCATCGCGGTCGATAAGCTCACGGGCGGTACGGGTGTCGCAGGTGCGGCCATTTCGAGCTGCGCCGGAGCCAATGTGGCCACGCCTGCTGCCATGGCAAGCGTCAACGAGGCCATGTACGGCGGCGCGGTGCTCGCGACGGCTACGGCGCAGGTTGCAGCATGTGCTATCGTGACGGCCATTTTGACCCCGCTGGTCACCAGCTGGTGCTACAAGCATTTTGAGGGCCAGGGCCACAGCAAAGCAACGACCGACAAGGCCGCCGCAGCCGCCTAATGCCAAACGGCAATCAAAGCTAAATAACTAGCCATGCCACAGGGCGGCCCCGGGGGAAATCCCGTGGCCGCCCTGCAGTTTCTGCGGGGTCTCTGGGGCACTTTACCCTGCTAAAACTGGCATAACAGCTAGAGTGAACGTCGTACAAAGGCAAGGAAATATACCAAACAAATCGGTGAACGGTAGTTGTTCGCGCTCGCATTTCCTGCGGATTTGTTAAAAACGCACTAATGGTATAAAAAAAGAAACATATAACAGCCCTGATGAAGGGGGTGGCTATGTTATCCTTCTCAAACGGGTGAAATCTTGGGTTTTGGGTTGTAGTTCCAAGGTGGACAAACGTTTTCCCTGCACCAACGTGTGGTGAAGAACGGAAGAAGCCGGTAGTGCAAGCCGAACATTCAAGAATTCAATAAGCAGCGGTGTGAGAGAGCGCCGCATTACACGTAACTAGGAGCGTGGTTACACAATGCAGGAGGCATGGGAAGGCTTCAAGGAAGGCATCTGGACGGGAGAAGTTGACGTCCGAGACTTCATCCAGAAGAACTACACCCCCTACGAGGGCGACGAGTCGTTCCTCGCCGGCCCAACCGAGCGTACCAAGGAGCTGTGGGGCGAGGTTCTCGACCTGCTGCTTAAGGAGCGCGAGCAGGGCGGTGTCCTCGATATGGACACCAAGACCGTTACGGGTATCGTGAGCCACCCCGCTGGCTACATCGATAACGCCCACCGCGAGAAGGAGACCATCGTCGGTCTCCAGACTGACAAGCCGCTCAAGCGCGCGCTGCACGTCAACGGTGGCATCCGCATCGCTTGCCAGGCTGCCAGCCAGCACGGCTATAAGGTCGACGAGAACGTTGTCGAGCGCTACACCTTCGAGCGCAAGACCCACAACGCTGGCGTCTTCGATGTTTACACCCCCGAGATGCGTGCTTGCCGCTCGGCTCACATCATCACCGGTCTGCCCGATGGCTATGGCCGCGGCCGCATCATCGGCGACTACCGTCGTGTTGCCCTGTACGGCGTCGACTACCTGATCAAGGACAAGGAGGCCCAGAAGGCTTCCACCCCGACGGTCATGACCGCCGACAACATCCGCGATCGTGAGGAGCTGCAGGAGCAGATCCGCGCCCTCGGCGAGCTCAAGATGATGGCCGAGACCTATGGTTTCGACATTTCCAACCCTGCTACCAACACGCAGGAGGCCATCCAGTGGATGTACTTCGCCTACCTCGCTTCCGTCAAGGAGCAGAACGGCGCCGCTATGTCCATTGGCCGTACCTCCACGTTCATCGACATCTACGCTGAGCGCGACCTTGCCAACGGTACCTTCACCGAGGAGCAGATCCAGGAGTTCGTGGATCACTTCATCATGAAGCTCCGCATGGTCAAGTTTGCCCGTACCCCCGAGTACCAGGCCCTGTTTACCGGCGATCCGCAGTGGGTCACCGAGTCCATCGGCGGCATGGGTGTTGACGGCCGTACGCTCGTTACCAAGATGAGCTACCGCTACCTGCACACGCTCGAGAACATGGGCACCAGCCCCGAGCCCAACATGACCGTTCTGTGGTCGACCCGTCTGCCCGAGAACTTCAAGAAGTTCTGCGCCAAGACTTCTGTCGCCAGCTCCTCGATTCAGTACGAGAACGACGACCTCATGCGCGTCTACCACGGCGACGACTACGGCATTGCCTGCTGCGTGTCCTCCATGCGCATCGGCAAGGAGATGCAGTTCTTCGGCGCCCGCGCCAACCTGGCCAAGTGCCTGCTGTACGCACTCAACGGCGGTGTTGACGAGGTCTCCAAGAAGCAGGTCGGCCCCAAGTATCGCGCCGTCGAGGGCGATACGCTCGATTACGACGACGTTGTGGCCAAGTACAACGACATGATGAAGTGGCTCGCTGGCGTGTACGTCAACTCGCTGAACATCATCCACTACATGCACGACAAGTATTGCTACGAGCGCATCCAGATGGCTCTGCACGACAAGCACGTGCACCGCTGGTTCGCTACGGGCATTGCTGGCCTTTCCGTCGTGGCTGACTCCCTGTCCGCCATCAAGTACGCCAAGGTCCACCCCGTCCGCGACGAGAACGGCATCATTGTCGACTTCGAGACCGAGGGCGAGTTCCCCAAGTACGGTAACGACGACGACCGCGTCGACCAGATCGCTCACGACGTTGTGCACCAGTTCATGGAGTACATCCGCATGAACGACACCTACCGCAACTCCGTGCCCACGACCTCGGTTCTGACCATCACCTCCAACGTCGTGTACGGCAAGAAGACCGGTTCTACGCCTGATGGCCGCAAGGCTGGCCAGCCCTTCGCCCCGGGTGCTAACCCCATGCACAAGCGCGATAGCCACGGCGCCATCGCTTCGCTGTCTTCGGTTTCCAAGCTCCCGTTCCGCGATGCTCAGGACGGCATCTCCAACACCTTCTCCATCATCCCGGGTGCGCTCGGCAAGGAGGACCAGGTGTTCTTTGGCGATATCGACCTTGATCAGCTGGGCGAGTAACTATTGTTAGTGCTATACTAACAATAACGATTACTGATTAGTGCGCCGGTTTCGGCCGGCGCCTATCGATCGAAGGAGACACATTATGAAGGTTTCTGAAGTTTCCGAGACTCAGGCCGATAACCTGGTCCACATGCTCGACGCTTACGCCGAGAAGGGTGGCCACCACCTGAACATCAACGTCTTCAACCGTGAGACGCTGCTCGACGCTCAGGCTCACCCCGAGAAGTACCCGCAGCTGACCATTCGCGTTTCCGGCTACGCCGTGAACTTCCACACGCTCACCAAGGAGCAGCAGGACGAGGTCATTTCGCGTACCTTCCACAACAAGTTCTAAAGGGGTTTAACTCCCGCAGGATCGCCGGGGCTGTTTGGGCTACCTCCCAAAACGTCCTCGGACATGCAAGAAGCCCTCGCTGCGCACTTCGTGCGGCGAGGGCTTCTTGCGTCCTGCGGAATATTTTGGGAGGTAGCCCAAACAGCCCCGGCGGGGTCCTGTGTAGTCACCCTTTAGGCGGAACTCTCCTAATGGGTTGAGCGTTCTGGATTCTTGCTTGCTACCGTTTATCGCGTATAGCTACCGTTTGCGGAATAAGTAACACTCCTTAATAAACCGTGTAGAATCTCAGATAAGCACGGAGTTTTCCAGGGAGACGCTGTCCTTTGTTGTGTGCAAGGGGCGGCGTCTCTTTGGCGCTTGGAGGCCGTTCTGCAGCAGGACGGCGGACGTGCGTCACATATTCAAAAGCCAACGTCGAGATGGGTTGTGATGATAATGGGCAAGTACGTAATCGTGGTTGAGTCTGGTTCGGATGTGACGCCGGAGCTCTGCGAGCGCTATGGCATCGTGCGCGTGCCCATGCATGTCACGATTGGTGACGAGACCGTCGAAGACGGATCGATCGACCCGCTTGAGATTTACTCGCGCTGCAACGAGTTTGGCGTGATGCCCAAGACCAGCGGTTGCTCGCCGGCGGATTTTGCGCATGTGTACGACCGCATTCACGCCGAGCAGCCCGACGCGACCATTTTGCATCTTGCGTATTCCGAGGTTACGACCTGCTCGCATCAGTCGTCGAAGATTGCGGCAAAGGGCCGCGATTACGTCTTCTCCATGGATACGCGCTTTGTGTCGGTGGGCCAGTCGCTTGTCGCCGTTGAGACCGCCAAGTATATCGAAGCCCATCCGGATGCCACCGTCGACGAGATTTTCGCCTTTACCAATTCGGTGATGGACCGCGTGCTGCTGGGCTTTGTTCCTACGGACCTTGCCTTCCTTAAGGCGGGTGGTCGCTTGTCCAACGTCGCGTTTCTTGGCGCCCATCTGCTCAAGATTAAGCCCTGCATTGAGGTAACGGGTGGCAAATTCGTGGCGACCAAGAAGCTCCGCGGCTCTATGCTCAAATGCGCCCGTGCCTTTATTGACCACATGGTTGCCAAGGGCGATATTGATTACTCGCACATTGGCTTGGCGTATTCGGTGGGCCTTTCCCAGGAGCTGCGCGACGACATGGAAGTCTATGCGCACGACCTGGGCTTTGAGGACGTTACCTGGACGCAGGTTGGCGGCGTCATCTCGAGCCATTGCGGCCCGACCGCCTTCGGCGCGGTGCTCACGCTTAAGGCGTAAAGGCCGCAGGCGAGCGTTCTCCAGCCTGACATCTCGATGTAGCCCCCCAGCCATGGTGATGGGGGATAGATTAAAACGTGCCGTTCTAGTCCGAGACGTTTAAACGCAAACGCATGGGCTAGAATGGCTCTGGCATTTTAATTGGTTGCATCCAAGGAGAGGCAAGGTAGCGCGAATGGCAGAAATGACGCTTGAGGGTGTGGACGCTCGTCCCGAGGACTCTGCGTATGCCCTGGGTCGCGTGCATTCGATCGAGACGATGGGAACGGTCGACGGACCCGGCATCCGCTTTGTGGTGTTTGTTCAGGGCTGTCCCATGCGCTGCGCGTATTGCCACAATCCCGATACCTGGTCTGTTAACGGCGGCACGATGGTGACTGTCGAGCATCTCATGGACGAGTTCCAGAGCAACCATGAGTTCTACCGTAGTGGCGGCATTACCGTTTCGGGTGGCGAACCGCTCCTGCAGCCCGAGTTTTTGGCCGACCTGTTCCGTGCAATGCACAACAATCCCGATGGCCGTGTGCATACCTGCCTAGATAGCTGTGGCTATGCATTTGATCCCAAGCATCCGGAGAAGTTCGATGCTGTTCTCAACGAGACCGATATGGTGCTGCTCGACATCAAGCATGCCGATCCGGTTGAGCATAAAAAGCTGACCGGTTGCGATCCTGCGCGCATCCTGGCGTTTGGCGATGAGCTTGCCCATCGCAAGATTAAGGTTGTTATTCGCCATGTGGTGGTGCCGGGTATCACCGACACGGCGGAGGAATGCGAGAAGCTCGGTCGCCTGATCGCTCCATGGCACAACGTGGTGGGCCTGGAAATGCTGCCGTATCACACGATGGGTGTCGTCAAGTACGAGCAGCTGGGTATTCCCTATAAGCTCGAGGGCGTGCCCCAGATGGATACCGCGCGCATGCCCGAGCTGCGCAACGCCGTCATGACGGGCATGAAAAAGCGCCGCGCCGAACTCAAAAACGCCATCGGCTAGCGATCTATTTTCGCCCCCAAGGGCACTCATTGGGGACAGACTTAAATGAGTGCGCGATGGCATTGCTGACGAGCAGGTTTTGGTGCGCAACAAGGCAGGCTGGATTAGCGAGGATGGATACTATTCGACATGCGATGCGGGCCTTATCGGCATCGATGGCTGTACCTATGCCATGAGCGTCATGACATCGATGCCGTGGAGCGACCGCTCGAGCGAGGTTACGGCCGCGATTGCAAAGGCGCTGTTTGATACGCGAGCTGCACTGGCTTAGCGTGTTCGTTTGGCGAGGTCAAACAAAATGCTGGTACCATACCGTGGTTGAGAATTTCGTATAGGTTTGGGGAATGGTATGGCTACCATCGCGATTATCGGTGCGCTCGAAAAAGAGATCATGCAGATTAAGGAAGAGCTGAGCGACGTTTGCGAGGCACGGGAGGCAGGCTTGACCGTTGTGAGCGGCGAGCTCGACGGCCTGACAGTTGTCGCCACAACGGCGGGCATGGGCACGGTGAACGCCGCCGCTGCAACACAGCACCTCATTAGCAAGTATGCTCCGCAGGCTGTTGTGTTTTCGGGCATTGCGGGCGGTTTGAACCCCAAGCTCCATATCGACGACGTGGTCATTGGCAAACGCCTACGCTATCTGGATACCGATACCGCGCTTATCGCCGAGTCCGCACCGGGGCTTGAGGAGTTTGGTTCGACGCCCGCGCTGGTCGATATTGCCGTCGACGTGCTTGCTGAGCGTGGGTTCGTTGACGCTTCGACAAATGCAGTCGCTTCGAACGAGGGCACCAAACAGTTCCTGGTCGGCACGATTGCCACGGGTAACCGCTTTGTGACGGGCGCCGCCATGCGTAACGACGCTATCGAAGCGACGCATGCCGATTGTGTCGGCATGGAGGGCGCGGCGATTGCCCATGTCGCAACCAAAAATGGTGTCGATTGCCTGGTGTTGCGCGCTATCAGCGATAATTGTGACGAGGCGTACGATGCAATTTGCGACCGAGAGTTCGATCTGTTCGAGTACGCGCGTGTCGCAAGTAACATCACGCTCGATATCGTCCGCCGCATTGCCGCTGCGCAATAGCGCGCTCTTTTGTAAGAACCTACGACCAAGGAGTGTCCATGGCCGATTCCATTAACTACCAGCTTGCCAAGTTCGTCGCCAGCTACGGCAAGGTTTCGCAGATTCCCGAGTCCACCTGCCCCGAAGTGAGCTTTGTCGGCCGCTCCAATGTGGGCAAGTCGTCGATTATGAACAAGCTCTTTGGCCGCAAGAACCTGGTCAAGGTTTCGAGCACACCGGGCAAGACAAGCAACATCAATTTCTTCGAGGCCGACGACGTGCACTTCGTCGACCTGCCGGGCTATGGTTTCGCCCGTCGTTCTAAGGCCGAGCGCGACCGCTGGGCCGAGCTTATCGGCGACTTTTTCGACTCCGAGCGCAGCTTTAACTTGGTCGTCTCGCTGGTGGACATTCGTCACGACCCCAGCAAGCTCGATCATGACATGATCGACTACCTGCAGGGCAACGAGTTCAACTTTATCGTCTGCCTCACCAAAGCCGACAAGCTCAGCCGCACCCAGCAGGCCCGCCAGGCGGCAGCCATCAAAAAGCAGCTCAACGTCCCGGCCGAAAACGTAATCATCACAAGCTCCCAGACCGGCACCGGCATCGATGAACTCAAGCGCCGCATCGCCGAGGCCTGCCTCTAGTAAGGGTCCCATCCCAGTAAGGGCCCCCACCAATAAAAAGCCAAACCATCAGCCCGGCGCCCCTTCAAAGCGTGGGTCCCTGTAGACATCGCTAGTCACGTTACCATAGGGCCACCCAGGGGCATCCCCTTAAAAACATTCCGCACGAGGCCCGCTTATCCACGGCTCCGAAGGAGCAGGATAAGCGGGCCTCAAGTGCGAGGACGTTTTTAAGGGGATACCCTTGGGCGGCCCGAAGGGATTAACCAGCGATGTCTACAGGTACTCGATTTGAGCGCCCTCGGTGTCGCACGTCAGAATATGCGTCTCACACTTGGGGAACTGCTCGCGCAGCTTAACCTGCAGGAACTTTGCCACGATGGTGTCGTCGGTTACGGCCATGAGGGTCGAGCCCGAACCACTGATCCAGATGGTCTTGGCGCCGCCGTTAAGGCAGGTGTCGCGCACGGCGTTGTAGTCGGGGATGAGACGGCGACGATAGGGTTCTTGGATGCGGTCGTCATTGGCGGCGGCAATCAGGTCAAGGTCGCCGGTCTCCAGACCGCGCGTCATGCCAGCAATGCGGCCCATCTGCCACACGGCGGTGGAGAGCGGAATCTCCTGCGGCACGACCTTGCGCGCCTCGCTCGTATGTACCTCGTAGGGCGGAATCACGGTAATAAAACGTAAGCGATCGCTCACCTCGTAGCGCAGGCATTGGGGGAGCGAATCGGTCGGCGTAAAGGAGCAGACGGCGCCGCCAAGGATGGCGGGAGCGACGTTATCGGGATGGCCCTCGACCTCGGTGGCGATGCGGACGAGCTCGGCGCGGTCGACGGTATGGCCCGTCAACGCGGCGGCAGCCATGATGCCGGCGACGACGCAGGTAGAGCTGGAACCCAGGCCGCGGGCGACGGGCACGTCGGTCTGAATGTCGATGGCAACGGGGAAAGCCGGCTCGCCCCACGCGGCCAGTGCATCGACAAAGCTCACGTAGACCAGGTTGTTCTCGTTTTGGAACTCTTCGGGGCATCCGGTGATGGTGAGCTTGTCGGCGCGCTCGAAGGTGAAGTGCGAGTAGAGGCTAACGGCCATGCCGAGGGTGTCGTAGCCAATGCCCAAGTTGGCGCTTGTTGCTGGGACGGTGATCTTGATCATGGGAATCTCCTGGGCGGTCTGCCTGTTTAGTTCGCTGCTCGGGCAGTCCTGGCTCGCTCGGAAAGCACATTAAGTGCTTTCCGGCTCGTGCGGAACTCGCGACGAACTAAACAGGCAGACCCGCATGTCAGCTCGTCATCATCCCGGTGGGTTTCTGATAAAAGAAGGTGCGCCGGCTTTCGCCGGCGCTTAATAAGGGGTTTAGTTGGTGCTCATTCGTTTTGCTGCGGACTCGACGTAGCTGGCCATCTCATCGACGTCGCAGACGTCTTCGAAGCGGACGGGCTTGGACTCGAGCTCGGCGAGCTGGGTCGGGGCGACCGTGTTGGTGGCCTGCTCGAGCACGCGCATAGCTTCAAAATCATCATCGGGAACGTTGAGGCCCAGGGCGTCGCAGCAGGCGCGCGGGAACTTGTAGGGGCTGGCGGTCGAAAGCAGCACGCGGGCCTTGGCGCCCTCGGCGGGAGCGACCTGCTCAAAGACGTGATAGCCGCAGGCGGTGTGCGGGTCGATCACGTAGTCGTTCGCATCCCAACAGCTCTTGATGGCGGCGCGAACCTCGTTCTCGCTGGCCCAGCCGCAGCCAAAGACGCCCTGAATCTTTGCCAGCAGGTCGGCGGGAACCTCGTAGCGACCAGTCTGTGCCAGCTGCTCCATAAGGCCGGCAACGAGCTCGCAGTCGCCGTCGGACAGGAAGTACAGCATGCGCTCCAGGTTGGAGCTGATGAGGATGTCCATCGACGGCGAGATGGTCGTGAAGAACGGACGGTTGCGGTCGTAGACGCCGGTGGTCAGGAAGTCGGCAAGCACGTTGTTCTTGTCGCTCGCGACGATGAGCTTGGCGACGGGCAGACCCATGCGCTTGGCATAGTAGCCGGCCAGGATATCGCCAAAGTTGCCGGTCGGTACGCAGAACTCAACGGCGTCGTCTGCCTCGATGGCGCCGGCGCGCAGCAGCTGTGCATAGGCGGCAAAGTAGTAGACGACCTGCGGCACCAGGCGGCCGACGTTGATGGAGTTGGCGCTCGAAAGCACCGTGCCGGCGGCCTCCAGGCGCTTGGCAAGCTCTTTATCGGCAAAGATGCGCTTGACGGCACTCTGGGCGTCGTCAAAGTTGCCGCGGATGCCGCAGACGGCGACGTTATCGCCCTCCTGTGTGGACATCTGCAGGTTCTGGACGCGGCTGACCTTGCCCTCGGGATAAAAGACGGTGATGCCCGTGCCCGGGGCGTCGGCAAAGCCGGCGAGTGCGGCCTTGCCGGTGTCGCCCGACGTGGCGGTGACGATCATGATGCGCTCGGCGCCGCCGTCCTTGGCAGAGGTGCGGGCCATCAGACGGGGGAGCATCTGCAGGGCGACGTCCTTAAAGGCGCTCGTGGGGCCGCCAAAGAGCTCCATCACATAGGTTTGCGGGGCGTCGGCGCCCGGTGCGGCGTCGAGTTTGACGAGCGGCGTAACCTCTTCGCTCACGAACGTGCCGCGGTATGCCTCGTCGACACACGCCGAAATTTCTTCGGCTGTGTAATCATTCAGTAACATTCCCAACACATCTTGAGCGATTTCAAAGTACGATTTATCTGCAAGCGAGCTGATATCGACCTGCTGGGTGCCGAGCTCGTCTGAGACAAACAAACCCCCGTCGGGAGCGATGCCGGTACGGATTGCCACCTTACTTGAGCACGATAAAGTGCGTCCTCGTGTACTATGATAAGTTCCCATATAACACTGCTCCTCGGATGCCTTAGTCCCAATCGGTGAAACCATGGTATCAGAGCGCGCAAAATAGGTTCGCAGAGGCTTTTTAGAAAGGTAACCTCCAGCCCATGATTAAGATTGCCAAGTTTGGCGGCTCGTCGGTCGCCGACGCCGAACACTTTAAGAAGATCAAGGCCATCGTCGATGCCGATCCGGCCCGCCGTTTTGTGGTGGTTTCTGCCTGCGGTCGCCGTTTTAAGGGCGACACCAAGGTGACTGACCTGCTCTACCTGGTTAACGCGCACGTTAAGTACCACGTGTCGTGTGAGGAGCTGCTCGAGGACATTGGCCAGCGCTATTTTGATATCGCTGACGAGCTGGAGCTCACCTATCCCATTCGTGAGGAGTTTGCAGCCTTTGCTGAGCGCGCCCGCTCCGGTGGCTACTCCACCGAGGAACTCGTGAGCCGCGGCGAGTACTTTACCGCCCGTCTGATGGCCGAGTACCTGGGCCTGCCGTTCCTGGATGCCGCGACGGTCGTGGCGTTCCATCATGACGGTACGCTCAGCATGAACCGCACCGCCGAGCTGGTGCAGGAGTACGGCCAGCAGGGTGGCTTTGTCATGCCCGGTTTCTACGGCGCGACGCGTGAGGGCCAGATCAAACTGCTCGACCGCGGCGGCGGCGATATCTCGGGCTCGATCCTGGCCAAGTGCCTGGGCGCCGACCTGTACGAGAACTGGACCGACGTCTCGGGCTTCTATTCCGCCGACCCGCGCATTGTGCCCGAGGCTCAGCCCATCGCCCGCGTTACCTACGAGGAGCTGCGCGAGCTTTCGTACATGGGTGCAAGCGTCCTGCACGAGGAGGCCGTGTTCCCCGTGCGCGAGGCGGGTATTCCGCTGGTCATCAAGAACACCAATGCGCCGCAGGACCCTGGAACGATCATTAGCGAGACGGCTGACGAGGGCGAGGCCGAGCCCATTATTACCGGCGTGACCGGCAAACGCGGTTTTGTCGCCATCAACGTCGCCCGCGACCGCACCAAGCCCCGTGTCGGCTTTATGCGCCGTGCGCTTTCGGTCTTCGAACGCTATGACGTTTCCGTCGAGCACATGCCCACTGGTGTCGACCGCTTTGGCGCCGTGGTGCAGGAGCAGGATGTGCACGATTCGCTGTACTCGCTTGTGGGCGACATCCAGCAGGAGGTCGAGCCGCTCGAGATCGAGGTTGTCGAGGGCCTGGCGCTCATCGCGACCGTCGGTCGTAACCTGCGCGGTCGTGCAGGTATCTCGGGCCATCTGTTTGGCATGCTCGGCCAGGCCGGCGTGAGCGTGCGCATGATTTCGCAGAGCTGTGACGAGATCAACATCATTATCGGTGTCGAGGAGAAGGACTTCGACCTGGCGATCCAGACCATTTACCGTGCCTTCTCCGACGAAAACGGCATTGTGAAGGTCTCCGATCTGGAGGCTCCTGCGCCGGTCGATCCCGCCCCGGCCGCGCTCCACAAGTAGCTGCTATCCCAGTAGATTTTTGGGACTTGCCTCAAAAACTACGGCGGGGCGTTTCGTTTCGGTTTCGTTTCGACGGGGCGGGTTTCGTGCCCGCCCTGTTCTTGTATACACTGGCAACAATAATCGGCCTGCTCGGCGTGCGGGCAAAAGCCACAGCCTTTAAAGGGGGAAGCATGAAACAGTACACGGTTGCTATTTTGGGCGCGACGGGAGCCGTGGGCACCCAGATGCTCGAGTGCCTCAACGAGCAGGAGTTTCCGGTCGGCAAGCTCAAGCTGCTAGCGAGCGCGCGCTCTGCGGGCAAGACCGTCGAGTTCCGCGGCGAGCAGGTTGTGATTGAGGAGGCTTGCCCCGAGGCCTTTGAGGGCTGCGACATCGTGCTCGGCGCCGCCGGCGACGATATTGCGAAGGAGCTACTGCCCGAGGCCGTCAAGCGCGGCGCCGTCGTGGTCGACAACAGCCACGCCTTCCGCATGGATC
Organism: uncultured Collinsella sp.; assembly: GCA_958372075.1. GTDB lineage: Bacteria > Actinomycetota > Coriobacteriia > Coriobacteriales > Coriobacteriaceae > Collinsella. Next base: position 789 of record CATXMO010000009.1, on the reverse strand, counting down.
CCGAGGTGCCGCTGGTCGTACCCGAGATCAATGCTGACGACATCAAGTGGCATCACGGCCTTATCGCTAACCCCAACTGCGCGACTATCATCGGCCTGGTTCCCACCTGGCCGCTGCACCAGCTTGCCGGCGTGAAGCGTATGATCGTGTCCACGTATCAGGCGGCTTCGGGTGCCGGCGCTCCCGGCATGGCCGAGCTTGAGGCTCAGCTGGCCGCCCTGGGCCGTGGCGAGGAGATTCCCGAGCCGTGCGCATTTGCCGCCCAGCTCGCGAGCAACCTGATTCCGCAGATTGGCGGCGTCAAGGAGGAGGGCTTTACCTCCGAGGAGATGAAACTGCAGAACGAGGGCCGCAAAATCATGCATCTGCCCGAGCTGCGCGTGAATTGCACCTGCGTGCGCGTGCCGGTGCTGCGCTCGCACTCCGAGAGCATTACGCTCGAGTTTGAGCGCGATATTACGGTCGAGGAGGCCCGTGCTGCGCTGGCTGCCGCTCCCGGCGTCAAGCTGGTTGACGACATGAGTGCCGAGGATGCGCACGATCGCTTCCCCATGCCGATGGACACCTCCGACCAGGACCTGATTTGGGTCGGTCGCGTACGCCGCGACATCTCGAACCCCGAGGCCGCACGTGGCATCACCTTCTGGTGCTGCGGCGACCAAATCCGTAAGGGCGCGGCAACCAACGCCGTCCAGATCGCTAAGCTGCTCTGCGAGTAGCGGTGGACCTGTCCGGCGGGGGCCGGGCTTAGTTTTCAGAACACTCCGCAGACCAGTGTGGCGCCTTGTC
>CATXMO010000008.1:0-67373 GCA_958372075.1 uncultured Collinsella sp. | reverse complement strand
AATTAATTGGGACAAATTAATCAGGTTTATTTGTCCCAAATCTTAAGAAAGTGTTCGATGGCGAAAAACAATGAGATATGCACTGCGGTCTCGATAAGCGAATGCGCCAGCAAGGGTACCATAGGCGGGTACACCGCAATCAAGGAGACACCGATGAAGCAGATTGATACCACTCAGCTCAACACTGCCACCTGCCAGGCTCAGGCTGCCGAATACCACGCCCGCGGCTTTAACTGCGCGCAGGCCGTCGCCTGCACGCTCGCGCCCGCCGTCGGGCTCGACCCCCAGGTCGCCTTTATCCTCACCGAGGGCTTTGGCGCCGGCATGGGCGGCATGACCGAAACTTGCGGTGCCATCTCGGGCGCCGTGGCCATCATGGGCTTTGTAATGAGCGATGGCATGGAAAACCCCAAGACCAAGGGCCAGACCTACAAACTGTCGCGCGAGATTGCCAAGCGCTTTGGCGAGAAGAACACGACGACCGTCTGCGGCACGCTCAAGGGCATCGGATCGGACAAGGGTCCGCTCCGCAGCTGTCCCGGTTGCATCGACGATGCCGTCGAAATCGCCTGTGATGTACTAAAGCAGCTCGCCGAGTAAACGGCAGCGACATAAAACGACGGTCGGTGTGCTTGGGATCCGTCCAAAAGCACGCCGACCGTCGCCGTTAGAACTCGGCAAATTCGGGAGTGCTGACCTCAATCTCCTCGCGCCCCGCCATAAGCTCGCGCATCTTAGCGCAAAACGACCCCTGCTCCCCCGCCTTAAACACCAAATGAAGTGTCACGGCATCCGCGTAATCGGTATCCAAAACCTTGGCACCCGAATCCTGCGCCAAACGAAGCACCTGCTCATACTGCGGATAGGCCACATGCACGTCAACCGGCACGACGCTTGTCATCTCGACGATCTGCCCGGCCTCCTGAGCCGCGGCCACTGCCGCCTGCGTCGCAGCGGTATAGGCGCGCACCAAGCCACCAGGCCCCAACAGCGTGCCACCAAAATAGCGCGTCACCACGCAGCAAACATTTTTGAGCTCTGCGCCGCGCAACACCTCGAGCGTCGGCATACCGCTCGTGCGGCTCGGCTCACCGTCATCGCTCTGGCGCTCGCGTCCATCGACCAAAATCCACGCGGGAACATTGTGTCGAGCGTCGTAATGACGCTTGCGAACCATCTCGATAAAGGCATTCGCCTCATCCTCGGACTCAATATGGACCAGCTGGGCAATAAACCGGCTCTTGCGATCCACAAACTCGCCCGAAGCCTCAATATTCGATTGCAGAGTAAAATAGCTGTCCAACAAAGCCCCTCAACAAAATAAAGCGCAGCAACGAACAGCTTCAATAATACGGCAAAGGCCGTACCGATTGTCAGGGTAACAAAAATGCCAAGTGGGCCGATAAGCCGGGTTCTGTCGTGAACGGTCATTTATCTTGTCTGCACGTTACCATGCAGCTCCACGCACGCTACCCGAACGCGGACCGGGCCGGCCCATAGCGTTCCTATTCGCGCTTGCTCCGGATGGGGCTTGCCAAGCCGCCGTGTTGCCACGACGCTGGTGGTCTCTTACACCACCGTTTCAGCTTTTCCCTTTACGCCTTGCGGCGCAGGTGGGAGTCTTCTTTTCTGCGGCGCTTTCCGTCGGATCACTCCGCCCGGCCGTTAGCCGGCATCCCGCCCTCTGGAGCCCGGACTTTCCTCACGCGTACTGCATGCAGCACATCGCGCGACCGTCTGGCCCACTCAGCAGTGCAAAAGTGTAGCACACCGTTACCGCAGGCAATGGCACAACGCAAACGCTCGACACGATAAACCAAGAACCGCCATGCGCTACAATGGTCCTGTCGATGGGCAACGTCGTCAGTCGAGACGCGACCGCGCTCCGCACCCCTCCGTCTACTCGGTGTGTTCCCGCCTCCTCCCCGAGGCGGGATGTCGGCTTTTTTCATGCACCGACAATCCAATAGCCTGTGGACAGCCCGGCAGCATTGCGCATCTCGGCGCCAAATGCAAAAAGGGACCCGTCCATTACGGACGGATCCCTTAAAACAAGTGATCGTCAAACCGATTTACTCGGCGTCGGTCTCCTCGTCCTTCTTCTCGGAAGGCAGCGGGGTAACCTCGATCTCGACGCCCAGAGTCTCAGCAGCAGACTTCATGGACAGGGAGATACGACGACGGTCGAGGTCGATCTCCATGACCTTGACCTGAACCTTGTCGCCAACGTGGGTGACCTGAGAAGGCTGGTCCACGTGCTTGTTGGCCATCTCGGAGATGTGCACCAGGCCCTCGATGCCCTCGCCCAGGTCGACGAAAGCGCCGAACGGAACAAGCTTGGTCACAGTGCCCTCGACGATAGCGCCGACGGGGTACTTCTTGACCAGTGCGCGCCACGGATCCTCGGTGGTCTGCTTGAGACCCAGGGAGATGCGCTCGCGGTTGAGATCGACGTCGAGAACCTCGACCTCGACCTCCTGGCCGACCTTGACAACCTCGGAAGGATGGTTGACGTGGTTCCAGGAGAGCTCGGAGATGTGGATGAGGCCGTCGATACCGCCGAGGTCGACGAAGGCGCCGAAGTCGACGATGGAGGAAACGGTGCCCTGGAGACGCATGCCAGACTTGAGCTTGGACAGGATCTCGGAGCGCTCGGCCTTACGGGACTCCTCGAGCACGACGCGACGGGAGAGGACAACGTTGTTGCGGTTGCGGTCCATCTCGATGACGCGGGCCTCGATGCGGGTGCCCATGTAAGAGGTGAGGTCCTTGACGCGACGGAGGTCGACGAGGGAAGCGGGCAGGAAGCCACGCAGGCCGATGTCGAGGATCAGGCCGCCCTTGACAACCTCGATAACCTCGCCCTCGACGTTCTCGCCGGAGTTGAACTTCTCCTCGATGCGGTTCCAAGCACGCTCGTACTCGGCACGCTTCTTGGACAGGACCAGACGACCGTCCTTGTCCTCCTTCTGGAGAACCAGGGCCTCGATGGGATCACCGAGTGCAACGATGTCTGCAGGGTTAGCGTCCTTGCGGATGGACAGCTCGCGGACCGGGATAACGCCCTCGGACTTGAATCCGATGTCAACGAGCACCTCGTCATGCTCGATCTTAACGACAGTGCCGTTAACGAGATCGCCCTCATCAAAGTCGGTAATCGTACCGTCGATGAGGTTGTTCATCTCCTCCTCGTTGACATCGTCAAGAGAGAAAATGGACGAGTTCTGAATCTCACTCAAAGGTGGACCCCTTTCGAACTACGGGGCCCCGATTGCTAGGACCTACAGAAGGGTGCGACAAGCACACAACGTTTAGGAACACTCGGGAGCCGACAGATACTAATGTGACGCTTATGCAATCACGTTCGTATAGGTTACGGGGAAATGAGTTCGATTTCAAGCGTGAACTGCGATTTTTTACTCGTGTGGAGACTTTTTCGTAATCTTATGAACACACGTCTCCGCAACTTGACGATAACCAGCCAGGCATTCGGCTTTGGGGTAAAGTATCCGGAGCCAACGATTCTAGATCGATTTTACGAGAAAGGTGCCCGCGTGCTCAAAGCAGTCGTTTTCGATATGGACGAGACGCTTCTTAGCATCAACCTCAACGCGTTCATCCTTCGCTATTTTAAGGATGTCTCGTCGATGCTCGCGGATATCGGGCGCCGCAGCCGCGGTGGCACGATGGCACGCCTCGGCACCATCCTGGTCGACCTCAACGCCAATCGCCGCAGCGGCACGGACAATCGCACCAATCTTGAGTTTTACCAGACCGAGGTCGAGCGCAGATGTGGTATCTGCCTCTCCGACCCCATGATCTACGAGGCATTTACCTACTACGATCGCGAAGTTCTTCCCCACAAGAATGACGACGTCATCAACGCCCACGCCATGCCGGGCGCACACGCCGCACTCCAGGCCGTACAGAACGCAGGTCTGCGCTGCGCGCTCTTTACCAACCCCAGCTTTCCCCAGGGGGCCATCGAGTGCCGCATGGGTTGGGGCGACCTGGCCGACGCCCCCTTTGAGCTCGTCACGCACATGGGAAACACCACCCGCTGCAAGCCCGATGCCACCTACTATCTAGAGCAGCTTCAGGTGATGGGGCTCGAGCCACACGAGGTCCTTATGGTGGGCAACGACCCCAAGCGCGACTTCCCCAGCCCCGCCTGCGGTATTCAGACTGCCTATGTTGGTCAGGGAAAACCCGGCCGAGCCACCTGGCACGGAACCATGGAAGACTTCGCCCACGACTTCAACGCCGTAGTCGAAGCCTTCTACGAGCACCAAGTAGCCGACGAACTCTCGTAAGATCGCCTCGCCAGTCAAAACAACGCCGATGTTTTGACGCCGCCAACGACTAGTCATTTAAGTCTGTCCCCAATGAGTGCCCCAAACAAAAAAGCACCGTTGGTTGAGCATAAGTCAGCGAAAACGCCCCTAAGCGAGCAAGGTGACGTGAAAGAGGAGGGAAGCGTACTTTGGTACGCGACCGACGATTGAACGTCAGATTGCCGCTAAGGGACGTTTGCAGCGTCGGCCGGTCCGCCGTTCGGCAGAACGGCGGACCCAATAAACTAACAGACTCGAGTCTTGCCGATCATAATGTTGAGGATCTCGACGTCGGTATCCTTCATGCCCACGCGACCCACGTAGCCCATGCTGGCGATTGTTTGCTCGACGGTATCCTGGATCAGGCCCTCGCCGGCGCGGAAGCCGCGGCCCTGCATAGCCATATCGTGACCCAGAATCGCAGCATCAACGGCAGCGGAAATCTTGGCGGCGCAGCTCGCCTTGGCGCCATCGCACACGATACCGCCCACGTTGCCGAGCGTATTGGAGACCGTCGCACCGATCTGATCGCGCGTGCCACCGCACAGCCAGGTAATCGCGGCACCGGCACCGCACGCAGCGCAAATAGCGCCGCAAAACGCCGAGAGCGCACCAATGTAGCTCTTGATATGCACGGCGATAAGATCGGACAGCATCACGGCGCGTACCAGGCGCTCGTGGTCGCAGCGCAGGTACTCGGCATACTCCATAACGGGCAAGGCACAGGTAATGCCCTGATTGCCCGAGCCGCACACAATAGCGACCGGCAGCGCACAGCCGTTCATGCGGGCGTCGGACCCGGCGGCCGCACGGGCACGGGCCCGGCAGGCGACGTCATCGGCACGAGCGCCCAGCAGCGTACGACCCACCTCGGCGCCCCAAGCGTGCGCGAGGCCCTCGGCACTGATCGCGCCGTTCAGATCAATCTGACGCTCGACGGCAGCGCGGGCGCCCTCAATGTCGCCGGCCTCGATAAAGTCGATGATGGACTCGATCGACATGGGCGTGTCGGCGTTATCTGCCGCACGCTCGGCCACGACGCGCTCGGCGCAGGCGGCGCACTCCCCCGCCGATTTGCCGCACACCGGAATACCGTCGAGCGTATGGCACGTGACATTGGTGTGGTGGTCGGTAATCTCAACAACCGCGGTATGGCCCCCGGCCGTGGCGGTCACCTTGATGTAGAGGTTGGGCACACCCTCGACAAGCGACACATCGCAGTAGCCGGCATCGGCGAGGAGCTCGGTCACGCGAGCACGATCTTCGTCGTTAACGCTCTCGAGCACCTCGAGCGCGCTCTTGGCGTCACCGCCCACGGCACCCAGTACGGCCGCAGCTTCAATACCGTGCATACCGCCCGAGTTGGGCACGGTCACGCTCTTAACGTTCTTGATGATGTTGCCCGAGCAGGCAACGTCCATATGATCGGGTTCGCAACCGAGCGTCTGGCTCGCCAACGCCGCTGCATAGGCAACGGCAATAGGCTCGGTGCAGCCGAGCGCACAGACAAGCTCGCGGTTCAAAACGTCGCAAAACGCGGCATCACGAAGGGAATCGGTAGGCATAGGTATCTCCTGCTTGCATAACGGGCTGGTCTCTCAAAAATAATTAGCTCTTCTATTTGATAACAATGCATCAAAAACCGCAACCATGGTTCCGGCGGACGGCGCTCAAGCACAAACTGGCGGCATTCATTCATGAAAAGCGGGTCTTGTTGCCTGCTAAAGCGTTTGACCAAAAAACGCCCGAGCGTTTACGCAAAAGTCGCGCTATCATGCAGTCGAACGCGGTAAACACCTTTAGCATTTGCGCCGCACAGACCAGAGAGGAACCATCCATGAAGATCGGTATCGGTAACGACCACGCCGCCGTCGAGCTCAAGAACATCATTTCCGAGCACCTGAAGGAGCGCGGCTGCGAGGTCGTGAACTTTGGCACCGACACCTCCGAGAGCTTTGACTACCCCATCGCCGGCTACAAGGTGGGTAAGGCCGTTGCCAACGGCGACGTCGACCTGGGCATCCTGATCTGCGGTACCGGCGTCGGGATCAGCCTGGCTGCCAACAAGGTCGAGGGCGTACGCGCCGTCGTGTGCTCCGAGCCCTTCAGCGCCAAGCTCTCCCGTATGCACAACAACACCAACGTGCTCGCCTTTGGCGCCCGCGTCGTTGGCTCCGAGCTCGCTAAGATGATCGTCGACGAGTGGCTCGACGCCGAGTTCGAGGGCGGCCGTCACGAGCGTCGCGTTAACCTCCTCAACGAGATCGACCACACCCGCGGCCTCAAGGTCGTCGACGAGGCCTAAACTACTCAGCGCCACAAGCTAACAGCAAGGGGCCCGCTCGGAACACACATCCGGGCGGGCCCCTTTGTAGATTATTGGGACATGCCTAGAAATCTACTGATATAAAAAGGGCGCCGCGGATGGATTTCCGCGGCGCCCAAGCCACACGCTAACAGCTTTAAGGAGTCAAAGCTGGTTTAGCCAAAGAAGCGCTTGATCTCGATCTCGGCGTTCTCCAGGCAGTCAGAGCCGTGGATCACGTTGGCGTTGACATCGACGGCAAAGTCGCCGCGGATGGTACCAGGAGCAGCGTCAAGCGGATTAGTAGCCCCCATGAGGGTGCGCATCTTAGCAACAGCGGAGAGACCGGAAACGACCATCTTGACGACCGGACCGCTCGTCATAAAGTCACAGAGACCGCCAAAGAAGGGCTTGTCGGCCAGATGGGCGTAGTGCTCCTCGACGGTAGCGCGCTCGAGCGTGGTCATCTCCATGCGCTCGATGACAAGGCCGCTGCGCTCAATGCGAGCAACAATCTCGCCGATCTTGCGATCGCGCACCGCGTCGGGCTTAATCATGATGAAGGTCTTCTCGATAGCCATAAGGTAGCCTTTCAAGTAGGTTCGCGCGTGCCCAAGTCCCATTCCGGCACCCGCCTGGACTGCATCGTAACAGAGTTTTAGCTGCAGTTAAACAAAAAGCTGTTTATTGAAACGTTGCAATTTATTAAAGCGCTCCATATGTGTCACTTCTGTTTCGAAGCCCGATTAGAGTACCATCCGACCGCTCATCAACCGCATCGAACAGAGCAGACGGTCGGTTGCCACCCGCGAACGTACCCCCTTCACAACCTGCCCAAAGGTCCTACAGAAGTTCTCGACAAGCCCCTCCCCCATAGCAACAAAATACGGACGCCCACATCAGCAGACGCCCGTAAAGCAAAAAACGATTCCTCAATAAATGGCAAAAACGGCTTCGGCCAAACCCTTACTTTATCCCGTCGCCCATCTCGACGACCTTGGTCAGCGATCCAAACACGCCTTCGTCGGCCACGAGCTGCGCCTCGGCACGCTGCAGCTGCACGGCAACGGCGGCAGGGGCGGTACCGCCCTCGGTCGTGCGTGCGGCGACAATCGACGGGATGTCGAGCGCCTCGGTAATGTCGCGCTCAAAGAGCGGGCTTGCCTCCTGGAACACCTCAAACGGCAGGTCCTCAAGATTGCAGCCGTGCTTCTCACACATCAGGACCAGATGGCCCACCACGGCATGTGCCTCACGGAACGGCAGACCACGCTTAGCCAGGTAATCGGCAACATCGGTGGCGGCAAGATGCCCCACGCCGCACTCGCGCGCCATGGCATCCTCGTTAACGGTCCAGGTCGAAATCATTCCGGCCATAACGGACAGGCACTGCATGAGCGTGTGAGCGGTATCGAGCGCGCCCTCCTTGTCCTCCTGCAAGTCCTTGTTATAAGCAAGCGGCAGGCCCTTCATGGTCACGAGCAGCTGCACCAGGTTGCCGTACACGCGACCGCTCTTGCCGCGGATAAGCTCAGCAAAGTCGGGGTTCTTCTTCTGCGGCATGATAGACGAGCCGGTGGAGTAGGAGTCTGAAAGCGTGATAAAGCCAAATTCGGAGCTCGACCACAGCACGATCTCCTCGGAAAGACGCGACAGGTGCATCGCCATGACGGATCCGGCGTAATGCAGATCGAGCAGGAAATCACGGTCGGAAACCGCATCGAGCGAGTTGGGAATCACGCCCGCAAAGCCAAGTTCGGCAGCCGTCATCTGGCGATCGAGCGGATAGCTCGTACCGGCAAGCGCGGCAGCACCCAGCGGGCAGTTGTCGGCGGCATCAAAGGCGGCCTTCAGGCGCGTAAAGTCGCGCGCGAACATCCAGGAATACGCCAGCAGATGATGCGAGAGCAGCACGGGCTGAGCGTGCTGCATATGCGTGTAGCCCGGCAGAATCACCTTGTCGTACTTCTTGGCCGCATCCACCAGCACATGGCGCAGCTCAAGATTGGCCTCCATGAGCTCCTTGGCCAGCGCCTTGACGCCCAGGCGCGTATCGGTCGCCACCTGGTCGTTGCGCGAACGCCCAGTATGCAAGCGCTTGCCAGCCTCGCCGATACGACGCGTCAGCTCGCTTTCGATGGACATATGAATGTCCTCGTCGTTGATATCAAAGGTGAAGTTGCCGGCATCGATATCCTGTTCGATTCCGGTCAGGCCCTCGGCAATCGCCTGCTCGTCCTCGGCGCTGATAATGCCCTGGGCCGCCAGCATCTTGGCATGTGCCTTAGATCCGGCGATATCCTGCTTATAGAGATGTTTGTCAACCGGCAACGACGCGCCAAACTCCTGCGTGACCTCGGCCACGCCCGCCTCAAAACGACCGCCCCAAAGAGCCATGGAACCGTCCCCTTTCATCAAATCCCAAAACAAGCGCCCAAAGCAATGCGCCCTGTCGCTAAAGCGATTTCTCAACCGCTAGTTTTGCATATTCCCCACCATGTGCGAGGCCATATAGCTAATTTGCAAAGAAGTGACGCGCCATGCACTTGGCGCCCAACGTCTCCCTCCGAATGTTGCCCTGCGAACTATCGATCCAGGCCTTTAGGCTCATAGGAACGTCCTCGACCTTTGCAGCATCGAACTCGGGCGCGAGGGCAAGTAAAGCATGCGCGATAGCATTGAACATAATGGATACTCCCCATATATATAGGCGCAGGGCCGTCAAATTGATAGGAGGAGCCCCGCCGGACAACCCCGGCGGGGCTCGGACTCAGCCGCAGACGCGGCATCATATATGCGGGCGGAACGTAGGGGCCACCGATGTTAAGAAGTGTCAGCAAGCATAACGAAAGGTGGGGACCCCATGCGCCCGTTATGTATCACGCGGATGGGCCGCGCGGATACCAAAGGAAGGAGGCGCTAGGCCTGGGCGGCAGCAGAGCTGGGGCCCTGGACCTTAGCCCACGTCTTGAGCGACAGCGTATCAATCTCGATAAAGCCGGCGCTGGCCTTCTCGTCAAACGTAGTGTCGCGGTCGTAGGTAGCCAGACCGTAGTCATACAGGCTAAACGGGCTCTTGCGGCCGACGACATGGCAGTTACCCTTAAAGAACTTCAGACGGACGGTGCCGGTCACGAACTTCTGGGTGTCGGCCATAAAGGCATCGAGCGCGTTTTTGAGCGGGCTGTACCACTGGCCGTTGTACACGGCGGTGGCCCAATCCTGCTCGAGCTTAATCTTGGCCTTGAGCAGGTCGCCCTCGACGCAAATGTCCTCAAGCGCCTTGTGGGCGGTGATGAGCGTCAGGGCGCCAGGAACCTCGTAGCACTCGCGACTCTTGAGGCCCACCAGACGATCCTCGACCAAGTCGAGACGGCCAAAGCCGTTGTCACCCGAAATCTTGTTGAGGGCGATGACGATCTCGGAGAGTTTCATCTTCTTGCCATCGACGGCGACGGGCTTGCCGGCCTCAAACTCAATCTCGGTGTAAGTCGGAGTGTCGGGCGTGTCCTCGGGGTTCTTGGTCATTACCCAAGCGTCGTCGAGCGGCTCGTTCCAGGGATCCTCCAGGTGGCCGCACTCAATGGCACGACCCCACAGGTTGTCGTCGATGGAGTAGGGGTTGTCGTTGGCACCCTCGGGAACCGGCACGTTGTGGGCGTGGGCGTAGGCGACCTCGTCGGGACGGCACTTCAGGTCCCACTCGCGAACCGGGGCGATCACCTTGAGCTCGGGGTCGAGGGCCTTGACGGCGGCCTCAAAACGGACCTGGTCGTTACCCTTGCCGGTGCAGCCGTGGGCGACGTAGGTCGCGCCAAACTCGTGAGCGATCTCGACAAGCTTCTTGGCGAGCAGCGGGCGAGACAGCGCGGAGAGCAGCGGGTACTTGTTCTCGTACATGGAGTTTGCGGCGATGGCCTTAGTCAGGAACTCATCGGAGAACTCGTCGCGCAGGTCGAGCACCTGGCAATCGAGAACGCCAAGGTCAAGCGCCTTCTGCTTCTTGGCATCCAAGCCGGTCTCCTCCTGGCCCACGTTGCCGCAGACGCAAACGACATCGAGATTCTTCTCGTCCTGGAGCCACTTGACACATACGGATGTATCAAGACCACCGGAATATGCGAGAACGACTTTTTCCTTGCTCATGGCTGTTTCCTTTCGCCCTTGGTAGCTAGTTAGAACATCGGTCAGTTGCAAGTCACCTTGAGGTCAAAAACCGTGCAATATCAGGTTATTCAGCAGAATACATCACAGGCATGCCCTAGAAACATGCGGCTATGTCGTGCTTAAACCCAACGACCTCAAAATGACTCTGTTGAGGCATTGCGCCCCATGCGGACAGAGACGATTGTTATCGTCGTCGGGAAATTGCGCGCTGGCGTCGGATGGCATTGTCTGCAGTGGTGATGATCTTTACGAACTGCATCTGCCTCTCCTTTCACGTATCGCCGGGCGCAATTCAAATATCGCAAACGGTACCTTTTCCTCGGTAAACGGCTCTTTTGCCGTCTCCGTTTTCGATGTTCGCTATATTACGATAAAGTGCACGCTGCGCAAGCGACAAATTCAAATTTCTGAAAAGTTTTTTCATTAGTTTGTGAATTGCAGTGCAAATACGCACCATTCCTGCGAAAATACGCTCGACTACTAGTTGATGGTTATAACGTCTGAAACAATCTTGAAACGAAAGGCGCATTTTTATGCAAACTTACGAATCGGACGCCAACATCGGCAACATTAAGCTTCTCGCCGTCGATATGGACAAGACGCTGCTGACCGACGAGCGTGTGCTGCCCCAGGGTCTTGATGAGCGCCTGGACAAGCTCGCCGACGCGGGCATCGTATTCTGCCCCGCCAGCGGACGTCCCGCCCCCAAGCTCGAGGAAATGTTCGAGGGCATTAAGAACCGCCTCGCTTTTTGTCCCGATAACGGAGCGTGCGTGATCTATCGCGGTAGCTATATCTATAAGAGCAATATTGACGTGGAGCTGTATCAGCAGGTCTTGAGCCGTGCCTCGGAGGATCCTCGCGCTGTCCCCGTCCTGTGCTGCTTCGACGAGTTCTACGTGCTTGCCCGCGACCATCAATACCACGACGAGATCAGCGTCTACTACAACACAATCAACTACGTCGACAGCTTTGAGGGCATTGATCTCGAGTCCAACAAGATTTCGATCTTCTTCCCCGGCTACGACGCCGAGCCCGCTTTCCGCGAGACCTATAGCCCCGAGTTCTCGGACAAGCTCTACGTCACCAACGCCGGGCGCGAGTGGATCGACTTTATGAACCTGGGCGTCGACAAGGGTGCCGGCGTCGCGCACCTGTGCGAGCACCTGGGCATCGATATTGCCGATGCTGCCGCCGTGGGCGACACCTACAACGACATCCCCATGCTGGAGCGCGTCGGTCACAGCTTTATCGTGGACAATGCCGAGGAGCATATGAATGCGCACGCCAAGTGGCGCATTCCGAGCAACAACGACGGGGGCGTACTGACGCTCATCGACGCCATCTTGGCGGCTCGGTAGCCGTCCCATCGGGCCTGGCCGGGCGGCACGGGATAACTTTTCGCTCGGTCAGGTCCTGCGCAAGACGAAAGCCACATTAAGTGGCTTTCTTTGCGTGCGGAATCTACGAAAAGTTATCCCGTGCCGCCCGGCCAGGCCCTAGGTTTACTTTCCTGCCGCCAAGATGGCGTCTTGAGTGTCTAGATACTTAGCTGAAATGATTTGAGCAGAGGGGAGCTCCTTGTTGGAAGAGGCTCCCCTCTGTTTTGGTTACTGTGGGACAAATTAATCAGTAGTGTTTGTCCCAAATCTTAAGTATGTGGGGGCTTGCGTCTTGGGCGAGCTTGCCTTACGGAGCGCTTTCCTATTTGGCGTCGGCCCAGGTTATGCCGGTGCTGGCTTCGGCGATGAGGGGTACGCGGAGGTCTACTACGTGCTCCATGACGTCGCGGACCATCGCGGTGAGCGCCTCGACCTCATCCACTGGGCACTCAAAGTCCAGTTCGTCGTGCACCTGCAAGATCATATGGGCGGCAAAGCCTTCTTCTTCCAGACGGCGGCTCACGCGGGCCATCGCGATCTTGATGATGTCGGCGGCGGTTCCCTGCATGGGGTGGTTCATGGCCGTGCGCTCGCCAAAGCCGCGGAGTTGCGGGTTTTTGGCCTTGAGCTCGGGAATATGGCGACGGCGGCCATACATGGTCTCGGCGTAGCCCGTCTGCTTGGCACGTGCCACCACGTTGTCGAGGAACGTGCGCACGCCCGGGTAGGCCTCGTAGTAGCGGTCGATCATGTCGCGTGCCTCGGCCATCGAGATATGCAGCGACTGCGACAGGCCGTAGGCCTGCTGGCCATACACGATGCCAAAGTTCACGGCCTTGGCGCGACTGCGCAGGTCGGGCGTTACCTCGGACACCGGCACACCAAATACGCGCGCCGCCGTCTCGGCATGGAAGTCCTCGCCCTCGTTAAAGGCGCGCACCAAGTGCTCGTCACCCGAGAGATGTGCCAGCAGACGCAGCTCTATCTGCGAGTAGTCCACCGCCAAAAAGACGCTTCCCTCGCCTGCCGAAAACGCCGTCTTGACGGTACGACCCAGCTCCGAGCGCGTCGGGATGTTCTGCAGGTTCGGGTCGCTCGAGGACAAACGCCCCGTTGCCGTGATGGTCTGGTTGTACGTAGTGTGTACGCGACCGTCACCACGGCGTAGCGGGCCCAGGGTGTCCAGATAGGTGGACTTGATCTTAGACTTCTCACGCCAGTCCAAGATCAGACGCACGATTTCGTGGTCACGCGCAAGGTCGCTCAGCACCTTGGCGTTGGTCGAATAATAGCCGCGCTTAGTCTTCTTGAGGCCCTTGGTCGGAAGCCCCATCACATCAAAGAGCACATGCGACAGCTGCATGGGACTGCCAATATTAAAGGTCTCATCACCGGCAAGGTCGCGAATGCTTCGCTCGACCTCGGTGATCTGGGTCGCCAGACCCTCGGACAGACTGCGCAGGCGGTCGGGATCCACGAGCATGCCCGCGCGCTCCATCTTGGCAAGCACCGGAACGAGCGGCATCTCGATGCCGTCGAACACGTTGGCGGCATTCTCACGGGCCATGCACTCGCGCAGCGGTGCGACCAGCGCCAGCGTCAAGGCCGCCGTGCGAGCGGCGGGCGCCGGAGCGTCCTCACCGGCACCCTCTGCGCCGCGCGCCGCAGGCAGCGCCATCTGCAGATACGTATCGGCAAGATATGCCTCATCGAACTCGGAGCGATCGGAATCCAGCAGATAGGCAGCGACCACGGTATCGAAGATACGCGTGGAATCGGCAGCGAGCGGATCCATGAGCTCGGGCTCAGAAGAATCGATGGGCGAAAGCTCGTGCAGCAGCGCCTTCATATCCGGGCTCGCCACGCGGCCCTCCATAAACAGACGCGCAAGCACGCCGGCGATCACACCGTGAGCGAAGTTGAAGCCATCGACTACGGCAGTGGAGGCGCCGTCGCCCTCCTCGAGCGCGAACAGGCCCTTGGACGTCGCCAACCACAGCGTGCGCGTCAGTCCAAAGAGCGCGCCCTCTTCCTTGTCGTCGTCCACCACGGCGGCGACCCACTCGCCGGCATCAATCGCGCGGGAGACCTCAGCCGCAACGGCACCAAGCGCGTCAGCATCGCCGGCGGCTGCGCGAACCATCGCAGGTATCTCAAACACACTGGAGGCAGCAGCCCCGCCCTCGCCGCCGATCAGCGCCAAGAAACGGTTCTGCATGGCGGTGATACCAAGCGTGCCCAGCGCCGCGGAAACCTCATCGGCAGAAAACGCCGGGAAGGACGTTTCGTCAAAGTCGAGCTCGACGGGCGCATCGGTGCGAATGGTTGCGACCTTGCGGCTCAGCAGCGCATCGTCGATGTGCGCACGCAGGTTCTCGCCCATCTTGCCCTTGACCTCGTCGGCATGCGCGATGACCTCGTCCAAGCTGCCGTACTGTGCGATGAGCGCACTCGCCTTTTTGGGGCCGATGCCCGGTACGCCGGGAATGTTGTCCGACGTATCGCCCTTTAGACCGTAAAAATCGGGCACGAGCGCCGGCGTAATGCCGTGATACAGGTCGTCCACGCTCTCGGGCGTCATGATCGCCACGTCGGACAGGCCCTTGCGGGTCGAAACCACGTTGACGTGCTCGGTCACGAGTTGATACATGTCGCGGTCGCCGGTCACCAGTAGCATGTCGCAGCCGGCCTCTTCACCCAGGCGCGCCATGGTTCCCAGGATATCGTCGCCTTCCCAGCCCTCGGACTGCAGAATCGGCACGTTGAGCGCGGCGAGCAGCTCCTTAATCATGGGGAACTGCGCGTGCAGGTCGGGGTCCATGGGCGGGCGCTGCGCCTTATACTGCGGCAGCATCTCCATGCGCACGCGCGGCTTGCCCTTATCAAATGCCACGACCACACCATCGGGGTTAAAGGCGTCGATCATCTTGAGAAACATGTTCAGAAAGCCAAAAATCGCGTTGGTGGGGCGACCGTCCGGCGCATTCATGGTCGGCGGCACGGCGTGGAAGGCGCGATGCATGAGCGAGTTGCCGTCGATAACGGCAAAGGTGCGGCGCTTTTCAGACATATTGAATACCTCGCTTTAGGCTGGGCACGGTTTGCTCACTCCAGTTTACACGCTCCCCGCCCCGCGGCCACCTCACATCAAGCTCCCCCGCCACCGTGAGCCCGCGCGTGATACGATGGCTCACGGTACATCAACCAGCACGATCGATCCGAAAGGAGCCTGCGTCATGGAGCGTCCCTGCGCATGGAAAAAGTACACGCCACAGCAAATCGAGGAGCTCGAGGAGCTTTGCCGCGGCTATAAGCAGTTTTTGAGCGAGAACAAGACCGAGCGCCTGTGCGTCAAGACCGGCATCAAGATGGCCGAGGAGGCGGGATACGTCGACCTGGAGACCGTGATCGCCGAAGGCCGCGAGCTCAAGGCAGGCGACAAGGTGTACGCCGCCAACCACGGCAAGGACCTTATGCTCGTCAACCTGGGCACCGCCCCGCTCGAGCAGGGCTTTAACATCCTGGGCGCCCACGTGGACTCGCCGCGCCTGGACCTTAAGCAGAATCCCGCCTTCGAGGCCGGCGACATGGCCTACCTCGACACGCACTACTACGGCGGCGTCAAGAGCTACCACTGGGTAGCCTCCCCGCTCGCACTCGTGGGCGTCATCTGCAAAAAGGACGGTACCACCGTCGACATCAATATCGGCGACAAGGCGGACGACCCGGTCTTTACCATCTCCGATCTGCTGATCCACCTCTCGAGCGAGCAGATGTCCAAGCCCGCCAAGGACGCCGTCGATGCCGAGATCCTCGACGTGATCGTGGGCGGCCGCCCCGTCAAGTTTGACGAGGACGACAAGGACGCCCCTAAGGAGCCCGTCAAGCAAATGTTCCTGGACATCCTTAAGGAGCAGTACGACGTCGAGGAGGAGGACTTCCTCTCCGCCGAAATCGAGGTCGTGCCCGCCGGCCCCGCCCGCGACATGGGCCTCGACCGCTCTATGATTCTGGGTTATGGCCATGACGACCGCGTTTGCGCCTACCCCTCCATGCTCGCCCAGATCAACGTGGCCAATGTCGAGCGCACGAGCATCACGCTCATCGTCGACAAAGAGGAGATTGGTTCCGTAGGCGCCACCGGCATGACGAGCCGCTTCTTCGAGAACACCGTCGCCGAGATCATGACGCTCGCCGGCGAGAATAGCCCGCTGGCCCTGCGCCGCGCACTCGCCCGCAGCCGCATGCTTTCCTCTGACGTGTCTGCCGGCTTCGACCCGGGCTATGCCGGCAAGTTCGAGACCAAGAACGCCGCCTTTATGGGTCGCGGCCTGTGCTTTAACAAGTACACGGGCAGCCGTGGCAAGGGCGGCTCCAACGACGCCGACGCCGAGTACGTGGCCCTCATCCGCGACATCATGGACGAGGCCGGCGTGGACTTCCAGACCTGTGAGCTCGGTCGCGTCAACGCGGGCGGCGGCGGCACCATTGCCTACATCATGGCCAAGTATGGCATGAACGTCATCGACTCCGGCGTTGCCGTCCTGTCCATGCACGCCCTGTGGGAAGTCGCCAACAAGGCCGATATCTACGAGGCCTATCGCGGCTACAAAGCCTTCATCGAGCGAGCCTAACCAACCCTTCGTCAGTTGCGGTGAAATACGGACTAAACTGGCCCATAAACGGCCAAAACAGACCGCATTCCACCGCAACTTCCTTTTTGGCAGAGGAGAGTCCATGCTGCAGGTCATCATTTCGCCCGCCAAGCAGATGCGCGCGGCCCAAGATGCTTTTGAAGTCCTGGGCATCCCACCCTTTGTGCGCGAGACGGCTCGCCTCCACCGCGCACTGCTAGATATCGAGCGGAATGAAGGCAGCGGCGGCCTGCAGGCGCTGTGGAACGTGAGCGACAAACTGCTGGGACCTTGCCTCAACACCCTGCATGAGTTCGGGCCCATCCTGAAAAGCGGCGATCTCGACAATCCCGTACTCGCCCGTCACCTCTCCCCTGCCGTCATGTCCTATCAGGGAATTCAATACCAGAGCATGGCACCCGAGGTGATGGATTCCGCGCAGCTCGCCTGGCTGCAAGACCATCTGTGGATCCTCTCCGGCCTCTACGGGTGCGTTCGTCCCTTTCATGCCGTCGAACCGTATCGGCTGGAGATGGGCGCGAAGCTCGCCGTTGACGATGCCCGAGACCTCTACGCGTTTTGGAACGACAAGCTCGCGCGGGCCATCGCTCCGGCGGGCTCCAACGCTACGATCGTCAACCTCGCCAGCGTAGAGTATGCCAAAACCGTTCTGCCCCACCTCGCGGGCGACGCCACGGCCGTCACATGCCTCTTTGGCGAGGGTATCCGCAACGGGAAGCCCATCCAACGGTCGACCGCCAGCAAAAAGGCGCGCGGCTCCATGGTGCGGTGGATGGCAGAAAACAAGCTCGAGGATGCAAGCGAACTTACCGCATTCAACATCGGCTATCGGCACATCCCCGAGCTTTCAGACAAAAACACCCTGGTTTTCATGAACGCGCAGGCACAATAGGCCCGCCGTTTCCAAACACCCCGTTACTCCGCCAAGCCATCGGCCTTTGCAATCTCGCTCGTCGAGCCATCTTGGTAGGTAATCTTAACGTGCTCCACCTCGGATACCGCAGCGCCCGCCGGGGGCTCCAAGCGCCATTCCGTCAGCGCAATGTCCATGGTCGTGGGCACGTCTCCCTGATCTTTGAGCTCCACCGTCAGCGTTTTGAGCGTCGCATCAAACGTCACGCGTTCGATTTCTTCGCCCGGAATAGACCCGCCGCTCAGCTGCAGCTGCACAAACTCGTCGCGCGGATACCAATAGTCACCCGGTGCGGCAACCGTGTTGCCACCAGAAACTTTCATGGTCATAATCGGCAGGCCCTCGTCGGCTTCAAACCCCCAGGTGGCGCCGCCATGACCGCCGAACGTCCAAATACAAAAGGCAATCACCAACACGGCAAGCACCGCAAAACCAATCGCGACAAGGCCATGGTGCGCACGGCTTTCCTCGGCCGATACATCCCATTGTGTCTCTCGATATAGATGCTTGTCTTCCATGTACGCCTCCCCACAGGCACGCTCGTTAGGCCAATCGTACCCATTCGAGCTATACTTGAGCCCATTACATAAACGGGGAGCTTGCAGGACAAGACGGCAGGCTGAGACTGGGCGCGCCCGCCCTGACCCGCAAACCTGATATGGGTAATGCCAACGAAGGGAGCCGTGCCAATGAGCACACAGACCGAGCCCAAGCTCGTCACGCAAATCGACTTCGCCCGCGCCGGGCAGATCACACCGCAGATGAAGGAGGTCGCCGAGCGCGAGCATCGCGACCCCGAGTACATCCGCGAGCGCGTGGCCGACGGCCGCATCGCCATTCCCGCCAACATCGTGCACATCAAAAAGGGCATGCGCGCCTTTGGCGTCGGTGAGGGCCTGTCCACCAAGGTCAACGTGAACCTGGGCATCTCGGGCGACAAGGCAGATGCCGCCGAGGAATGGAAGAAGGTCAAGATCGCCGAGGACTTTGGCGCCGACGCCATCATGGACCTCTCCAACTCGGGCAAGACGCGCCAGTTCCGCCAGCAGCTCATCGACGAGACGCCGCTCATGGTAGGCACCGTCCCCATGTACGACGCCATCGGCTACATGGAAAAGCCGCTGGTCAAGCTGACCAAGGACGACCTGTTCGAGGTCGTGCGCGCGCACGCCGAGGACGGCGTGGACTTTATGACCATCCACTGCGGCATCAACAAGTCGGTCACCAAGACCTTTAAGGAAACCGGCCGCCTGATGAACATCGTCAGCCGCGGCGGTTCGTTGCTGTTTGGCTGGATGGAGGTCACCGGCAACGAAAACCCCTTCTACGAGTACTTTGACGAGCTGCTCGAGATTTGCCACGAGTACGACGTGACGATTTCGCTCGGCGACTCCTGCCGCCCGGGCTGCCTCTACGACTCCAACGACGCCACCGAGACCGCCGAGATGATCGAGCTGGGCAAGCTGTGCAAGCGCGCCTGGGCCGCCGGCGTCCAAGTCATGGTCGAGGGCCCGGGTCACATGGCGCTCGACGAGATCGCCGCCAACATGAAACTGCAAAAGCGCCTGTGCCACAACGCCCCGTTCTATGTGCTCGGGCCGCTGGTGACCGATATCGGCGTGGGCTACGACCACATCACCGCTGCCATCGGCGGCGCTATCTCCGCCAGCTCCGGTGCCGACTTCCTGTGCTACGTGACACCGGCCGAGCACCTATGCCTGCCTAACGCCCAGGATGTGCTCGACGGCCTCATGGCCACCAAGATCGCCGCACACGCCGCCGATATCGCCAAAAAGGTGCCGCACGCCCGCGACATGGACGACAAGATGGGCCAGGCACGCCGCAAGCTCGACTGGGATGCCATGTGGGAGTGTGCTCTCGACCCGGTCACCGGTAAGAAGCGCTACGAGGAGTCCCCCGCCGCCACCGAGGGCACCTGCACCATGTGTGGCAAGATGTGCGCCGTCCGCACCGTTAACAAGGTGTTCGAAGGCACGACGATCGACCTCGGCATGGAGGACTAACTCGTCACCGGAGCCACAATCGGTAACATGGTGTTCGTCAATTGTTGACGTGTGAACATTTGCTTACATTTGCGTAAAGATTGCATCGCCCGCCCGGGTTCGACATAGAGTCGGCCCGGGCATCTTTATAATGCTGGCTTAAGGACCCATTTGATTCCGACCGAACAAGGGAGCAAACATGGATCGCAGTAAGGTACCTGCCGTTCTATCCATCGCAGGATCCGATTCCAGCGGTGGCGCCGGCATTCAGGCCGACATCAAGACCATCACGGCGCACCGCCTGTATGCCGAGACGGCCATCACCGCCATCACCGCACAAAACACGCTCGGTGTCACCGCCGTGCAGAATATCTCCCCTGATATCGTCGCTGCGCAGATCGACGCCGTATTTGACGATATCCGCCCCAGCGCCGTCAAGATCGGCATGGTTTCCTCTGCCGAGATTATCGAGGTTATCGCCGACCGCCTGAGCGCCTGGAACGCGACAAACGTGGTCGTCGACCCCGTCATGGTAGCCACCTCGGGCGCACGGCTGATTGCCGAAGATGCCGCCGAGGCGCTCACCCGCCGCCTGTTCCCACTAGCAACCGTCATCACGCCCAATATTCCCGAGGCCATGGCCCTGCTCGACTACGAGGTCGACTCCGAGCGCACACAGCAAAATGCTGCCATGCTCCTCACCCGCCGCTTTGGTTGCGCATCCCTCGTTAAGGGTGGGCATCTTGTCAACGAGGCCAACGATGTATTGGCCGAACCCGCGCCACTCGATAACGAAGGCAACCATATGGGCGATCCGCTCACCACGTGGTTCCGCCACAAGCGCATCGAGACCGGCAACACGCATGGCACCGGCTGCACGCTTTCATCCGCCATCGCCTGCGCATTGGCGCAGGGCATGGATCTTGCCGACGCCGTCAACGCCGGCAAGGCCTACCTAACGGGCGCTCTCGCCGCCGGCTTTGACATGGGCAAAGGCTCTGGCCCCGTCAACCACATGTGGCAGTACTAAATAGCCAGTAACCTGCCAAAAAGAGACAGGCTACCTTGCACCAAAAACCGTCGCAACATTCGATGAAAATCGTGCAAACGCGAAAAATCATCGGATGTTGCGACGGTTTGATTTTAGATAGCGGTCGAGCAAAGGGCCGGGGCGTCTAGTCGTCGGCGAGTTGAATTCCCAACAAACCCGAGAGTGCCAGCGCCTGCTCGGCATTGACCGTCAAGCCACGCAACTCATGGTAATCGCCCGAAACAACGGGCGCTGCAAATGTACAGCGCGACACATCAACGCCGGAAAGCGACGTCTTGAACACATCAACACGCGTCAGGTCACAGCCATCCAGGCGTATCTGACCCAGCTTGGCACCCTGAAACGCAGCCTCTCTCAGACGTGTATCGCATGCTGTCATAGGGCCAATGCGTCCCTCCGAAAGGTTCGCATAGCTCAAATCGCACGATCCAAACGACACGCTCGACAGGCGCGCCTTGAGCAAGTTGAGTCCCGGTGCCGAGCAGTCAACGAAGTCGCAGCGGCTGAGCCAGCAGCCTTCCATGTTGCAGCGGATAAAGCGGCAACCGCGAAACACCACGTCGCGAAACGTCGAGCCGCTCCAGTCAACGCTATCGAACTCGCAAGATCGGAACACAACGCCATCGAAGGTCGCGCCGTTCGCCACGTCGTAGGCAAGATCCAAATCCTCAAAAGCGGTATTGGAGACGAGCTCATCGCCCTCGGCAAAGAGGTCGATGAGCTCGTCCATGCCCATATGGCAGCCAATCCGTTCGTTTACCCGGGCAAAACCACCACAAAGGTGCCTGTCCCCTTTGCGGTGGCTTGGGGTCGCGCTACTCACCGAGCATCTCTTGGAGCTTGGCTGCCACGGCATGTCCCAAGCTCTCGTGGCTTTCGGGCATCATATGCAGATAGTCGATATCGCCCGGCTCGGCAAACTCGGCGGCATTCAAAAAGTCGCAGCCAAACTGCTCGGCCACGTGCGCATAGTACTCGCCAAAATGTTCAGATGCCTCGACGGAACGCTCGTCAAAATCGGTCATATATACATCGGCGATCTGCGGCTTGATCTTGATAGGAGCCATCAGCAGGATGCGCGGGCAAGGCGCAGCGTCGGTCCACGGAAACGCGCGGACGGCGCGAACCAGCGCCATGGCGCCACGGGCGATATCGGAAGCTGTCACGTTAAAGACCGTCTTACAGTCGTTGGTGCCCAGCATGATCACAATGGCGTCCAGCGGCTTATGAGCCTCGAGCAGCATCGGAAGCGCGCGAATGCCGTTGAGGTTAGTGTCCAGATGGCACATGTCGTCGCGTACCGTCGTGCGGCCGTTGAGGCCTTCTTCAATTACATGCCAGCCCTCGCCTAAGTCACGTTGGACCACGCCACACCAGCGCACATCCTGCGCATAGCGCACCGCGGTACCGTCGCGCATGCCCGCCGGATCGTAACCATAGGTGTTGCTGTCACCAAAGCACAGAACGTTTTTCATCGTAAGCTCCCCACTCAATAAAAAGCCGACAGGAGCAGCCTCTCCCGTCGGCTCGGTATATCGCATCACGAGCACCGTTTACAGGTACTTGCGCCAGTCGTCGTCATCCTCGTCATCCTCGGCAGCGGCCTGAGCCTGCTCGGCGGCACGGGCGGCTGCGGCGCGGGCGGCAACCTGAGCATAGGACTCCTCGTTTCGCTCGGGGAAGTTTGCCAGCACGTGCTCGAATTTGGCGAAGTCCTCGTCCCAGCGCGTAGAGGGCACGGCAAAGAAGACCTGCTTGACCTTGAAGTCGCCCGATGCGAGCTCCTTGCGGAAGAGCTCGGCCACGGCCTCGGCATCAAAGCCGTTGTTGTCGCAGCCCCATGCGCCCAGCACGAGCTTCTCGCGACCCAACTCGTCGCAGATGGCGAGCACAAAGCGAATGCGGTCGCGCAGGGCATCCAGCAGAGCATCGTCGCTCACGCGATACTCCTGGCGGGCGCGCTTAACGTTGGGCGCGGCGGCCACGATCACGTCGGCGTATGCATGCACGTGGTTGCGGTCGAAGCGCACCGCAGGCACCACTAGGGCACGGTTACGATAGAGCTCGCAGTTGATGTTGCGGCGACGGTTCTCGCCGTACCACTTACGCTGCCTATCGAGAACGTTGTACAGATACGAATCGGCGCACAGCGTGGCCTCCTGGCCCAGATAACCCTGAATATATCCACCGCCCGGATTGGTAAACGAGGCAAAGGCGAGCACGGCCATGTCGCAGAACTGCGCATAGCCGCGACCGTTATCGAGGATTGCCTGCGTGGCGGAGGCATCAAGCACAGTGACCTCGGGCAGGACCGGAGCGGGCTCCTCAGCAGGCGCGGACTCAGCTTCGGCGATTTCCTCGGCAGGCTCCTCGACGGGCTCGGGCGCCGCCTCGGTCTCGGGCGCTGCCTCGACCTCGGCAGTCTCCGCGTTCTCGACGTCCTCGGCGACCTGCTCTTCGGGGGCCACAGCACTCTGAACCTTGGCCTTCATCGCCGCGACAAAGCCGGCAGGCATACCGTCAAACTCGCGAACACCGGCAAGCGAACGCTCGATATCCTTGGCGCACGCTTCGGACACAGTTGCCACGTGACGCTCGGCGGCCTTGGCACGGGCCTCGCGCTTGGGATTGGGCTGACCCGCTCGGTTGGACCTGCGGTTACGGTTCCTGTTGTCGACGTCTGCCATACGTGGCCACCTTTCCTGTCGCTGCCGCTATCGGCTTTTCCCATCCATGATACCCCGCCGCGCACAAAAAAGACGGCCCCGAAGGACCGCCTTTCGCATCGTTTTACCGTGTCCGGCAGGAAGCATCGCAATGCCGCGCTTTAATCGCGACGGCCGAGGATGTTCAGAATGCGCAGGAACACGTTGATAATGTCCACGAACAGGTTGGATGCCATGAGCACGGCGTTGGGCAGCGTGGGCGGCACCGTCGTTGCCACATAGGTGTCGTAGCCGATGAAGCCGGCGAACACCACGATCACGATCAGGTCGGTGATGGACTGCGAAACGCCCATGAACATCAGCACGATCTCGACCAGAATCGTGGCAAGCAGAATGCCAAAACCGATGCCATATACGCGCTGGAAAAACTTGGGGAACGTCACGCCCAAAGCGCCAAAGACAAAGGTGATGGCGGCCGTGGCGATAAAGGCAGTGTTGATGGTGGGCAGGTCGTAGTTGGCAAGGCCAAATGACGCGGTCAGGCCAAAAGTGCTCGCAAAGACCACGTAACCCACGAGGGACAGGCCCACAGACTGCTTGCCCGCGGCGGCCGACATCATGACCATGCCGACGATAGTCAAAATAAACGAGCCAAAGACCAGCGGCAAAGCGGCGCCGCTCATCATCATGCGGGCAAACGCCATGGTGCTCGTAAAGTAGGCGCCGGCGCCCATGGCGCAAAAGCCCAAAAAGATCAGGGCGGACATGGCGAGATTGTACGCGCGCGGCGACATCTCCTTGGCACGGCTTGCGCCGGTCTCGATGGGGCCGTTCTGATAGCCCTGGATATCGTTCATAGTTTCGTCCTTTCAAAAAGCGCCGCGAATGACGGCGCAGCAGATGACAAGATTCCTACCATTGTACCCGAACGCCGTGCGTCCCTACTTACGGCGCTCGCCCTCGAGGGTGCGGTCAAACGCCCAGACCCACCAACGCATCACGTGGGCCTGCGAGCCGTCCGGCCGTCCGCACGCCTGGTCCTCCAGATACAACTCGGTCGCATGCCCGCCAAAACGAACCTTATACGTTGCCGTACGAACACCGTGAACCGTTAAGCCAAAGCCCGTGGACGAGACAATCTCGTCAATTGTAAAGCAGCGACCGTCGACCCAGCAGACGGTGACCGGCACGACTTGTCCGCCCGCGAGGATGCGAGCCACGACGTCCACATACTGCTTGTGCACGCGCCGAGTTTTGCCATCTGTCTGTCGATATTCCATGTCTCCTATTATCGAACGCATGTTTGCATATTGTAAAGCGAACAGACTGTGGTTTTGGAGTGTCGTAGCAATCGCACGTGTCCGCATGGCGTGATAGCAAAAAGAACACCCGCGGTCAACAGGGCTAATATTCAATTTTAGTGCCAAATAATTACTTCTCCCATCAGAACTCGGCAAAGAAACCCGCAGGAGGTGATACGATTTATCATGTTTTTGTAACGTGCCTGCAAACTTCGAGAAAGCCCATATATGGACGTAACGTTCTCAACCTTCCTCGGCCAAATTGTGTCGAACCCAGTCCTTGCCGTCACCGTGATCCTCGCGTTGGGCGCCATCTTCGTCAACGGATGGACCGACGCGCCCAACGCCATCGCGACCTGCGTCACTACGCGTTGCATGCCCGCCCGCGCCGCCATTCTCATGAGCGCCGCATTCAACTTCCTCGGCGTGCTCATCATGACGCACTTTAACGCGAGCGTCGCCAATACCATCTCGCATATCGTTGACTTTGGCGGAAACAGCACCATGGCGCTCGCCTGCCTGTGCGCGGCCCTGTTCTCCATCGTCGTCTACGGCGCCACAGCATCGCGTTTCGGCATCCCCACCTCGCAAAGCCACAGCCTTATCGCCGGCCTGACCGGTGCCGCTATCGCCCTCGGCGGCGCGAGCAGCGTCAACGTCCACGAGTGGATGAAGGTCATCTACGGCCTGGCACTCTCCATCGGCCTGGGCTTTGTCATGGGCTGGGTCCTGTGCAAACTCGTCTCGATTCTTTTCGCCGCCGCCAACAGGCGACGTGCCAATGTCTTCTTTAAATACGCTCAGATCGCGAGCGCTGCGGCCATGAGCTTTATGCACGGCGCGCAGGATGGACAGAAGTTCATCGGCGTGCTCTTTTTAGGTGTCGCCTTCGCAAACGGCCAGACTAGCGTCGGCGATGCCGGCATCCCCATCTGGATTATGCTGCTGTGCTCGGCCACTATGGGTATCGGCACCAGCGTGGGCGGTGAGCGCATCATCAAGTCCGTCGGCCAGAGCATGGTTAAGCTCGAGAAGTACCAGGGCTTCTCCGCCGACCTGGCGGGCGCCGCAAACCTGCTGCTTGCCACCCTTACCGGCATCCCCGTGTCCTCCACGCACATCAAGACCTGCGCCATCATGGGCGTCGGTGCCGTCAAACGCCTCTCGGCCATCAACTTCGGCGTCGTCAAGGACATGATGTTCACCTGGTTCTTCACCTTCCCCGCCTGCGGACTCATCAGCTTTGTCATGGCCAAGCTGTTCATGATGTTCCTCTAGCCACACCGAGCGTCCATCCGGACCGCAAAACTTCGCCCACCCGTCTTCGCCTCGAAAGGACCCACTCATGGCAAAGAAACCCGATTCATTCTACTTTGACAACTACGTCGCCTGCGCCGACCTTGCCGTCCAGGCCGCCGAGCTGCTTACCAAGATTTTCGAGAACTTCGATCCCGCGAAGATTCACGATATGCTCGACAAGATGCACGCGATCGAGCATGCGGCCGACAAGAAGCACCATGAGCTTGAGGACGCCCTGCTCACGGCCTTTATCACCCCGCTTGAGCGCGAGGACCTGGATCTGATGAGCTGCTCGCTCGACACCGTGCTCGACCGTATCGAGGGCGTCGTGCAGCGCGTCTACTTCACCAACATCCAGAGCATCCATCCCGACGCCATCGTCATCGCCCACAAGGTGACCGACGCCTGCCGCGCCATGAAGGACCTGATGGTCGAGCTGCCCAACTACCGCAAGTCCAAGACGCTGCGCGAGCTCGTCATCCAGATCAACACCATCGAGTCCGAGGCCGACGAGCTCTATATCAACGCCATGCGTAACCTGCACGTTAACGGCAAGGACCCGCTCGAGGTCATCGCTTGGCGTGACGTGTACGCCTTCCTGGAGTACTGCGCCGACTGCTGCGAGAATGTGGCCGATGTCGTGGATTCGATCGTCATGAAGAACAGTTAATTGGGGGTACGTGTCCCGGCGGCGAAGGGCCGGCCACGGTTTGCTTTCTCACTCCGGCTGCTTTGCAGAGTCGTTCGAAAGTAAACCGTGGCCGGCCCTTCGCCTTACGTACCACCATTGGGAACTTTGGCTGATAGATTTAGCGCGATGGGGGTTTGGCTGAAGGGACCTATGGTACCCGTTCGGACACTTTGGCCCTTGATGAGCGTTTGGCTGATTGCTGCTTTGGGTACTCTTTGGGTTACTTTTGGTTTGTTTGATTTTTAATTTTAGGAGGGCTTGTATGTCTTATTTGGATCTGGCTCGGGGTCGGTATTCTTGTCGTGAGTTTGAAGATCGGGCTGTGGAGCAGGCTGTGGTGGATGCCATTGTTGAGGCTGGGCGGATTGCTCCTTCTGCTTGTAATAATCATCCTTCTCGTGTGATGGTGCTGGATACGCCTGAGCTTCTGGAGAAGGCTGCTGCTTGTCAGCCTCGGTTTGCTCGTGATGGGTCTATCTTTGGCGCTCCGCTCATCTTCCTTATTTGTAGCGTTACCGAAGACGCTTGGGTGCGCCCGTATGACCAGATGAATTCCAGTGAAATCGATACGTCCATCGTGTGCGATCAGATGATGATGGAGGCCACCGAACAGGGCCTGGGAACGTGCTGGGTATGCCATTTTAAGCCTGAGATGGCCCGTGAGCAGTTCAATCTGCCCAAGGGCGTCTATCCCTATCACATGCTCGTCTGCGGATATCCTGCCGACCACATCGCCGATCCCGAGCATCGCGAGGCCCGTACCATTCCCCTCCCCGACTTCCTCCTCAAGTAGATTTTTGGGACATGCCTTAAAATCTACCTTTTACCGTTCACCCGTTCGCCGAGTTCTGCGCCATTATGTGCAGGGCTCGGTTTTTTATGTTACGCACCCCGGCACAGTCATAAAAAAGGACCCGCAAGCTGCGGGTCCTTTCTAGGCACTAAATTGTAGGCCGAATATTAGTCCAGGTCGTCGGCAGCAAAGTTGTCGATCGGGGCGAAGGGATCGGCCACGGGGACAACCGGGTCAGCGACGGGCAGCGGCTCGGCGGGAACAGTCACCGCAGGAGAAGCGGCAGAACCGACCGGCGTGGAGGCCATGAGGTCGGCCGGGAAGGAGTTCTGGGCATCGTCCATGAAGTGCTGGATGAGCTTGAGGTACTCGGCCTTGAACTCCTCGCGGGAAGCCTTGAGACGATCGATTTCCTCGAGCTCGGCCTGCTTCTCGGTCAGAGCCTGGCGGATAACCTCGCGGGCCTTAGCGTCAGCCTCGTTGCGGATACGCTCAGCGTTCTCGTTGGCATCGTTGACGATGGTCTCAGCGGTCTGCTGGGCAGCGATCAGGGCAGCGGAAATCTGGCGCTCCTGAGCGGAGAAGTCAGGGGCGGGAGCAGCCACGGGGGCGGCAGGAACGGCTTGGGCGGTGGCATCCTGAGCCTGGGCAAGCTGAGCCTGCGCATCGGCAAGCTGCTGCTCGGTAGCAGTCAGGCGACCCTTAAGGTCGACGATCTTAGCGAGCATAGCGTCAACCTCGGAGGACAGCGTCTCCAAGAAGACGTCGACCTCGGCGGGATCGTAGCCACGCTTGGCCTCAGAGAAAGTCTGAGCCTGGATGTCTGCAGGGGTAATAGCCATAACAAGTCTCCTTTTTCATCGCCTCGGCGCTACACGCCCGACGCAAGTTACTAAGTCAGTTCTATACGAGTATACCTATAAGAAGCTGCAGAACCAGCCTCTGCACCAACTGCAACGCAATAATCGCAACGACCGGCGAAAAATCGATACTGCCCATCGGCGGGATGAAACGACGGAACAGGTTGAGCCACGGACCGCACACGCTATCGAGCACCGCAGCAATATCCTGAAGCAAACCACCCTGCTTCATGGGAATCCACGTCATAAAGCAGTAGACGACAATGAGCGTGGAATAGAAGTTGAACAGCGTGTTGACCAGCTGGACGATAGTGTAGATGTTGATGGGAATCTCCTCGTCTTGTCTTTACTTAAGGTAGCCGTCGGCACGAAGCTTCTTGAGATCGGAATCTTTGACCTCGCAGCCGGCGGGCAGCACCATGAACACGCGGTCGCCCACCTCCTTGACCGTGGCACCCAGACCGCAGGCAAAGCCGTAAGAGAAGTCCAAGACGCGCTTAGCAACTTCGGTGCGTACGCCCACAAAAATCAGTGCGACAGGCTGCTTGGTGCGAACGCGGCGCACTACGGTCTCCACGTCGTCATAGCTCTCGGGGCGCAGGACATAGGCCGGCAGCTGCGGCGTGGCGTTGATGATATTGCTCGCATAGGCCGAGGCATCGCTCGGTGCAGGCGCGGGCGCAGCGGCGGCACGGGCGCGGGTGTTCTCGGCGTAGCTCGACGGCGTGTCATAGGCACCAGGACGATAACCGCTCGCAACGCTGTCCTGCGAGCGCGAAGGCGGGTTATACGTCGTGGCATGACGGGAGTCATCGCCGACAAGCTGACCGGAGCGCGTATACACGGCAACCGACTCAGCTTCACCGCGGCGCGTCTGGCCAAGCAGGCCGTTGCTCGGCTCGTCTTGGGTGTAGAAGCCCTCGCCCGAAGCACCGCTGTAGCCGTTGCCCTGATAACTATCGTCATAGCCGTCATCGTAGCCGTAGTCGTCGTCCTGGCCATAACCCTGGTCGTAACCCTGCTGGCCGCCCAGGTGCATCTTATTTTTAATCTCATCAAGGAAGCCCATGGTTGTGTCCTCTCGCGGTTTAGTGCAGGCGCCCCGATAATCAGTGCGCACTTCAGAGCCTTATTTTACTGCAAACTCCGGGCTAAATACTACCCTGCCCAGGCGAACGAGCGTAGAGCCCTCCTCAAGGGCAGGCTCAAAGTCCTCGCTCATGCCGCAGGAAAGCTCAGGCAGGTTCAAATCGGGATGCGCCGCCTCCAGCTCATCCCTCAGCTCACGAAGCCCCGCAAAGGTGCGGCGTGCCACATCCTTATTCCCCCGGGGCGCCATAGTCATAAGCCCCTGTACGCAAATTCCCTCAAGTTCCGCAAGCTCACCCGCGGCGGCGCGAATCTCATCGGGCGAAAAGCCTCCCTTCGACTCCTCACCACTCACATTGACCTCGATGAGCACACGCTGGGGGCCGGCGAGCTCGCCTGCCTCAATCTTGCGGACAGCACGGCTCGAGATCGCCTGTGCCAGATGCAGCGAACCCACCGAGTGAATCAGCTCGGCTGAGCCCAGCACCGCATTGATCTTATTGGTCTGCAGGTTGCCGATCATATCGAAGCGCACCTCGGGCAGCTCCGGATGCTCCGCCAGACCCGTGAGCTTGCGAACCAGCTCCTGCGGGCGGTTCTCGGCAAAATGGCGATACCCCGCCTGGATGGCGGCAGCGGTCTCATCGACACCAACGGTCTTGGACACGGCAATGAGGCGCGCGGCGTCGTGGGGGCGGCCCGCGCGATCGAGCGCCGCATAAAAACGTTCCAGAATCTGCTCGCGGCGAGCGCGCATCAAATCCAAATAGTTATCCATTGCCAATCGCCTCCGCTGACAGCCAAACAAGTAGTCCCATGCTAACGCAAGAGCGCGGCCCCGCATGTGCAAGGCCGCGCTCACTTAGGTATTTACAATCTTTCGACGAACGGGGCTACTTACTCCTCGTCGTCCTCGCCATCGTCCTCGTCCTCAAGATGATCGAGCAGGTAGCGAAGACCCTCGCTGACCTCGTTGGCGGGCACCTTGGCAACGTAGCGCGCGTCGACGGCGGGCCTCATGATAACACCCTCGCCCGAAGGCGCGCGCATGCTCTCGAGCTCGTCCTCATCAGTGCGGGCGATATCGCCGGCGTTCATACGCTGACCAGTCAACAGGAAGGTCAGACGGCAAGCGGCATCGATGGAAATGGAAGCGATGCGATCGAGGTAGCGCGAAACCATGATGGCGCGGCGCAGGTCGTCATAGTTGCTGTCGTCGTCCATAAAGTCGCCCGTATCCATACGGTTAAAGGTGCGGAAGAACTTCTCGTAGGCAGCGTGCACTGGCTCGTCCTCGACGGCCAGGTTGCAGATGATGGACATATCATTGGTGACGAGCGCAGAAAGCGAAGAGCCCAGCACCTGGTAGACGGCCTCAGCCTCGGCCTCAACCGTGCCGACAAGCTCCTTGGGCAGCGAGATGTCGGCCTTGATCATATGACGCGTGGCGCGGCAGATCTGACGGACCTTATCGGTCATGCGCTGCAGGTTAAAGTCGACGTAGATGATCGTCTGAAGCAGGCGGAAGTCGGAGGCGACCGGTGACTGCGTGGCGATCAGGTTGTAGCAGACGGCCTCCAGGTTGGCGCAGCGCGCGTCAATCGAAAGCGTGCGTTTCTTGGTCTTGGTGGCGAGCTTGCGGTCGTCGGTCACATAGGCCTTCACGGCATCGTGGAGAGCCAGATCGACGGCCTCATAGATGCTCAGCATCTCGTGACGGGCCTCGACGAGCTGACGGGAAAACAGTTTGCGCATGGTTCACTCCAATCAGTTGGGTGCGGTCATGCAGCCCGCACAGTGAATACGCACCGGACCAGGTCCGACGGCTTGGGACTAGTCGCACCGATCAGCCAAAGCGGCCGGTGATATAGTCTTCCGTCCGCGAGTCCACCGGGCTGGTGAAGATCGCGTCGGTTTGACCATACTCGATGAGCGTGGCGGGCTCGCCGGCAACTTCCTGCAAGAAGAATGCGGTGTAGTCGCTGATACGAGCTGCCTGCTGCATTGAATGCGTGACGATGATGATCGTCATCTCGGGCGCCAGCTCGGCCATCAGATCCTCGACCTTAGAGACGGACGTGGGGTCGATGGCGGAGCAGGGCTCGTCCATCAGAAGAACATCGGGTTGCACCGCAAGCACGCGCGCGATGCACAGACGCTGCTGCTGACCGCCCGAGAGCGCCAAACCATCCTTGTTGAGCTGATTGGATACCTCTTTCCAGAGGTTGGCGCGCTTGAGCGATTCTTCCACGATGTCATCGAGGTCGCTTTTGCTAGTCACGCCCTGTAGACGAGGGCCAAAGGCGACATTCTCGTAGATGGATTTGGGAAACGGGTTGGGCTGCTGAAAGATCATGCCCACGCGACGACGGAGGTCGACCGGGTCGACGCCCTCGGCATAGATATCGTTGCCGTCGAGCGTCATGGTGCCCTCGACGCGCGTACCCTCGATCAGATCATTCATGCGGTTGATGCAGCGCAAAAACGTCGACTTGCCGCAGCCCGAAGGGCCAATGAAGGCGGTGATGGCGTTTTTGGCGATGTTGAGGTCAAGCCCCGTCAGCGCATGAAAGTCACCGTACCAAAAGTTGAAATCCTTGGCCGTAATGGCCGCTTGCTCCAGCGTGGGAGCGGACTGATAAACGGACATGGGACTCCTTAACTAGCGACGCTTGCGCGACAGGAAGCGCGCAAACAGGTTGAAGGCAAGAATGATCACCATCAGCAAGAGCGCGGTGCCGTAGGCTGCGTTCATGTTGATGCCGTCGTTGGCAAGCAGGTACAGGTGAACCGTCATGGGGCGGCCGGAATCGAGCGGCGAAATAGGTAGATTGATGGCTTGGCCCATGGTGTAGAGCACCACCGCGGTCTCGCCAATGGCGCGACCGATGGCGAGGACGATGCCCGTGGCAATACGGCCAAAGGCAGAAGGAAGCACAATCTTGGAGACAACCTGCCACTTGGTGGCGCCCAGGCCGTACGCGCCCCAACGGATATAGCGCGGGACGGCGCGAATGGCCTCTTCGGTGGTGCGCATGACAATGGGAAGCATCAAGAGCGCGAGCGCCAGAGCGGCCGAGACCATCGAAAGGCCCAGGCCCATGGCCTCGACAAACAAGGCGTAGCCAAACAGGCCCATAACGATGGAGGGCACCGAGGCCAAAGCGTCAGCAGCGTAGCGAATGAGCTCGACGACCTTGCCCTGCTTGGCGCACTCGGCCAGATAGACGGCTGCCAGCACAGCAATCGGCGTGCAGATAAGCATGGCGAGCGCCGTCACATAGACGGTCGAGACGATCGTGGGCCAAATTCCGCCCTCGGCGTTGACGCCCTGGGGCCAACCGAAGATAAAGTCGAGCGAGATATGCGGCAGGCCGTTAATGACCACATAGGCAATGATAGCGACAAGCACCAGCGTGGTGATGTATGCCGCGGCACGGAACACGCCAAGCATGATCTTGTTGGACAGGTCCTTGTTGATGCGGCCCTTCTTGCCATGGGAAAGGGCACGCTTGATGCGCTCGCGCGACGAGGTCGTATCGACCGTCGTGTCAACGGAATCGGACATAGCCTACCCCCTCTTCTTCTTGGAAATCAGACGGACGATGCCCACCAGCGTGGCGGAGATGATAAACAGGACCACGCCCATGCCGAACAGCGCCGAGCGGTGCAGACCCGAGGAATAGCTCATGTCGAGCGCGATCTGGCTCGTGAGCGTCGAGATGGGGCTCGCAATGCTGTCGGGAATAACCGGGGCGTTACCCACGACCATGAGCACGGCCATGGTCTCGCCGATGGCACGGCCCATACCCAGCACGATGGCATCCACGATACCCAGCTTGGCGGCAGGTAGCACGACCTTATAGATGGTCTGCCACTTAGTAGCACCCATGGCATACGATGCCTCGCGAATACCCATGGGAATGGAATTGAGGGCATCGATGGTGAGCGTGGTGATGGTAGGGACGATCATGATGGCAAGCACGAACCACGCCGTCAGCGCACCAAAACCAAGACCACCGGTCAGTTGCGCGATAAACGGACGGATGATGATCATGCCAAAGAAGCCATAGATGATAGAAGGGATGCCGGCCAACAGGTCAACGGCAGGGCTGATGAGCTTGCGCACGCGCTTGCTGGCGATCTCGACCAGATACACGGCCGTGCCCACGCCTAGGGGCACACCCATGGCGAGCGCACCGACGGTCACCAGACCCGAGCCGGCAAGCAGCGACACGATGCCGTAGTGGCCCTCAGAGGGCGCCCACGTAAAGCTAAAGAAGTCCGCCAGACCGATGTCGGTAAAGACGGGCAGCGCCGAGTACGTGGTAAAGACAAAAATCAGGATGACGGTAACAACCGCCAAGAACGCGCAGGCAAAGAAAATCCACTGCAGCGCCTTCTCCTTAATATAAGTGCTGCGCGACACGAGCGCCAGCTCGCGCTTTTTGGGTGCCCGAGCAGTCTGCTCGTTCTGGGAGTTTTCCTGTGCTTCCATGCTACTCACTCCCCTTCTCGTCGTTGGTGACGGGAATAAAGCCCGCCTCGCGAATCTGCTTGTCCATCTTTTCGGACGTCACGTAGTCGATGTAATCCTGCGCCCGCTGCGAAGGCGCACCCTTCACAAAGAAGTAAAGGTCGCGCGAGATGGGATAGCCGCCACTCGCGACCGTCTTCTCGGACGCCTCAACATGATTGACCGAGACGGCCTTGACCGAGGTCTTGGCGTTGAGGCTATCGACGAAGCCCAGCGAAATGTAGCCGATAGCCCCGCGCGAACGAGATACCACGTCGCGCACCTGGCCCGTGCCCGAAAGAACGGCGGAGCGGCGATCGAACGGGGTGCCGTCCATCACGATGGTGCGAAAGGCCTCACGCGTGCCAGACGCCTCATCTCGGTTGATAACCTGAATCCTCAGGTCCTCGCCACCGACTTCTTTCCAGTTGGTGATCTTGCCGGCATAGATATCGCGGAGCTGCTCGGTCGAGAGGTTATCGACGGGGTTGTCTTCGTTCACGATGACCGCGATACCGTCGTGGGCAATGACGATGGGAGTCAGGCCCAGATCCTGTTCGTCGGCATTGAGTCCACGGGAGGAGCTGGCGATATCGGCCGTGCCAGCGCTGACGGCTTCGATGCCAGCGGAAGAGCCCAAACCGGAAACGAGCACGTCGATGCCGGTCTCCTCCTTAAAGCCCTCTGCCGCAATTTCGGCGATAGGAAGGCAGGTCGTGGAGCCGGCCACGGTAATGGAAGAGGTAGAAGATCCCGAAGAACAGGCGCACAGCGTAAGCGTAAGCACAGCGGCGCTCAGGACCGATACGATCTTTCTCATAGCATCACGCCGATCGCAGCATGGCGCCCACAGGTGCCGTCCTCGTTACGGTAGGAATAAAAGCGGTCGTTCTGACGCACAGTCGAAAGCTGGGTATCCACGATATTATCCGCGTCCACACCGGCATCTACCAGCGCCTCACAAATGGCAGCGGAAAGATCGAGCATGCGAGAGATGCTCGCATCGATGCAAGAGAACTCGACGGCAAAGCGATCCATGAGTTCCTGGGATACCTCATATTCGTCAGCCAAGATATGGGGGCCGATATAGGCGGAAACGTCGCTCGCATCGCAGCCGGCAGCATCGCAAAGCGCCTGGCACGCCTTGGCAGAAATACGTGCAATCGTGCCCTTCCAACCGGAGTGCACCACGGCAAATCCGCCAGGGGCCACCAGCACCACGGGAACGCAGTCGGCAAAGCAGAGCAGCACGGGCACGTCATGGGCCGTACAGACGATGGCATCGCAGCCCTCGGCAATCTGCTCGCGAACAGCCTCAAGATCGTCGGCGCCGTTCGAAGTCACCGTAACGATATGGTCACCATGTACCTGATTGGGCACGAGCAGATTATGCTCGCACTCAGTGGCGCCCATCGCTTCGAGCGCTCGACGACGATTTTCTTGAACAGCAAAGGGGTCATCGCCTACATGCGAGCCCAGGTTGAGCGAGGAGTACGCATCT
Source organism: uncultured Collinsella sp. (assembly GCA_958372075.1). Classification (GTDB taxonomy): domain Bacteria; phylum Actinomycetota; class Coriobacteriia; order Coriobacteriales; family Coriobacteriaceae; genus Collinsella. The sequence continues at coordinate 31,847 of CATXMO010000008.1, read as the reverse complement.
TCAGAAACGCCACCGGTGCGCTCGGTAAAGGCAAAGCGGACATCGGATGTCGCGCCCTCCACCAACGTAACTCCATCATGGTCGACACGCGAAACGTTGTCCGCACGTGCTGCCATACTAAAGCCTCCTAATAACACAAGTACCGCGGCGTCGCCGCGCAGTCCGCGTTTATACGGCTGTCATACTTCCTTAAAAGGATACCCGCAGCGGTAGGGACCAAACGTAAAGGGAACGTAAGGAGATTGGAGGCTTTCGTTTACAAACGAGAAACAAAACGGGGTGCATCCAAATGGACACACCCCGTGCAGGTCGTTGAGAAAAACGAACTAGAAGCTACCGCGCTTCAGGAAGTCGGGAAGCTCGAACTGGTCGTTGCCAAAGTTGGGCAGCTCGGTACCACCGACGTTGCGGGTCGGAGCGGCCTGAGCCGGGCTGGCAGCCGGGGCGGTGCGCTGCGGCTCAGCGGAGGCAGCGGCCTTGCTCTGAGACTGCTGAGCAGCAAAGAGCTCATCCTGACGGTTGACGTTGGAGTCGGAGAAGCCCGTAGCGATGACGGTGATACGCACCTGATCGCCCAGGGACTCGTCGACAACGGTACCGAAGATGATGTTGGCCTCGGGGTCGACGGCGTTGGCGACAACGTCGGCGGCGTCGCTGATCTCCTGGATGCCCAGGTCCTTGGAACCGGCGATGGAGAGCAGCACGCGCGTGGCACCATCGATGGAGCTCTCGAGCAGCGGGCTGGAGATGGCCTGCTGGGCAGCGTCGACGGCACGAGTATCCCCAGAAGAGGTACCGATACCCATCATGGCGGTACCGGCCTGCTTCATGATGGTCTTAACATCGGCGAAGTCCAGGTTGATGATACCGGGGACGGTGATGAGGTCGGTGATGCCCTGGGTGCCCTGGGAAAGGACGCCATCGGCAATCGCGAAGGCCTCGAGCATGGTGGTCTTCTTCTCGGCGATGTCGAGCAGCTTATCGTTAGGAATGACGATCATGGTGTCGACGCAATCGGAGAGGGTCTTGATGCCCTCCTCGGCGCTCTTCTTACGCTTGCGGCCCTCGAAGGTGAAGGGCTTGGTCACGACGGCGACGGTCAGTGCGCCGACCTCGTTCATCGCGATATCGGCAACGATGGGAGCAGCGCCGGTACCGGTGCCGCCGCCCTCGCCGCAGGTGATAAACACCATGTCGGCGCCAGCGAGCGCCTCGGCGATGTCGTCGCGGGACTCATCGGCAGCCTTGCGGCCAACCTCGGGATTGGCGCCGGCGCCCAGGCCGCGGGTAAGGTCGGTGCCGATGTGCACCTTGATATCGGCATCAGAGATCGCGAGTGCCTGAGCATCGGTGTTGATGGCAACAAACTCGACGCCGCGGATGCCCTCTTCGATCATTCGATTGACCGCGTTGGTACCGCCGCCGCCGACGCCGACCACCTTAATGACGGCAAGGTAGTTGTTGATCTCTGTCTCGTGCATGTCGGTCCTCCGAACAAAGGTTATAGCCATAGCATGGGTCGACCCCTGCGCACATTAACCTTCAGGTTGAAAGTAAATGCAAAGGTAAACCGTATTATGTTTGCACATTATGAACGTATCAGTCAAATAATTGACCGTGAAAACCAAACAAACCAGATAAACGGCGTGGTATGGCCCCTCAACAAAGCATCAACCAGCGCTACGAGGTCGGAGCATTCCTAAATGTGTAGTTGCCCGGAGAGCGCACATTGATATACGTTACGCCCTCTACCTGCGAAAGCAACTTGGTGACTACGCGTTCCTTCTTGGCGATATCGTCCGAATCGCCCAGCGACACCTCAATGCCGTTATTGAGGTTTGCCGAGATGGCTTCGACCGAAGGCGTGGAAATATCCTTGACTTGTCCCAAGAACTCGCTCGAAAAACCACGCACATAATCCAGGCCGGCCTTAACGGCTTTGGAGTTCACCGCCTGGCCGGAAACCGGAGCGACATCCGCCGAGACATCAGTCAACAACACCGCGCCATAATGCTTGGCGAGCGCCAGCGCGGCATCGATTCCGGTCAAGGTATTTGAGCCCTGCCCTGTCGTGATGACGTTGCCCTGGTCGTCCACTTCGACCGACGTCGACAGCGGGGCGATCCAGGTGTCATCGTCTCCGATAGCCCAGGCAAGGTCGTCGGAGCTGATATACGCAATGGCGATAACTTTACGCTCCGTCGGCGTGATGATAAGCGTATGGGGAAACTGGCGCTGGACATCCACGCCCGAAACCCACGGGTTCTGCTTGAGATCCTCGGTAATCTGGTCGGGATCGACGTTAAAAAGCGACGTTCCCTCGGGCAAGTCGATCAGCTGGATAGCATCGTGCTTCGTCACATGCTCGCTGCCTTGAATCTGAATATCAGTGGCAGTAAACAGTCCAGAGTTGATCACCACGATGGCAACGACGACGAGCACGGCCAAGACGGCCAGAACGCCGCCCACGATTTTGCCTTTGCCTGTAACGACAGAAGCGGCATCTGATGTTTTATTTGCCATCGCTCCAAGTGAAGATAACGGGTTGAAACCTTTTTTACTCGAAGGCTTCTTGGCGGTAGCCGGCACCGATGTCAGCGAGCGCGGTTTCGATGCGCCCAGCGTGAGACCTGGACGCGCCGCTTTAGTTCCCGTCGAGGGCTTGGGAGCTGCCATGGGACGGGCAGGCTTGGCGCCCATAACAGGCTTTGACGTCACCGAGGGACGAGAGGACTTTTTTGCGGCCGGACGATTACCGAGCTGCGAGCCGACGACCGGACGACTGGTCTGTCGAGCATGCCCGACAGACTTAGAGTGCGCGACGGTATTGCGTTGAGGTTTGGCAGGCGCGCCGGAACGCCCTCCGGCGCGGCGGAAGGTGGGTTTCGATGCTCTAGAAGCCGAGGAATTTAACTTCCGGTCTGAGCTCGATGCCATACGCCTCCCTCACCTTTCCGTGCACATGTCTGATAACCGCGGCAACGTCATCGGCCGAGGCAGTTCCGTTATTAACGATAAAATTAGCGTGAACGGGCGAAACTTCCGCGCCGCCAATCGAAAAACCCTTTAATCCACAATCCTCGATAAGCTTGCCCACACTCGCATCGGGCGGGTTGCGAAAGACAGACCCGCAGGATGCGCGACCCATGGGCTGCGTACGCTTGCGCCTTGTAAGGTACCGCTCCATGCGCTCGCGAATGTCGGCCTTGGGCGCCGGTTTAAGCTTGAGCACGCACTCGAGGATGATCTCATTGCGGGGAAGGCTACATTCGCGGTAGCCCCAAGAGATCTCGGACCCCGCATAATGCTTGATACCGGATGCCGGGTCAAACGTTACGACATCCTCAACCAGCGAGCCAATCCACTCGGTCCGCGTGCCGGCATTCATAGATATCGCACCGCCGACCGAACCAGGAATGCCAACGGCAAACTCAAGGCCCGAGAGGCTACGCGACAGGGCATCGTTGACCAGGCGCGCAAACATCACGCCCGCACCGACCGTCAGCGTACAACCGTCATCGGCAACAACCGTGCGCTGGAACTCACGTCCGAGCGAAATGACGGCACCGCGATAACCGCCATCGGCAACCAGCAGATTGGAGCCCTTGCCGATGATGACCCACGGCACCTGCTCGCGATCGAGCACCGCCACGGCGCGGCGGAGGGCATGATAGCTATGGCACGTCACAAAGAGGTCGGCCTTGCCGCCGATACGATAGCTCGTATGACGCGCAAGGCGCTCGTCCTCGATCACATCCGTGTCGATCATGCCCGAGAGCGCCATGACGGCGTTAAACAGACCCATTAGACTTAAGCGTCTTTCTTGGCAGTCAGATACTCAATGAACTCGGGACCGACGGTCGTAACGTCGCCGGCACCCATGGTGAGCAGCAGGTCGCCCTCGCCCACCATCTGCTCGAGCTCCTGATTGAGCTCAAGACGGCTGGAGCAGTACACGACCTCCTTGCCAGGATGCTTGGCGCGCACGGTATCGGCGAGCATCTTAGAGGTGACACCCGGAATGGGCATCTCGCCAGCCGAGAACACATCAATCAGCAGCAGTTTATCGGCATTGGCAAATGCATCGGCAAAGTCGTCGCACAGGGCCTGCAGGCGCGAATAGCGGTGCGGCTGGAACACGACGTCGACGTGCTTGTAGCCCAGCGACGAAGCGGCGGCAAGCGTCGCCTTGATCTCGGTGGGGTGATGGCCGTAATCATCGACCACGGTGATGCCATCGATATCGCCCACGTGGGTAAAGCGACGGCGGACGCCCTCAAAGCTCGAGAGCGCCTTGGCGGCGGCGTCGATGTCAAGGCCCAGGACATGGGCGACGGTGAGCACCGCCGTGGCGTTGAGCATGTTGTGGCGACCGGGGTTGCTCTTGATCTCCACAGCGTGCTCAGTGCCGTCCTCAAAGCGAACGATAAAGTCACTCTGGATGCCCTTGACATCCGGGTGCTTGCAGACGATGTCGTTGCTCTCGGCAAAGCCGTAGGAAAGCACGTGACGGCCCGTCGACTTGGCGAGCTCGACCAGATGCGGGTCCTCACCACAGACGATGACGGTGCCCTCCTCGCCCACCAGGCTCATGAATTTGGCGAAAGTTGCCTCGATCTCCTCGATACCCGAGTAGTGATCGAGGTGGTCGGCCTCGACGTTGGTCACAATGACCACGTTGGGGTTCAGGAACAGGAAGGAGCTGTCGGACTCGTCGGCCTCGGCGACAAAGTAGTCGCCCGAGCCGTTCTTGCCGTTCGTGTCATAGCCCTCGACGATGCCACCGATCAGGAAGCTCGGATCCAGACCCATGCGGTCGAGCATGGTGGCGCACATCGAAGACGTGGTGGTCTTGCCATGCGTGCCGGCAACAGCGACGGTGGTGTAGCCGTGGCCCAAAGCAGAGAGCATCTTGGCACGGGGCCACACAGGAATACCCAGCTCGCGAGCGCGCACGAGTTCAGGGTTGGACTCCGGAATAGCGGTGGACACAACAACCACGTCGGGCTTGACCTCGTCGATCGTGGCGGCCTCATGGCCCACATGCACCTTCACACCAGCGCGGGCAAGCTGGCGGATATAACGTGACGTCTTAAGGTCGGAGCCGGTAACGGCATAACCGCGCTCGTGCAGAACGAGGGCGATGCCGCTCATGCCGGCGCCGCCGATACCGATAAAGTGGGCGCTCTTAAACTCGGGCGCGGAGGTTGCAGTCTGGGAATCAGCCATGTGCTCGTGTACTCCTTGCGTAAACACTGCCTGTAACTCGTTAACTGTACCGCACCTACCGCATCAGCGCGAGGGCGACCGACGATATCCCGTCTAACTAACGCAAACCCTCTACCGCATCCGCCAGAAGAGCGGCGGCCCTATCCTGAGCCAGACCACGCGCCGCCTGACGCATGGCGTCGCGTGCCGCCGCGTCATCGACCAGGTGCAGCAGCTCATCGGCAAAGGCAGAACCGTCGATATCGGCATCGGCGCAGAGCACGCCGGCCCCGGCGTCGACCAGATAACGGGCATTGGTGGTTTGGTGGTCGGCCGTCGCATGCGGGTACGGCACGAGCACCGAAGGCACGGCGAGCGCAGCGATCTCGGCCACGCTCGATGCGCCCGAACGCGATAGCACCAAATCGGCAGCAGCCAGCATGTCGCCCATGTTGTCGATGTAAGGCTGGACGCGGTAACGCTTCGCCTCCTCGGGCGTCAGCGCCAAAGCGCGCTCGGTCTCCTCAAAGCCGTCGGCACCCGTCGAATGCAACACATAGAGGTTCTTGCGCGAAAGCAGCTCGTTTTTGAGCGAAGCCACGCGCTCGTTGAGGTGCTGGGCGCCAAGTGAACCGCCAAAGACGAGCAGCAGCGTAGCGTCCTCGGGAACGCCAAGTGCCTTGCGGCCGCAAGCGCGATCGCCCTCGATCACCGAGCGACGTACGGGGTTGCCGGTCATGAGCACGTGGTCAGGGTCACCTTCGCGCTCAAAGACCGAACGCGCTGCCGGCACCGAGATGCACACGCGGGCGGCGTGGGAGTTCATCATCTTGTTGGCCAGGCCCGGAACAGAGTTCTGCTCATGCAGCAGATACGGAACGCCTGCGCCCTTGCACCACCCCAGCAACGGAACCTCGACATAGGCACCAAAACCGATGGCGGCATCGGGCTTGCCGACCTTTGAGAAATGACTGGCGAGCGCACGCTTGGCCTTGTTGACACGCCACAGCGAGGTCAGCGCCGTCCAAGGACGGGAGCGGTCGAAGCCCGTAACCGTAATGGGCACAAAATCAAACCCAGCCTCGGGGACCAGACGACCCTCGAGCTTGCGCGACTGGCCCACGAACACAACGTGGTGGCCACGGTCACGCAGCTCTTCGGCCAAGGCGAGCGCGGGGTTGATATGCCCTGCCGTGCCGCCGGCTGCAATAGCAACGGTCATCTTATCGGTCATGGTAGTCCCTTCGTACACGCGGTCCCTGGTCGTCGGTGCGCAAACGCGCCGACGGGTCCGAGTTCAAATCGATTCGATTATATCCGCCGCCCGCGCTGCGAGGGCTGGGGCGCTGCGGACGACCTTGCGGAGCCGTTCGCGGGCGTGGACGGGCTGCCGGCTCGGTCGCAGAGCCATCCAGAACGGTAAAGCCGTTACGCGAAGATCGCTCGCCGCGCACGTGGGGCACGCCGGCGGTACTCTCATCCATAACGGCAAAGCTCTCGCGGCGACGGTCGTACTCATCGCGACGGGCGCTCTCGTACGAAACGCGCAGGATCAGACCGGCAAGCATAAGCGACACAATAATCGACGAACCGCCGTAGCTAATAAACGGCAGCGGTTTGCCCGTCATAGGAAACACGTTGAGGATGCCCAGCGCATTGATCAAAAACTGCACCGCGAGAATGACCGCGGAGCCAGACGCCATGAGCGCGCCCCGACGATCGGTCGCCTGCTCGGCAATGCGAAACGCCGAGTAGATCAGCATCGCAAACACCAAGAAGAACAGCACGGTTCCGACAAAACCGACTTCCTCGCCAATGATGGCCAGGATGTAGTCATTGTGCGCCTCGGGCAGATACGAGTACTTCATGGTTGAGTTGCCGATGCCACGGCCGAACAGACCGCCCGAGGCAAAGGCCATGATGGCAAGCGTGGCCTGATAGCCGTCACCATACTCGTCGGCCCAAGGGTTCAAGGCAACCTGGATACGCACCATACGGTACGGCTCTGCGACAAGCGCAATCACGATCACGAGAATGCCGAAGATTATCACGCCGATGATAAATCTGGGGTCGAGACCCGCAAACAACGCCATGCACATGAGGGTCAACAGGATGATCAGGACGGTACCGAAATCGGGCTGGATAAAGATCAGAAAGAGCGAAATTCCCAGGTAGATGCCCATCTTGCGAAGGAATTCGTTGATGTTGCCACCGGGCGAAAAGAAGCGATCAAGCATGATGGCCGAATACGCAATGGCAAATGGCTTTAAAAACTCGGAAGGCTGGAACTGAATACCGGCGATGTTGAGCCAGCGCGTGGCGCCACGGCTGCCGCTTCCCACCAAGAACACCAGCAGAAGCAAGAACATCATGCCGATAAGGAAGATCCTAAGCACATCCTCCCCAAACCAGCTGTCCGGCAAAACGCGCACGATGGCAATCAGCGCCAGAACACCAACCACGGCAAACGCGGCCTGTCGACCCAGGAAAAACGTCGCCGAGCCATTCTCGTGCAGCGCCTCGACCGAAGACGCCGAGTACACCATCAACAGGCCAAAGCACACCAAAGTAAACAGGCAGGCCATAAATATCAAACGGGGGCGCATGATGCGGGCGGGAACGCCGGCAATATAGCGTTCGCTAAACGACTGCCCGCCGCGACCGGAACGCGGTGTGCTACGCCGCGAGGAAGCACGGTCCGAGTCGGGCCTCCTCATACCTTGTCGGGGACTCTCCTCTCTCACCGGCAACCCCTATTCCATTTGCGATTTCGCTGCAGCGGCAAGCTGGGCCACATAGTCCTTAAACACGCGGCCGCGCTCCTCATAGCCCGAGAACTCATCGAACGAAGAGCAGGCAGGAGAAAGTAAGATCACGTCGCCACGGCTCGACAGCGAACGGGCAACGTCCACGGCATCGCGTAGGTCATCCGCTTGGGCGATATCCACATCGCCATCGACATCGGCCTCGTCCATAGCGGCGGTGAAGCGCTCGCGCGCATCGCCAAAGCAGACGACCGAGCGCACGTTATCCATAACAACGCGCGCGAAGTCCGTGAGCGGCGTGCCCTTATCGTGGCCGCCGAGCAGCAAGATCACATCGTCATCGGGAAATGCCGTCAGCGCCTTCTCGACCGCATCGGTGTTGGTCGCCTTGGAATCGTTGACGTAGCGCACGCCGTCAATCTCGCCACACGGCTCCACGCGGTGCTCGAGCGGCTGGAACGAGGCCAGACCGCGGCAGACGCCATCGACATCGGCACCGACTGCCAGGGCAGCCGTGGCAGCGCACAGGGCATTGATGACATTGTGATGGCCCGAGATCTTGAGCTCGGATGCAGCGATGAGCGGGGTCTCGACGCCCTTCAGGCGCACGACCATCTTGCCGTCGCGCACAAAGGCGGCATCCTCGCCCTCGGGCTCGTCAAAAGCGACCTTGCAGATGCGGCGACCCGGCGTATAGATGTACTCATCGAACTCGTGAATGCCAGCGTCTTCGACGTCGACAACCACCAGATCGTCATCGACCATATTGTCAAACAGCTTGATCTTGGCAAGCGCATAGTTCTTATGGCTCTTATGCCAGCCCAAGTGGTCGGGAGTGATGTTGAGCAGCACTGCCACGCGAGGGTGGAGCTCGGTGGTCGTAGCAATCTGATAGCTCGAGAGCTCAGCCACAAACCACTCGTTGTGGGCTCGGCCGTCAATCTCGTTGACCGGCGGCTCGCCGATGTTGCCGACAGCTACGCTGGCCTCGCCGGCAGCCTTGAGCAGATAATCAGTCAGCGACGTGGTGGTCGTCTTACCGTTGGTGCCCGTGATGGCAATCCAGTTATCGGGCGACAGGCGATAGGCAAACTCTGGCTCACCCATAATCTGAGCGGCATGTTCGCGCCCGGCCTTAAAGAAGCCCGAGAACTCCGAGATGCCCGGGCACGTCACGCATACGTCATAGGCGCCCTCGACCTGTTCGGTCCCATAGACAAACGACGCACCAGCAGCCTCGAGCGCACGCGTGGCGTCATTGGGCTCAGAGGTGCCGCCGCCATACACGGTAACGGCGCTTACGCGCTCGGGATGCGCCAGCGCCCAGCGGGCGACATCGAGACCGGATTTGCCCTGACCCAAAACGAGCAGGCTAAAGACATCAGCAAGAGGCATGAAAGACCACTATCCCAACTGAAAGAACAGAGCAAGGCCAACGGCACCAAAGGCCGCAGCGATAATCCAAAAACGGATGACGACCTTGGTCTCGGCCCAGCCCTTCTTTTCGAAATGATGATGGATGGGCGCCATAAGGAAGACGCGCTTGTGCGTAAAATGGAAGTAGACAACCTGAATCATGACCGACAGGGTCTCAACGATAAACAGGCCGCCGATGATGAGGGAGACGACCTCGGTGTTGGTCATGATGGACGTGCAGGCAAACGCGGCGCCCAGAGCAAGCGAGCCGGTATCGCCCATAAAGATGCTCGCCGGATAGCAGTTGAACCACAGAAAGCCCAAGCAGGCACCGGCACACGCGGTGCAGAAGATGGACAGGTTCACGTCTCCGTGCAAAAACGCCATGGCAGCCATGGCGAGCATGGCGATCATGGAGGTGCCGCCAGCAAGACCGTCAAGGCCATCGGTCAGGTTCACGGCATTAGAAAGACCGGCAATCATCAGCCAGCAAAAGACAATATAGAGCCACGGGAACGAATAGCCGCAGATGGTGGTCGAAAGCACGCCAAGGTCGATCGTCAACCCACCGGGAAAACGAATCTCGGGGGCGACGCCGCACCAGTTGACGGCAAGTACCGTAAAGGTGACACAGATAATGGTTAGGCCGATCATCTTGGCATGAGGCGTCAGACCGAGCGAGCGCCCATGCGTAACGGAGGTCAGGTCGTCGATCAGGCCCAGCACGCCGGTCGCCAGCGTGGCGAGCAGTACGAGTACGAGCTCGGTGGTGAGCTTGCCCATCAGCAGGCAGGTCAGCGAGATCGCGACGAGGATGACAACGCCACCCATGGTGGGCGTTCCCTGCTTAACCAAATGACGCTTGGGGCCGTCGGCACGAACCTGCTGGCCGATACCCTCGACCTTGAGCAGCTTGATCCACCACGGCATGAGCAGCAGCGCAATGGCTGCGGCGATGCCAAGCCCCAAAAAAGCCTGATACGTTGGATACGAGGGATTGCCGAACATGGGCTAGCACACACCTTCCACAAAGCGGTCGAGCTCAACAAAGCGGGAACCCTTGACCAGTACAACATCATGTTTTTCAAGCGCGCCGCCCATGCGGTCGAGCACCTGCTGATAATCGGAGAACACCTGGATGCGGTCCTCGTCCATGCCCATCATGCGTGCGGCATCGGCCATAAGCTGGGCCAGCTCACCACCCACGCACGCCAGCATGTCGAGCTTCTTGGCGGCGGCATAGGCGCCCACGAGCTCATGCATGCGAGGAGCCTCATCGCCCATCTCGCCCATCTCGCCCAGGATCGCCATGCGAGACCCCGTGCACGAAAGCGAGCACAGCAGATCGAGGCCAGCAGCCATGGATTCGGCACTGGCGTTATAGGAGTCATCGATGACGCGTGCACCGCTCTTGGCGCGCTTGATCTCCTGGCGGTGTCCGGTGATCGTGAGACCCCTAAAGGCAGCATCGATCTGCTCGGGCGTCACGCCCAGGCGATAGGCAACCGCGGCGGCCTTAACGGCATTAGGAACGGACTGCACGCCGGGGATGGCAAGCATGGTATCGATCGTCTCACCCTGGCCAAAATCGAGCGTAAAGACCGGACGGCCTTCGTCATCAACGCGAACGTCGCGGGCACGGACCTCATCATCGTCCGAGACGCCGGCCAGCATCACGTCGATACCAGCAGGTTGGGCGAACGTGTCGCGAATGAACGGCGTAAAGTCGTCCTCACCGCCCAAAACCAGCAGCGGCAAATAGTCGCCAGCGGCGCACATGCCCTGAACGATCTCGGCCTTAGCGCGGGCGATGTTCTCGCGGCTGCCCAAAATGCCGATATGAGAGGTGCCGATCTTGCTCACGATGGCAAGGTTGGGATTGGCAGACTGAGACAGGCGCTCGATCTCGTGGAAATGGTTCATGCCCATCTCGAGCACCAGGACCTCGGTATCGGCCGGAGCGGAAAGCACCGTGAGCGGCATGCCGATCAGGTTATTGAAATTGCCCTTGGTGGCCCAGACACGATAGCGCTTGGCGAGCACAGCGGCGAGCACGTCCTTGGTCGTCGTCTTGCCGATGGAACCGGTAATGCCAACGACCAGGCAGCCAAGCTCCAGGCGATACGCATGCGCCAAACGCAGCAGAAACTCCTCGGGATCATCGGTCAGCAAGATGGCACAGCCCTTGTCCTGCGCCAGCGAGACCAGCTCGGCCTCGGGCTCACGCGTCATCACGACGGCGCCGGCACCCGACTGGACGGCACGGGAAGCAAAATCATTGCCGTCGACGTTTTCACCGGGAAAGGCGACGAAAATCGTCCCTTCCTCGACCTGGCGCGAGTCGATAACGCACCCGCGGCATACCCGATCGGCTTCTCCCGTCACGGTTCGGGCCCCTGTTGCGGCCGCGAGGTTGTTGACGGCGATCTCTATCATTGCAGCTCCCCTGTAAACCTAATAATGCTATCGGCGTATTGTATCCCAGCGCCGCGTATGCGTGGTGCAGGGCATGTGAACACCCCTCATATGGGACAACAAACCACGCCCCAAAGATTGTAACCCCCTACTTCGTGTGCGGGATACCCAGCACGTCGAGCGCGTTGGCCATAATGAACTGGAACGGAACCGCAGCGGCATCTGAGCCGCTCGGCGTTCCGTCGAGCGTGATATAGCACAGCACCTTGGGCGATTGTGCCGGTGCAAAGCCCATAAAGGACGACATGTAGTTCTCCTTGAGGTAGCCGCCGTTCTCGTCGGCACGTTCGGCCGTACCGGTCTTACCCGCCACGTCATAGCCGTCAACCGCGCCGCCAACGCCCATTCCCTCCGACACGACCGTCTGCATGCACGATGTCACCTGGGATGCGGCATCCTCCGAAATCGCGCGCTCGCCTTCGCCCCAGTCCTTCTCGTCACCTTTGCTGGACTTATAGAAGTGCGGGGTCATCATCACGCCGCCGTTGGCGATGCCGCCCACGGCACGTGCGATCTCAATCGGCGAGACAGACAGCGCCTGTCCAAAGCTCATCGAGCCCAGCGTGGCGCCGTCATACTGGTCACGCTCCTTGACGATGCCCAGGCTCTCGCCCGGAAAATCGACACCAGAGCTGTGACCGATGCCCCACTTGTCCACATAGGCGGCAAAGTCGTCGGCACCGATCTTGCGCCCCACCAGGACAAAGCCTACGTTGGACGAACGGCGCATCATCTCGCGCACGTCCATGGTCATGGTGTAGTCGCGCTTATCGGCGTCGGTAACGGTGTCGTCGCCAACCTTAATGCTCGCCGGCACCTCAAACGACGTGCTCGAACGCACGGCGCCCAAGTCGAAGCCGGCACCGGCCACAAGTGTCTTAAAGACCGAGCCGGGCTCGTAGGCATCGGTAACCAGGCGCAAGTTCATGTCCTCGGTCTTGGCGTTTTCCAGATCGGTCTGGTCATATGTCGGATACGAGCATGCCGCCAGAATCTCGCCCGTCGTGGGATCGGTGACCAGGGCCGAGCCATTCTTGGCCTTGGTCTTTTCGACCGCCTCGGCCAGGGCGTCCTCAGCGGCACGCTGGATATTGACATCGAGCGTCGTCACGATGTCCACGCCGTCAACCGCCGCCACCTTTTTATAGGCGCCGCCCGCGATATAGCTACCGTCCCTCGCCCGCTCGCGCACCAGCGAACCGTTCGTTCCGGTCAAAAGCTTGTTGTACTGCTTCTCAAGGCCCGTCAGACCGTCGTTGTCCACGTTTACCACGCCAAGCACCTGCGATGCCAGGTTGCCATAAGGATATACGCGCTTCATGGCCTGCTCAAAGAGCACACCGGGCAGATTCTTCTTCTCCAGCGCCGCAGCATCGTCCTCGTCCACCTGGCGTTTGATATACACCCAGGTGCCATCGGACATAACGAGATCACGACAGGTTTTCTTATCGATGCCCGTAGCTTTGACCAGTGCCGAGACCGTCTTGTCAACGTCCTCGATAAGCTGAGGATTCACGGCGATGTTGCGGCATTCGACCGACGACGTCAGCACGTTGCCGTTACGGTCGTAGATGGTACCGCGCTTGGCATAGAGGGTCTGCGCAAGCAGGCGGCGCGCATCGGCACGCTCGCGCAGTTTATCGGCTTCGACAATTTGATAGTCGGCAAGGCGAAAGACGCCCAAGCCCAAGCCAAGCCCAATGAAGCCCATGACGGCTTTGCGGCGAGGCAGAGGCGTGCCCGTGAGCCATTCGGTCGACGAACTCTTGCGCGACCTGGTGTTATGCACTTGAGGGCCGCCCGAGCCGCGAAGTCGCGACGCCGGGTCGTTGCCACGGGACTGCCCGGCGTTGTAAGATTGCCGACCCGTTCCTTGATAACCAGAACGTCCCCGCGACGAGGGACGTCCAGAACCGCGGCCCCCATCGGAACCGCGGCGATAATCATTTGTCATACTCAGCTACCGTCTTGCTACTGAGCGGTCGCGGTCGCGTTGGCGCCCGCGGCTGCATCCTGCGAAAAGTCAAGTGTAACGCTCTCGCTGGGCTCCACCATGCCGTAAGCGCCCGCAAGGTCGCGAATGCGCGTGTCGGCGCCATAGACCGAATGCATGACCTCCAGGTCGGAGCTCTCATCGGTCGCCTTTTCGAGCGTGTTGGTAAGCTCGGCGTTGCTATTGAGCACCTGGGCCGTAACGCCGGCGAGCGCCACGCGGGCGACGCCGATCGTCATGAAGATAGCCGCAATGATGCAAAACGTTTTAAGAACGCTCATGAAAACCGGGCTTACCGCCTGGTTTGCCTGACGGCCCGCGCCCGTGTAGACATCAAAGCGCGGCGTGCGCTGCTCACGGGGAGCAACGGGGGCCTGCGGCGTCTCACGATAGGCGGGCATGGCGTTCATATCATAGGCGAGTGCTGCGCTTGAAGTGTTGTAGCCCATGATATGCCGCCTCCCATCCCGAGTACGTTGGTAGTGTGTTTAAGCTTCGTTTATGGTGCGAGCGGGAGGTCCAATATCGCGCGGTCGCGCCTACAGACGCTGCGCCACGCGGATTTTGGCTGATCTCGCCCGAGGGTTGCGCTCAACCTCATCAGGCTGGGCAACCAGGGGTTTGCGGGTGATGACCTTGAGTATCGGCACGTTGCCGCACACGCACACCGGAATCTCCGGCGGACACGTGCACCCCTGGCTCATCTCCTTAAAGTGGTTCTTTACGATACGGTCCTCGAGCGAGTGATACGAGATGACGCAGATACGTCCGCCCGGGTTGAGCCACCTGGTGGCGGCATCAAGCCCTCGTTCGAGCACATCGAGTTCGTGATTGACCTCGATGCGAATGGCCTGGAAACTTTTCTTGGCCGGGTGTCCGCCATGCCGACGAGCGGCAGCCGGGATACCCGCCTTGATGATCTCGACAAATTGGCCGGTGGTTTCGATCGGTTCTTGCTCGCGGCGGCGCACGATCTCGCGCGCGATCTGCGAGGCGAACTTCTCTTCTCCGTAGACGCGTAGAATCCGGGCGAGGTCGTGTTCGTTATAGGTGTTGATGACCTCAGCTGCGTTTAAGGTGTTATTACCCGGATCCATCCGCATGTCCAATGGGGCGTCCTCGTTATACGAAAAGCCCCTGCCAGGGATATCGAGTTGCGGTGACGAAACGCCCAAATCGAACAGGAAGCCATCGACCCCGGGCACCTCGGCCGAGCAAAGCAGCTCGTCCAAGTCGCCGAAGTTGCCCTTCAGCAGCTGGTGCGGAACGCCGGGAACCTCGCGGTCCAGACGGGCGCCAGCGGCCTCGAGGGCCATGTCGTCCTGATCGACGCCGAGCAAACGGCCCGTCTCCCCCACCTGTGCGGCCATCTTTACCGAATGGCCGGCACCGCCAAGGGTGCAATCGCAGACAACGGAGCCGCTCTTTAGCTGCAGCGACTCAAGCACTTCGCCGAGCATGACAGGTTCATGCCGATATTCTTGTGTCAAGATCCCACGCTCCATCCGTTACCCGTGCCTTGCCCTTACGAGAAGAAGAGGTCCAGCAGGGCCTCATCGTCATCGTCCTCATCGGCCGCGGCGCGATCCCAAACCTCAAGGTGGTCGTAGTTGCCCACAACCGTGACCTCGCGGTCGAGGTTCGCCTGCTTGCGGAGAGACTCGGAAAGACCGATACGACCGGCGCTGTCCACATCCATCGACGTGGTGCGCTTGTTGATCGCCCTCATGAGCTTCTGGTCGTTAATGTCACGCGGGTTAAAACCCTCGTGGCCCTCACGACCCGCGAAGAGTCCTTCGACCCACTTATCGAAGGCCTCGGCAGAGAACACGTACAGAGCATCGACATCCAGGGCTTTGAACACGCGAACGTGCTCTCCAAGCTCCTCGCGAAGGGGTGCAGGCAGGGACAGACGACCTTTTGCATCGAGATTGCGCTCGTATGCACCAGTCATTCCCATGTGCGCCCTCCCCTCGGTTACTCAGATGGCACGTACGCGGGGAACCACCCCGCCTGTCGACGTCATCAATAATATGGGGAACCGCCCCATTTTTCAACACTTTTCCCCCCCCCGTCCCCCACCCCTCCCCACCATTCCACCCCCAATATGTTGTAAAACACCCCCGAGCATATGTTCGAAAACACAATATGTTGTGTTTGCAGCAAAGGCGGGATGCCACCTGTAGAACCATGCCCGCGAACCTCAACCTTCAAGTTGACCTTGAGGCGATTTTTACGTCCCTTTACACGCCGTTCACATCGCCCCCAAACTCCCCCACCCACGGTACACACGGCCCACCGCCGCGTCGGTGTCTAGCGAAAAATGGGACGAGCCCCAGATTGCCCATGCGCGCAAAAGTGCGTCTCGGCAATCTGGGGCCCGTCCCCTTTAGTATTTATAAATATGCAGGTCAGCGAGGTGCTAGCGATGTGCTAGCGGATGCGCCGCCAGATAGACCTCGGTCAGTTGCGTTCGGTCGACATGCGTGTAGACCTGCGTGGTCGATATATCGGCATGTCCCAAGATCTCCTGTAGCACACGGAGGTCTGCACCGCCCGCAAGCATATGGGTGGCAAAGGAGTGACGCAGCGTATGGGGATGGAGTCCCACCAGCCCCACCTGGCGCCCGTAGCGCTCACAGATGGCATGGATGCCCTGGCGCGACAGACGGCGGCCGTTCTTATTTAAAAAGACCGCCGAGGTCTCGGTTCCGTGGGCATGGGCCGCCAAGCGAGAACGCCCCTCAGTTAAATAGAGCGTCAGAGCTCGCGCCGCGCTTCCCACCAGCGGGGACAGGCGTTCCTTTGAGCCCTTACCGCGAACGAGCACAAAGCCATCGTCGATATGGATATCGCCCACATCGAGCCCCACCAACTCGCTCACACGCAAGCCGCATCCGTAGAGCACTTCCAAGATGGCATGGTCGCGCAAGCCCATCTCGCCCTCGGGGAAGTCTTGATCGAGCAGCGCCGAGACATCCTCCACCGATAGATACTCCGGCAAACGCTCAGCCTTTTTAGGCAGGCGCAACGCCGCCGTTGGATTTTGGGCCACAATCCCATCGCGCACCAAAAAGGCATGCAGGCCCTTCACGGCCGCAAGCGCACGCTCCACCGAGGCATCGGAATAGCCCCCATCGCGACGGTCGGCGACAAAGCCCTCCACGACCTGACGAGTCGCCTCATCAAAAGACATGATGCCCGCCCGCTCCAGATAGGCGCAGTACGTCGTCAGGTCACGACGGTAGGCCGCAATCGTGTTGCGCGCCAAACCCCGCTCGACCGCGAGGTAATCGAGATACTCCCCCGCCGCCACGGCGAGCGACGAGGGAGTAGCTTCGGTATGTTCTTTGTTCGCCGGCACCCTTAGTCCGTAGCGAGGTTCATGGGCGTCACCTGTAGGCGATCGACACCCTCGTGCTGACCGATCGAGGCACGCACGAACTCTCGGAACAGCGGCTGCGGGTTGGTCGGACGGCTCTTGAACTCGGGGTGAGCCTGGGTTGCCACATACCACGGATGCACGTCGCGCGGCAGCTCGACCATCTCGACCAGGCGCTCGTCGGGTGAGAGGCCAGAGATAACCAAGCCGGCGTCCTCGAGCTGGTCGCGGAAGGCGTTGTTAAACTCAAAGCGGTGACGGTGACGCTCGTAGACGAGATCCTCGCCATATGCCTCGCGAGCGAGGGTATCGGCGGCGAGCTTGCACGGATAGGCGCCCAGACGCATGGTGCCGCCCTTCTCGGTCACATCCTCCTGCGAGCTCATCAGATCGATGACGCTAAACGGACCGTCCGGGTCGAACTCGGAGGAGCTGGCGCCGGCAAGGCCGACGACGTTGCGGGCGAACTCGCACACGGCCACCTGCATACCCAGGCAAATGCCCAGATACGGAATCTTGTGCTCGCGGGCAAACTCGGCCGCGAGGATCTTGCCCTCCAGGGCGCGCTTGCCAAAGCCGCCGGGGACCAGGATGCCCGAAGCGCCGCCCAGAACTTCGGAGACATTCTGCTCGTCGAGGCTCTCGCCGTCGACCAGCTGGACGTCCACATGGCGATCGTAGAAGACACCCGCATGGTGCAGGGCCTCGATAACCGACAGGTACGCATCGGGCAGCTGCGTGTACTTGCCAACGACGGCAATCTTCACCTTGTCGGCGTGATGGTTGGCGTGATTCTGTTTGCGCAGGAACTCGTTCCACTCGCTCATGTCGCGCTCACGCGGGTCCAGACCCAGGCGCTCGCAAATGCGCAGGTCAAAGTCCTGCTCGGCAAGCAGCTGCGGAACATCGTAAATGCTCGCGCAGTCCTCGTTGGTAAAGACGCAATCGGTGTCGACGTCGCAGAAGCTTGCGATCTTCCCGCGGATAGCGTCATCGATATGGTGGTCGGAGCGCAACACGATAATATCGGGCTGGATGCCAAAGCTGCGGAGCTCCTTGACGGAATGCTGCGTGGGCTTGGTCTTGACCTCGTGGGCGGCGGCGATATAGGGAACGAGCGACACGTGGATGTAGCAGACGTTCTCGGGGCCGGCCTCCTTGCGGTACTGACGAATGGCCTCGACAAACGGTTGGGACTCGATGTCGCCGATCGTGCCGCCCAGCTCGGTGATGACTACATCGGAGCCGGTCTGCTCCTCGATGCGGCGGAACTTATCCTTAATGGCATTGGTGACGTGAGGAATCACCTGCACGGTACCGCCTAAAAAGTCACCGCGACGCTCGCGGGCGATCAGGCTCTTATAGATGGCACCAGTCGTAAAGTTGGAATCGCGGGTCAGGTTCTCGTCGATAAAGCGCTCGTAGTGGCCCAGGTCCAGATCGGACTCGTAGCCGTCCTCGGTCACAAAGACCTCGCCATGCTGGAACGGACTCATGGTGCCGGGGTCGACGTTCAGATACGGGTCGGCCTTTTGCATCGTTACCTTGTACCCGCGCGACTTGAGCAGACGGCCCAGCGAGGCCGCGGTAATACCCTTGCCCAGAGACGAAACCACGCCGCCGGTCACGAACACATGCTTGGTCATATTGAGTTACCTGCGCTTCCCGTAGAAGTTGTCCATACACATCTTACGGGTCTTCATTGTAATACTCGCGACGCACGCCGCACGCAATTTTTCTTACGCGCAATAGCATTTCTCCATCTTGAAACAAAACGCCGCCCGGTTTCCCAGGCGGCGTCGCTATGGCAAGGGTTACATGCTGCTATCGATCAGCAACCTCGTCCTCAAGCATTTCTTGAACGAGCATGCCGGTACGGACGCCCTCAAGATACCACTCACCACGTTCGGTGAGGCAAATGCCATTTGCAAGCTGACCGCCGTCGTCGCTATAACGCGAGACGACATCAATCATACCTTCGGAATCCAAGCGATCGATTGCGGCGCGGGCACGATACGGCGAAACCCCCACGCGCTCGGCAAGCGTTTTGCGCGAGAAACCATACGGCCCGCCATTGTCTTCGGTTTGCTGGTCGATCTCCATCAACACCAGCACCTCGACACGCTTCATATCGTTAACACTCGCACGACCCTTGCCCGCCATAGCAGCCTCCTCAAACCGAGCACGAGCATCTAACGCGCCGTGCGCGACCGACACACCTCACGATGGCAGGTAATATCCATCATGCGGCATCCCGCTAAGGATGAAACAGTTACGGTTATTGTATACCGCTCAAATTGTTTCTAGGCAGGTAAACAGCTATTTTTCGCCGAAATAGACGCTTTATTGATCAAAAAGCCGTACCGGGCGCTAACCCGATACGGCCAAAATGCAATGCAATTACCGCGGTGCTTCAAACTTAGCGATGGAAGAAACCGCGGCGCTCAAACTTGGGCTCGCAGCACACGTTGATGCCCAACTTGCGAAGTACCGTCTCGTCCGTCGGCGAGATAATCACGCTAAAGAAGGCATCGCAACCGCGCAGCTGCTCCAGGCCCGAAAGGACGCGAGCGGCCGTCTCACTCGTGGCCGAGGTGATCGACAGCGCCATAAGCGTCTCGTCGGTGTGGAGGCGCGGGTTTTTGCTGCCCAAGAAATGCGTCTTGAGCTTACTGATGGGCTCGATCGCCTCATCGCTAATGACCTCGAGCTCAAGGTCGACGCCCGAGACATGCTTGAGGGCGTTCATAATGAGCGAACTTGCGGCGCCCAGGCGCGTGGAGGTCTTACCGGTCACCACGGAGCCATCGGGCATGACCATGGCACCCACGGGACCACCCGTCAGCTGCTCCCTGGTGAGGGCCGCCGAGCGCGCCGGTGAGTAGTTCTTATCGATGCCGGCTTTCTTCATAATAATCTTGAGACGGTCGACTTGCTCATCGCCCACGCCGGTACGGCGCACATTTTCGACCGCGGTAAAGTAGCGGCGGACGATCTCCATCTTGGAAGCGTCGCGGCAGGCATCGTCATCGGTGATGGCAAAACCGACCATATTGACGCCCATGTCCGTAGGGCTCTGGTAGGGGCTCTTGCCCAGGATCTTTTCCATCAGGGCACGGACTACCGGGAAGGCCTCGACGTCGCGGTTGTAGTTGACCGTGGTCTTGTTGTAGGCCTCCAGGTGGAAGGAGTCGATGATGTTGGCGTCATCGAGGTCTGCCGTGGCGGCCTCGTAGGCAATATTGACCGGATGCGTCAGAGGAAGATTCCAGACCGGGAAGGTCTCAAACTTGGCATAGCCGGCGGCGGTACCGTGCTTATGCTCGTGATACAGCTGCGAGAGGCAAGTGGCGAGCTTGCCCGAGCCGGGGCCGGGTGCCGTCACGACAACGAGCGGACGCGTGGTCTCGACAAACTCGTTCTTGCCGTAGCCATCGTCGGACACGATCAGATCGACATCGTGCGGATACCCCTCGATGGGATAGTGCAGCTTGGCGGGAATACCGAGCGCGTTCAAGCGGTTGCGGAACACATCGGCAGCAGGCTGGCCGGCGTACTGGGTGATAACCACAGCCGCGACGGCAAAGCCGTTGCCGCGGAACAGGTCAACCAGGCGCAGCACATCCTCGTCATAGGTAATGCCAAGGTCACCACGAGCCTTGTTTTTCTCGATGTGGTTCGCGTTGATCGCGATGATAACCTCGACATCGTCGGCGATGCTCTTGAGCATGCGGAACTTGCTGTCCGGCTCAAAACCCGGCAGTACACGACTCGCATGATAGTCATCGAACAGCTTGCCGCCAAACTCCAAATAGAGCTTGCCGCCAAACTGCGAGATGCGCTCTTTAATATGAGCGGCCTGCAGCTCGATATATTTCGCGTTGTCGAAACCCTGGCGCATGTATGGCTCCCGTCCCGTTTCGTAAATTAAGTTCCTACGCGATTATAACGGAGCCTGCCCTCCCCGACGCCCAGGCCATCAACAGGCACCAACCAAACACGGCATCGATAAGTTGCGGTGAAATAGCTCCTGTTTAACCCCTCAAGACGGCCAAACGGGAACTATTCCACCGCAACTTCCCCTTTTGGCGCAAAGTAACCTGACCCCTTTGCACCAACAGCAGAAACGTCGCGGGCAGAGAACGGACAGCGAACAGACACCAGAGCGAGCAAGCCGCCCCCTGCGCCAACAATGGCAGCGCCGCAGGTTGAGCATAAGTCAGCGAAAGCCCACCAGAGCGAGCAAGGTGACGTGAAAGAGGAGGGCATAGGCCTTTTGGCCATGCCCGACGATTGAACGTCAGATTGCCGCTCTGGCGGGCTTGCAGCGTCGAGTGGTTCCGGCGTTTGGTAAAACGCCGGAACACAAGAGCGCCCCCTCCCGCGCACGGAACGGGAGGAGGCTAAAGGTAGGAGTCTACCGGTGGGGTTACCCCACCGGACAGACGATGACCAGGTGATCCTTTACAGGATCGTCATGGTTTCCGTGGGGTACCCAAGGGGTACTTAGAGCATCACGCAAGCGACGGTCAGGATGATGGCGCAGACGACGGAGAGAGCGACGATGAGCTTAAGAGCAAACTTGAGCCAGGTCGTCCACTCGATCTTGGCCAGAGCAAGACCGCCCATGATGGCGCCGGAGGTCGGGGTGAACAGGTTCACGACGCCGATGGCGGCGGAGAAGATCATGACCATGACCTCGGGCGAGAAGCCGAGCTTAACAGCCAGCGGTCCCATGATGGGCATGGAGACAGTAGCCATACCGGAGGTCGAGGGGATCAGGAAGGACAGGCCGAAGTAGACCAGGAAGCTCATGGGAGCGAAGATCACGCCGGACAGGCCAGCCAGAGCATTGGCGGCAGCGTCGAGGACGTAGACGTCGAGGCCGGTGCTAGCCATGAGGACGGAGATACCACGGGCGAGGGCGATGACGAGGACAACGGACATCATGTCGGCAGCGCCGGTGATGAAGGTGTTGACGATCTGCTTCTCGGACAGGCCGCCGATAATACCGATCAGGACAGCCATGAGGAAGAACCAGGTGGAAGCCTCGTCGAAGTACCACTGACCAATGGGCAGGCCGGTGATCAGGGCAGACCAGCCCTGAACGATGGCGTTACCGTCAGCGTCATAGACAGCGCCAGCATCGAAGAAGTTGGCGACGCCCTCGTTAAGGTCGGCCAGCGGGATGAAGCCGACGATCATGACGACGAAGGTGAAGGCAAAGGCGATCAGAACACCCTTCTGACGACCGGTGAGCTTGACCTCCTTGTTAACCTCGGAAGCAGCCTTGCCGTGAGCCTCTTCGGCGTCCTTGAGCTCCTGCATCGAAAGGATGGTGGAACCCTTGTCAGCCTTGACCTTCTTGGCATAGCTCATGACGAAGAAGATGGACATGGCGGTGGTAACAATCCACAGGACGGCACCGAGGCCGATGATGATGGACTGGTTGACCTCAATGCCAACACCGGTCAGAGCGTCGACGGCAGCGCCGACGGCGAACGGGTTAACCGTGGAGCCGAGGCAGCCGCAGCCAGCGCCGAGCAGGACGGTAGCGGCGCCGACCATGGGGTCGAAGCCAGCAGCCATCATGGTAGCGGCGAGCAGGGCGTAGAAGGGAACGGTCTCCTCGCACATACCATAGGTGGTACCACCGAGGGAGAAGATGAGCATCAGCACGGGAATGAGCATGATCTCATTGCCCTTAAGCTTCTGCACCAGAACGGCAATGCCGTTGTCCAGGGCGCCGGTCTCGGTCATCATGCCGAGGAAGCCGCCGAGGATCATAACGAAGAGGCAGACGGGCAGAGCGTCAGCGAAGCCCTTGACCGGGGCGGTGCAGAAATCGCTCAGGCGGGCAGCGGTAACCTCGCCACCGGACGTACCGGAGACGATAACGGTAACAACCGCGACGATTGCCAGCAGAGCAAGAAGAATGGTGAACGATGAAGGCATACCGCGCTTTTTCTTAGCGGTCTCAGTCATAGTTCTCATCCCCCCTTCATAAATCATTTACTGATCTCGCCCGAAGCGGCTCTTCCGTGCCGTGCATGTCGCTCAGTGCGAGATTTTTACCAGACAAAAGCGCTCGGGGTGCGCAGCAATGCACCCCGAGCGAGATGCTAGAAGCTCTTACTTGAGCGTAGCGTACATGACAGCCTTGATGGTGTGCATGCGGTTCTCGGCCTCGTCGAAGACCTTGGAAGCGGGGCTCTCGAAGACCTCGTCGGTGACCTCCTGCTCGGTGATGCCGAACTGCTCGCACTTCTCGGCGCCAATGGTGGTGTTGGTGTCGTGGAAGCTGGGCAGGCAGTGCAGGAAGATGGCACCCGGGTTGGCCATAGCCATGACCTCGGAGGTGACACGATACGGGGTGAGCTGAGCGATGCGCTCGGCCCAAACCTCGTCGGGCTCGCCCATGGAGACCCACACGTCGGTGTAGAGAACGTCGGCACCGGCGACGCCGTCCTTGACGTCGGTGGTCAGCTTGATGGTGCAGCCGTTGGCCTCGGCGATGGGCTTGCAGGCCTCGATGACGTCATCGGCGGGCATGCACTCCTCGGGGCCGCAGGCCACGAAGTTCATGCCGAGCTTGGAGCAGACGACCATGAGGGAGCGAGCAACGTTGTTCTTGCAGTCGCCCATGAAGACGAGGGTCTTGCCCTTGATGTCGTAGTTGAAGTTCTCCTGGACGGTCAGGATGTCGGCGAGCATCTGGGTGGGATGCCACTCAGTGGTCAGGCCGTTCCACACGGGCACGCCGGACTTAGCAGCGAGCTCCTCGACGTCGTCCTGGGCAAAGCCACGGAACTCAATGCCGTCATACATGCGGCCGAGAACGCGGGCGGTATCCTCGATGGACTCCTTCTTGCCCATCTGCGACGAGCCCGGATCGAGGTAGGTGACGCCCATGCCCAGATCCATGCCGCCGACCTCGAAGGCGCAGCGGGTACGAGTGGAGGTCTTCTGGAAGAGCAGAACGATGTTCTTGCCCTCGAGATAGCGGTGCGGAACGCCAGCGCGCTTCATGTCCTTGAAGTTCTTGGAGAGCTTGAGCAGGTACTCGATCTCCTCGGTGGTGAGGTCGAGGAGCTTGAGGAAGCTACGGCCGGAGAGGTTAACACCCATGGTTCGTTTCCTTTCGAAGAAATGAATTACGTAAGTATTAGTGTTGCCCGTTTAACGGGCGAAGCCGGTGCGGTTGTAGGGGGACCGCACCGGAAACGGAAAGACTTAGAGGTCCTCGCGCCAGAAGGGCATGCTCATGCAGCGCGGGCCGCCGCGGCCGCGGGAGAGCTCGGCGGAGGGCACGACGAGAAGGTCCAGGCCCTCCTTGTACAGCACGTCGTTGGTGACGGTGTTGCGGGCGTAGACGCAGATCTTGCCGGGCTCGACGCACAGGGTGTTGGAGCCGTCGTTCCACTGCTCGCGGGAGGCCGCGATCGGGTCGCCGCCGCCGCAGGGGATCAGCTTGACCTGGTCGACGCCGGTGGCGTCCTCCAGGACGTGCTCGAGGGTGTCCTCGATCAGGCGGATGTTCACGTCGCCCGGGTTCTTGCCGGCGGTCAGCTCGTAGACGCGCAGGGTGCCCATGATGGCGGGGTGGATCGTGAACTTATCGACGTCGATCTGGGTGAAGACCGTGTCGAGGTGCATGAAGGCGCGCGAGACGGGGATGTCGAAGGCCAGGATGCGCTCGACCTTGGAGTCGGAGTTCCAGAAGATGTTCTGGGCCATGACGTCGATGGCTGCGGCCTGGGTGCGCTGGGAGATGCCGACGGCGAGGGTCTTCTCGTTGATGTTCAGCACGTCGCCGCCCTCGGTGTGGAACTGGCAGTCGCGGCGGAAGTACAGGGAGACGTCCTTGTAGTCGGGGTGGTACTTGAAGACGTACTTGCCGTACAGGGTCTCGCGGTTGCGGGTGACCGAGTACATGCGGTTGAGGTTGACGCCCTCGCCGACGACCGCGAACGGGTCGCGGGTGAAGTAGAGGTTGGGCATCGGGTCGATGATCAGGTCGGACTCGGACTCGGAGTTGACCAGGGAGTCGAGGGTCGTGGACGCCGTGAGGGGCATGTCGATCTCGGCCTTGGTCATGCCGGCCATGGTCTTCTTGACGAACTCGAGGTTGTCCTCGATGGAGTCCAGCTTCTCGCGGACGATCTGCGGCATGTGCTGGCCGCGGATGCCTGCCTCGGCGATGTACTGGTCGGTGAACTCGGCGCGGGCGCCGGGGACCTGGTCGAACACCTCTGCGACGAGGTTCTCGAGGTAGAGCACCTCCACGCCCTGGTCCCTCAGGATCTGGGCGAAGGTGTCGTGCTCCTGCTGCGCGACCTCCAGGAACGGGACGTCGTCGAACAGGAGTCGCTCGAGCTCGTCGGGCGGCAGGTTGAGGAGCTCGTCGCCGGGACGGTGCAGGCAGACCTTCCTGAGCTTGCCGATCTCGGAAGGCACGTGCAGACCTTTCGTCATGGCCTCCTACCTTTCTTTCGGGCCCTTGTCAGGGCCGATTCGTTAGCGCCCCTCCGTGTGAGGCGTTATTGCTGACGACATATTTATATCCAAAATCAGCCCATACTTCCACCTTGCCCCCGAACGGTTTTTTATGAGGGGTGAACGGCATACACATATACTTCACGCATGGCACACTTTGATTTAATAAAGTTTATTTACGTGCTTAAATGCTTTTTCAAACCAAATAGCAAATGGAACTTAACTTTATTAAACCACCCTCAAATTGCATATTTCTAATAAAGCTATGAATAGAATTAGCGATTCATACCGCGTCTCAACCATTTTCATTTTTATTCAGAAAAAAGTTTGTCCTATTCATTTCTGCTATGCATATTACCGTTTACCAGACGCTTGGTACCGTTCACCGGAAGTTCAGTATAAGGCCCAACGAACACCGGCTCGCCTTACGGCCTCATTTGTAACAACTTGACTTCTCGGTATAGAAAAACAGAACCGCTCCCCTCATGGGAAACGGGTCTGTTATCGATAATCGTAGACAGATTTGAGTGGCTTTGAGAGCCGTCGGAATCCTAGCGATCAAACTCCGCCAGCGCCTCGCCCAGAAGCCCCAGGCCCTCGCGAAGAACGTCTTCGCTCGCGCAGTAGCCCAGACGCGCGCCGCAGGGAAGCTCAAAGCGGCTGCCGGGAACCAGCAGCACTCCCCTCTCGGCCAACAGGCGCTTGCAGAACTCCTCATCGTCCTCGGGAATATCCAGCTGGATAAACGAGGTGGATACGCCCTGCGGCGCCGCCCAAGAGACGCGGCTCTGCGTATCGATCCATGCCTGAGCGATATCACGGTTGCCAAACACGATCTTACGGTTGCGTTCAAGGATCTTATCCTTGTGCTCGAGCACGTAGGTCGCCAGGGCGTCGTTGAACACGCCGCCGCAGATCATGGTGTAGTCACGATAGGCGCGGATGCGGTTGGAGACCTCTTCGTCGGC
Organism: uncultured Collinsella sp.; assembly: GCA_958372075.1. Classification (GTDB taxonomy): domain Bacteria; phylum Actinomycetota; class Coriobacteriia; order Coriobacteriales; family Coriobacteriaceae; genus Collinsella. The sequence goes on along the minus strand of CATXMO010000008.1, from coordinate 5,144 downwards.
CACGACCCAGCCCACGCGGGCCGCGGGCGTCGAATAGGTCTTGGACACCGAGTTGGTGACGATGGCCTTCTCGTACACGTCGGCCATCGACATAAAGGCCTCGGTGTTCTCAAGCGGCAGATACACCTCGTCGCACAGCACATAGGCGCCCACCGAGCGGGCGATCTCGGCAATCTGGCCGAGCGTATCGGCATCGAGCACCGTGCCGATGGGGTTCGATGCGTTATTGATGCAGATGAGCTTGGTGTTGGGGTGAACGAGGTGCTCGAGCTGTTCGATATCGGGCTTCCAGCCGAGCTCCTCGCGAAGCTCCCAATACTCGACCTCGGCACCGAGCGTACGCGGAATCTCATAGAGCGGCGCATAGGTGGGCCACTCGGCAATCACATGGTCGCCGGGCTCGACCACGGCCATGATGGCGTTGAGGTTCGCGCCCGTGCAGCCGTTGGTCTGCAAAATGTGATCGGGATTGACCTCGCGGCGATACAGCTTGGCGACTTCGGCCTTAAACTCCGGCGAACCCTCGATCCAGCCGTAATTCATCTTCTCGCGATCCAGGCGCTCGTAGAACGTAGCACCGTCCTGCTCGTCAAGTGCGCGAAGCTCACCCATGGTCAGCGACGAGATCGTCGACTGAGCGATATCCCAGGTAGCACTCTTCTCCCAAACGTTGAGCCAATCCTCAACGCCAATTGTCTTGATATCCATGGCCACCTTATCTGATCTTAATTTAGCGTCAATAAACATGAATGGGACGGTGCGAAAGAACCGCACCGTCCCATTGGGAGACATCTAATGTCAGCTAGATGTTTGTATTAAGACCTGTACGGGTCTTTGAAAACCTTAGAGGTCCTCGCGCCAGAAGGGCATGCTCATGCAGCGCGGGCCGCCGCGGCCGCGGGAGAGCTCGGCGGAGGGCACGACGAGAAGGTCCAGGCCCTCCTTGTACAGCACGTCGTTGGTGACGGTGTTGCGGGCGTAGACGCAGATCTTGCCGGGCTCGACGCACAGGGTGTTGGAGCCGTCGTTCCACTGCTCGCGGGAGGCCGCGATCGGGTCGCCGCCGCCGCAGGGGATCAGCTTGACCTGGTCGACGCCGGTGGCGTCCTCCAGGACGTGCTCGAGGGTGTCCTCGATCAGGCGGATGTTCACGTCGCCCGGGTTCTTGCCGGCGGTCAGCTCGTAGACGCGCAGGGTGCCCATGATGGCGGGGTGGATCGTGAACTTATCGACGTCGATCTGGGTGAAGACCGTGTCGAGGTGCATGAAGGCGCGCGAGACGGGGATGTCGAAGGCCAGGATGCGCTCGACCTTGGAGTCGGAGTTCCAGAAGATGTTCTGGGCCATGACGTCGATGGCTGCGGCCTGGGTGCGCTGGGAGATGCCGACGGCGAGGGTCTTCTCGTTGATGTTCAGCACGTCGCCGCCCTCGGTGTGGAACTGGCAGTCGCGGCGGAAGTACAGGGAGACGTCCTTGTAGTCGGGGTGGTACTTGAAGACGTACTTGCCGTACAGGGTCTCGCGGTTGCGGGTGACCGAGTACATGCGGTTGAGGTTGACGCCCTCGCCGACGACCGCGAACGGGTCGCGGGTGAAGTAGAGGTTGGGCATCGGGTCGATGATCAGGTCGGACTCGGACTCGGAGTTGACCAGGGAGTCGAGGGTCGTGGACGCCGTGAGGGGCATGTCGATCTCGGCCTTGGTCATGCCGGCCATGGTCTTCTTGACGAACTCGAGGTTGTCCTCGATGGAGTCCAGCTTCTCGCGGACGATCTGCGGCATGTGCTGGCCGCGGATGCCTGCCTCGGCGATGTACTGGTCGGTGAACTCGGCGCGGGCGCCGGGGACCTGGTCGAACACCTCTGCGACGAGGTTCTCGAGGTAGAGCACCTCCACGCCCTGGTCCCTCAGGATCTGGGCGAAGGTGTCGTGCTCCTGCTGCGCGACCTCCAGGAACGGGACGTCGTCGAACAGGAGTCGCTCGAGCTCGTCGGGCGGCAGGTTGAGGAGCTCGTCGCCGGGACGGTGCAGGCAGACCTTCCTGAGCTTGCCGATCTCGGAAGGCACGTGCAGACCTTTCGTCATGGCCTCCTACCTTTCTTTCGGGCCTTTCGGCCGAATCTCTCAGCACCCTTCCGTAACGGATGCTGCTTGCTGACAGCTCTAGTTATATCCAAATTCCAACCGCAATTCCACCTCGCCCCCGAACGGTCAACAAAGTTCGATGAACGGTATATCGAATATGATTCCCCCATAATGCACTTCGGCGTTCTAAAGTAGCTTTTCTAAGGTAAATGCTCTTTTTTCTTAAAAATCATTCGCAATTACAACTCCAATCTTTCGATTAAGAATTGCATATCTAAAACTGTTTTATGTATATAAATGACGCTTGTTCGTGTTTCTGTCTGTATTCGATGATATTCAGCTACCTATCATTCTTATTCACACATACTCACCAGTTGAGTGAGGATATAGACCGTTTTTCACAACGCGAAGGGCGTCAGCTCTATGGCTTGTCAGCGTAAGAAGTAGGTAAAGATACCGTTCACGCGATACGTCCGTGCCATAGGTCGACTAAATTGAGACAATAGTGAATAGTGTTAGGCAACCGTCCCCCACGGGGACTGAACGGACAGATGCATATGCCGAGCAAAATCGAAAAAAAGCAAGCCGCTGCAAAGCTGCGTAAGCCGCCGCGCGACTTCTCGTACACGCAGAACCGAGAGCTCAGCTGGCTGCGCTTTGACAACCGTGTGCTTGACGAAGCCTTCGACGAGACCGTTCCGCTGTTCGAGCGGCTAAAGTTCGTGTCGATTTTCGAGTCCAACCTCGATGAGTTTCTCATGGTGCGCGTGGGCGGCCTGTCCGATCTGGCAGAGCTCAAAAAACAGCCTGTCGACAACAAGAGCAATATGACCGCCTCCGAACAGGTCGATGCTGCCATGGCAGAGCTGCCCGGGCTCCTTACCCGATGGGAGTCCATCTTTAAGAGCATCGAGGGCAAGCTCGACACCCTGGGCGTTCACCGCGCCCGCATCGATTCGCTTACGCCCGAGGAGCGCACCTTTGTAACCCGTTACTTCCAGGCCTACGTGTCGCCGGTCATCTCACCGCTGGTGATTGACCCGCGCCACCCCTTCCCCAACCTGCGCAACGGCGCACTCTACCTGGCCTGCGGCCTGGACGGCGTCACCGACGAGGAGAGTCTGCTGGGCCTTATCGAGATTCCCACCTCGATGAACCGCGTGGTCGAGATCCCCTCGCCCACCGGCACCTACTCCTACATCTTGCTCGAGGACGTCATCCTCGCCTGCCTGGACAGCTGCTTTGGCTCCTATAAGCCGCTCGACCGCGCGCTCATCCGCGTCACCCGCAACGCCGACATCGACCCGGACGGCGAGGGCGTCGAGGAGGAAGAGGATTACCGTCAGCACATGAAGCGCATCCTCAAGAAACGCTTGCGCCTGCAGCCGGTGGTGCTCGCGGTCTCGGGGTCGCTCGAGAAGGCGACGCTCAAGACCATCCGCAAGGCGCTCGAGCTTTCGCGCCGCTCTGTCTTTACCTGCGATATCCCGCTCGACCTAGGCTACGTCTTTGGCATTGAGGGCAAGATTCCCGAGCACCTGCGCAACGAGCTGCTCTTTACGCCGTTTAAGCCGCAGCCCAACTCCACCATCGATATGACCCGCTCCATCCGCGAGCAGGTACTTCAGCACGACAAGCTGCTCTTTTATCCCTATGAGGCCATGAACCCCTTCCTGGATCTGGTGCACGAGGCCGCCTACGACCCCGAGTGCATCTCACTGCGCATCACGCTCTACCGCGTGGCCAAGCAGAGCCGCCTGTGCGAGTCACTGATCGATGCCGCCGAGAACGGCAAAGAGGTCACGGTGCTCATGGAGCTCCGCGCGCGCTTTGACGAGCAAAATAACATCGAGTGGGCAGAGCGTCTGGAAGAAGCGGGCTGCACCGTCATCTATGGCTCCGAGGGCTTTAAATGCCACTCAAAGATCTGCCAGCTCACCTATCGCGAGGGCATGGCGCTAACGCGCTTGACGCTGCTGGGCACCGGCAACTTTAACGAGAAGACGGCCAAACTCTACAGCGACTTTATGCTCATGACCGCTCACCCCGGCATCGGCGAGGACGCCAACCTGTTCTTCCGCAACCTGTCGCTGGGCAACCTGCGCGGCGATTACCGCTTCCTGGGTGTGGCGCCCGTCGGACTGAAACCGCTCATCATGCGCGGGCTTGACCGCGAGATCCAGCGCGCCCTCGCCGGCGAGCCCGCCCGCGTGTTCTTTAAACTCAACTCGCTCACCGACCGCGAGGTCATCGACAAGATCGCCGAGGCATCGTGCGCAGGAGTCCGCGTGGACATGATCATCCGCGGCATCTCGTGCCTCAAGCCGGGCGTTCCTGGCAAGACCGAGAACGTGCATGTCCGTTCTATCGTCGGACGCTTTTTGGAGCATGCGCGCGTTTACGCCTTTGGCGTGGACTCGGACATGATCTATCTGAGCTCGGCCGACATGATGACACGCAACACCGAGCACCGCGTGGAGATCGCCTTCCCCGTGCTCGACCCCACCTGCCGCGCCCTGGTGCACGAGTACATGAGCATGCAGCTGCGCGACAACGTGAAGGCCCGCAGCCTCACGAGCGACGGCACCTGGGTCCCCGTGGAGCGCGCAGAGGGTGAGAAACCCTTCAACTCGCAGGAAGCCCTGCTGGAGCGTGCCTACCGCAACGCCGAGGCCGCGCCCGAGCCCGTCATTGAGGCAAAGCCCGCCCCTGCTCCTAAGCCGCAGCCGGCCACACCCGAGGTTCAGAAGGTCCAGGCGACCGTCATTGAGCCCGAGCCCGCACCTGCACCTCAGCCCGAGCCGCAGGCAGCTAAGCCCGCACCCGAGACGAGCGCCCGTCGCGATAAGCCCGCCGGCAAGACCAAGGCCATCGAGCGCCATCGCCCCGGTCGTGTGCGCATGGGCCTGGGCCTGATCGGCCTGGGTCTTAAGACGCTCATTACCGGCAAGACGAAATAGACGTTTGTAGAAGCGCCCCGTATTTGAGGAATGCCTCAGATACGAGGCGCTTTTCCCTGCTACCATGGTGCGAGCAACAACACGAATGACAGGCAGGGA
>CATXMO010000007.1:0-78671 GCA_958372075.1 uncultured Collinsella sp. | reverse complement strand
ACTCATGGAAAACCTCCCATTTCCCGATGTCCAAGAAATGGGAGGCAGTTCACTGGCCCCTTTGTGGTGGTTTTGGCTGATGCCCCGATGTTACTCGCGCGGGGTGCCGTAGGGGTTGTACAAATCTGCAAGAGCAAATGTGCCGGTAGTAGCATCAAAGTCGAGTTCGAGCACACAGCAGTTGCCAATGCGGTGCTTCATCTTGAGCGGCTCCACGCCCACGCCGCGCATGACCTGAGCCGCTGCGGCGCCATGGCTCACGCACAACACGCTCTCATGTCCAGGGCGCTGCATGAACTCGGTGATGGTCGCCATCATACGCTCGCGAAACTCGACTTCGCCCTCGCCGTCATACTGCTTGTAAAAATCGCCGTACGGCAGGCGCGGATTCAAATCCTCGCTCGCGCCCTCAAATTTGCCAAAGTTCCACTCCTTAAGGCCCTTGACGCGCTCGTAAGGCTGACCGGGGAACGCAAGCTCAAGCGTGTCGCACGCACGCTCGGACGTCGAACTGTACGCATGGTCAAACGTAAGGCCACGCCCTCGCAGGGTCGCACCGACAGCTTTAGCCTGCTCGATTCCCAGCTCGGTGAGCGGCGAGTCACACCAGCCCTGCTTGCGACGAAGCAAGTTAAAGAGCGTTTGACCGTGACGCATAAAGTACAGTTTTGACATGAGGCCTCCGTGATCGCAATCGTTTGTCAGCGATTATGACACCTTGAGCTAACTTTAAGTCAAAGCTTTTTTGCAAAAACCACCACAAAGATGCCTGTCCCTTTTTGGCATGTTATGGCAGCGCAGCGAGCCGGTTCCAAGTGCCCCAGGTCGCCCCGAAAGAGGAGCGACGCGTACTTTGGTACGCGAGCGACGGCTTGAGGGGCGAGATGGGGTGCTTGGGGCCGGCGCAGCGCCAAGCCTTAAAGATGATCTTGGATCAGATCGCAGATGGCTCGGGCGTCGTTGATGTTGATGGCTCTGGTTGCAAAGCCGGCGTCGAAGGCCTGACGCGCCAGTGCCTCGTTGCAGGCAAGGGCCAGCGTGTGGCCATCGACCAGGTCGAGTGAGCTCTTGCCGCGCAGACGGTCGACACCCGAGCGCGCGACCACGATGTTGTCGAAGCCCTCGGTCTTGTAGCCCTCGATGATCACCACGTCGACATCGTTGTAGCGCGACAGCAGCTCGCGCGCGGGCATCTCGTCCTCCTCGCGCGTGTCGGCGTACTCCGCCCAGCGCGTGGCGCAGATGAGGCCCACGTGCTTGGATCCGGCTTGGTGATGGCGCCAGGTGTCCTTAGCGGGTACATCGATATCAAAGCCGTGATGCCCATGATGCTTGAGCGAACCCACGCGCAGACCGCGGCGGGTGAGCTCGGCTATGACCTTCTCGACGAGCGTGGTCTTGCCCGAGTTTTGGTAGCCGATAAACGCGATCGCGGGGACGGCCGGGGCCGGAGCTGCGGACGCGACGGCGACAGGCGCGCTTGCGGGTGCGGCACCGTCAGCGGCCACGGCCTCAACAGCAGCGGCCTGACGCTCTGCGCGATCCCACACGCCCGAGCGGCCGCCTTCCTTGTGCAGCAGGCGCACGTCGACGATCTCCATGCCGCGATCGACGGCCTTGCACATGTCGTAGATCGTAAGGCACGCGGCACTCGCGCCGGTCAGAGCCTCCATCTCGATACCCGTCTTGCCCGTCACGCCAGCCGTAACCAGTACGTGAAAGCCAACTTGCCCGTCTGCGCGCGCCGGCGCCCAGCCCTCGGGCACGTCCTCGGCCGGCGTCCCCGCCGGAGCGATGGGCGCAATGTCGCACTTGCTCTTGGTAATGAGCAACGGATGGCACATGGGGATGATGTCGCTCGTGCGTTTGATGGCCATAATGCCCGCCACACGTGCGCAGGCAAGCACGTCGCCCTTTTTGGCGCGGTCCTGCAGCACCATGGCCTGCGTCTCGGGGTGCATGAGGATGGTGCCCTCGGCGATGGCGATGCGATGGGTCTCGGCCTTGTCGGACACGTCGACCATACGCACCTCGCCCTTGGCGTCCACGTGCGTCAGCTCGTCGCGACGGGCGTCACGGACGAGCTCGGTGGCAGCACTGGCAGTCGGCTGCACGGACGCGTCGGCGCTGCCAGCATTCGTCGCAGCCGTGACTTTGTGGGCAGACATCGCGGCCCTGCGAGCGGCCTTGGTGGCATCGGCGTACCTGCTCTTGGCCATATGATCATCCTCCGATTTGGGACATAAATCGTTGCGTGCCCTCAATTATCGCGTGTTCCTGCGGTTTGTGGGCCACGGCATCGCGCCAAATCGAAAGTACCTGCATATCATCACCACGGCGCAGGGCGTCGCGCACCGAATACTCGGCATCGCTGAACAGGCACGGGCGCACGTTGCCATCGGCCGTCAGGCGCAGACGGTTGCAGTTCGCGCAAAAATGGTTGGACATGGCGCTAATGAAGCCAACCGTTCCCGCCGCACGCGGAAAGTGCCAATAGCGTGCAGGGCCCGCGCCGGCAGGAGCGTCGTTGATGTCGAGCGGTTCGAGCTCGCCCAGACCCACCGCGGCGGCCCCGGCGTTGACGCGCGCCCGAAGCTCGTCGCTCGGCACGGTATCGCTCGCGTCCCACAACTCGGGATTGAGCGCGGGCGCATGCGGATCCACGGCACAATGCGAACTCGTGCGCTCGTCGCCGATGGGCATGTATTCGATAAAGCGCAGGTGGATGGGACGGTCGAGCGTGAGCCGCGCGAGGGCCGCCACATCTTGGTTGAGCCGGCGCACCACAACGCAGTTGACCTTAACGGGCTCAAAGCCCCAAACCAGCGCCGCGTCAATGCCAGCCATGGTCTGCTCGAGCCGACCCAGGCGCGTGATCTTTCCAAAGAGCGTAGGGTCGAGCGTGTCGAGCGAAATGTTGACGCGGTTAAGCCCCGCGTCCTTGAGCTGCGGCGCCAGCTTGGGCAGCAGGGCGCCGTTGGTGGTAAGCGAGATGTCCTTGATCTGCGGAATCGCGCAGATGTCACGAATGAGCGGGATGATACGGCGGCTGACCAGCGGCTCGCCACCCGTCAGGCGCACGCGGCGAATGCCCTCCCCCGCCACCAAGCGCACAAAGCGGGCGATTTCCTCGGCGCTGAGTAGCTCGTCGTGTGCACGAGGCGCCACGCCATCGGCCGGCATGCAGTAAATGCAGCGGAAATTGCACTTGTCGGTAACGGCAATGCGCAGGTAGTTGATATCGCGGCCAAAACCGTCATGTTGCACGTGCCCGTCCACGCGGCCCTCCCCTCATGCGGCGTTTTATTCTTCGGAAAACATAATACCGCACGGGAGAATCATGCCGACACCCGTACGACAGGACAAGTCGCTTCGAGCAAAACGGACTTTCCAAGCCCATCCTCAACACAGACCATCACAACATTCGATGCCTTTCCCGATTTTGGCAAAAAACGTCGAATGTTGTGATGGTTTGCCTGCCCACGGCACCCCGCAGAAGGGCCAAAGCGCCCCTAAAGGCCGCCGTCCCAGTGCCGAATCACGAATTCTCTCAGGTCGTTCTGCCGCTTTTGGAACGCTTCGCTTCGGTCGCACTTAAGGCCTATCGCAAGCGCGATGGCGTTCATCGCCCGGTGCAATTGCAGCTGATGGGCAAACTGAGTCCCGGTGAGGACGATCATCCTAAAGCCCAGCGCGCTCAGCACAGTCATACGCTCCGCATCCGACGCGCTGCGCTGTTTATCAAGATGGTCCGAGCCGTTGTATTCAATTCCCGTACCGCTCGCAGGCGCATATACGTCAATCTCGAAATACCCGGCCTTAGCGAGATACTTGAACTCGTTGGGAACATCGACCCGATGGTTGAGCTCGATCTTGGTGTATCCCAGCCCTCCCTGGGAACGTTTTGCTACGACCATGATTGCGGTGGCCGTCTCCATGGGCGACCGCGCGCCATCGTACACGCGCCTGAGCACGGCGGCCGCGCGTACAGCCCCCTGGCGAGATCGATTGTCATTGCAATAGGCAATCAAGTCGGCAACGGTATACCTCTGCCCCATCTCGACATAATCGTCCGTCGACAGATGATTCAAATGGTATCGGGCGCAGATTTCATAGCCATATTCCAGCTGCTCGGGCTCGCTCATCCACGAACCCGCTTGGACAAAGCACATGACCTCATCAACCACCAGAAGGTCCTCTGCCACCTCGATAAGATGGCCTGGAGGTACCGGCGCTCCAAACACGTGGCACCTAAATCCAGTCGGCGTCGAGCGCTCAAAATCGAAGTTGACGAGCGTGTCGATATGATCGAGCTCTTCTCGTGGAAAACCAAGCGCAACCAGATAGTCGGTAACGATCCCGACTGCCGTTGAAGCCCTCAGCCCCTTGGCATCGAGTCCCAATTTGGGCAGGCTCGCGGTCGGCTCCGCCTCGTTAGCAAGCGAGTCCTCATCGTATAGGCTGCTTGCTCGCGAGAGCGGCTCGGACGGGCGCGCCACGTTGTGGTACAGCCAGGCAGTCTTATGGGACAGGACGATCGGCAGGTCCATGAACCCTCCAATGGAGTCGGATAACCAACCTTATTCCCCCGCCCACGGGTCCGCACACCTTCGTGCGCAAGAAAGCGATTCCACCCGGTCGAGTGGTAGAAAAACCATCACAACATTCGATGCTTTTCCCGTTTTTGGCAAAAAACGTCGAATGTTGTGATGGTTTGAGGCGAGGTGAAGAGCACGGAGAGGTCAAAGCATCGTGCTCGAACGGGTTAATCCAACTCTTTTAAGCCATGCGCCAGCTGCCAGTACTCGCCGTGCTGGGCGAGCAGCTCTTCGTGGGTGCCGCGCTCGATGATGCGGCCATGTTCGAGGACCATGATGGCATCGGCGTCGCGGACGGTGGACAGGCGGTGCGCAATCATAAACGTGGTGCGCCCGCGCATGATGCGGTCCATACCGCGCTCGATGAGCTTTTCGGTGCGCGTGTCGATGGAGCTCGTGGCCTCGTCCAGGATGAGCACCGGCGGATCGGCGACGGCCACGCGCGCGATGGCGAGCAGCTGGCGCTGGCCCTGCGACAGGTTGGCACCGTCGGCCGTGACCGGCGTGTCGTAGCCCCTAGGCAGGCGGCGAATAAACGAATCCGCGCAGGCTGCCTCGGCAGCGGCACGCACCTCCTCGTCGGTCGCGTCGAGCTTGCCAAAGCGGATGTTCTGCGCAATGGTGCCGCTAAACAGGTGCGTGTCCTGCAGCACAATACCGAGCGACCCGCGCAGGCTGGCCTTGGCAATGTGCTTGACGTCGATGCCGTCGTACGTGATCTCGCCGTCATCGACCTCGTAAAAGCGGTTGATGAGGTTGGTGATGGTCGTCTTTCCGGCGCCCGTCGAGCCCACAAACGCGATCTTTTGCCCCGGCTTGGCAAACAGGTTGAGATCCATGAGCACACGGGTGCCCGGTACGTAGGAAAAGTCCACGGCATGGAAGCGCACGTCGCCGGCAAGCGGGACCAAGCCGCACGTGAGCTCGGTACCGTCGGCAGCCACCGCGCGGCCCGACTCATCAACGGCAGCCACATCATGCAGGTGCCCGTACGCGCCCACGCCCTGGCCCTCGGGAATCTTCCATGCCCACGCGGCGTCGCCCGTCTGCACCAGCTCCACGCAGCCCTCGTCCACCTCGGGCTCAAGATCCATGGCGGCAAACAGGCGCTCGGCGCCGGCCAACGCATTGAGCAAGAAGTTGCCCAGCTGCGTAAACTGGTTGATGGGCATGGCGGCCTGGCGTACAAAGACCAGGTAGCTTGCGAGCGCACCTACGTCGGCGAGTCCCTTGATGCAGAGCATGCCGCCCGCCACGGCGACGATGGCATAGTTGACGTAGCCAATCACCACGGTCATGGGCACCATGGAGTTGGCATAGCTCACGGCGGCGGTGCCGGTGCGGCGAAGCTCGTCGTTGCGGCAGGTGAAGCCGGCGACATTCGCTGTCTCGCGGTTAAAGACCTTGATGACCTTTTGGCCCGAGACCATCTCTTCGATATATCCGTCCAGGTCGCCAAGCGATGCCTGCTGGGCGGCAAAGAAGCGCTTAGAGCGCGCGCCCGAGTAGCGCGCATACAGCACAATGGCCGCATCGCACACGAGCGTGATAATCGTGAGCTGCCAGTTAAGGATGATGAGCATGGCCGTGGTGCCCACAACCTGAATGGCGGCCTGAATCACGTTGGCAAAGCTGTTGTTGAGCGCCTCGGAGACGGTGTCGACGTCGTTGGTGAAAAAGCTCATGATGTCGCCCGAGCGCGTGCTGTCAAAATAACTGAGCGGCAGCGTCTGGATGTGCGCGAACAGGTCGCGGCGAATATCGGACACCACGCGTTGGGCCGCGCGCACCATGATCTGTGAGTAGCCCAGGGCCGAGAGCACGCCCGCGGCGTAGATGATCGCCGTCAGGATGACCTGCTTGGCAAGCAGTTCCTCCCCGCCCGTGGCCAAACCGTTAACGATGGGGCGCACCATGTAGGTGCCGGCGAGGCTCGCGATGGCGGCGACGGAGGCGAGCACGCCCACCGCGAGCAACGAGAACTTGGCATGCCCCATGTAGGAGAGCAGGCGGCGCACCGTGCGCTTGAGGTCGGCCGGGCGTGCTTGGGCTGCGGTCTTAGGCATGGCGCTCACCCCCTTCCAAAGGCGATCCGCTGGGGGCGAAGGAAAACGGATCATTCGTGCGGTCATCATCGCTGCCGTCACCGGTGTCTGCGTTCCCCGCGAACTCCATCTGCGAGGCATAAATCTCCTGGTAGATGTTGTCGCCCGCCAGCAATTCCTCGTGCGTGCCCTCGCCGTGGACACGACCGTCGTCCAACACCACAATGCGATCGGCATCCATGACGCTCGCGATGCGCTGGGCGATGATGAGCACGGTCGTATTGGGAATCCGAGCGATGTGTTCGCGAATCTTAGCGTCGGTCGCCATATCGACCGCGCTGGTGGAGTCATCAAAAATGAGCACGCGTGGATGCTTGAGCAGCGTGCGCGCGATGCACAGGCGTTGCTTCTGGCCACCCGAAACACCGGCGCCGCCTTGGCCCAACTCGCCGTCCAGCCCGCCGATGCGATCAAGGAACTCGTCCACGCACGCCGCACGGCAAGCCACGAGGAGCTCATCGTCCGACGCCTGCGGATTGCCCCACTGCAGGTTCTCGCGCACGGTGCCCGTGAACAGCACATTCTTTTGCAGCACAATGCCCACGGCGTCGCGTAGGGCCGCAAGGTCGTAGTCGCGCACGTCGTGTCCGCCCACAAGCACGGTGCCCTCAGTGGCGTCGTACAGGCGCGCAATCAGCTGTACAAGCGAGCTCTTGCCCGAGCCCGTGCCGCCGAGGATGCCCACCGTTGAGCCGCTCTCGATGCGAAGGTCGATATGCTCGAGCACATCCTCGGCTGCATCCGCGCGGTATTTAGAGGAAACGTCGCGAAACTCGATACTGCCGTCCGCTGGCGCCGCAGTCGCGAGGTCTCCCGCAGGGTTGGCGATAAAGGGCTCTTCATCGAGCACCTCCGCGATACGGCCTACACTCGTGAGAGCGCGCGTGAGCAGCAAAAACACGTTGGAAATCATCATGAGCGAGTTCATGATCAGCAGCACGTAGCTCATAAAGCCCGTGAGCGAGCCCACGCCCAAGCGACCTTCGATGATCATGCGGCCGCCAATCCACAAGATCGAGAGCGCAGCCACGTACATCGAGAGTTGGAACACCGGCAGGTTGAGCACGGCGGTGCCGAAGGTCTTGGTCGCCGTGCCGGCGAGCTCGGTATTGACGGTGTCGAACTTGTCACACTCGTGCTCGGCGCGCACGTAAGCCTTCACGGCGCGCACGGCGGTAAGGTCCTCTTGCACCACGCCGTTGAGGTGGTCCATCGAGGTCTGGAGTTGGCGGTAGAGCGGGCTCACGCGCACGGTAATGATACCGAGCACGATGGCGAGCATCGGCAGAATGACGGCAAAGACCGCCGCGAGCTCGCGCGAGAGCGCAAAAGCGTAGACGAGGCCCATGACCAGATTTACCGGCCCGCGCACCATGGGGCGGAAGCCGTTACCTACGGCGTTTTGAATCACGGTGATGTCGGTGGTCATGCGTGTGACAAGCGAGCTGGCGTCGTAGTTGTCCAGATTGCCAAAAGCGAGCGTCTGGATCTTACGATACTCGGCCTCGCGCAGGTTAGCGCCCAGCCCCGAGGCGACGCGAGCAGACGTGCGTGCATAGCCCAAGCCAAGTACCAGCGAACATGCGGCGCATGCCAACATATACGTGCCCTGCAACAGCATGTAGTTGATGTCGCCCGCGGGCACGCCCACGTCGATGATATTTGCCATGATGACCGGGATAAACAGCTCGAGCGCCGTTTCGGCCGTCACAAAGAGCACGCCGAGTATGGCATCGCGGCGGTATGCCCCCAGATAGGAAAACAGAATCTTGAGATTGCGCACGCAGGTTCATCCCCCATCAAACGTTGTTCGCAAACCCACGTATTATGGCGCGCCATGCGGCGGTGTCAAGTGTTCCGAAATCGATTTCTGCAAGGCTAGTGCAGGCGCTAAGCTCGCAAGGTGCATCTCTGTATTCAATTGGAAATGAACGCGAGCGCGACTTTTTTCGCCCCGCTGCCAACATAAACCTTGACTCTACAATCGTTGTAGGGTTTTCACTACACTGGTAGCAAAACGAACCCAGCCAGAAAGCCCCGCCCATGGAACACGACCTCACACGCGGCAATGTCCTCAAGACCATCGCGGTCTTTGCCCTGCCCTATATGCTCTCGTACTTTTTGCAGATGCTCTACGGCATGGCCGACCTGTACATGATGGGGCAGTTTAGCGGCGCCGCCGGCATCACCGCCGTGGGCAATGGCGCGCAGACGCTCTATATCATTACCGTAACGCTCGTGGGCCTGGCCATGGGAACGACGGTCATCGTCGGCCACGCCGTGGGCTCGCGCCGGTTTGACCGAGCCGAGACCGCCATCGGCAACACCATCACGCTCTTTATGGGTGTCTCGGTGGTGCTGGCCGCTGTCCTGCTCGCACTGTGTCCGCAGATTGTGGCGCTCATTGGCACTCCCGCCGAAGCCGTCGAAGGCACTGCCGCCTACCTGCGCATCTGCTTTGTCGGCATTCCCTTTATCGCCGCATACAACATCCTCTCGGCCATCTTTCGCGGGCTGGGCGATTCGCGCTCGCCCATGTACGTGATTGGCGTGGCGTGCATCATCAACATCGCGCTCGACTTTCTGTTTATCGGCCACATGGGGCTCGGCCCCGTAGGCGCCGCACTCGGCACGGTTATCGCACAGACGGCGAGCGTGGCCCTCGCGCTTGTGTGGCTCAAGAGCCGCCGTACGCACATTCACCTCAAGCGCAGCGACCTGCGCCCCCAGCCCGAGGTGCTCGGCAGCATTCTTAAGATCGGTGTGCCCGTGGCCGTGCAGGACGGCTGCATCCAGGTGGCGTTTATGTTCATCACCGTCATCGCCAACCACCGCGGTCTGGTCGACGCCGCCGCCGTAGGCTTGGTCGAAAAGATGATCAGCTTTTTGTTTATCGTGCCGAGTTCCATGGGCGCTACCGTCAGCGCGCTCACGGCGCAAAACGCCGGCGCGGGCAAGGGTGACCGCGCGCGTCAGGTACTCAAGGACGCCATGACCATCTCGGCGGTGTACGGCTGCCTGATCACGGTGCTGATGTGGCTGGTGGCACCGGCGTTTATCGGCTTTTTTGCCAAGGACGCTGCAGTAGTCGCCGCCGGTACCGGCTATATGCGCAGCTATATTTTCGACGCGATTTTTGCCGGCATCCACATTTGCTTTAGCGGCTTTTTCGCCGCATACGGCAAGAGCTACATCGGCTTTGCGCACAACGTGCTGGCCGTGGCCCTCATTCGCGTGCCCGGCGCTTGGCTGCTGTCGAACGCCTATTCCGACACGCTGTTCCCCATGGGTATCGCCTCGCCGTGCGGGTCGATTCTGTCGGCGGTCATTTGTGTTGTCGCGTTTACCGTGCTCAACCGCCGCGGAGCTTTTGACAAATTGGCAGCGTAGCGGGGCGACGCGAGATCGCCCTCATCGACGACATCATCAGCGATGATCCGGCAACCTACGTGACACAGATCACGGTGCCGGTTGCCCCAGCAAAGTAAGATCCGCCCGGAAGGCATCATGCTTTCCGGGCGGATCTTCAATTTGGTTATCGATGCGCTAAGCCTGGGGTACCTCGCCGGTAGCTAAGATCTGCTCGAGCGCGTCCTCATCCAGCACGGGTACGCCCAGCTGCTCGGCCTTGGTGAGCTTGGAGCCCGCTTTGGGGCCGGCGACCAGATAGCTCGTCTTCTTCGACACGCTGCCCGAAACCTTGGCGCCGAGCACCTTGAGCGCCGCACCCGCCTCGTCGCGTGTGCGGTTGACGAGCGTGCCGGTCAGCACAAACGTCAGGCCCGCGAGCGGCTGGGCGTCGGCGAGATCGCCTGCCACGCCAGCGTCGGCTGCGGCTTGTGCATGCGCGGCGCCCAAGTCGACCTCGAGCGACAGGCCCGCCTGGCGCAGGCGCTCCAGCACGGCAAGGTTTTCGGGCACGGCCAGGAACTGCTTGACGCTCGCCGCAATCTTGGGACCGATGCCCTCGCACTCGGCGATGTCCTCTTCGCTCGCCAAGATGAGCTTGTCGATCGACAGAAACCGCTCGGCGATGACCTCGCCCACGCTCTTGCCCACGTGGCGGATACCCAGGGCAAACAGCACGCGACCGAGTGGCTGGCTCTTGGACTTGTTGAGCTCGGCGATGATTTTCTCGGCCGTCTTGAGGCCCACCGGGATGGGGTCGCCCTTCTTGACGCCCTTTTTGCTGTTGGAGCTGGCATAGGTGCGGCCCGTGTCCAGTCCGGCGATGTCGTCGACCGTGAGCAGGTAGAAGTCCGCGACATCGTGGATCAGGCCGGCAGCGATCATCTTGTCGACGATCTCGTCGCCCAGGCCGTCGACGTCCATGCAGCCGCGGCTTACCCAGTGAAGCAGGCGCTCCTTGAGCTGTGCGGGACAGTCGATGGACACGCAGCGGTAGGCAACCTCGCCATCCTCGTGGACCACGGGGCTACCGCACACGGGGCAGACCTCGGGCATGTGCCAGTCGACCGAATCGGCCGGGCGTTTATCGAGCACCGGACCTACGACCTCGGGAATCACGTCGCCCGCCTTGTGCACGATGATAGTGTCGCCCTCGCGCACGTTTTTGCGACGGATCTCGTCGATGTTGTGCAGCGTGGCGCGCGCGATGGTGGAGCCGGCAACCGTCACCGGGTCGAACTCGGCGACCGGTGTGAGCACACCGGTGCGGCCCACCTGGATGCGAATCTCGCGCAGGACGGTCTGCTTTTCCTCGGGCGGGAACTTAAAGGCGATGGCCCAGCGCGGTGCGCGGGCGGTAAAGCCCAGGTCGAGCTGCTGCTGGAAGCTGTCGACCTTTACGACCACGCCGTCGATGTCGTAGTCCAGGTCACCGCGGTGTTCGAGCGCCTGGGCACAGAACTCGTGGACCTCGGCGGGTGTGGCACAGCGAGCCACGTTAGGGTTGACGCTAAAGCCGGCGCTACGCAGCCAATCGAGGAACTCGCGCTGGCTGTGGACGTGCAGCGGATCGGTATCGGCGATGGCATAGATAAAGGTAGCGAGATCGCGGCGCGCCGTGACCTTGGGGTCCTTTTGGCGCAGGCTGCCGGCGGCAGCGTTGCGCGGGTTGGCGAAGGGGTCGCGCCCCTCGGCATCGGCCTCGTCGTTCAGGCGCACAAAGCTGCCCTTGGGCATATAGACCTCGCCACGGACCTCGATGGTGCGCTCGCGGTCGGCGCCCATGTGGGCGAGCGCCGGCTCGGACAGGTGCATGGGCACATCCTTGATGGTACGGACGTTGAGCGACACGTCCTCGCCCGTGGTGCCATCGCCGCGTGTGGCTGCGCGTACGAAGGTGCCGTTTTGGTAGGTAAGCGCCACGCCCAGGCCGTCGATCTTAAGCTCGCAGGTATAGGTGACGCTGCCGGCACCGAGCGCATCCTCGGTGCGCTGGAGCCACGCGTCGAGTTCGTCCAGATCCATGGCATCGTCCATGGAATACATGCGCGCCATATGCGTGACCGGCGTAAACTGCTCGCTCACGTACCCGCCCACGCGCTGGGTATAGCTGTCGGGCGTCACCAGGTCGGGGTAGGTGGCCTCAATTTCCTGCAGCTCAACGAGCATCTTGTCAAAGGCGGCGTCCGTGATCTCGGGCGCATCGAGCATGTAGTAGCGATAGGCGTGGTAATCGAGCTCGTGGCGCAGCTCGGCCGCACGCGCTGCCGCCTGGGCACGGGCATCGGCCGGTACGGCGGTATCCGTGCTCGCGGGCGTTTCGGTATCGATGTCCACGCCGTCACCAAACAGGCTCGATTGCTCCATAGCGGCACTCCTTCGCTCGATTTCAAACGGATACTAGAGTACCACCGGTCGCAATGAGGCCGAATAGCGGTCTCGAACCGCACCGAATCGGCAGCCGCCAGACTGGGGTGGATCGCGCGATCAAACCATGCCCCTGTCAGTTCCAAATGATCCGTTTTCCTCCGTCCCCAACGGATCAATAAGAAAAAAGGGCTGTCCCACGTTGATGGGACAGCCCCCTGGCCTCGATATGTGCGAAACGGCTCGCTAGTAACCCTGACCGTAGCCTTGACCCTGGCCCTGCTGGCCCAGCAGCTCCTCCAGGTACTGGCGCAGCTGTTCGTCGGTAATACCGCCGTTGCCGGTGTCGGTCGCGCTGTCGTCCTGCTGCTGGTTCTGCAGCTCCTCGTCGGAGCCCAGCTCGACGGTAACCTTCTTCTCTTCCTTGCCGCGCATGAGCGTGATCTCGACCTTCTCGCCCACCTCGTGGCTGCGCAGCGCGATGATCAGGCCATCGGCGCTCGAAATCTCATCGTCGCCCAGCTTGGTAATGACATCGCCCTCTTGGATGCCGGCCTTGGCGGCAGGACCGTCCTCGACGACGCTTGCCACGTACGCGCCGCTATCGGTGCTCAGCTTGTTAGTGCGAGCATTGAGCGCGTTGACGCTCGAAAGCGTGGCGCCCAGGTACGGATGAACCGGCGTCTTGCCGTCGATGATCTGGTCGGCAATGTTCTTGGCATAGTTAACGGGAATGGCAAAGCCCACGCCCGAGCTGGAGCCCGAGTAGCTCTCGATGAGCGAGTTGATACCCACCAGCTCACCGTTGTCGTTAACGAGCGCGCCGCCGGAGTTGCCCGGGTTGATGGCGGCATCGGTCTGGATCATGTTGGCATAGATGGTGTTACCGTTGGTAGAGCTCATGGCCGTGGAGCGATACAGCGCCGACACGATACCCGTGGAGACAGACTGCTCGTTGCCGAACGGCGAGCCGATCGCCATGACCCACTCGCCCACGTTGAGCTTGGAAGAGTCGCCGATCTCGATCGGCGTGAGCTTAGAGGCGTCAGCATCCTTGAGCTTGATGACGGCTAGGTCGCTCGAAGCATCGTTGCCCACGAACTCGGCCTCGTAGGTGGTGCCGTCGTCCATGGTCACCACGTACTGGTCATAGCCATCGACCACGTGGTTGTTGGTGAGGATGTGGCCCTCGGTATCGAGCACAACGCCCGAACCGACGCTGCCCGAGCCGTCCGACTCGTCGGCAGACTGCGAAAGCGAGCCATTCTGGCCGCCGCTCGAAGTGGCGGTAATGGAAACCACGGAGGGCAGCGCCTTGGCAGAGACGGCCTCGGCCAGCGTGGTGTCCTCGGAGTCGATCGTAATCTTTTGCGTCGATGAACCCGAAGCACCCGCCGTCACGGCATTCTTTCCGCTGCCAATGTTGAGCGTGCCACTCATAATGAGCGCAATGACCAGCAGGGCGCCGCATGCACAGCCGGCGAGCGCCGTAATAAAGATCGGCAGCTTTTTGGTCTTAGTCTTGACCACGGTGTGCTTGTTTACAACCTGCTGGCTGCCCAGCGGCTTTCCGGTCTGCGTGTCGTAGGCCTGCACGTAAGGAATGTTACTGCCATCGGCAGGCGTCGACTCCACCTGCACGCGCGGCTGCTGCTGGGTCTCGCCGGCGTTGCCCGCATCCTGGGGACGCTGGGAATCGTACTCGCTCATAGCTGCGATCCTTTCGTCAAATAACCAAAGGCCCGCCAAACATGTGGCGGGCCATCATTGTTCACGTTGAGTTGTACCCCAAGCTGGGCAGTCCCGAGCACTAGATGCCAAGATTTCAGCTTTGCTTAAGTAATGACATGCTTATAGGCCAATTCGTTTTATGCCGTCATGTCTATTCGATATAACAGTCGATAGCAAAGCTATATGTTGAATCGTTAATGAAGTCCGTAATCGTCGCGCCCATGCCTGATCCGCACGTCCACTTATCCTTCTCCGCGTCGTATGGCGTTGGCCCCCACCCCGTTTCATATGATGCTTCGCCTTCTGCGAAGTAGTTCATCACATATTTATCTTTCTGCATGAGCGCATACCAAGCGTTTGCATACATCACAAGCGGATCGATTTGGACTATCGAGTACTTTCCGGAACGAATCTCAATTTCTGTTTTATCGTTATAATAAGCGACCGTGAGCTCAATCTTGGCAAGCAGCGGCAACGTTTCATCTGATTCCCTCTGGATTGTTATGACATCACCGGCCATAGCGTCGGCAGACACAGTTTTGCTCTCTGGCGTGAAAATAGTCTCTCTGCTTCTTGTTCGCGTTTTTTCATTGCCATTTTCATCTCTGACCACCGTGTCGACCACGAGCGTCAATCGCTTCTGAGCGTCCGGCAACTCCACGGCTTCTGCCATCCCGGCTCGCATCAAAATAGGAGCCCCCGCCATCAGACCTAAGAACTGCTTTCTATCAATCATTCTTCATTCCCCTTGTCTACTTGATTTGACTTTCTCAGCTGAATGGGGATACAGAACAGTCCCGTCAAGTTCCTTATCTTCCACAAAAACTAGAATCCATTTATCACCTGCTTTCAACCCTGAGACATATCCGGAACTTGACTTACGGCGCATATCGATTCTCTTACGGCAACCACTTGGCATAAGCGCCTCAAATTGCCCGTTATGAACATCCGATAGAGCGCGCACCTCGACTGCAACAACCGTGTCGTTTTCTCCCCCATTAGTCGCCCTTAACAGAAAGAAGCTCGCTGCGGTGAGCAAAGCAAAGGAAAGCACCAATAGGAGCATTGCCCTTCGAATGAACTTGTCGCCGTTCACGAGTACAATCAACCCTTGCAATATGTGCCATCGTGAGACGTGTAAATTGATACGTCATATGGAAGAAACTGTAGCTGGTTTGTCCATCCATTCCAAACAACAAGCAGGTACTTCTTGGCATTCGAGTATGTGTTATGCATTGCCACGTAGCCCACAACTGCCATTGCGTGCCCGCTGCCATTTGACCGGAGCCTTCCAGAGAAAATACTCAGATTCCCCGAGTCGGTATTCACCCTAAAGGAATCCCATGACGGATACCAAACGAATGACGTCTCAAGCTCCTTGCCTCGTCTTGCACAAAACTCCTTTAAGGCCGGAGCGGGTTTGTCAGGAGAAGTCTTGCCTTGAGTAAAGTACAGACCAGTCGCTTGATCATATTTCTTTTCTTCTTCTTCCCATGTCCCCGACAGCCTCCAAAGCTCCGAGTATAAATCGGACAATTTAAGGCGGTTCAAAGTCACATAGTGACTGCTAACTGCAAACATTGCCGAAACAGCGCAAGCATAAGTCCCCGTTTCTTTGATAACTTCTGTTTGCGTTGGCGTTATTATTCCCGAAACCGTTTTGCTCGCATCAACAACATATCCCTGTTTATACAAATCCTTGGCAGATACAAAAACGTCATCGAAATGTTCCGGCGATCCGCTGCGATTGCCTCCCGAGGACAATTTATTTGGTACTTTTTTTCCACTTGCGTCTAAAACAATGTTTTTATCTAAGTCGGCAACGCCAACAGTTAGCTCGTCAATCTTTAACGCAACGACGTTATCCGAGGATGCGAGGAGTGCAATTTCTTCGCTTGCACTCTCGATAGGTAAAAGAGCGTTCGGAGCCAAGCAGTATTCGCTGATCCACCAAGATCGCTCTGAATCAAATACGACGTAGCCATAGTTAACGTCATCCCGCTTCGCACGAACGATATACCCGATTGATTCCCCATCGGAATTCACCATTTTTACTGGGTCACAAGCGGTCACCGGCTCATCCGATACATCATCAAAGAAAGCCTGCGCTTGCTCCACAGCTATTTGCGGTGTGACACGGACCAAGTCGTCGTCTCCAAAAACCAACCTTGGAGACATCAGGGCGGCAAGCAACACTATGAATCCGACAATCACCTTTCTCGAATAACGCATTTCTTCCTCCATCCGTGTAGTAGGGAGATACGGTAACTAGATGATATTTGCTAGATAGTGTTATACGTTTGATATTGTTTTTACTGACACACTTTTAATCGGTGAAAGGTCTTCTTTTCGCCCTAAACGAGAAAAGGGTACTGGTGAAATCTCCGGTACCCTCACATTGCCCTCTATTTACTTGCTAGTCCTTAAACAGATAACCCACGCCACGGACGGTGGTGATGTGTGCCGCAATCTGCGGGCCCACCTTGGAGCGGATGCGTCGAATGTGCACGTCGACGGTGCGCGTGCCGCCGCAGTACTCAAAGCCCCACACGCGGTGCAGCAGCACCTCGCGGCTGTAGGCACGGTTGGGGTGCGTGGCCAAAAAGCTCAGCAGCGAGTACTCCATCAGCGTCAGGTCGATGGGCTCGTTATCGAGCGTCACCTGGTAGGTAGCCAGGTTGATCTCGAGGTTATCAATGTTGAGTACATCGTCGGCGGTGACGGTCTCCTCCTCGCCCATCAGGCGCTGCGCACGAGCCTTGAGCTCGTTGGGCGTCGCCGTGGGGCATACAAAGTCGGCATGCGCGTGATTGGGCAGGCGCAGGGTGCCGAGCGCCTCGTCGTCGACGATCACCAGCATGGGAACGCCGCCGCGATCGTCAAGCCACTTGGCGATCTGATCGATGCGGTCGCTACGGATGCCATCGGAATCGAGAATCAGCAGGTCGAAGTCGTGCGCCGCAGTCGGCGAATCGGGGGTGGCCAGGCTCACCTCGACACCCAGGGTAGTCGTCAAGCTGCGGGCAAACTCGTGGAAGCGCGTCGTGCGCGCCATGAACAGGGCACTCTTTTCGGACATATCGGCCTCCAAAGAAATGAGCTCAATCGTACTGGGACAAGCCAGCGCGATTAGGAGTTCGCCAGGTAGTGCTTGATCTCCCACTCGGTGATCGTGGATTCGAACTTATGCCACTCGTCACGCTTCTTTTTAAGGAAGAAGCTGTGGATGTGCTCACCGAGGGCATCCTTCATAAACTGCGAGTCCTCAAATACGTCGAGCGCCTCTTTGAGCGAGCGCGGCAGCGGCGTGTAGCCGGCCTCGACCATCTGACGGTCGGTGAGCTTGAGCGTCTCGGCCGTGGCCTCGGGCGGGAGTTCCAGTTTGCGCTCGATGCCGTCGAGACCGGCCGCCAGCGTGACGGCGTTGACCAGGTACGGGTTGGCCATGGGGTCGGGGCTGCGAAGCTCAATGCGTGTGGAAAGCTGCTTGCCGGGCTTGTAGACCGGGATGCGGATCATGCTTGCGCGGTTGCGCAGGCCCCACGTGGCGTACTGCGGCACGGAGTCGCCGCCCGTGGTGATGCGCTTGTACGAATTGACCGTGGGGTTGGTGATGGCGCTAATCTCGCGCGCGTGCGCCAAGATACCGGCCATATAGTGCTTGGCGACGTCGGAGAGATGGTACTTCTCGTCGCCCTCGCCCCAAAAGACGTTGTTGCCGTCATGGTCGAACAGCGACTGATGCAAAAACATGGCGCTGCCGTCCTCGCCCGCCAGCGGCTTGGGCATAAAGGAGGCGTGGCAGCCGCTCTCGTAAGCCTGCTGCTTAATGATGAGCTTGGCCGTGGTAATGGCGTCGGACATGCTCAGGGCCTCGGCGTGGCGCAGGCTCATGCCGTGCTGTGAGCGACCGGCGGCGTGGAAGGTGTACTCCACGGGCACGGACATCTTCTCGAGCGTGAGGACCGTGTTACGACGCAGGTCGCGAGCGGCATCGCTCACCGAAAGATCGAAGTAGCCCACGTTGTCGAGCGGCTCGGGCGTGTGCTCGTCGGGGAAGTAGTAATACTCCAGCTCAGCGCCCACGTTGAGCAGATAGCCAGCCTTCTCGGCCTTGCGGAACATGCGGCGCAGGGCATCGCGCGGGTCGCCGGCAAACGGCTTGCGATCGGGAGTGCACACGTCGCAGAACACGCGGGCGACGCCGTTGTGGCTCGGGCGCCACGGCAGAATCTGGAAGGTCGAGGCATCGGGGAACGCCAGCATATCGGCTTCCTCGGGCGTGGCAAAGCCCTCGATGGCCGAGCCGTCAAAGCCAATGCCCTCCTCAAATGCGACCTCGAGGTCCTCGGGGCTAATAGCAAAGTTTTTGAGGCGGCCGAGAATGTCGACAAACCACAGACGCACAAAGCGGATATCACGCTGCTCTACGGAGCGGAGTACGTAATCGATGTTCTGCTGGTTCATGTCGCTCCCCTTTCTTTCGGGCGGGTTTCGACTGGTCTATATCGCAGATACTATCGCAGAAAAATGTTTCCGCAGGGTTAAAGCGTATCAAGCGCTCAAAAAACGTGCGCGAACAGGCTGTCTGACTTACGCGCGATCATAAAGGATCACTCCTTCGCGCTCGATTACCGCGGCAAGATCGTCATCAAGATGATCACTCGAGACGAGATCAACCTGCCTCCCGGTTTCCTTGCGCACTGCCTCGCCAAACGCCGACAACGCAAAAAGACCAAAGCCCTGCTCGCGATCGACTTCGAGGCGCAAGTCGATATCACTATCTGCACGCGCCTCGCCACGGGCATACGATCCAAATAGGATCACGGTTTTGATGGCGGGAATCGGGCTGGCTGCCTCGCGGACGGCGGACTCAATCTGAGCGGTATCCAAAATGCCCGCTGTGGCGCTTTCGCTCGCAGAGCTTTTACCGAGTGAAGGCACAAACGGCAGCGAGCGCTCGCGCAACATCTGCCTCATGAACATATTGACCGCAACGGACGAAGTCATGCCGAGTTCTTCGCACAGCTCGGCAAATGAATCTTTAATTGACGAGTCCACTCGAACACTCAGCACAGACGCAGCCATGGATACCTCCTGTATGACATTGTCTATATAATATCACACAGACTAGCGCGAGGTCGAAGCGCGGTGTTCGATGTGACCGGGGATCTCGATGCGCTTGGGGGCGAGCTTTGCGGCGTCGCCCACCGTAGTGGTAACGACGTCGATGCGCTCGGACAGACGCTCGATTACGCGCTC
Source organism: uncultured Collinsella sp. (assembly GCA_958372075.1). Lineage (GTDB taxonomy): Bacteria > Actinomycetota > Coriobacteriia > Coriobacteriales > Coriobacteriaceae > Collinsella. The sequence continues at coordinate 59,200 of CATXMO010000007.1, read as the reverse complement.
GGCGATGGTGTGGGTGTCTTGCGCGGCCGTGGTCACACCGCCAAAGAGCACGTGGTTCCAGGGGTAATCGTCAAACGTTGCGATCTTAAGGCCCGCCGGCAGCGAGGGACCCAGCTGCGCCAGTGCCTCGGTCAGGCGCAGGAAGACCAGGCCGTTGACGGCAATGAGGCCGAGCTTTTTACCCGCATAGCCGCGGATGGTCTCGTCCAGGCGACTGACACCCTCGGCACCACCGTCCGCCAAGGTGACGACCTCGCCGGCCAGGCCGCGGCGCGAGAGCTCGTCGGCAAACGCCTCAGCGCGCTCACGACGCACGGGGCTGTCATCGCTTGCCTCGGTAAGCAGGCACAGACGCTCGCTGCCCGCAGCAGCCAAGGCGTCTACCAGGCCGGCGACCAGCTCACGGTTGTTAGATGTCACCAGATCGATGCCGCCATCGGCAACATCGCGGTCGAGCAGCACAACGGGTAGGCGTCCCGCTGCCGCGGCGATCGCCTCGTCATTGCCTCCGCAGGTGTTGACGACCAGGCCGTCCACGCCGGCATCGATAAGTCTGGTGAGCGACTCCGCTTCCTTGGCGGGGTCGTTGCCGCTAATGGCCGTCATGAGCGAGCAGCCGCGCGCGGCGGCGCTGGCGGAAAGCCCTTCGAGCATGGCGCTGGAGAACGGGTTGGCGATGTCGGCCAAGATTACGCCGATGAGGTTGGCGCGCGAGCTGCGCAGATTGCGTGCGGCGGCACGTGGGCGATAGCCGGTGCGCTCGATAACCGCCGCGATGCGGGCGCGGGTCTCCTCGGTCATCTGCCCGGGGCGGTTATTGAGATAGCGCGAGACCGTGGCCGGGCTCACGCCCGCCTCGGCGGCAATGTCCTTAATCCTCATCTGCGCCATAGCGCACCCCGTTTCCCAATTGTCAGCAATCTGAGCCATTTTAGGCATTTTTTAAAAATCTCGGTTGCAAAACGCTGTAGGTGAGCAGCATCGTTTTTGTGTCTCGAGCAGATGCGGCGATGGGCTAGATTGACGAGTCTTTCGACAGCTCAAAGTAGTCGGGATGCAAGGCGATAACCGGGCCCTGTTCCTCGGGCATCAGATGCAGGTGCGTCTCTGCCAGGTAGCTCGCCGCGTCGGTATCGCCCTTCTTAATGGCCTCGAGAATTCGGCGATGCTGCCGACGAATCGGCTCCCAATCCAGATCCTGCGACACCATACGCAACCAGTTGTATCGCTCAAAATGTGTGTTGACGCTCTTCATCCAATCCCACAACATGTGGCGGCCGGCAATCTCAAAACACGTCTCATGGAACAGGTTGTCCAGATCGAAAAAGCGACGCGTTTCGCTATGGTCGAGCGACTCGGACTCGGCAAGAATCCGCTCGAGCCGCTGCTTTTGCTCGGGCGTGACGGCAGAGCAGCATTTAATGAGCACGCTTCTCTCGAGTTTCTCGCGCAAGAAACAGGCGTTCTCGGCGCGCTCCATGCTGATTTTTGAGACATAGGTGCCGCTTTTGGGACGCGTTTCCACCAGCTCCTGCTCACGCAAGCGCACAAAAGACTCGCGAATGGGCGTGCGCCCGATTCCCGTCTCCTTTTCCAGACCAATCGCCGAAAGGCGCGTGCCGGGCTTGAGCTCGGCATAGATGATCTTGGAGCGCAATGCGTTGTATGCCTGATCTTGCAGGCTCTGATTATGCTGGTGTTGTTCCATAAAGCCCTCGGATGAAGCTCACGGTTTGTCGAATTTCACCACGTAATACTATCGCATCGACACGCCCCAGCTCCCAATCAGTCTTTTTGGGACGGGGCTCTTTTAGCTACCCTGGCCCGCAGATCGGCCCCCCTTGCCACAAAAGTGGCCCATCTATTACGTTAACACGGATAGCCTCGGCCATACCGAAAACCGTGAAAACAAAACCGCAGGTAGACAGCTTGTCGATTTTCGAAAAAACCGACTATGGTTGACCCCTGCGGCTTAAACGTAGTAGATAGGCCCTTTTCGTGGCGCAGCACTACTGCACCCCAAATTGGCACCCCGAGCCTGTTATAAGTTGCTGTGAAATACGGACGGTTGATAATCAAGGGTTGAAAATCAAGGCGCGCTATACGGCTTGCTATATCTCACTATACTTTGCTGTACGTCGCTGTACTTTGCTATAACTTGACAATAATCGGCCCATTACCATCCGGGATATAACGGACCCCAAGCCAACGCTGGCTTGGGGTCCGTCTTGTACCATGGCTCTTTTGGACTATGAGCGCTCGTATTTCGTGGCCCGCCCGGTTCCCTGCCTTACGATTGCATTCCGTTCAAGCAGAGATTCGAGTGCCGCCAACGTCCGCATGCGGCTCAGCCCCGTCTGTTTTTCAATCTCGCTTCGCGACATAATTCGCCCGCCCGACAAGGCCTTGAGAACCTGGACCTCTTCCTCGGACCCTTCAAAGGCATCGGTAACGGGCAATGTGACGGCCACCATGCCGCCGCGAACATCAAAAATTGGTTGATTGATCGAATCGCGATAGGCACGTCTAATGCGCGCAATTCCCGTACCAAATTTCTCGATGTAATCCAGCTTTAAGAAGGCCTCTGCAACGATGGGGTTTCTGAGCACGGATATCTGCCCATACAGGTATTGTTCCGTCGTCAAACCGGCGGGCAGCGATCCGGGGGAGGTCACAACGACGCGATCATCGTACAGGGCAATTTGAACGTTCGCTCGAACGTCCCACGTCCGATGCACTAAAGCGTTTGCAACAGCTTCGCGGAATGCCTCAAGAGGAATTCGATCGGTTTGGACGCGCTCCATCCCTTCGATACGCTCATAACGGTAGTAGCGTGCAAACATAGCCACCGCCCTGTCCGCCTGCTCAATTGCGGATACATTTGTCGCCGCCTCGCGATCCAAGATCACATCCTCGGTATCGCCAAAACGGACGCAGTCGATGCCTGGAAAATCATTCTTATCCGCTAAAATCGCCGCGGCATTGGTATAGCCATCCTTGCCGAGCAAGCGGAGCGTACGCAAGATATCCGACGTTAGCTCGGAAATGCCGAGGTGTTCAACACACTTATGCTCGAGCGTATGAAAGCTCAAGTCCTGGCGAGCCGACGTGAGCGCGTCGAACGTTACGTTGCTGCCTTCGAGCGTCAGCCTGCCATACTCAAACCGGTCGACCTCCACCGTTGCCGAATCGTTTCGCCTGTAGGCCTTTCCCTTGCTTCGATAGGGTTTGTCCTGTCCCTCATAAACCGTAAGGATTACGGTCCCGTGTTTCTCATCGGGCTCGAGCGTGTAACGGGGAGCGGGGTCCAAGCTGTCATTAATCATGTTCTCGATGCGGAGACACTCTGCGACCGGATCTGCAAGGCCGACAACCACGCCCTCGTCATCAACGCCAAACTCAATCTTGCCCGTCCCATAGTTTGCATAGGCGCTCACCGTTTTAAGAAACGTCGGCGTAACGCTTTCCTTGTATTCGACTGTAGGGCTCTCTCTAACAACCATATGCACAACCCCCTCGTTTCGTACCATTCATAACCGTATTATAAGACGAAAACCGTTTGCGTACTGATTTATATAAGACGCAAACTGTTTTCGTCTTGATTTGCGTACGGAATTAAGACGCATAATTTCGCTTTCGTATGGCTCAATACCGGACGCAGACTGTTTTCGTCTGTCAATACGTCTGAAATCCAAACGAAAAGAGCCCCGAGCTCGTATGAACTCGGGGCTCTTTGTGCCGCACATCTATGAGAGGAAAAATTCGATGCGTACGGGCGCTACCCCATGAAGCCGCCCTGGGATGGCGGCAACCTCGCCGTTACCCGTCTGATGGGTGTGCTCAAGGCATCCGTTCCCCTCTTTATCGACGTAACGGGCAAAAAAGTTCGTCGAGGAGACCATCCGCACGCACCACGGTGTGGCCGACGCCATTGAGACGCGCAACCCCACCGCCGCTCACGATGCGATGTATCTGCACCTGGTCTACAACCGCAATATGATTGCGGAAAGCACACAAACAAAAGGCATTTAAGGCTCGACAATAATCTTTCTTTGATAAAACGCAGGCAGCGAGCGCTTGCGTTTTATCAAATGGTGCAATGGGGTCAGGTTTACATGCATCAACTTAGCGCAAAGTAACCTGGCCCCCACGCAACAAAGGGTTAACTAGAGCTCGCAGGCAACCTTGTAGCCATCGCCGATGGCGTCGCGAATGTTACCGCACTTGTTGGCATCGCCCAGCACGTGGGTGGCAACACCGGCTGCAGCCAGGTCGTCTGCCAGCTTGGTATTGGGACGATAGCCCATGGCAAGCACCAGCGTATCGGCACCGGTGATGGTGTGGACCTCGCCGTCCTTCTCGTAGCTGATAGCATCCTCGGTAATCTCGGTCACCTTGGCCTCAGTCAGCACGTGGACACCCTTGGAGAGCATGCGCGTGATGAGCACCGCGCGGCCGGCACCGCCCTCGTTGGCGGCGAGCGTCTTGGTCATCTCGATGACGGTGACATCGCGATTGGCCGGCGACAGGTCGTTGACCAACGGGGCCAGGTAATCGGCCGTCTCGCAGCCGACGGTGCCGCCGCCCACGATGACGATCTTCTTGCCCGGAAAAGCCTTGCCGCCCAACAGGTCGTCAGCCGTCATAACCTGCTTAAAGCCCTGCATGAAGGCCGGAGCGATGGGCTCGGCGCCATAAGCTAGGACGACCTCGTAGCCGGCGTAGTCACGCTGAATGTCCTCGGCAGTAAGCTCAGTGCCAAATACGCACGTGACGCCGGCCTCGGCCAGGCGACGGTACTGGTACTTGATCACACGAGTGAGCTCCTGCTTTGCCGGCGGAACGGCCGCGATGCGCATCTCGCCGCCCGGTTCGTCCTGCTTATCCACGAGCACCACGTTATGGCCGCGCTTGGCGGCAATGTAGGCCGCCTCCATGCCAGCGGGACCGGCGCCCACGACGAGCACGTTCTTGGCCTCGGCGGCAGGCTCGTAGCCGGCCTCGTCGCGCTCGACGTCCGGGTTGACGGTGCAGGAGATGCGCTTGCCAAACATGATGCCGTTCAGGCAGCGCAGGCAGCCGATGCAGGGACGGATCTCGTCGGCGTTGCCGGCAGCCGCCTTATTGCAGAACTCGGCATCGCACAGATTGGCGCGGCCCATCATGCAGATGTCGGCGGCGCCGTCCTCGATCAGCTCCTCGGCGATCCAGGCCTCGTTGATGCGGCCGACCGTGGCAACGGGAATGTTGACGTGCTTCTTAATCTCGCGCGAGCAGGCGGCATGCGAGGCCTGCTGCGTACCGGCGGCGGGAATTGCGGAGCCACGCTTGATGGTGGTGCCGCCCGACACATGAATCATGTCGACGCCGGCCTTCTCCAGGCGACGCGAGACGTAGATCATGTCGTTGAGGGTCAGGCCGCCATCGGTGTACTCGTCGCCCGAGATACGGACGTCGATAATGAAGTCCTTGCCGCAGCGCTCGCGAATCTCGGCGATGACCTCGAGCAGGAAGCGCATGCGGGCGTCGAGCGAGCCGCCGTACTCGTCGGTACGCTTGTTGTAGAGCGGAGTCAAAAAGCCGCCGAGCATACCGTGGGCGTGCGCCGCATGGACCTCGACGCCATCGACGCCGGCCTTCTGCATACGCACGGCAGCGTCGCCGAACTGATGCGTGAGCTCGTGGATCTCGTCAACCGTGATGGGACGCGGTGCCTCGCGGGCATAGGACGGGCCCACAAAGGACGGGGCGATCAGGCGCGGCGTGCCTGGAATGTTAAAGGCCATGTAGGCGGGGTGGAAGAGCTGCGGCATGATCTTGCAGCCGTACTCGTGGACGGCCGCGGCGAGCTTTTCCCAGCCGGGGATAAACGTGTCGTCGTAGCAGCACATGTCACCCGGCAGATAGGTATAGGTGGGCTCGACCGTCACGACCTCGGTGATGATGAGGCCCACGCCGCCCTTGGCGCGGGCGCGGTAATGATCGACCAAGTCGTCGGTCACATAGCCATGATCGGCCAGGTTGGTTGACACTGGCGGCATAAAGACGCGGTTCTTGACCTCGGTCGTACCGACCTTGATCGGGCTAAAGAGCATTGGATAGGCAGAAGACTCCATGCAGGCTTCCTTTCGTTTGAGCCGCTCGGCGGCAGTTACTAACGTACTTATCGTATCAGTATCCGCCGCATTCGCACTCGCTCGCACTCCCCACCTTCAATCCCGACCCTCACAAAAAAGTTGCGGTGGAATACGGAGTAGATGAGACTTTTGACAGCCAAAACAGTCCGTATTTCACCGCAACCGATGGGCGGGGTGGAATTGAGGGCTCAGATAGTCAGTCATGCCCTCATCCGCCACTCCCTCACTTACAGCGCGCCGTCCAGCATAAGGTTCACCTTGAGCACGTTAACCGTGGGCTCGCCGAACACGCCGAGGAAACGGCCCTTGGTGCACTGGGCGATGATCTCGCGCACCTCGTCTTCGCTCTTGCCCGTGGCCTTGGCAAGGCGCGGGACCTGGTACTCGGCGGCATCCGGAGAGATCTCCGGGTCGAGGCCGGACCCCGAACACGTCACCAGGTCGACGGGCACAGCGTCCATATCGGCATCGGAGTTGGCGGCGCGAATCTTCTTCACGCGCGCATCCACAAGCTGCCGATACTTCTCACTCGCCGGGGACAGGTTGGACGGGGCACCATACGCCATGAGCTCGCCGTCTTCGCCTTCGACAATTGACACGTTCTGGATACGACCCCACATGTGGGCTTCGTCATCGAAGTTCTGGCCGATGAGCTCGGAACCCACAACCTTGCCGTCGACCGTAATAAGCGATCCGTTCGCCTGGTACGGAAACGCAAGCTGCACGACGCCGGTCACCACGAGCGTGTATCCCAGGCCGCAGACGATGGTAAACAGCGCGAACACGCCAAGTGCGCGCGATGCGATACCTTTGAACATACAAACCTCCGTCTACATCATGCCAATGCCGAACAAGGCCAGCAGCATGTCGATAATCTTGATGAATACGAACGGCGCCACGATGCCGCCCAGACCCCACACCAGCAGGTTATGGGTCAACAGCTGGCCGGATGGAACCTCGCGGTACTTGACGCCCTTGAGAGCCGCCGGAATTAGCGCGACGATGACCAGCGCGTTGTAGATGATGGCGGACAGCACGGCCGTCAACGGGTTGGTGAGGCTCAGGATGTTGAGGGCGCCCAGTCCCGAATAGATCGGCGAGAACAGGGCCGGGATGATAGCGAAGTACTTCGCCACGTCGTTGGCCACCGAGAAGGTCGTGAGCGAGCCGCGGGTCATGAGCAGCTGCTTGCCAATACGCACGACCTCGATGAGCTTGGTGGGGCTGGAGTCGAGGTCGACCATGTTGCCGGCCTCCTTGGCAGCCTGGGTGCCCGTGTTCATGGCCACGGCGACGTCGGCCTGGGCCAGAGCGGGCGCGTCGTTGGTGCCGTCGCCGGTCATGGCGACCAGGTGACCCTCACGCTGGAACTCGCGGATCTTCTCGAGTTTGCCTTCAGGGGTGGCCTCGGCCAGGAAGTCGTCAACGCCGGCCTCGGCGGCGATTGCCGCGGCGGTGAGCGGATTGTCGCCCGTCACCATGATGGTCTTGATGCCCATCTTGCGCAGGTCGGCGAACTTCTCCTTAACGCCGGACTTGATGATGTCCTTGAGGTACACAACGCCCAGCACGCGGCAGTTCTTGGTCACGACCAGCGGGGTGCCGCCGGCCTTGGCGATGCGTTCGACGGCCTCTTCGCACTCCTGGGAGAACACGCCGCCGGCTGCCTCCAGATAGGTGCGCACGGAATCGGCAGCGCCCTTGCGGATCTCATTGCCCTCGTAGTTCACGCCGGACATACGCGTTGCCGCGGTGAACGGGATGAACTCCATACCCTTATCCTCGAGCGTGCGGCCGCGCAGACCGAACTGCTCCTTGGCGAGCACGACGATGGAACGGCCCTCGGGGGTCTCGTCGGCCAGCGAGGAAAGCTGGGCGGCATCGGCCAGCTCCGCGGGATCGACGCCGTCGACCGGGATGAACTCAGCGGCTTGGCGGTTACCCAGGGTGATGGTGCCGGTCTTGTCGAGCATGAGGATGTCGACGTCGCCGGCGGCCTCGATGGCGCGGCCGGACATGGCCAGCACGTTGGCCTCGTTCAGACGGCTCATGCCGGCGATGCCGATGGCGGACAGAAGGGCGCCGATGGTAGTGGGAGCCAGGCACACGAGCAGCGCCACGAGCGTGGTCACGGCCGTGGGGTTGACCATGTCGTTAAGACCGACCGAGAAGCAGGAGTAACAATACAGGGCCAGCGTGACCAGGATAAAGACGATGGAGAGGGCCACCAGGAAGATCTCCAGACCGATCTCGTTAGGGGTCTTCTTGCGCGCGGCACCCTCGACCATCGCGATCATCTTGTCCAGGAAGCTCTGGCCGGGCTCACTGGAGATCTTGACGATAATCCAGTCGGACAGCACCGTGGTACCGCCGGTAACGGCAGAGCGGTCGCCGCCGGCCTCGCGGACCACGGGGGCGGACTCGCCGGTGATGGCGGACTCGTCAACGGAGGCAGCGCCCTCGATGACGTCGCCGTCGCCGGGAATCTGCTCGCCGGCGCGTACGATCACCAGGTCGCCGCGCGTGAGCTCGGTGCCGGGAACGACGGTGAAGTGCTCCTTGTCCTCAACGGACTCGATGCGATGGGCCTCGACATCCTTCTTGGCCGCACGCAGGGAATCGGCCTGAGCCTTACCGCGGCCCTCGGCAAGCGCCTCGGCGAAGTTCGAGAACAGGTCGGTGAGCCACAGGATGACCGCGATGGCGACCACATAGTAGGTGGGCACACCCGCGTCCTGCACACCGAAGATGGAAGCGACGGCCAGGACGGAGGTCATGACGGCTGAAAGCCACACCAGGAACATGACCGGGTTTTGAATCTGGACGCGAGGGTCCAGCTTGGCAAACGAGTCGCGGACCGCGCGGCCCATCATGTCTTTTTGCATAGTCATAAATCTGCGCCCTCCTTTACGCAATCATCTGGAAGAACTCGGCAACGGGGCCAAGCGCCAGGGCCGGGAAGAAGCTCAGGGCACCGATCAGCAGAACGATGAACACGAGCAGGAATACGAACATGCCGTTGGTGGTAGACAGGGTACCGGCGCTCTCGGCGACCTTACCCTTCTTGGCCAGCGAGCCGGCGATAGCCAGCGTACCGATGATGGGCATGAAGCGGGCGAACAGCATCTCGAGGCCGAGCATGACGTTGATCCAGGGAATGTTGCAGTTCATACCTGCAAACGCCGAGCCGTTGTTGCCGCCGCATGAGGTGAAGGCATACAGCACCTCGGAGAAGCCATGCGCCCCGCCGTTGGAGAGCTGGTCGGCAAGACCGGGCACCATGCAGGCGATGGCCGAGCACACCAGAATGGCAAACGGAGTTGCCAGGCACAGGACAACTGCCCAGCGCATCTCGCCCGGCTCGATCTTCTTGCCCAGGAACTCGGGCGTGCGGCCGACCATAAGGCCGGCGATGAACACTGTGAGGATGGCGAAGCCGATCATGCCGTACAGGCCGCAGCCCACGCCGCCGAAGACGACCTCGCCCAGAGCCATCTGGAGCATCTGGACAAAACCGCCCAGCGGGGTGTAGGAGTCGTGCATGGAGTTAACCGAGCCGTTGGAAGCGGCGGTGGTGTAAGCCGACCACGTGGAGGAGGTGGCGATACCGAAGCGGCTCTCCTTGCCCTCCATGTTGCCGCCGGCCTGGCCGTCGGTCATCTCGATATTGACCGCTCCGCCATCGGCCAGCTGCGGGGTGCCCGCATGCTCGTTAACGGCGATGATGCCGGTAAAGACCACGAGCAGGATAAGCATCGCCGCGAAGATGGCCTTGCCCTGCTTGGTGTTCTTGACGCCGATACCGGAGGTGAAGCAGCAGGCGGCCGGGATCAGCAGCAGGCTGGTCATCTCGATGATGTTGGTGAAGGCACTGGGGTTCTCATACGGATGGGCTGAGTTCACGCCGAAGAAGCCGCCGCCGTTGGTGCCGGACTGCTTGATGGCGACCTGAGGAGCCGCGGGACCCTGGGGCAGGAACTGCTCGGTGACCACGCGCGCACCCTCGACAACCTTGCCGTCGACCTTGACCGTATCGCCCTCGATCTGGGCGCCGTCGATGACGCTCCAGCCGCCGTCTGCATTAGGCTGGACAGCGACGGGCTCTACGAGCTCAGCCTTCTGAGCCGGCTGGAAGTTGGAGATGACGCCACCGGCAGCCAGGCAGATGCCGAACACGAGGTTCAGCGGGATGAGCACATACAGGACGGTGCGGGTGAGGTCGACCCAGAAGGAACCCAGACCCTGCTCCTTGACCTGACGGAAGCCGCGGATCAGCGCGAACATGACCGCAATACCGGTGCCGGCGGACAAGAAGTTCTGCACGGTGAGGCCCATGAACTGCACAAGGTAGGACAGGGTGGTCTCACCGGAATAGGATTGCCAATTGGTGTTGGTTATGAAGGAAGCGGCCGTATTGAACGACAGGTCCCATGACACACCCGGCAGGTGCTGGGGATTGCCTGGCAAGAAGGGCTGAAGCGCTTGGAGTGCCACAAGGGCCACGAGGCCGATCCCCGAAAAGACCAGCACGCTCGCCAGATAGCGCCTACACCCCATCGGCTCTGCCGCGTCGATGCGAAGCAGACGATAGACGCCACGCTCCACAGGAGCAATCACAGGCGACAGGAACGTATGCTCGCCATCCATGATATGGGCCATGAACCGACCGAGCGGAACGGCCAGGACGACGAGCACGGCAAAGTACAAGATGTACTGAATCGCAGCGTCCATAGTTTACGAATCACTCCTCATCAGAATGTAGATGTAATAGATAAGGAGTCCGATGCAGACGACTCCGATAATGGGAATGAGGATGTCCATTACCGCCCCTTTCACGCGCGGTCCGATGTCTCGGACGCCTGCTCTCGCAAGCGCCTGGGGACAGTAAACGCTTCTAGAGATTAAAGAGGCGTGAGGGCCGGGGCTCACGACCTTAAGATGCCGTAAAGATGCAGGTAGAAAGCACTATTGCGGCTGCAGTGCGCCTATACTCGACCTCGCGAGCATACAGTGGCGTCCTCACCGCGTATGCACGCATGGACAACGTTTCAGAAAGGCTACGCTATGCAGCGCGACGCATCGGACACTCGCGTCAATCCAGACCTCATCCTCAAGGCAATTGAGAAAGACGAGGTCGCCGATGACGCTCGAACCAGCCGGGGACACCTCAAGATTTTCTTTGGCTACGCTGCTGGTGCAGGCAAAACCTATGCGATGCTTCAAGCCGCCCACGCCGCCAAGCGGCGAGGTGTCGACGTCGTCGCGGGATACATCGAGCCGCACGAACGTCCGGCAACTGCCCATCTTGCACAAGGGCTTGAGAACGTGCCCTGTAAACTCATCGAGCACAACGGCATTGCGCTCAGCGAGTTCGATCTAGATGCGGCTATCGAACGCGCCCCTCAGCTCATCCTTGTCGACGAGCTCGCCCATACGAATGCGCCGGGGTCTCGCCACGACAAACGCTATCAAGACGTCGAGGAACTTCTACATGCAGGCATCGACGTCTATACGACCGTGAACGTTCAGCATATCGAGAGCCTAAACGACATGGTTGCATCCATCACCGGCGTTGTCGTGAGCGAACGAATCCCCGACCGCATCTTCGATGATGCCGACCAGGTCGAGCTCGTTGACATAGAGCCCGAAGACCTACTTGAGCGCCTTCGCGCCGGCCTCGTCTACCGTCCCGCACAAGCCGAGCGAGCGCAACAGCATTTTTTTACCGTCGAGAACCTCACCGCACTCCGAGAAATCGCGCTGCGCCGCTGCGCCGATCGCACCGGCCACCTCACAGACGCCGCACGCGTGCTGGGAAACCGTGACTACTACACCAGGGAGCGTATCTTAGTCTGTGTCTCCCCGGCGCCGACCAATCCCCGCATCGTCCGTGCCGCCGCACGCATGGCGAAAGCGTTTCGCAGCGAGCTCGTCGCCCTGTTCGTAGAGAGCCCGCGCACGCAAGCCATGAGCGATGATGAGCGCGCCAAGCTTGCAGACAATATCGCCCTAGCCGAGCAGCTCGGAGCACATATGGAAACCGTCTATGGCGACGACGTCGCGTTTCAGATCTCCGAGTTCGCGCGCCTGTCGGGTATTTCGAAGATCGTCATGGGGCGCACGGGCGAGCACAGCAGCGTCCGTCAGGCCCTCTTTGGCCGCAAATCTCTCGTAGAACAGCTCATAACATTCGCCCCGAACCTCGACATTTACATCATTCCAGACCAGTCGACTCCGCCCTCCCGACCCAAAGGACGCCGCCATGCGCTCGCCCTGCAGCCGCCCAGCAGCCGAAACGTGCTTCGCACGCTGGCCCTCTCTCTTGTCGCCACGGCGATCGGCACGGCTTTCCGCCATCTGGGATTTGCCGATTCCAGCATCATATCCCTCTATATCCTCACGGCCCTGCTGACCGCCGTCACCACGACGGGGCGTATCTGCACGATCGTATCGAGCGTGCTCTCTGTAGTGCTTTACAACTTCTGCTTCGTAACGCCTCTGTTTTCGCTCGCCAGCTACGACCGAAGCTATCTGGTCACGTTCGGCATCATGTTCGCTACCGCTATGGTCGCCGGCGAGTTAACTGCGCGCATCGCCGACAACGCCCGTACCTCCGCCGAGAACGCATTCAAAACGCGCGTACTCCTCGAAACGAACCAGCTCTTGCAGCAAGCCCATAGCGCGGAGGAGTGCGCCCACGTCACCATGAACCAACTCATCAAACTGCTAAAACTCGACGTGGTCTTCTACTCCGCCGAACACGGCACGCTCGGCAAGGCGCTCCATGAGTCCGCTGGCACCGAAAACCGATCCGCGTCGCTGCTCACCGACTACGAGCGCGCCGTTGCAACCTGGACCTACACCAACAACAAGCGCGCGGGCGCAAGCACGCGGACCCTGCCCGAGGCGCGCTGCCTCTACCTCGCGGTTCGCACCGGCGACAAGGTATTCGGTGTCATCGGCATCGACCTGGAGGGGCGCGAGATCGAAGCCTTCGAGCATTCGATCGTCCTATCTATCGTAGGCGAATGCGCCTTGGCGCTCGAAAGCGACCGGGCGGCGCAAGAGCGCGAAGAGGCTGCGGTCTTGGCGAAAAACGAGCAGCTGCGCGCCAACCTTTTGCGCTCCATCGGCCACGATTTGAGGACACCCCTCACGGCTATATCCGGATCTGCGGCAATCCTTCGGAAGAGCGACGAGAAGCTCAGCCTCGAACAACGCTGCGATCTTGCGGATGCCATCTACGACGACTCCCTCTGGCTTATCGATACCGTGGAGAACCTCCTCGCCATCACACGCGTCGAGGATGGCACCATTCGCCTCAACTTCACATCCGAGCTCATCGACGAGGTCATCGAGGCCGCCCTCAGCCATGTCGCCCAAGCATCGCATGGACGTACCGTCACCATCGAGCACACTGACGACATCCTGCTGGTACGCATCGACGTCCATCTCATCATGCAGGTGCTTACGAATCTCATCATGAACGCCTTCAAATACACGCCCGAGGACTCGACTGTCACCATCAGCGCACGTCGCGAGGGCGCGTTCGTCGTGGTGGACGTCGCAGACGATGGGCCGGGTGTGGCAGACTGCGACAAGCCTCATATCTTTGAGCGCTTCTTCACCTCAAGCAATACGCGGCCCGTGGATTCGCGTCGAAGCATCGGCCTTGGGCTGTCGCTCTGCCGCTCCATCGTGGAGGCGCATGGCGGCGCCATCGAAGTTCGCGACAACCACCCCCATGGGGCCGTCTTCCGTTTTACCCTGCCCGCCGAGGAGATCGAGATTCATGAATAATGCCGCTAAGCCACGCATCCTCCTGGTCGAAGATGACCTGACCGTTCAAAACCTCGTTTCGACCGCGCTTGACCTCCACGGCTATGTCGTGAGCAAGGTTTGCAACGGCCAGGCCGCCATCATGGATGCGGTGTCGCACGGCCCTAGCCTCATCATGCTCGACCTCGGCCTTCCCGACATTGACGGTATCGAGGTCATCACGAAGATCCGAAGCTGGTCGGCAGTCCCCATTATCGTCATTTCGGCGCGCTCCGAAGATTCCGACAAGATTGCAGCACTTGACGCAGGGGCAGACGACTACCTCACCAAGCCCTTTTCTGTGGATGAGTTGCTCGCGCGCGTCCGTGCGAATTTGAGGCGCTCATCGATGGCGTCGAGCGAGTCGACAGAAGCGAGCACGTTCGACAACGGTCCGCTGCATATCGACTACGCCGCGGGATACGCGACGAAAGACGGACGCGAGCTCTCGCTCACCCCAACCGAGTACAAATTGCTCGTCCTTCTGGCGAAAAACGTCGACAAGGTGCTCACCCACACCTTCATCACCCGCGAGATATGGGGCACGAGCTGGGACAGCGATCTGGCGAGCCTGCGCGTGTTCATGCGCACCCTGCGCAAGAAGATCGAGGCAGACCCCTCTCACCCCAAGATGATTCAGACGCACATGGGCGTCGGGTACCGCATGCAGCGTCTCTAGCCCACCCCACAAAAAGTTGCGGTGGAATACGGAGTAGATAAGGCCTTTGACAGCCAAAACAGTCCGCATTTCACCGCAACTGATGGGCGGGGTGGAGTTAGAGGAGCAGGTAGTTAGTCATGCCTTCGACGGCGAGCTTGGCGCCTGCCACGGCATGGACCACGGTGAGCGGGCCGTTGACCACATAGTTAGCGATACCCCAAAATCACTCTTTAACTCACCGCGCTCGCCCCCATATGTGCAAAGCGCCCCGCGAACGGATACTCGCGAGGCGCCTGGATGCCTGGATGTCCGGGCCTTATTTGATCCCGCGGCCCAAGTCTTCGGCAATTTTGTCTACGCCCTTAAGTGCGGCGCAGGTCTTTTTGTTGGAGCAATGTCCCGTGCAAACGCCACCTTGAGCGCAGTCGGCGCAGGTGCCCTTGCGATAAATGCGCACGCACACGGCGACAAACGCAATACCGATAACAGCCAGTACAACAATATCGATAGGTGCCATAGCAAGCCTCCTCTAGTTAACCATCACTTACTTTACCCCATTCTCAACCTACCAAAAAGGGACAGGTTTATTTTAGTCGGTTTTATCTGCGGAAACGTCACATCTCCCCCACCAAAAAGCCCGAGTGTCACTGGGACACCCGGGCTCGTAGAAAGGGGCTAATCCTTATTTGGACTTAAGCGGAAACTGCGGCGGAAGCAGTGTTGGTCTCGTCCTCGTCGGTCCATGCATGCTTGGGCATGGGACGGAAGATCTGGAAGAGCATCGCAGCCAGCAGCACGATGGCCACAACCGTCCAGATACCAAACTGCCCAAGAACAAGCAGGTTATAGAACTGGTTGATGAACAGGCCGATGACCCAAGCAAAGGCACACTCGTAGCCGATGGCAATCGCGGTCCACTTACCGGAGTTCATCTGGTTACGGATGGTGCCGATAGCGGCAAAGCACGGAGCGCACAGCAGGTTGAAGGCACCAAAGGCGACGCAAGCGCCCATGGTCGGGAACATAGCCGCAAACGCGGTCCACAGGCTCGGGTCGGTCTCGCCGGCGTCGGCAACGGACAGCAGCGAGCCGGCGGTGGCGACAACGTTCTCCTTGGCGACGAGGCCAGAGACGGTCAGTGCGGTGGCCTGCCAGGTGCTAAAGCCGAGCGGGGCGAAGATCCAAGCGACCAGGTTGCCGAACATGGCAAGCACGGAGTAATCCATGAACTCCTCGGGGATGCCCTCCATGGAAGGCAGGTAGCCAAAGGCGCCGTTGTAGCTACCAAAGTTGGAGAGGAACCAAACGACGACGGTGGACGCAAAGATGACCGTGCCGGCCTTCTTGATAAAGGCGAAGCAGCGCTCCCACACGTGCAGCGCCCAAGAGCGGATCGCCGGGAAGTGGTAGGCAGGAAGCTCCATAACAAACGGCGTCGGGCGGCCGGCGAAGAGCTTGGTCTTCTTGAGCATGAGGCCCGAGGCAATGACGGCAAAGACGCCCAGGAAGTAGAAGAGCGGGCTGATCCACGCAGCGGTGGTAGAAGAGTCGCCAATGATGGAACCCATAAGCAGGGCGATGATCGGCAGCTTGGCGCCGCAAGGGATGAACGTGGTGGTCATAACCGTCATGCGGCGGTCCTTCTCGTTCTCGATGGTCTTGGTAGCCATGACGCCGGGGACGCCGCAGCCCGAGGACACGAGCATGGGGATAAAGGACTTACCGGACAGGCCAAAGCGGCGGAACACGCGGTCCATGATGAAGGCGACGCGGGCCATGTAACCGCAGTCCTCCAAGAAAGACAGCATCACAAAGAGCAGGAACATCTGCGGGACGAAGCCCATGATGGCGCCGATGCCAGCCACGATGCCGTCGCAGACCAGCGAATCGACGAGGCCACCGTCCTCGGTACCGCCCGCCACGAGAGCGTCATGCACCGCGGTGGTGATACCCGGGACATAGGGGCCGTACTGTGCCGGGTCGACCGAGTCGGCGTTGTCGCCCGCAGCCTCAACAGCTGCGTCATAGGCGTCGCGACCCTGACCGAGCACGTACCAGCCGTCGGTGCCGAAGAGCTGGTCGTTGGTGAAGTCGGTCACCGTGCCGCCCAGGGTGGAAACGGCGATGTAGTACACGCAGAACATGATGACCACGAAGATCGGCAGGCCCAGGATACGGTTGGTAACCACGCGGTCGATCTTCTCGGAGGTGCTCATCTTGGCCGGAGCCTTGGTCAGGCACTCGTCGATGATGTGGGCGATCACGCCATAGCGCTCGCCGGTGATGATGGACTCGGCATCGTCGTCGCAATCCTGCTCGCACTGGGCGACCAGCTGCTCCACGCGAGCGGCCTTCTCCTTGGTAAGGTTGATGAGCTTGCAGGCGTCCGCATCGCGCTCAAACAGCTTGACAGCGTAGTAGCGACGCTTGTTGGCGGGAACGCTCGCCGGCAGGTTATTCTCGATGTGGGTCAGAACGTCCTCGATGGAGGAATCGAACTTGTGCTCCGGCACCTGGCCCTTGGAAGCAGCAGACTTCTTGACCTGCTCGAACAGCTCCTTGATACCCTTGTTTTTAAGGGCCGAGATCATCATGACCGGGCAGCCAAGCTTCTTGGAAAGCTTGTCCGTGTCGATCTTGTCGCCGTTCTTCTCCACGAGGTCGGCCATGTTGAGGGCCACGACCACGGGCAGGCCGGTCTCGATGACCTGAAGTGCCAGGTACAGATTGCGCTCAAGGTTGGTCGCGTCGACAACCTGGACGACCAAATCGGGCTCGCCGCTCATGAGGTAATCGCGTGAGCACTGCTCCTCGGGGCTGTAGGGGGAAAGCGAGTAGATGCCGGGGAGGTCCGTAATCGTGACGTTCTTGTCACTCAGGAGCTTGGCTTCCTTTTTCTCAACCGTGACACCGGGCCAATTGCCAACGTAGCCGTTGGCGCCGGTGATCAGGTTGAAAAGCGTGGTCTTGCCGCAGTTGGGGTTACCCGCCAGCGCGACATGGATCTGAGAATCCGCCATTCAATCCTTCTTCCTTGTGTGCCCGCGCTGCTTTCTCCGCGCAGGCTGGATAATGTGCTTCAACGTTGCATTGCAGAGTTAGAAAAACCTAACTTTACCTGCAAGAATACATGCCGCTGGCCCTTACTGGACCTCGACGACGGCAGCCTCCTCCTTGCGGATGGAAAGCTCGTAGCCGCGCACGTTGATCTCGACCGGATCTCCGAGCGGTGCAACCTTAACGACCTTAAACGACGTGCCCTTGATGAGCCCCAGGTCCATAAGGTGACGGCGCAGTGCACCCTCACCGTGAAGCTTGACGATGGTAGAGCTCTCGCCCACCTTGACGTCACCCAACGTCTTCATGTACTTGTCCCCCTTTCAGCTTTTTGCGAAATGCTGCGAACTAACCGACGGTCATGATGTGCATGGCAACCTTGGAATCGATACCAAAGCGTGCACCCAGCACCGTGACGATGATATTGGCGCCACTCGAGCTCACCACGTGGATCTCGTTGCCCTCGACAAAGCCGAGGTCCTTGAGATGGTGCTTCATATCCTCATTGCCCTTTACGCGAGACACGCGCACGGTTTCGCCCGCTTTTACCATCGAAAGCGGCATAGCCGGCATCTGCGGTCCGCAAGACATGAGTGAGCTCCTAACGTCAGTTCGTCCTCAACATCGACGCAGCAAAAGTTAACCACGTCTATGTTCGCTATAGTAAACTAGCACGTGGTTAACTTTTTGGAAAGGGTCCCCATTTAGATTTCGAAAAAGTTTCCTATACGAAACAAAAAGGCGCGGCAAAGAGCTGTCCTTTGCCGCGCCCTGTCATGCTTAGAGCGAGAGGTTTCTGATCGATGTGACGCAGGAAGCCTCGTCTACGCCCGAAACGCGGAAGATGATGTCCTCGCCGCACTCGCCGTAGAGAGCCATGAGCCCCATTACATCGCGGCCGTCGGTATGGCGATCGCCGATACTGACCGATACGTTGCTACGATGCTTGGCAATGATGTCGTAAAGCAGCGCAACCGGGCGGGCATGCAGTCCCAACGGATCTTTAATCGTCTTTGTAAACTCGACCATGTCCCCTCCCGCGGCATCGCACATTCGGCCGGCAAACCCAACCACGTGGTAGTTATTGTAGCGTTAGATGCTTGTCGAGAGCTCCTCTGAACACCTCGTGGGCAAAAAGTGGCAAATATGAGTACTGTCACCGATTTAGTAGCAGCAAAATCGCGAGCAAAGTGCCTGCTTTGAGCGATTCGAAGAGGTTGAAAGCCGTCAAACGCCCTTTAAAGGGGGTTAGATAAATTGATTTTGAGCCCGTTTTTGCTCAGAACAGGCCGAAAAATATGACACCTCTTTTGCAACAGTACTCATATTTGGCATTTTTTGACCACGGGGTCCAAAACCATGCCCCAAAACACAAAAGGAGGGGCCTCGTAAGGCCCCTCCTTAGGAAAGGGAATCGATTTATTCCACAGCCGTAGATTAATCCTAGCCGCTACTCCATCATGTCGAGGACGGAGGGGCGAAGCTCGTTCTCGGCGGCCTCGGGATCGGTCTCGCGCAGGCGGTTGATGTAGCGGTTGTACCACATCACGGCAAGGCCCAGGAAGACAACTACACCGCCAACGTTGTAGACCAGCGTCAGCCACAGAGGCTGATCGAGCGGAATGGTGCCGCAGATAAGCACGAAGCAGAAGACAACGAGCAGGAAGGCGGCAATGACCAGACCGAAGGTGCGCGAACCCATACGGAAGTCGCGGGGCGCAGCGTCGAAGTTCTTGCGCAGCATAAAGTAGGCAAGCAGAATCAGCAGCGGCGGGAGCAGAGCGGTGGCAGCCGTCATGTTGGTGACGATCATGAGCAGGTCGTCTAGGTTGCCGGAGCCCAGGGCCGGGATGATCAGGATGGGGACGACGATGGCGAACTGCAGCCAGGCAGCGCGGGCAGGAATGCCGTGCTCGTTGAGCTCGACGATCTTGCTACCAAAGACGCCCTTGGGGATCTCGGTGAAGAAGACCTTGATGGGAGCAGAGGTCCACATCATGAGGGAGCCCAGCGTGGCGGCAAGAAGGATCAGGCCAATGACGCGCGTGGACACTTCCATGGGAATGCCAAAGTGGGCAAAGACAGCGCCGAATACGTCGAAGATACCGGTGGAGATGGCAACGCCGCCCTCGGGAATGAACAGGTTGACCAGCAGCGAAGCGCCTGCATACAGAAGGCCGATGGTCAGGCCGGCGATAACGACGGTGCGCACGAAGGCCTTGACGCCACCCTTAAGGTCGTTAAGGAACACGCCGACAGACTCAGCGCCGCCAACGCCCTGGATGATCCAGGCAAGCGTACCGAAGAAGCCCCACATAGTTGCGAAGTTGCTCGTGTCGGGAGCCATGTTAGCGGGGGTAGGAGCCGTAGCGAACTCGACGCCGCCAAAGGCAGCAGCCAGGGACAGCAAGATGAACACGGCAGTCAGGCCGAGAGCCGCGGTCGAGCCGAAGGAGGAAATGGAGCCGATCCACTTAGCACCCTTGGTCGAAACCCACGTGGCGATAGCAAAGACGACGATCTCGATAATGGTGATCCACAGCTGCGAGAGCTCGGCATTGGCACCAAAGAACACGTAGCTCGCGTAGATGATGACGTTAGGCAGGACGGACGCAAAGTAGAACAGGTTAACGAACCAGTAGCTAAATGCCGTCAGGAATGCCCAGCGACCGCCCATCGAGGTCTTGACCCAGGCGTACACGCCCGACTCGGAGTCCTTGTTAAGGCCGACGAATTCGGCGGTAACCAGGGTATAGGGGACAAAGTACAAAAGCGTAGCGAAAAAGAACGACGGCGCAGCTGCCAAGCCGATGGCCGCGTTGTTGTTGATGATGTTCTTGATACCGAACACGGCGGCGACCGTCATGCCCAGCAGAGCGAACGAACCAATCGTTCCTCGTTTTTCAGAGCTCATAAGCCCTCCCAATCATCCGTTATATCTCATCTAAAACCGTCCGGACTGCAAGCGCAATCGTGGACGGCGCACCTGCTAAGGGGAATGGGGAAAAGGGAGTCAACAAAGCCATCCCCCTTAACGGCGCGAAGCAAACGTCCAAACGGACGAATACTACTTGTTGGGGAAGGAATAACCTTCAACCGTCACGTGCAGTACCACGACGCGGGAATCCGCGGCATCGGCCACGACACGGTAGGCCTCGTCAATTTCGACGACGGCAACGCCGCCGGCGGGAATCGTCACGGTCTCCCCCGCACCCTCAAAGCGCTCGCGATCATCGATATCGCTGTAAGCACGGATGCAGGTGAGGTCTGCCTTGGGGGCAACCTCGACGGTCAGGTCGCCGTCGAGCGGAGCGAGCACGGCATGGTAGCGACGGTGACCGACCAGATCGGCGGTAGCGGCCTCGCGGGCATAGACCCACCAGTACACCAACGAGTCGCCGATGGAGTAAGCCACGTCGTGCTGCAGGTCGGCAACGCCATCGAGCGCCTGACCGGTGCGCATCCACTTCTTGACGGACTTCATCTGAGCGTCGAAATCGGCGCGCGAGTTAAAGACATGCATGACTTATGCCTCCTTAATGGGTGCCAGCGCCTGAGCCAGATCGGCAGACGTCAGCGGTCGCAGGGACACCTCAAAGCTGAAGCTCTCAAAACGGGTGCGGTAGGAATCGAGCACCTCGGAACCCCAAGAGTTCGAACCAAGGCCGAGCAGCTGGTCGTTGATATTGACCGTAACCGTGTCGCCCTTGACAAGGTCGTAGACGTGCTTGGCGTTATCTATAGCCTCGCAGCTATAGGGCCATGCCGAGAACGAGAACGGGTTGGAGGCGGCGTCGCTCGGACGCGTCACGACCAGACCGTCACCGTGGCTAGAGCGCAGGGCGACCCAACGGGTGCCCTCGCGGTTAGCACAATCCTGAGGCATAACGTAGGGCGTGAACATGTCGTCGACCGTAGTGCGGTAATGACCGACCGGGTTGGCGCGCAGCGAGTCCGGATAGTTCTCGCCCGGGCCGTGGCCATACCACTCGACGGCACGATCGCAACCGGGGACCTCGAAGGAGATGCCGATGCGCGGGATGATATCCGAGTAATCGCCGTAGGGCTCGCCGGAAACCTTGAGGTCGACTCGACCGCTCGGAAGCACGGTGTAGACGAGCTCGACGCGCATGCCGAACGCGCGGACGGGAGGAGCGATACGCTGGCTCACGGTAACGACGACCGCATTGCCATCCTGCTTCCAAGAAACCTTGCGGGTAGACGTCTGCATCACATCGATGAAGTTGTCCTTCCACAGTGAGTCATACTCCTGGGCATGGTTATCGACGAGCGGATGCCAAAAACCAACCTGGGGACCAGAGGCCATGACGTCGCGGCCGGATGCCTTCCACTCGCTCACGGTACCGTTGACTTTGCTGAAGGTCAGCTCGCCGTTGAGGGAGTGGATGCGGATCTCCTGCTCGGTCTCCTCAACCGTAAGCTCAGGACGAGCGGGGGCCACGATGGTCGGCGCCGGATGGTTTGCGATGGCAAACTGGCTAGCGCCCAGCTGGAACATCGGCTCGCACCAGACGTGAGCGGCCATGGTGTAGGCGCGCACGGTCAGCAGGGTCTCGCCCACTGCGGCCTCGCGAATCACCAGTGGCAGCTGGACGGACTCGCCGGGGGCAACCGCGCCGGGCATGAGCGTCTTGCGGCAGACCACGTCGCCGTCCACCAGGGTCTCGGCCGACAGGCAGACATCCTCGAGGGTGGTGAACCAACGCTTGTTGGTGACGGTCAGCTCGCCTGCCTCGGCGTCATAAGCCATGCGGACCGGGCAGATAACCTGGCCGTACTCGGTAAGGCCCGGACTCGGCTGCTGCCAGGGGAACACCATGCCATCGATGCAGAAGTTGCTGTTGTTGGGGTAATCGCCGTTGTCGCCACCATACATATCGTAGGCAACGCCGTCCTCGGTCACAGCAGCCAAACCGTGGTCGCACCATTCCCAAATGAACTGGCCCTGGATGCAATCCCAACGATCGAAGACCTCCTGGTACTCGGACAGGCCTCCGGGACCATTGCCCATGGAGTGACCGTACTCACAGTTGATGCGCGGCTTGGGGAATGGGTGCTCGCCAAAGTCGTTCATCTGCGAAACACGGGAGTACATCGTGGAGATAACGTCGACGGTATCGGCGTTGCGGTCCTCCTCATAATGGACCGGACGATCATCGAGCTCGTGAGCCTTGGCGTACATCGCGCGGATGTTGCAGCCATAGCCGCTCTCGTTGCCCATCGACCACATAATGATGCAGGCGTGGTTGCGCTCCTGCATCACCAGGCGCTCAATGCGGTCGACGTAGGCCGGCTCCCATGCCGGATCGTCGGTGACCAGGGCGATGTTGCCGATATTCTCGAAGCCGTGGCTCTCCATATCGGTCTCGGCGACCAGCATGATGCCATACTCATCACACAGCTCGTAGAAGCGCGGGTCATTGGCATAGTGAGAGGTGCGCACCGCGTTGATGTTGTGCCGCTTCATGAGCTCCAGGTCGCGGCGCATGCGATCGAGGCCCACGGCGCGGCCCTTGTGATCGTCGTGATCGTGGCGGTTGACGCCATGCATCTTAAAGTAGGTGCCGTTGAGGTAGATATGATTGCCCTCGACCGTCACCTCGGCAAGACCCTGGCGATGCGGAACGTACTCGCTGGCCTCGTCGCCATCGTAGACCTCAAACGTAAGGTCATAGAGGAAGGGGTCCTCGGGATTCCAGAAGTGGGCATCGGCAACGCTGCACTCGGCATGGCCGTCGACGCACTCACCCGTAGCCACCACGTTTCCGCCATCGCTGAGCGTATACACAACGCGGGTAGCGCCCTCGGCCACCGTATCGAGCGTGATCAGAGCGGCATCGCCCTCGCGGTGCGTGCGGAACCTAAAGTCGACCAGGTGCGCGGCGGGACGCTGCATAAGGTACACATCGCGGAAGATGCCCGAGGCCCACCACATGTCCTGATCCTCGATATAGCTGCCATCACTGTACTGCAGAGCCTTGACCGCAAACAGGTTGTCGCCCTCGACGAGCGCGTCGGTCACGTCAAACTCGGCAGACAGGCGCGAACCCTTGGTCATGCCGATAAACTGACCGTTGACGTACAGCTCACCATAGCTCTCGATGCCGTCAAAGCGAATGATCTCGCGAGCGCCGGCAGGCACGGCGGGAAGGTTGACGATGCGCTGGTAGACGCCCGTGGGGTCGTCGGAGGGAACGAACGGCTGATCCACCGGGAACGGGAAACCCTCGTCGGTGTAGGCAAGGTTGCCATAGCCATCCACCTGCCACAGGTGCGGAACCTCCACGTGATCCCACTCGGGCTCGTACGTGGAGAGCTCCTCGTTGGAAACGGCAGCAGGCCCCTCAAAGAGGCGGAACTGCCACGAGCCGGACAGCTGGACAAACCCGCGCGACAGCTCGCGGCTGTACGTAGCGGCGAGATCGGCGGTCTCGTAACCCATAAAGTACGCATGGGGTGCCAGGCGGTTCCTGTGGGTGAGCGCTTGGTTTTCCCAATCGTTAATGGCGTCCATGGTGATGCTCCTTCGTCATCGTAGTGATTCTTGTGCAACCGGTTGTCCTTATCTTACGGGCGATGCAAAAAATTGTGCAACCGGTTGTCCGCTGAACGGTCGATTTGGTCGGATTAACGGTGCAACCGGTTGTACAGCTGCGACACTTATGTCACCCTGAGTATCGAAACTCAGCGCAAAACATCGTTCTTAAGCTCGTAGGCAACCGCCACGCCCGCTGATATCTCACCCACACGAGACGTATTCGATTGCGGCTTGGTTGCAAAACGACACCTGTCACCGGATATCATGAACGCTGTTCAGGTGCACTATAGTAAGCTGTATCCGCACCAGCCCGTATCAGTGACAACATCGACCGCATTTTCCAGGAGACGCCATGACCCAACCAGTTCGCACCGCACCTACGCTTGCCGAGGTTGCCGCAGCTGCCGGCGTGTCGCGCTCCACGGCATCGCGCGCCCTCAACGATTCGCCCCGCATTAGCGAGGAAACCAAAAAGCGCGTCCGTGCGGCGGCCAAGAAAGTCAATTTTGTCCCCAATGCCCGTGGCCGAGCGCTCGCTGTCGGGCGCACGGAAATCATCGCCGTGCTCGTGACCGAGCCCCTGAGTGAACTCTTCAGCGACCCCACCTATAGCGAGTTTTTGAGCGGTATTACCGAGGAACTGTCGGAGTCGTCCTATCTGCCCGTTATCTTGCAGGCGTCTTCTACGCATGAGCGCAACCGCGCACGCGAGCACTTTGAGCGCCGCTCGTTCGACGCCGTGATCGACGTCTCCCCCTACAAGGGCAGCGAGCTGCTCGAGGTGCTGCGCGAGCTGGGCGTACCCACCGTGTTGTGCGGCCAGCTCGAGGGCCACCCCTATCGCGATGTGTTCTCGACGGTCTACTCTGACGACGAAGAGGGCGGACGCTTTGCGGCACACGCCATGAAGGAGCGCGGGCGCAAAGATATCGTCGCCGTGTTGGGACCGCAAGACAACCCCGCTGTTGTCGACCGCCTGCGCGGCTACCGCGCCGTCTTGGGCGAAGACCTCCCAGACGCAAACGTTATCTATACCGGCTGGAACAGCGGAGACGGCTATCAGGCCATGCGCCAGATCCTCGCGCGCAAGATTGCTTTCGATGGCGTGCTCTGCGGATCGGACCGTATCGCGGCTGGCGTCATCACCGCACTCAACGAGGCAGGCCTATCTGTTCCGGCGGAAGTTTCTGTCGTCGGCTTCGACGATCACGAGATTGCGACGCGCTGCGTCCCCGCACTCACGACCGTCCGCCAGCCCCTGCGCGAAGAAGGCCACATGGCCGCCAACATTGCGCTCGACATGATCAAGGGTGCCGAGCCCACCACCACCGTCATGCACATGCAGCTCGTTCAGAGAGACTCGCTGTAGGAAACTGGGCCGGGCTTTCCGCCAGACAGTTGCTGTGGAAAGCCCGGCCCGTTTTGAGCGCTCATTCTGGGGCACAGTTTCCGTTAGACAGCTCAACCGGAAACTGTGTCCCATTATTTTGCCGAATTCTGGGTCGCGCTTTCCCAGAGGACCCCCTTTGGGAAAGCGCGACCCGTTCTGGACGCAGATTCCGGGACGCACTTTCCGCGACGCCCGGTCATCCCATGCCCTCACAATCTCGGCGCATAAAAAACGAGGGAAGGAGCGCGTCCTTCCCTCGTTGCGGGCAATATGTAGCCGCTCGCTTACATCAGGCGCAGGCTGACATCCTTGAGCTGGGCGCCGGAAACGGCACTCGGAGCGCCCGACATAAGGTCGGAGCCGCTGGCCGTCTTGGGGAACGCCATGACGTCGCGGATGGAGTCGGAACCGGTGAGCAGCATGCACACGCGATCCAGACCCAGAGCGAAACCGCCCATCGGGGGTGCACCAAACTTGAGCGCCTCCATGAGGAAGCCAAACTGCGACTCGGCGCGCTCCTCGGTAAAGCCCAGGAGCTTGAGCATGGACATCTGCATCTCGGCGTTGTGGATACGCATACCGCCGCCGCCGGCCTCAAAGCCGTCCATGACAAAGTCGTAGGTGCACGAACCGGCTGCCAGCGGGTCGGCCTCGATCTTGGCGATGTCGGTCTCGGTCGGCAGGGTGAAGGGCTGGTGCTCGGCAGCGTAAGCCTTGCGATCCTCGTCCCAGTGGAACAGCGGGAAGTTGACGACCCACAGGAAGTCGTGGCCCTCGCGCTTGATCTCGAGCGCATTGGCCATGTGGGAACGCATGCCGCCCAGGATCTCGTCGGAGAGCAGGCGCGGACCGGCGGCGAACATCACAAGGTCGCCGGGCTCGACGCCCATGCGCTCGCGCAGAGCCGCCATCTCCTCGTCCGAGAAGAACTTGACGATGGGGCTGTTGATGGAGCCGTCCTCGCGGAATGCGATCCAGGCCAGGCCCTTGGCGCCAAACGTGGAGGCCACACCGGCGAGCTTATCGATCTTGGCGCGAGCCCAGGCACCGGCGCCCTTGGCGTTGATGGCCTTGACGACGGAGCCCTCCTCGTTTGCGGCAGTCGCAAAGACCTTGAACTTGGAGTTGGCAAAGATGTCGGTCAGGTCGACCAGGTGCATGCCATAGCGGGTATCGGGCTTGTCAGAGCCATAGGTGTCCATGGCTTCCCAATAGTCCATGCGGCGCAGCGGCGTGGGCATCTCGACACCCATGCGGCCGAAGGCGTCGGCCAGGACCTCCTCGAGCGCGCTCATAACGTCGTTCTGGTCCACGAAGGACATCTCGATATCGACCTGGGTGAACTCGGGCTGACGGTCGGCACGCAAGTCCTCGTCGCGGAAGCACTTGGCAACCTGGTAGTAGCGCTCGACGCCACCGACCATAAGCAGCTGCTTCAGGAGCTGAGGGGACTGCGGCAGGGCGTAGAAGTTGCCCGGCTGGATGCGGCTGGGAACGATGAAGTCGCGGGCGCCCTCGGGCGTGGACTTGAACAGGGAGGGCGTCTCGACCTCCATGAACTCACGGTTGTGCAGCGCCTCGCGAATGGCAAAGGTAAAGTCGGAGCGCAGCTTGAGGTTGGCCATCATCTCGGGACGACGGAGGTCCAGATAGCGATAGCGCAGACGGGTGTCCTCGCTGGTCTCGATGCCGTCCTCAATCTGGAACGGCGGGGTGACGGATGTGTTGAGCACCTCGGCGTGGTCGGTCAGGACCTCGATCTCGCCGGTCGCGAGCTTGGTGTTGGTGGTCTCCTCGCCACGGGCGCGCACGACGCCGTGAATCTTGATGGGCCACTCGGGACGCATGGTCTCGGCGATCTTAAAGGCGTCGCCGTCGGAGTGCTCGGGGTCGAAGGTGAGCTGCGTGATGCCCTCGCGGTCGCGAAGGTCGCAGAAGATAAGGCCGCCGTGGTCGCGGCGACGGCTCACCCAACCGGTGAGGGTGACCTCTTCGCCCACGTTCTCGCGGCGAAGCTCGCCGCAGGTACGGGTGTGCATGGAATGCTCGTCGATGGGACGGGTCTGGCTCATACCAGTGATCCTCCTTTATGGATCTGTGCCGCCCCGTGTCGTTCCGGGCGGCGTCGTACAGATTTGCCTGGCCTGCGTAAACCGCGCAGCCAGACATGGCGTTCTATCTTATCGCACCTGTGTCGATGTGCCGCGAAAAAGTAGCTCTTGCCCAAAGACTTGACGGAGACGAAACAATTGACACGCCGCGGCACCCGCCCGCACTCGTCACGTGCGACAATATGCCCCAATAAAACAGCACTCGGAAAGGCCCGCCATGACTGCACGCCTCATCGTTATGGATATCGACTCCACGCTCATCAACCAGGAGGTCATCGACCTGTTGGGCGAAGAGGCCGGCGTGGGCGAGCAGGTGGCACAGATCACCGAACGCGCCATGCGCGGCGAGCTTGACTTTAAGCAGGCGCTCGAGGAGCGCGTGGGGCTGCTCGCCGGCCTGGACGAGAGCGTGTTCGAGCGCACCTTTGAGCGCGTGACATTTACCCCCGGCGCGTTGGAGCTTGTGCGCTCAGCGCACAGCAAGGGCTGGAAGGTCGGCGTGGTAAGCGGCGGCTTTCACGAGGTCGCCGACAAGATCGTGGCCGCCGCGGGCATCGATTTTTGCCTGGCCAACCGCCTGGAAGTCGTGGACGGCAAGCTCACCGGCAAGCTGGCGGCCGACATCGTGACCAAGGAGTCCAAGCTCATCCAGCTGCTAGATTGGGCAGTTGAGTGCGGCGTCGATATGGCCCACACGGTCGCGATCGGCGACGGCGCCAACGACATCCCCATGATTCAGGCCGCGGGCACGGGCATCGCGTTTTGCGCCAAGCCCAAGACGCGCGAGGCGGCCCCGTTTGCCATCGACGAACGCAACCTGATGCTCGCCATGGACATCATCCTGCGCGACTAGTCAATCCATCTAACAAGTGAATCAGTCTGTCCTATAGTTTCCGAACAATTTTGTCTTAGTGTTCGGAAACATACCCTTTGAGTGCTAGACTTTGCGCCGTCGAAGGGAACATATATGGATAAGCGAGATCTTGAGCAATTGCTGAGCGATGTTGCCGGCGGAGCAGTCACCCCTGCCGACGCCCTCACGCGCATCCAGACGGCTCCGACCGCCGATTTGGGCTTTGCGCAGCTCGATCTTTCGCGCGGGGTGCGCCAGGGAGCCGGCGAGGTTGTCTACGGGGCCGGTAAAACCGCCGATCAGATTGCCGCCATTATCGAAGCACTGCGCGATGCCGGCCAGGAGCGCATCCTGGTCACGCGCTTGGATGCCGAAAAAGCCGCGCGCACCGCTGAGCTTCTCGGCAACGGCATCGACCTGGGATATGTCCCGGACGCCCAGCTCGCCCTCGTGGGCGGCAAGCCCTCCCCCACCGGCAACGGACGCATCGTCGTCGCCTGCGCCGGCACGAGCGACCTGCCCGTCGCCGAAGAAGCCGCGTTGACGGCCGAGTTCTATGGCAACGAGGTCGACCGCCTCTACGACGTAGGTGTCGCCGGCCTGCACCGCCTACTCGCGCATGCCGAGGAGCTTGCTCAGGCGCAGGTGGTCATCGCCATCGCCGGCATGGAGGGCGCACTGGCGAGCGTTGTCGGCGGCCTGGTAAGCTGTCCGGTCATAGCCGTTCCCACCAGCGTGGGTTACGGCGCGAGCTTTGGTGGCGTAGCCGCGCTGCTCGCCATGCTCAACTCCTGCGCCAGCGGCGTTTCGGTCGTCAACATCGACAACGGCTTTGGTGCCGCCTACCAGGCAAGTCTTATCAATCATCTGGGCGCCGGCACGCCCTGCGCCCGTTAAGGAGCATTCCATGTCCAATCATCAGCACACGCTTATCATCGACGGCACCTCGGGCATCAGCGGCGATATGACCGTCGCGGCCCTGCTCGACCTAGGCGCCAGCGAGGAGCACCTGCGCGAGCAGCTCGCCACGCTGCCGGTCGACGGCTTTACGATCGCCGTCACACGCGTAAGCAAGCATGGCATCGACGCCTGCGACTTTGACGTCCAGCTTGCAGAGGAACTCGAGAACCACGATCACGATATGGCCTGGCTCTACGGCAACAAAGCGGCTGCCGAGCACACACACGAGCATGAGCACCACCATCATGATCATGGCGAGCACGAGCACGAGCACTGCCACGAGCATGACCATGAGGCCCACGGTCATGGCCACGAGGGTCACCATCACGCCCACGGCCATCACCACCGTTCTTTGGCGGACGTCACCGCCATCATCGATGGCTCGCAGCTAAGCGATGGCGCCAAGCGTCGCGCCCTCGCCATTTTTTCCGTACTCGCTGATGCCGAGGCAAAGGCTCACGGCAAAACGCCCGACACCGTCCTGTTTCATGAGGTGGGCGCCGTCGACTCCGTCGTCGACGTCTGCTCCGTTGCCATCTGCCTCGACGATCTGGGTATTGAGGATATCGTGGTCGAGTCGCTCTCCGAGGGCCACGGAACCATCCGTTGCGCCCACGGCCTTATGCCCATTCCCGTCCCCGCTGTCGTCAACCTGTGTCAGGCGGGCAATATCGCCCTCACGCCTGCACCGGTC
Source organism: uncultured Collinsella sp. (assembly GCA_958372075.1). Taxonomy (GTDB): domain Bacteria; phylum Actinomycetota; class Coriobacteriia; order Coriobacteriales; family Coriobacteriaceae; genus Collinsella. The sequence continues at coordinate 28,960 of CATXMO010000007.1, read as the reverse complement.
GCTGGTGAGCTCGTGACGCCCACGGGCGCTGCCGTCGTCGCCGCACTGCGCACGTCCGAGCACCTGCCGGTCCGTTACCACATCGAGGCCGTCGGCTACGGCGCCGGCAAGCGCCCTTACGAGGGCTGCTCCGGCACGCTCCGCTGCCTGCTCGTTCACGCGGACGCATAGCCATGGATGCCCGCAAGGAAAAAAGCCGCGCCGCCATCGTTGCAGCATTCTCCGAGCTCCTTCGCGAGGAGGACTACGGCAAGATCACCGTCGGCGACATCATCGCTCGCGCCCATGTGGGTCGGGCCACGTTCTACGGCCTCTTCAAGAGCAAAGATGACCTACTGTCCGAACTCGTGAGCGACATCTGCACCCACGCCCTCGACGACGATGGCACACCGCTCGATGATCCGCTCGTACAAGTCGAGCATATCCTCAACAACCTCTGGGAACGCCGCCAGGGCGTACGAGCCCTCGTAGCCGGCGCCGGCTCACGCGTCTTCGCCGACTGCTTACGCAAGACCATCATGTCACGAGCAGCCGAAACCGTCCCCACCGACCCAAACGGCCCCGCCGCCACCATGGACCGAAGCTTCCTACTACACCACATAGCCTCAAGCTTCGTAGGAATGGTCCAATGGTGGGCCTGGCACAACTTCCAAGCCAACAAATCCAACGTAGCCAAAGACTACCTCTCAGCCATACAGCCCCTCTTCAGCTAAGTAAGAAGCTCATCCCAAAGCATCACCCCAACCTAGGGCGCCACGCATCCCAAAGTGTCAACAACAGCTCAACGCCCCTATCAGCAACAAGCCCCTCCCATCCAAATTCAGATATATGTTGGGTTGCTTGCTCGAGCGCAGCAAAGATCCCGCAGCTGGCCGCATGGGGCAACTTCCCAGCGCATTCCGCAGGACGCAAAAAGGCTCGCCGCACGAAGTGCGCAGCGAGCCTTTTTGCATGTCCGAGGACGCGCTGGGAAGTTACCCCATGCGGCCAGCGGACAACTATGTAGCCTTCGACTAGAACATGCCCAAGAAACCATGCACAAACAGCGCGGCCACAATAGCACCGACAAACGGCGCGATGCCAGGAACAAGCAGACCATACTTCCAGTTGTTGTCAGCCTTGTTCTTGATCGGTAGCACCTGATAGGCCATGCGGGGACCAAGGTCGCGTGCCTGGTTCATGGCGAAGCCGGTGATGCCGCCCATGCCCATGCCAACGGCCCAGACAATCAGGCCGACGCAGATGGCGAGCATCAAAACGTTCTCGCCAGCACGGCTAGCAGCAGCAAGGATGGCGCTAATGAACACGAAGGTGCAGATGGCCTCGCAGAAGAAGTTGCGGGCATAGTTCGTACCCTCGGTGGTGGGGTTGGTCGAGAAGATGTTGCGCTGGGCAATGGGGTCGACGACGCCCTCGGAAGCCTTGAACTCATCGGCATACATAAACCAAGCGATCACGGCACCCACAAAGCCGCCGAGCATATCGGCAAGCATGAAGGGGATGCAGTTGCCCCACGGCACCAGGCCGACGATGCACTGGGCAAGCACCATGGCGGGGTTCATGCACACGGCGCCGCCAAAGATAAACAGGCAGGCCGAGATACCAAAAGACCAGGTGGTGATGGCAAACATATGACCAGAGCCCTGATACTTGGTGCCCTTGAGCACGGTATCGCAGTGCACGCCCACGCCAAAGACGATCATGAGGGCCGTCGCGCCGAATTCGCAGAGGAGTTTGGTAAGCATAAAACCTTATCTTTCTTGTCGGTTATAAACGATTCGTTTGGGCCACGCACTAGTGCTGCGCGACGACAACGCCCAGGCCATCGGGAATGACGGCAACCTTGGCATCGGCACCCTTCATCTCAAAGGCGAGCTTGAGCGCCTCCTCGATAGTGTTGACCGGCGTCATGTGCATATCCTTGAGCATCTGGTGATCGCACAGGTCGGTGACCATGATCACGGGGTGATGCGCCAGGATGCGGGCAAAGATCTGGCTCGTCCACTGGTCGGGCAGGGTCTCGTCCTTGGGACGGTCGATGCAGGCGCGCTCAAACTCTGCCGGATCGTTGTCGGCGATGTTGTGATAGAAGCCCTCGCCACCGTGACCGTCGGCACAACCGGCGACATCGATGATCACACCGCCCTCGGGAAGCGTGGCCTCGGCAGCGCACATGCCCTTCACGGCCTGATAGATGTTCTGGTCGAGCGGGTAACCACCGTTGGTAGTGATGGCAATCTCGCACTCGACGGGCTCAACGCCGGCAAGGCTCTTCACGAAGTCGCAGCCGGCCTCGTGCGCCTTGTGGATGTCGCCGGCAAAGGAGCCAATGACCTCGTGCTTGCCGTTGAGCACCACGTTGAGCACAAAGGCAAGGTGAGCCATCTCGGCAGCGGCAAACATATCCTCGCTCACGTGGTTGTGGCACAGGTTGCCGGCACGCGAGTGGGAATCGTTCACAAACTGACCATTGTGGTTGTACATGATGGTCTTGTAGCTGGCGATGCCAGGCAGGACGGACTTGCGGCTACCAGAGAAACCGGCAAAGAAGTGCGGCTCAATGAAGCCCTCTGCAAGCAGCAGGTCGCAATCGGCAGCGATCTTGTTGATAATGCACTCGCCACCAGAAGGCAGGGTGCCGATCTTTTTCATCATGCTGTCGTCAGTTGCGACGTGCATGACGATTTCCTCGTTGGCAACGATCTCCTCGCCATACTTGTTGACGAGCTCCTCGTGCGTCGACGGACGGTGCATGCCCGTAGCAACCAGAATACGCACACGGGCCTCGGGCGCAGCGGCATGAATGTGATGCAGCAGAATAGGCATCGTCACACGCGAGGGAACGGGACGCGTATGATCGGAGCTAATGATGACGATGTCCTTTTTGCCAGCACAAAGCTCCTCGAGCGAAGGCGAGCCATAAGGGTTGGCAAGCGACTCCTCTACCAGCTCTTCCTGCGATTTCGTAGTCTTAAACTCGTTTTGGTGACCTTCCATCACACCCGCGAAGTTCTTATCCTCGAGTTCCAGATGCAACGTCTTGTGGTCAAACGGCAGTTCACATTCAAACAATGACGAGCGCCCTCTTCCTTTCAACTGACACACTAGATAAACCGTTGGAAGGATACGCCGCTCACCGAAAAACACCACCGTCTACCGACTCATTAACACAACGTTCATATTTGACCCACAACAAAACGGCCGCGATCCCAAAAAGGACCGCGGCCGGAACAGTCGTAAGGCGAGAAGCGCCAAATGCATCTCAATCCCAATCGATAAGACGCGAGGCGCGAAGCGCACAATTCTTCTCCTCAGCTTTAATCCCCGAAGACCGAGGACGAAGGGGCCCGATGGGTTTCCCTCTGAATGCATTCCGCAGCACGAAGCCCCATCAGAGTGCGCGAAGCGCGCTATCTTTTCCTCAGCAGTAATCCGCCGAAGACCGGACATCGCAGGGCCCGCCATCAGCTTACTTATAGGCACACTCCGCAGGACGCAAGAAACCCTCGCCGCACGAAGTGCGCAGCGAGGGCTTCTTGCATGTCCGAGGACGTGCTTAAAAGTAAGCTGATGGCGGGCCCGGACGACTACAGGGCTATCGATTACCCCGTGTTCTGCAGTCCTGCCGAGACGCCGGTCACAGTCGAAAGAATCAGGCTCATATACTCGGCCTTCTTCTCCTCCGCCATCTCGTCCTGGTTCATACGCACCTCGCGAAGGGCGCGGACTTGGGCGATGGACAGGGCGTCGACGTAGGGATTGCGCACGCGAACGGCGCAGCCGAGCACGCGGCGGCGCTGCAGCGGCCACTCGTCACCGACGATGGCAAGGACCCACTTACGGGTGAGCTGCATCTCGGTGAAGACCTTCTCGGACAGATCCTGGCGATCGCCCAGGTGCAGATACATCTTGGCGATGCGCTGGTCGGTCTTGGCGATCGACATCTCGATGTTGTCGATGAACGTGCGGAAGAACGGCCACTCCTGGTAGGCAGCCTTAAGCTGGTCCAGATCGCCCAGCTGCTCGCAAGCGGTGCCCAGGCCGTACCAAGCGGCCAGATTGATGCGCGCCTGGCTCCAGCTGAAGATCCACGGAATGGTACGCAGGTCATCAAGCGACTTGGCGCCCAGGCCGCGCTTGGCGGGACGCGAGCCAATCGGCAGCAGACCGACCTCGGTCAGCGGCGTCACGGTCGAGAACCACGGTGTAAAGTCCTCGGTGTTCAGCAGGTCCAGATAGCGCTCGTGGCTTGCGGCGTTGAGCTTCTCGGCCATATCCCAGAACTTCTGCGTGGTCTCGGTGTTGGTCTTCTCGACACTCGGGGCCGACTGCAAAAGCGTTGCGGCGGCAACGGACTCAACATGACGCTGAGCCAGCGTGCGGTTGCCGTAACGGGCAAAGATGACCTCGCCCTGCTCGGTGAGCTTAAAGAAGCAGTTGACCGAACCCTTGGGCTGCGCCAGCACGGCCTTGTTGGCCGGACCGCCGCCACGGCCCACGGCACCGCCGCGACCGTGCATGAGCACCAGGTCGATATCGTTCTTCTCGGCCCACTTGGCAATGCGCTCCTGCGCGGAGTGCAGCGCGAGCATGGCCGTGGTAGGACCGGCATCCTTGGAGGAGTCGGAATAGCCCAGCATGACCTCCATGCGACGGTTGGTCTGGGCAAGGCGCTTTTGCACCACGGGCAGCGTAAGCATCTGGTCGAGCACGTCGACGCAGCCCTCGAGGTCCTCGAGCTGCTCAAACAGCGGGATCACATCGAGCTCGGGAACGTCTTCCTCGTGTGCAAAGGACAGGTGGGCAAGCTCAAAGACGTCGGCCACATGCTGGGCGCTCTTGGTGAACGAGATGATGTAGCGATGCGCCATCTTCTTGCCGTAGCGCTTCTGGATGGAGCCGATAGCGCGGAAGGTGTCGATGACCTCGCGTGTCATGGGCTGCAGATCGCCATGGATACCGTTCTCGTGGATATCCTTGAGGGCGCGGGCGTGCACCACGGAGTGCTGACGGAACTCCATCTCGACCATGTGGAAGCCGAAGGACTCAACCTGCCAGATGATGGTCTGGACCGGGCCGTAGGCAGCACGGACGGCACCGCAGGCAGCCAGCGAGCGCTGGACGACGCGCAAGTCCTCCAGGAACTCATCGGCGCTGTGGTACATGGTGTCGGTGATACGGCGCACGGTGGCGTTCAGACGGTCGGCCATGACGAGCATGACGGCGCGATGCGGCTCGTGCTCGGAAATCAGCTCGGCGCGAGCCGTGTACTGGGTACTCATCTCGACCTGATGGTTCCACAGGTTGATGAGCTCGGCAGACGGCTTGCTGTAGGTGGCCTCGAGCGTAAGGTTGCGGCCAATGCGGCGGCACTTGTCCTCGAGCTTGAGCACCATGTGGGTGAAGTACTTGGCGGCGACCTCACGGCTCACCTTGGCGGTGACGTTAGGGTTACCGTCGCGGTCGGAACCGATCCAGCTGCCGGGATGGAAGAACGCCGGGCACAGCGGCGGCACGGTGCCGGCCTTGTCGCCCAGCACCCAGTCGTCAAAACGACGATAGATGACAGGGATAACGTCGAACAGCGTGTTATCGAAGATGTCGATGATGGTATCGGCTTCCTCGACCGGCGTGGGCTTCTTGAGCGCGATGGGGCTCGTACGCACCAGGGCGTCGATCTCCTGCAGCATATGGCGCTCGTTCTCCACCAGGTCGGAGCCACCCAGACGCGGACGCTCCTCCAGCAGGTTGGAGATACGGCGAATCTTGCCCTCGACGGCCTTACGACGGGCCTCAGTGGGATGCGCGGTAAAGACGGGGTGGAACTCAAGCTTGCCGAGCAGCTCGTTGGCGCCCTCGACGCCCAGCTCATTCACCAGCTGGTGATAGGCGACGGTGAGCTCGTTGGCGGGATCGACCTCGGTATCGGTCGACGCACCGGCCTCACGCTCGCGCAGCTGCGCCACACGGTAGTTCTCCTCAGACAGGTTTGCCAGGTGGAAGAAGCTCGTAAAGGCGCGGACGATAACCTGCTGCTTATCGAGCGGCAGACTATCGATCAGATCGACGACTTCACGAAATGCCACGGCGGTGGGCTCGTCGGCGGTGGGCACGCCCTGCTCGTCGACGGCCTCGTCAGCGGCACGGCTACCGGGGTTGCCGGCATTGGCCACAATCTCGGCTGTCAAAATCTTGTCGAACAGGTCCGCGATCTCGGGATCATACTCGCTAAGCACACGGCGCTCCAGGCGCAAGAACAGCGCCAGATTGTCGCGCAGCTCCTCGGGGATCTCGATCTCGGCGAGACGCTCCTTGGACTCGGCATTCGAGCCGATTCGGTTAACGAGGCGGTTGACCACGGCAGCGACGCGCGCCGCGGCTTCGGGTACAGACTGGTTGCTTAGGTTCTCAGCCACGTTTCCTCCCATTCCTCCTTCTATGCACGTAACATGCGGTATCCATTATAGGCACTCGGCAAAAACTTTCGGAGCTGATTGCGCTTTACCACACAAAAGTATTTTCTGCATTGCAAGGGTTTTTGCCCCAAATGGTCGTATTTCTCGGTGGACGGCATACGCAAACGGGGGCATTCCGCATAAAAGCGAAACACCCCCGTAACAATCGCTCTCCATGAGCAGGGCACGTTAGCAGCCCCGCAGCTCAAAAAACATGCGCTACAGGCGCTCGCGAACCGCCTCGACCACGTTGGCCAAATCGACGAGAACCTCGTCGTGACTCTGCATGTCGCGCACCTTGACCTTGCCGGCGGCAAGCTCGTCGCCACCCAGGACCAGGATGAGCTTGGCGCCCACCTTGTCGGCCTGCTTAAACTGGGCCTTGAGCGAACGACCCTGGTAGTCGGCCTCGGTCACGATCCCTGCGGCGCGAAGCGCCTGCGTAATGGCAAAGACGTTCTGACGCAGATCCTTGCCGGCGTTGGCAACGTAGACGCACGGGGTCTCATCGGCGCCCAGGTCGCTGCCAAAGGCCTGCAGGGCCAGCAGGGCGCGCTCAAAACCGACGGCGAAGCCGACGCCGGCCGTGGGCTTGCCGCCCTCGAGCTCGACCAAGCCGTCATAGCGACCGCCGCCACCGATGGAGCCGACACCGGCGCCGGGAGCCTCGACCTCAAAGACGGTACGGGTGTAGTAGTCCAGGCCGCGCACCAGGGTGGGATCCTCGACGTACTCGATACCGGCGGCGTCCAGATAGCGCTTGACCTGCTCGTAGTGCTCGCGGCACTCATCGCACAGGTTGTCGCCCATCAGCGGGGCGTCGGCCATGATCTCGCGGCAGTGGTCGTTCTTGCAGTCGAAGGCGCGCAGCGGGTTAAGCTCGGCGCGCTCGCGGCACTCGTCGCACATCTCATCGGCATGGTCGAGAATGAACTGCTTAACCTGCTCGCGATAGGCCGGACGGCATTGGGCATCGCCCATCGAGTTAATGAGCAGACGGAGCTTGGACAGATCGAAGCCCAGGCGCTTGTAAAACTCCATGAGCATAATGATGCACTCGGCGTCTGCCGCCGGATCGGGAGCACCGAGCCACTCGATGCCCACCTGGTGGAACTGGCGCAGGCGACCCTTCTGGGGACGCTCGCCACGGAACATGGCCTCGGCGTAGTAAGCCTTAAACGGCGTGGAGCCCTGGGGCACCAAGTTGTTCTCCACGACGGCGCGCACCACGCCAGCCGTGCCCTCGGGACGAAGCGCCAGGCGCTGCTTGGGCTTGAGCTTGGTATCGGTGCCCTCGGTAAAGACGCGCTCCAGGTTGGCGCCGCTAAACACGCGGAACATCTCCTTGCGCACGACGTCGGTCGACTGGCCGATGCCGTGGACAAACACGTCCACCTGCTCGATGGCGGGCGTCTCGATGGGCTTAAAGCCAAACGGCTCGAACACGCCGGCAGCGATCTGCTGCATCTTTTGCCAAGCGCGCATCTCAGCGCCGATAAGGTCGCGGGTTCCCTCCGCCTTCTGTGCCTGCATGGGCAAACACCTTTCTTTTGTATCGCGTCATAGGTAGTGGTCATTATACGGCACAAACACAAACAGCGGCGGTGCATCTGACCGAACGAGGGTATGGGGACTCGTTCGGCCAGATGCGCCGCCGCGGTGTGCAATCTGCAATCCTTCCGCCTCTTCGGATCACAAAATCCGTTGGACGGAAAGACTTCGGGTCATCTCTTGAGCCCGTGGCTACATGGGAAACCGAATGACGGCACGAGCATCCATTCGGCTTCCAAGGCAGCCACGGACAAAACGGGGCAAAGAGCTACGAGCGACGTCGTCCCTACTCCCCCGCCACGCTCGCGCGCAACTTGGCGGCGATAGGCTCGGATGCTAGCAGGAACACAAGCATGACCACGGAGCACGCCAGGCACACAATCCAGGTGCTCGCAAAGGAGCCCGTGACATCGAACAGCACGCCCGAGACAATGGCGCCCACGGTGCCGCCGACCATCTCGAGCGAGGTAATGGTGCCCGTGACCTTACCCAGGTCGGCCATGCCAAACTGCTTAGACGCAGCGATCGTAGGCGTTGGAGATGTTGTACTGCGCAAGGGAAATGCCCAGGTCGCTGACGATCAACGGCTGGAACAGGCTCATGCAGTTGACGAAAATCGTGTAGCACGTGGCCATGATCACGAAGCCAGAGGCCACCACGAGCCAGCCGGGGAAAAACTTACGCTGCTGGGACATACTGCTCCTTATTTAACAAACGAATAGCCGGCGCCGGGCGCCGGTAGTGCCCAAGATTGCCTTGAAAGACAAGGGCATAGGCCTTACGGCCATGCCCGCAGGCTTGAAAGGCAAGGTTGGGTGCTACCGGTGGTCGGCGATATAGCCCAAAGCGACGGCGGTATAGGCCGCGGCGCCGAGGGGAAGCTCGGCATCGTTAAAGCGCGCCTTGGGATGGTGCTGGGCAAAATGCTCATCCGTATCGGTTACAGCGGCGCCCACGGTAAAGTACGCGCTCGGGATCTCGCTCGAGATAAGCGCAAAGTCCTCGCTCGCCATGGCGTGGAATAACGGCAGGAAAGCTGCCTTGGGCAATGTCGCACCCACATAGCCCAGCGATGCCTGGGTCATATCGTCATCGAGTACGAGCGGCGGAACATCCGAGAGTGTCTCGATGGTCGCCGGTGTGCGATACGTTGCCGCGACGCCATTGACGACCTCGGCGATGCGGGTCTTAAGATGCGCCATGAGCTCGACATCGAAGCCGCGCAACGTTCCCTCGAGTACGCAGGTGTCGGGGATGACGTTGGCCGCCAAACCGCCAGCGAACTTACCCACGGTAAGCGCGACCTCCTTGGCCGCCGGCACCTCGCGAGAGATAAGCTCCTGAAGCGCCAGGTGCACATGCACGCCGGCCGTGATGGGGTCGATGCAGATCTCGGGGCTCGAGCCATGGCCACCCTTGCCCTGCAGCGTGATGCGGAAACCGTACACGCCCGAGAGCGCCGGACTCCCATAGAGCACCAGGCCAAGCGGCGACTGGCTATTGACATGCATGGCAAAGGCGGCCTGGGGACGCGGGTTCTGCAGCAGACCGCCGGCGATGGCGGCGCGGGCGCCCTCAAAGGTTTCCTCGCCCGGCTGGAACAGCAGCTTAACCGTGGCATTGGCATCGACAAGCTCGGTCTCGCGAGACTTGAGCAGGCGGGCGGCACCAAGCAGGGCCGTCGCATGCATATCGTGGCCGCAAGCATGCATGCAGCCGTTGACAGAGGCAAAAGGCTCGCCCGACTCTTCCGCGACGGGCAGGGCATCCATGTCGCCGCGAAGCATGATGACCGTACCGGCCTGTTCGTCCGTGCAGACGCCATTGCCCTGGGCCGCGGCGGCACCGGCGCCGACAAGGCCCACAACACAGGAACCATCGACGAGCGTGGCAAATGGGATTTCCATCTCGGTCAGGCGCGCTTGAATATACGCAGAGGTCTGCGGGAGGCTATTACCCAGCTCGGGCATCTGGTGTAAATCGTGTCGCCACACAGCGAGCTCGTCTGCAAAAGCCTGAGCTTCTGCAACGAGACCGTCACCGATAGCGGCCTGCGCCGCTGCGGTGGCCTTGGGCGCTGATTGCGGTTGAAGATCGGACAGAGCTGGTGCCATAAATGCCCTCCAGTAACGTTTTTGCAGCAAGCACTTTGATAGCGTAAAGTGCAAGGTACAACTTTAAGGGCGACGCATAAAAAATGCCGCCCCGAGAGGGCGGCGCAACAAGTTGTTTACAATTGCGGGCGCGGCTTTTTGCGCAAAAAATCGAAGTGAGTCTCGCTCAAGATAATCGACAGGAAGATAAGTACGAAGCCGGCGAGCAGGCGCGAGGTGAGCGCCTCCCCCATCAGCAGCACCGAAAACAACACGCCCGAAGGCGACTCCATCGAAAGAAGCAGTGAGCCCGTCGAGGCGGGGACATGCGCCAAACCGACGTTTTGGACGAGCAGCGCCGCGCATGTGCAGCCCACCGAGAGGAAAACAGCCACACCGATAAACTCCGGCGTCCATGCAGAGAGGGGCGCCTGAGTCTCGAATAGCAGCGACGTGATTAAACTCAAAACGCCATTGCCCACAAACATCCAAAACGTGATGACGTTGATGTCCATCTTGCGACCGTACTTGGCAGTCACCGCCATCTGGATGGCGAAGAAGATCGCGCCGCCCAAGGTAATAACATCGCCGGCATTGAACTCGACGCTATCGAGCGCTACCAGGCCAATACCCGCCAGGCACAACAACGCTGCACCCAGGTTATACCGGGTAAGCTTTTCACCGCTCAGGACATAGCTTGCAAACGGCACAAGGATGCAATACGTGCCGGTCAAAAAAGCGCTCTTGCCCGCCGTGGTCTGTGCCAGGCCGATCGTCTGCAAACCGTAGGCACCCCACATGAGCGCGCCCATGCCAAGCCCGACGATCAGGTTGCGGGCATTGAAATGAGCGATGATGCGCTTATGGAAAATTGCAAACATAACCAGTGATGCCGGGAGAAAGCGAACATAGACCAGCTCGAACACCGGAATGGTGTCGAGTGCGTCCTTCATAGTGGTAAAGGAGTAGCCCCAGATAATCGCCACCGAAAGCAGTAGAACTTTCCAGAACAACGGCGAGCGTGCGCCGGCACCCCGGGGAATACCACCCGCGCCCAAATCCTCACGGGCTACAGGGCTATCGGGCATGTTTTCGATTTCGTTGGCAGCGTATTGGGCCATGGAACATCCTCGCACTCAATCTGGGCGTGGTGTCCGCACGCGTATGGCTGCGTGCCGCCTCATGGTCAAATAAAAACGGGACGCGCCGGACCCCCGGCACGCCCCGCTACTGTAGCAACAACCAGCGTTGCACCGCAATCCAGCCCACTAAAGCATTTTGTTCCGCCGTTCTACCGAACGGCGGACCGGCCGACGCTGCGCGAGCCGCATTCACGCCAATCTGACGTTCAATTTCAAGGGCGCGACCAGAAGGTCAGCGCCCTTTCATTTCACGTCACCTTGGCGCAAATGCGGCTCGCTCGCTGGCATTAGCGCTGCATCGGCGTTAACGTTGCTGTACTAGATAAGCTTTGTTGATTCCAGCTTTTCGATGATCCAGTCGTTGGCTTTGATGACCGGGCGGCGGAAGACGACGCCCAGTGCCAGCGACGGAATCAGATAGCTCGCCAGAATGCCTAGCTCAATCCAGTACTCCATATGGTAGGCGCCAGCCATGGCGGCGTGCATGGCGTTGATGCCGTGGGTGAACGGCAGGAACGGATAGATCGCCTGGAACACAGGGCCGGTCATCTCGATGGGGAACGTACCGCCCGAACCGCCGACCTGCATAACCAACAGCACGACGGCGAGCGCCTTGCCGATATCGCCAAACGAAACCGTGAGCGTGTAGACGATATTGGAGAACACGAGACTCGCGACCCAGCCGGCAAGTACAAACTGCAGCGGGTTGTCGCATTGGATGCCAAAGAACAGGATGTCACCCGCGCACACGAGTGTCGCCTGCAGCAGGGCCAGACCTCCAAAGAACAGGTAGCGGCCCAGGTAGATCTCGTGCAGGCGCACGGGGATCAGCTCGTTGATGAGCTCATCGTCAACCGAGACCTTCATCATGGCCGCCAGTACAATCGAGCCCACCCACAGCGACAGAATCGTGTAGAACGGTGCCATGGCCGAACCGTAGTTGCGGATCGGATAGACCGGTTTGCGGTCGAGCGCGACGGGACCAGAAAGCGACACGGCCAAACCCTCGGGGTCGTTGCCGATCATCGTCTTAATCGTGGCCAGATCGTCCGACATAAGGGCACCGTCGAGCTCGTCCTTGAAAGCGCTAATCTTGTCCGACGCCTCGCCCAACTGATCAGAAGCCTTGTTGACCAGCGTCGCAGCCTTGGAGAGGCCCTTTGCGAGCGAGCCGGATGCATCGGTGAGGCCGCTCACGGCACTATCCAAGTCACCCGAGATACCGTTCAGGGAATCCAGAACGCCCGAAATGGTCTTCTTGAGCTCCTTGGCCTTAACCGAGAACGTGGAATCGTAGTCGGACTTGGCTCCCGAGATACCCGCCTTGGCATCGGCGATGGCCTGGTCGACCTCGGCACGCGAGTTGTTGACCTCCGCCATGCCGTCCGAAAGGGACTTTGCGGTCGCCGTCAGGTCCTTCGCATTGTTGCGGTACTCCACGGCAATTCTGCCCAGCGACGTCGCAGCGGACTCGAGACCGTCTTTGAGCTTGTCATCACTCACCTGGTCGGCAAGGTTACGGAGCTGATCGGCCATCGCATCGATATCGTCAGCACGCGTATTGAGCGCCGCTGCGGCTTCGTTGAGCTGAGACACCGTAAGGTAAACATGCTGATTCGCGGCATCGAATGCCTTCGCAAGCTCGGCGGACACGTTGTCGAACGAGCCCGCGCTTCCGTCAATCGCCGCGTCAACGGCATCGTTGGCGGCCTTGAGCGCTTCCTTGGAATCATTGATGCCACTCTTGGCGTGCTCCATCAGCTGCTTCGTCGACTCATCGACGGTGCCCGTCTGCTTGAGCATGCCGCCCGCCGATGTCAGTGAATCGGACGTAGAGCTCAAAATGCCCGCGAGCGACGTCGCGCTCGCCTGAACGTCCTGCAGGTCCTCGACCGAATCGCCCAGCGTAGAGGAAAGATTGGCGATAAAGTTGCTCACCTGGTCGGTGCTCATATAGTCGAGCAGGCTGGACACGGTCTTAAGGCCGATGGTCGTGATGGTCTTGGTAAAGGTCTCATTCACCTGGCTCTGGACGGCGCTCGAACCCTTTTCGGTCACGATCTGGGCGATGGCGTTAGCCTTCTGGTTTTCGTAGAACTCGATGTCGGCGTGCTTCACGTTGGTCGAGAAAAGCGTCATCATGTCGGCGCTAAACGTCTTGGGGATAACGACAGCCGCATAGTATGCGCCCGACCTTACGCCCTCGATAGCTTTATCGCGATCGTTGAGCACGACCCAGTCGAAGTTCTCGTTGCCGCGCAGGGCGGCGGTCACGTTTTCGCCCACGTTGACCTCGACGGGGATCAGATCGCTCTCGTAGCCCTCATCGGTGTTGACCACGGCGATCTTAAGATTGCCGGTGTTGCCGTACGGATCCCAGCTGCCGGCGATGTTAAACCACGCGTACAGGCACGGTACGATAATGAGGCCCATCACGACAACCAAACCGATTACGGAGCGAGACACGTTTTGGACATCGCGCTTAAACAGATGCAGGATGTTTTTCATTTATGCCTCACCTCCTTTAGAGTGCTTGCCAAGCGGGGTGGTATCTCCATCATTTGTAGCTGTGCTGTCGCTGCCCTGAGATTTACGATGCGCACCGATATGCGGCAGACGGCTCGTGGGCTGTTCGCTGTCCTTAGTGCCCCGCTCGCTGGCGTTGAGACCAAACATGCGACGGGCGGCAGGGATGGCAGCCGTGTGCTCGCGCATCTCGCGGCGCAAGTCCTCGTCCGAAAGCGCCGAGATGCGCATCTGGGTATTGAGGCTCGCACGGATGTATTCGATGTTGATGAGCCAGCCGCAGATGGCGATAACCGAAATGATCCAGATAACGAGCAGGATGATCTTGCCGTTATTGTCGATATCGAGCACCGTCGAAAGCACAAAGAGCAGAACCTGCACGCCTACCACGGCGGCAAAACCGCCCTTGATGTAGTACGGGTAGCGATGCTCAAACGCCACGGCATGATCGAGCAGCTCGCGACGGTACGAATCCGAATCGAGCATGACGCGCATGGCCGTGCGCAGCGAATAACGTTGGCGCGGCAGGTCGTTGGACTCGCAGATCATGAGACCCGTCGTGGAAAGCTGCTTATCAAAGAGCAGATTGAGGTTGAGCAGCAACGGGCGCAGCTGCAGACCGATAAAGAGCGCGATGGCAAGGAACACGCCCAGGACGCACAGGTTGAACAGGTAGTTGAACGAATACATGCCACCGACGGTCTCGCGCAGCAGGTTGATGCCATAGGTGAAGGGCAGCAGCGGATGCAGCCATTGGAAGAAGCCGGGCATCATCTCGATGGGATACATGCCCGACGAGCCGGGGATCTGCACAATGACGAGGATGACGCCAATGGCTTTACCGATATGCTTAAACGTGGTGGACAGCGCATAGATGATGTTGACGTAGGTGAACGAAATAGCGATGCCGCCCAGTACAAAGAGCAGCGGATTGACGCACTGAACGCCAATGACCAGGTCGCCCACCGTAACGATAATGGCCTGGAACGCGCCCAGGATCACCAGCAGCAGCCAGCGGCCAAAGTAGCCCTGACGCGCCGTAAAGCTACCGATGCCCTCGCGGTCGACCTCGAGTTTATAGATAGCGATGAGCACATAGCCGCCCACCCACAGCGCCAGATTGGTGTAGAAGGGCGCGATGCCCGAGCCAAAGCTCTTGACCGGATAGATTGACTTGGACGTCAGCTCAACCGGAGATGCCATGAAATCTGCCACGTCATTGACGTCGACGTCCATGAGGTCGGCTAACTCGCCCATAGACTCAGAGGTCTGCAGCGCCGCAATGTCATTGGCGGCGGTCGCGAGCTTGTCCTGAACCTTGGCAAGGGAGGCGTCGGTTTGGGATAGCGTGGTCTTTGCCTGCTTGAGCGTGGCGTCGAGCTGCGCTAGCGTGCCGCGCGCGCTCGCTATCGTGGGGGTCATACCCGACACAATGCCGGTCAAATCGCCCGAAACGGCGGCAAAGGAGTCAAGCGCGCTCGAAGCCTTCGGCAGTGCGTTCTGTCCCAAATCGGTCTGAGCCTGACCGAGGTTAGCCGTACCGGTCTGAATTGCCGCGTTGAGTGCGTTGCTCGCGTTCGAGATTGCCGTAGCTTCGTTTGCCATGGCGCTCGACTGCGCAGAGAGGCCATCCTTGATGCTCTGCAGCTTCTGGTTTTGCTCGCGAAGCGAATTGATGGTCGATGCGATGAGCGCGTCGGCGTCCGCCGACCCCGTCGACGTATCGTTAGCGAGAATCTGCAGGCGCTCGATGACAGCGCTGTTGTGGTCAATCGTCGCTTGGAGAGACTCGAGCGAGTTGTCGATGCGGGTGGTCGTAGATGTGACCGCGCCCGTCAGCTTGCCAATCGCAGCGTTCGCGGAGGCTGACGTCTTGGTGAGTGCAAGGCTGCCTCCCGAGAGCGCCTTGGAGAGCGAGGTGATGGAGTTACCCGCCGTGGCGCGAGCCTCGCCCAGCAGGTCGTTGCCCTGGGAGATCGCCTGCGTCAGCGACGGCGCCTGACCCTGCAGACCGGCAAGTGCCGCATCGGCCGAAGCAATCGAGCTGCTTGTCTTGTCGATGGCGGTGTTCATGTCGCCGATGGAATCACGTACTTCGCCCAGGGTATCAGACGCCTCGGACACCGAGCCCGCCAGCGAATCCTGGGTCTGGGTTGCCTTGTCTTTAAGGTCAATGCCAGCATCTTTGGCAATGCCCGCGACGGTCTCGCCCACCGTGGAGACAAACTCAGAGTTGATCTGCTCCTCGATGGTGTTGGCACCGGTATCGGTGACCTTGGGCGCAATGGCGCTCTTTTTCTCGTTGACGTAATAGGTGAGCTTCGGCTGATGGTAATTGCCATCGAGCATCGAGACGAGATTGTCGGAGAAGTTCTTGGGAATCACGATGGCAGCATAGTATTCGCCACTTTCGACGCCCTCTTTGGCATCTGCCGCCGAGTCGACGAAGGTCCAGCCCAGCTGGTCGTTCTCCTTGAGTTGGTCGACCACCTTATCGCCCGCGTTGAGCTCGCCCACCAAGTCGTTTTGGGTGCCTTGATCGTTGTTGGCGATGGCGATTTTAATGCCCTGGGTATTTCCGTACGGATCCCAGTTGGCAACGATGTTGTACCAGGCATACAGCGAGGGAATGACGCACACGCCCAGGGTAACCACCAGGGCGACGGGGTTCACGATCAATCGCTTGATGTCGCGTTTAAAGATTGCAAAGGAGACCTTTGCGTTGGATAGTTTGCTGCCGAGACTCACGCTTGGACCATCCATCCTGTCGTTGAATCAAATCGTACTATCAAAAACCATTGTACGTAGGCGCTTTAGCGTCTCAGCGCACAATGGTATCGAGTTTTGCGGGTAGCAATATACTACGAAGACGAATTAACGTACAGTTGTACAGTATCTTTAATTTTAGCAGGTCACAAAACCACAACCCGCACAAATCAGCAATCCGAATAGTCCTCGGGGACGTTCTTGAATGACCAGTCGTTTAAGAGCGTCCCCAATGACTACTTTGGACCACGAAGGCGCCGCAGGTTGAGCATAAGTCAGCGAAAACGCCCCTAAGCGAGCAAGGTGACGTGAAAGAGGAGGGAAGCGTACTTTGGTACGCGACCGACGATTGAACGTCAGATTGCCGCTTAGGGGCGTTTGCAGCGTCGAGTGGCTACATTAGTTCGCAAATAGCTGCTGCGAAGGCCACGGGGTCCTCGGGCAGAATACCTTCGACCAGCAGAGCCTGGTCGTAGAGCAAGCCGGAGTACTGCTTGATCTTGTCGGCGTCGCCCGCCTTCTGGGCAGCGACGAGCTTGGCGAAGACCGGGTGCTTGGCGTTGAGCTCGAGCACGCGCTGGCTCTTAGGCATACCGTCGGGCGCGCCCTCGGGGCCCTTCTGAAGCACTTTCTCCATCTCGAGCGAAAGCGGACCCTCGGTGGTGATGCAGGCGGGAGCGTCAGTCAGACGCGCAGAGACGGCAACCTTCTCGACCTTGTCGCCGAGCGCCTCCTTCATGGCGTTAAAGAGGTCCTCGTTCTCCTTGGTGGCGTCCTCGGCCTCCTTCTTCTCGTCATCAGTCGCCAAGTCAAGATCGCCGGTCGCGACGTTCTTAAGCTCCAGGTGACGATCCTCGACCTCAGGCTCAGCGCCATCGGCAACTGCCTTCTCAGCAGCCTCGCGAGCAGCGTCATCCTCGTAGACCTTGGGCATATCGGCAGCCACGTACTCACGCATGGCCTGGAAGGTGAACTCATCCACGTCCTGCGTCAGCAGCAGTACATCGTAGCCGCGGTCGAGCACGCCCTTCACGACGGGCATCTTGGCCAGACGCTCTCGCGAATCGCCGGCGGCATAGTAGATTGCCTTCTGGCCCTCGGGCATGCCCTTGGCATACTCGGCAAGGGTGATCATCTTCTGCTCTTTGGCAGACCAGAACAGCAGCAGGTCGGCGAGCTTGTCGGCCTTCATGCCGTAGCTCGAGTAGATGCCGTACTTAAGACCGCGACCAAAGTTCTCAAAGAACTTTTCGTATGCCTCGCGGTCGTTGTCGCGCATGTCCTCGAGATCGGCGGTGATCTTCTTCTCGACACGCTTGGCAATGGCCTTGAGCTGACGATTCTGCTGCAGCGTCTCACGCGAAATATTGAGCGTCACGTCGGCAGAGTCCACGACACCGCGCACAAAGTTGTAGTAGTCGGGCAGCAGGTCGTCGCACTTCTCCATAATCAGCACGTTAGAGCTGTAGAGCGCCAGGCCCTTCTCGTAGTCCTTGCTGTACAGATCGAACGGGGCGCGACCCGGCACAAACAGCAGCGCATCGTACTCAAGCGTACCCTCGGCATGGAAACTGATAGTGCGCGCGGGATCGTCAAAGTCGTGGAACGTGGACTTGTAGAACTCGTTGTAATCCTTCTGCTCAACGTCGGAGCTGCGCTTTTTCCAGATCGGCGTCATGGAGTTGATGGTCTCGAGCTCCTGGTAGTCCTCGTACTCGGGCTTGTAGTCGTCGCCGGCGTCCTCGGGCTTGGGTTTCTGGCGGCTCTTGCTCACCATCATCTGAATCGGGTAGCGCACATAGTTGCTGTACTGCTGAATCAGGCTCTTGAGGCCCCACTCAGTCAGGAAGCGATCGTAGGTCTCGGCCTCGCCGTCGGCGTCGAGCTTCTCGTTCTCGCGCAGCGTCAGGATGACATCGGTACCGTGCTCGGCACGCTCGCCATCCTCAATGGTGTAGCCCTCAAGACCGTCGGACTCCCAAACGTGGGCGTTATCCTCGCCATAAGCGCGGCTGACGACCTTCACGTGGCTGGCGACCATAAAGGCGGAGTAGAAACCCACGCCAAACTGACCGATGATGTCGACATCGGAACCCTGTTGCTCGGCGTTCTCGGTCTTAAACTCCTCGGAGCCGGAATGCGCGATGGTGCCCAGGTTGCGCTCGAGCTCCTCGGCGGTCATGCCGATACCGTTATCCGAAATCGTGATGGTACGGGCATCTTTATCAAAGGAAACACGGATGGCCAAGTCGCCCTGGTCGAGCTTGACACTCGGATCCTGCAGGCTCTTAAAGTTGAGCTTGTCGACGGCATCGCTCGCGTTGGAGATAAGCTCGCGCAGGAAGATTTCCTTATTGGTGTAGATGGAGTTGATCATGAGGTCGAGCAGTTTTTTGCTCTCGGTCTTAAATTGACGCATGTGCAGTCCTTTCGCGCTACCCCCGTCCGCAAAAACGGCCCGGTTGCCCGAGCCGCATCGCAGACCTGCTATGTTCAGACTTAGATTTTATAACCCATTAGCGCGCATATATACATACGGAATCGAAAAACTGTATGTCCAAACGCTCTGATGCACCAATTGCCAAGGAGTGTCCCCAACTGCCGGCAGAAAAGGAACGTCCCTATCTGTCACCCTCGACCCGTTTGGCCATCCAGGCATGGGGCTGGCCTTCATCCTCATAGTCCACTGGGGCAATCTGCGTGTAACCCGCCTTGGCATAGAGCGGCAGCACGTATTCCTGCGCGTGCAGCTTAATGAGCTTGGCGCCGGCATCACGCGCGGCGGTATCACTGGCCTCGACAATCTTGCTCGCCAAACCACGACGACGCATAGCCGGCAGCACGGCGACGCGCCCCATAATGTAGGTCTCCCCCGCTGCGACGCCTTCGTCCAAGTCGCACGCCGGCGACACCGGAGCCTCTGCGTCAGCCGCGCGCTCAAGCTCTTCGGGAAACACGCGCGAGCAACCGGCAAGCTCGCCGTCTACATAGAGCGTCACATGAATGCAGTTCGGGTCCTCGTCGATAGCGTCGAACTCATTCTCGTAGCCCTGCTCGTCCATAAAAACGACGCGGCGCACCAACGCCGCGTCATCAAAGCATCCCGTCTTAAGTTGGATATCCATGGCTGCCCTTTCATTCAATGAGAACGTTAGGGACAGATTTTAGCGAAAATGAGCTCCGCGCACGCTAAACTTCGCGCGAGCCTTCGCCAGGCAGTCGTAATGACCCACGTTATGGGCATCGCTCGCGATGAAGCTGTACAGGTTCTGATCGAACAGGCGCTGGGCCGGCTTTTTTTCGCGACCAAAGCGACCACCGGCAATAAAGTCCGCCGAAGCCTGCAGCTTGCAGCCCATATCGACCAGGCGTTCCGCCACGCTTACATCCTTTTGAACCGCACGATAGCGCTCAGGATGAGCGATGATCACCTGGTAGCCACGGCACTGCAAATCGTAAATCGTGTTCTCGTATTCTCTAAACGCATACGCATCGGCATGCGTCGAAAGCTCGAGCAGAAACTCGTTGGTCCCATCGAAATGCAAGTGCTCCGCGGCATCGATACCAAGTTCAACGAGCTTTCGATGGTTGACCTCGAAGCCCATCTGGAGCGGAAAACCGTCAGCGTTATCGCGCAGCAGCTCAAAGGCATCCCACATCTTGTCGTAATCAAAATAGGGATCACGGCAGTGAGGAGTGCAAACGATTCTGGTTACACCGGCCCGCTTGGCAGCCTCGAGCATCGCCAAGCTCTCATCGAGATCGGCGGCGCCGTCGTCTACACCCGGCAAGATATGGCAATGAATGTCACGCATAGGTCGGCCCTAATCAACTAAACGTTTGCTCGGTTGGTGAAGATGCCCTTTTTGGAAGTGCCCTGACCGTCGGAGCCCTTCTTAACCTTCTTACCGTCCTTGGTGTAGTAAGAATAGTAGTACTCGCTGGTCTCGGT
This sequence comes from uncultured Collinsella sp., assembly GCA_958372075.1. Lineage (GTDB taxonomy): Bacteria > Actinomycetota > Coriobacteriia > Coriobacteriales > Coriobacteriaceae > Collinsella. The sequence continues at coordinate 8,475 of CATXMO010000007.1, read as the reverse complement.
CTCACAGTAATTCATGACGGTACCGATGAGCTTGACCTTCTCGGACTTCTTAAGCTGGGCGATAGCGTTGAGCGCCTCTTCGCGCTTGGTAAAGTCCTCACGCACCACGAACAGCGCGCCGTCGGTCAGGCTGGCAATCTCGGCAGCATCGATGAAGGTGCCGACCGGAGGAGCATCGAAGATGACGTACTGGAACTTAGCAGACAGTGCCTTGACCAGCTTGGCAAAGCGATGGGAGACGATGATGTCGGCAGGATTGGGAATATGCGGCTCGGCATCGAGGAAGTAGAAATTCTTCTGACCTGTCTCGACAATCGCCTGGTCGATAGAAACCTGCTCGGACAGGACTGCATAGAGTCCGCCGCGGGAGCGGACGCCGAGCATATCGGCAAGGGACCTGCGACGCATATCAGCCTCGACCAGCAGGACACTCTTGCCGCTCGTGGCGATTGCCTGAGCAAGATTAATGGAAACCGTAGACTTGCCCTCGTTGGGAATCGAGGAGGTAACGGTGATGGTGCGAATGGGGTCGTCCACGCTCGCAAAGCGGATGTTGGCCAGAAGGGTCTTGGCGGCATTCTGCACAACGAGCTTATCGGTGTTCTTTGCCTTAGCCATGCCTATTTACCACCTTTCATAGCCGGAATTCGGCCAACAACAGGAATACCCAGGAGCTCTTCTGCCTCTTCGGCACCGCGGATGCGGGTATTGAGCATGTCTGCCAAAACGACATAGGCAACTGCGATAAAGATACCGGCGAGGAACGCGACGGCAATATACAGCGTGCGCTTGGGGCCGCTGGGGGCTTCGGGGGTCTTAGCCTCGTCGATAACGTTGATGCTCTGGGCAGCGCCGACGTTCTGAGCGACCGTACTCACCGAGCTGGCAATGGCCTTTGCGACCTCAGCCGTCTCCTTGGCATCGGTGCCGGTAACCGAAAGCGTAATGACACGCGTGGTGGTCTCGGAGGAAACAGACACCTTGTAGTCATCCAGATCGGTGAGGCCCAGTTCTTTGGCGGCGCCGCTCTTAACGCTATCGCTATCCAGCAGCGTGGCGATATCGTTGGAAAGCATCTGGCTCGCCGAGAGATCGTTGTAGCTCATCTGACCGCTATCGTCGGTCTTGGCGAGAATGTACATGCTCGTCGTCGCGGTATAGGTGTTGTCCATCGCAACGAAGGACACGATGCCCATGGCGATCGCGCAGACCACCGGAAGGGTGATGACCAGCTTGAGGTGCTTCTTCAGCAGCTGGAACAGTTCGAGAAGGGTCATGCAGCTTGCCTTTCATTTCCCCAGTTCGGATTGACAAAACTGTCCGTATGTTATCGCATCTTTTTACCGAGACCAAACTCTATACATAAGAAACAGGCTCTCCTGTAAAAATGTCGGAAGCAATCGTAAAATTGCACAACAACGCCGCACCCGAAAGTCAAATGCGGCGTCTACATCAATATCTATGTTGTATCGCTATGCGAATGGCTCCTCCTGCTGTATGGGAAACGTCACCGTAATGGTGGTTCCCACGCCCAACTCGCTCGACAGATCGAGCGTGGCGTGATGATACAGGGCCGCATGCTTGACAATGGCAAGCCCCAGGCCGGTTCCGCCGCGTGCCTTGGACCTACTCTTGTCCACGCGATAGAACCGCTCAAATACCTTGCCCTGTTCTTCAGGCGCGATACCGATTCCCGTGTCGGCGACAGCGAGGAACGGATGGCCTTCGTCGTTGGTGCCGCACTGCAGCGTAACCGTACCGCCGGGCCGATTGTAGCGGATGGCGTTGCTTGCCAGATTATAGATGAGCTCGTCGACCAAGCGCGACACGCCTTCGATGACCACAGGCTTGGTCTCATGACTTATCGTCACATTCGCCTGACGGGCAACCTGTTCAAGACGCTGCTCAACCGCGTAGATCGCACGCGAGAGCTCAATAGGCTCCGTGGACCCAATGGGCACTGCCTCGCCTTCAGTTGCACGTTCGGCCTCGTCCAAGTTAGACAGCGTAAGGATGTCGTTGACAAGCGCTGCCAAGCGGCCCGCCTCACGATAGATGCGACCGCCAAAGTTGCGCAGGTCGTCCTCGCCCTCGACCATGCCATTTGCGATGAGCTCGGCATAGCCCGAAATCGCCGTAAGCGGCGTCTTGAGCTCATGGGTGATATTCGCCGTGAACTCGCGGCGCATACGGTCGTTGTCCGCTAGCACCGCCATTTGGCGCTTGAGTTCCTGGCGCTGCGACTCGATGCGCTCAAGCATGGGGACCATCTCGGCATAGGCGTGCTCATAGCTACGGCGTGGGTGATCCAAATCCACCTCTTGCAACGGCGCGATGATGGCACGGGACTCACGGCGCGCCATAAAAAACGAGAGTACTGCACCCGCTGCTGCGATAAGCAGCATCGGCGCCAGCATCGACAGCAAAATCGCCGCAACGCCAGGCTGGGCCTGCGCCAAGCGAACGACCTGGCCGTTATCAAGGGTGACGGCGCGATACAGCATAATCTCGTCGAGTGTAGAGCTTGCGCGCTCCGCGGAACCCGAACCACTCTCAAAGGCCTCGATGACCTCGGGGCGATCGCCATGGTTGGGCAGTGTGGAAGGCGACGCCTCGTTGTCGTAGGCAACAGATCCGTCCTTATTGATCAGCGTGATACGAAGATCCTCGCGATCGAGGCTTCGCAAGAACGGAATGGGCTCCTGCTGCTCGTCGAGGGCGGCAGCAATGAGCTCAGTTTCCTGCGCCAGATTGGCACTCGTGGCATCCGCCAAAGTGTTTTGCACAAAGAACGCACCCAGCACCGTAAACGCCACGATAACCGCCATGGCGCAGACAAAGATCGTCACAAAAACGCGGTGCGACAGCGTATGTTTTCCCTGGGGGGCGAAGACCACGGGTTACTCCTCCGATGCGGTGGCCGCGGTGTTGTCGCCTTCGGCACCATCACCGGCAGAAGGCTCGGCCAGGCGATAACCCACGCCGCGCACGGTCTCGATGGCGCTGGCATGCTCGCCCAGTTTTTGGCGAAGCGTCTGCACGTGCACGTCAACGGTGCGCGAACCGCCGTCGAAGTCCCAGCCCCACACGCTCTGCAGCAACGACTCGCGGGTAAAGACCACGCCGGGCTTGCGCATGAGGTACTCGAGCAGGTCGAACTCGCGCAGGGTGAGCTTAAGCGGCTCGCCGGCAACGGTCACCTCGCGATGGCTGGGCGAGAGCACGATGTCGCCCACGCTGAGCACATCGCTCGCCTGCTTGACCATGCCGCCGCGACGCAGCAGTGCGCGGCAGCGGCTCGCAAGCTCCATGAGCGAAAACGGCTTAGTCAGGTAATCGTCGGCACCGCCATCGAGCGCCATCACCTTGTCGAGTTCGGTGTCCTTGGCGGTAAGCATCATGATGGGCACCGTCGCCGTCAGGCGATCGGCACGCAGGCGACGCATAATCGCCAAGCCATCGGTGTCGGGCAGCATGATATCGAGCAGCACAGCATCGGGCACCCGTCGCGCCACGGCAGCTTTAAACTCGCCATCGCACGAAAAGCCCTCGGCCTCGATTCCCTGCTTGCGCAGCGCGTAGACTGTCAAATCCCTGATGTTGTCATCGTCCTCGACGTAATAGATCATGTTGAACCCCTTTGCGGCCGATATGACCGCATCTTAACCCTAAAGGCACCTGCAAAAGACAGCGTCAGCCAAAACGCCCCGTCAAATAATCCGCGGTGCGCGGATCGGACGGATTCTTGAAGAGTTGCGCGGTGGGCGCGTGCTCCACCAGCTCACCCAGCAAAAAGAACGCAACCGAATCGGAAATACGCGCGGCCTGCTGCATGTTGTGCGTCACGACCACCAGCGTGCAGGTCTCCTTGAGCTCGCAGGCCAGCTGCTCCACCACCAACGTCGACACAGGGTCGAGTGCCGAGGTCGGCTCGTCCATCAGCAGAATGTCGGGCTGCACGGCAAGTGCGCGGGCGATGCACAGGCGCTGCTGCTGTCCACCCGAAAGACCCAGGCCCGACTCCATGAGCTTGTCCTTGACCTCATCCCATAGCGCAGCGCGACGAAGGGAGTCCTCGACCAGCTCATCGAGCATGACGCGGTCGCGCACACCCATACCGCGCGGACCGTAGGCGACGTTGTCGTAGATGCTCATGGGAAACGGGTTGGGGCGCTGGAACACCATGCCCACGCGCTGGCGCAAACGGCAGATATCGTAATCGCCCAGGATATCTTGACCATCGAGCGCGATCTTGCCCTCGATGCGGCAATCCTTGATGCCGTCGTTCATGCGGTTAAAGCAGCGCAGCAACGTGGACTTTCCGCAGCCCGAAGGCCCGATGAACGAGGTGATCTGCTTGTCGCGGATCTTGATATTCACGTCCTTGAGCGCATGGTGGTCGCCATAGAACAGGTCGATACCCTCGACATCGATGCGCGTCGGCGAGGCGGCAAGATCCTCTGCCGTGGGGCGAGTCGCATCCCCAACCTCGCGCTCATGCGCGGCCTCGGCCTGCGCTTCCATGAGTTCTTCAAGCTCCGTGGGCTCCACAGCCGCAGCAGCCGTCATACCGCACACCTCCATATCGATATCAATTCAGCAGTATCGATAGTAGGAATCGCGGCTCATACGCACGTGAGCACATTGTCAAGTGTTTGTAAGGGCACGCTAGCTATGCGGCGGGCAGCTCGATGGTGAATATCGTGTGTTCGGGCGTCGATTCACATGCAACGGTACCGCCGTGTGCCGCGATGATCTCCTTGGCAATAGCAAGGCCCAAACCGGCACCACCGCGATTGGTCGCACGCGCCGCATCCAGGCGATAGAACTTCTCAAAGATCACCTTGAGCTTAGCCGCAGGGATAGGATCGCCCTGGTTTATAAATCGTACGCGCACGCCGCCGTTACCCAAACGTCTGGCCTCAACCGTGATCATCGAGCCTTCATAGCTATAGGCAACGGCGTTTTTCATGATGTTGTTGAATACGCGAGCCATCTTGTCGCCGTCCACGAGCACCGTCAGATCCTCGCAGATATCAACCTGGGCTTCTTTATGCTGTTCGTTGAGAATGGGATAGAACTCGTCGGCCACCTGTGCCAGTAAGAGCCCCAAATCGACGTAGCCGCGGGTGAGCACGATATCGTGGAAATCAAAGCGCGTGATATCGAAGAACTCCTCGATGAGCGCATCGAGCCGGTGGGCCTTGTCGAGTGCCACGCCCGTAAAACGTGCGCGCTGCTCAAGCGGCAAATCGGGGGCCTCCTGCAAGAGCGAAAGGTAGCCCACCACGCTGGCGAGCGGCGTGCGCAGGTCGTGCGCCAGGTACGTCACCAGGTCATCTTTGCGATGCGATTCGTCACGCAGGGCTTGTTGAACCCTACGCTCGCAATCGCGCGCCCGGTTGAGCGCGCCCTCGACCTCGAGGAAGTCGCCGTCAATGTTGTCCCATGTGTCGGGGTTATCGATCAGACGGTCCTGAATGCGGGCGGCAATCACGCGGTCGGCGTGCAGCTCGCCCTGCTCGTAACCCTGGTAGTACAGGGCGCGTCCGCAGAAGAACAGGACGCACACGGCAAGCGCCAGCACAAATCCAAGCATGTTGAACACAAAGCCGGCGTCAAAGAATACGGGCTCGCCAATACCGCCAAGCGCCATGGACCCGATCGCCAACGTAATAGTCCACGCGGCGCCGCCGATCACCACACAGCGGCGAACGATTTCGAATCGATCAATCAGCAAAAAGCCAATGAGTAGAACTGCCAGGATGCCAACGATATTGTCAATGCCGATGAGCAGCAGACTCAGCAAAAAGAGCAGCACCGTCGCTAACGCACGGTTGTCAACGACCGCCCTTACGTATTCAAAGAGTCGATCGGGTACCTCGAATGCCCGCCTATCGTCTTTTGTCATATCTACTCCCCCACCATCAAAGGCGTTATTCGATTATGTAGCCGACGCCCCAGACGTTTTTGATAAAGCGCGGCTTTTGAGCGTCGTCGCCGATCTTTTCGCGCAGATGGCGAATGTGCACCATAACCGTATTGTTGGAGCCGGGCATAAAGTCCTCGTTCCACACCGCGCGGAACAGGTCCTCCACGGCTACCACGCTGCCGCGATGCTCAACCAGATACAGCAAGATGGAATACTCGATGGGCGTGAGGCGCACCGGCGCACCGTCCACCGTCACAGAGCGGGCATCGCGGTTGATCTCGAGGCCGTCGAGCTGGATGATCGGCGACTCGGCCGCCTGTGCGCGGCTGCCGTAGCTGGTATAACGACGAAGCTGAGCGTGCACGCGCGCGATGAGCTCCAGCGGACGGAACGGCTTGACCACATAATCGTCTGCGCCAAGCGAGAGCCCCTCGATCTTATCCTGCTGGGCATCGCGTGCCGTCAGCATGATCACGGGATAGGTATGGCTGGAACGGATCGTACGCAACAGCTCAAAGCCGTCGATATCAGGCAGCATGACATCCAGCAGCGCCAGATCAAACTCCTGCTCCAGAATCGCCTTGGCCGCATCGGCCCCGCTGTAGGCAATCTGGACATCAAAGCCCTCTTTTGTAAGGTAGATACCAACCAGGTCGGCGATGGCTTTCTCGTCATCAACTACCAAAATGCGCTCGTTCATGCGTGCTCCTCTCGCGCTCCATTATGCCCGAGGCGGCGCGTGCCACACACAACAAGCGCGGGCGATTAAGTCGACCTTAAGCACCAATGTGTCCGTTCGGGCGCGGATGTGGGCCACGCACGCACGCGATGATCGCCGACACCGGCAAACGATATACTCTAGTTCCAGAAGAGACCATCCCGTCGAAAGCGAAATCTGTGAAGTCCCTCACCTCTTTTGCAAAGCGCTCAGCCCAGCTTGCCGCCGGCTTTGTCTGCGCTATCGCCCTTGCCGCTGGCGTGCCCACCGTCGCCGGCGCCCAAGTGCTCACGACCGACAATGTCTGCGGCAAAACCGCCGATGCGCGCGGCATCACGGCCGATAATCTGCCCGATATCGATGCGACCAATGCGCTCGTCATGGGCAAAGACGGCACCATCTACTACGGGCGCGGCGCCGATGAGCAGGTCAAAATCGCCTCGATCACCAAGGTCATGACCGCAATCCTAACCGTCGAGAATTGCAAGATGGACGAGAAGGTCACGGTGAGCAACGCCGCAGCCACCGTGGGTAATTCGACCGCCGGCTTGCTCGAAGGTGACGAGCTTACCGTGGAGCAGGCACTGCGCGGCCTGATGATTCCCTCGGGCAACGACGCCGCCGTCGCGCTCGCCGAATATGTGGGCAAGAAGATCGACCCTAAGACCAAAGACGCCGAGGCAACCTTTGTGAAGGCCATGAACGAGCGCGCTAAGAAGCTCGGCTGCACCGGTACGCTTTTTGAAAACCCGCATGGTCTGGACTTTGATGAGTGGGCTGGCGATATGCACTCAACCGCACACGACGTAGCGCTGATGATGCAGGAGGCCATGAAAAAAGACACGATCCGCGAGGTCGTAGCGAGCGAGGATTCCTGGATCGAGGTCACGGGCGCCGACGGCACCGACCATTCGCATTCCATGGACACGCATAACTATTTGCTGGGCCAAGATGGCAACATCGGTGGCAAGACCGGCACCACCGACGACGCGGGCTACTGCTTTACGAGCGCCTACAACCGCGACGGCGACGAGATCTACACTGTTATTTTGAACTCCACCACCACCGACCAGCGCTTTACCGATACCGCCAGCCTTGCCAACTGGTACTACGGCCACAAGGTGACGGTCGCAATCGCCAACACGCAGGAAAAGACCGCCAACGGCAACCCGCTTATGGCGCGCATTGGCCAAACCGACTGGACGGATAAGACGATCGACGCCACACTCGCCGATCCTACGGCGCAAGCGACCGTGTTTTCCCTTGCCGGCGAGGTGACCGAAAAGGTTAGCTACGACGATCTTTCGGGCACGGTGCATGTGGGCGACAAGGTGGGCAGCGTCACGCTCAAGCAGGACGGCACCAAGATCGCCGTCATGGACCTAGTTGCCGACGAGGAAGGCGCAGGGCCGAATCCCATTGAATGGCTCCTTGTGAAGCTTGATCGCTTGGGCCGTCGCATCGACAACCGCCCGCTCACGGCAGAAAGCGAGACCGTCGCCAAGGCGCCCGAGGTGTAGGGCGCAAGAATAATAAGCCCACTGAAAGGAGGCGTCCGAAAGGATGCCTCCTTTTTTTGAGGGTTCGAATCCCCAGCCGCCATTCTTGATAATAAAAAGGGCCCCAAATGGGACCCTTCTTCAAATTCGTACTGGCGGAGAGCTGGGGATGTCCGGGCATGCTGCGCATGCCCTCCGGCTTCAAAGCCTGGCGGCTTTTCGCCCACGGGCTACAAACGCTTTCGCGTTTGCTTAACGCCCGTGCCCTCTCGGGTTCGAATCCCCAGCCGCCATTCTTGATAATAAAAAGGGCCCCAAATGGGACC
>CATXMO010000006.1:0-81839 GCA_958372075.1 uncultured Collinsella sp. | reverse complement strand
GCCAGGTATTTGTCGAGCGCGTCGACGATGCGGCGCTGCTCGGCGAGGGGCGGGACGGGGATTAGGAAGGACTTCAGTTTTCTAGCATTTATATTCGATTGGTTGACACCATCGGTCTTCACGCTCGCACACCAGTTGCGCTCGTATTGCGTGCACATAGCGTAATTGATGTACTTAGGATTGATTAGGATAGCCCTAAAGCGAATGAGATAGCCTGCATAGATTGCGGGAATTGAGCCATCGTAATAGGCGACTTTGCCAACCCACTCTCGGCTGTTTGTGCGGTTGAAAATCAAATCTCCTGGATGTAAGTCATATTTTGCGATGTCGTTTGCATCTGATGTATAGACAAGGTCCGAATAATCAATTGTGCCAACACGTGTTATGTTGCCCATTCGCAGAACAGGCACCGTTCCTTCTATATCTGATTTTTTAGATGTGCCGTATGAAGGCTCATCAGAAATGCTCGCAACCCTTGCCCAACTCCATCCTTCAGGGAGCTCGAATGGGATCTCGCTCTCAATGCACTTTGCCTTACCCTCACTATCAGCCCGCTTCTCATAGGGCAGCCCATCGGAACTGGACGGGCGTCCAATTGCGTGTAATCGCGTCCCAACGCCTTGCTCAAATTCATATAAAATGCGTCCGGAACAAGCGTTGTAAAATCTAGTGATATGAGCATCCCGATTGCTTCCGTGCTTCGATGCTCTCGTCTTTAGCACCCTCCGTTCAGTGGAGGACTGACGGTAGGTGACGTAAAATAAGAAAAGGGGGCAAGCGAAAATGAAGGCAACCGAGGCAAATCTGCTCGACCTTATGGGCGTGGCGAAGATGCAGTTCGTCATTCCCGTGTACCAGCGAGTTTATTCGTGGAGCGTAAAAGAGTGCGAAGTGCTTTGGGATGACGTCATGCGAGCGGGTCGTGATGACATGCCGCATTTCGTGGGGTCGATGCTTTATATACCTGAGTCCGAGAGCTCGGCCACAAGCATCTCGCGCGTGCTCCTGATCGATGGACAACAGCGCATGACGACGTTCTCATTGATGATTGCCGCCTTAGCTGACTATTTGGAGAGCAATCCGGACAAGGCTGGTTTCCTTGGGGATCTCAAGATCTCGGCTCTGCGAAAGAATTACCTCTTTAACGATGACGACTACAACGGCCTGGCGCGTTACAAGCTGGTGCTTTCGCAGGACGATAAAGAGACGCTGTTCTCAATCGTGTCTGGATTTCCCATGCCAGATGAAAAGTCGGATCGCATTGTCGAGAACCATGCGTTCTTCCGCGAAAAGATGCGGGGTGCCTCATTTGATCCGGCAAGGCTTTGGGCGGGTCTCAACCGTGTGCAGGTCATCGACACTAAACTCACGGCAGGTGTAGACAATGCCCAGCTCATATTTGAGTCTATGAACTCCAAGGGCAAGCCCCTCATGCCCATCGATCTCATACGCAACTATGTTCTTATGTCGCTTCCTAACGACGAACAGACCAAGCTCTACGAGGGCTACTGGCATCCCATTGAGCGTCTGTTTGGAAAAGGGGGCGAGAGCGAGTTTAACGCCTTCATTTGGTACTGGCTGTGGCTCAAGGTTCCCAATAGGCAGCCAAAGGAGAATGAGGCTTATTACGAGTTCAAACGGTATTTTACCGATGACTACGACGGAGACACCGAGAGTCTGCTCAAGGAGTTGCGCGAGTATGCGCAAAGGTATGCCAGCCTGTTCCGAGACAAAGAAAAGGACGCTGACCTACGTCGGGTGTTCAGCAGAATCGCAAGCCTTGATGTGAGACAGATCAGGCCTCTTTTGATGCTGCTCTACTCGGTTTACGAGAGAAATAGGCTAGACCGCAACGCGTTCCTTCGCATCTGCGAGACCATCGAGTCGTTTCTGTTTAGACGCGCGGTTTGCGGCAGGCTTACCACGGGCTTAAACAACTTTTTTGCAGGCATGTATCGCAACCTGGAGCTTCAAGCCGATATAGAGGAGTACGTTACGGCGATGCTCCTTATCCACAGCAGCGGTATGACTGCGTACTTCCCGACAGACGAGCATTTTGTCGAGGAGTTTAAGACGCGCGACTGTTACAACCGCTTCTCCAAAAAGCGCTATTACCTGGAGCGCATGGAGAACTGGCACCGCCCGAAGGAGCCCATCTCGGCTGACGATTACCAGATCGAGCACGTCATGCCCCAGACGATCGATGATGAGCACGGCTGGAAGGAATCGCTTGGCGAGAACTGGGAAGACATCCACGACAGGCTGTGCAACAACTTGGGAAATCTAACGTTGACGGGCTACAACCAGGAGTACTCAAACCGGTCATTCTCAGACAAGCTCAATCTTTCGAACGTGGGATTTATGTGCAGCCCACTCTACCTAAACAAGTCGATCGCCTCGCATGAAAAATGGGGCGAGGAGGAGATTAGGCAGCGCGCGGACGAGCTGGCGAAAGAGGCGTGTGAGATATGGAAATATCCCAGCCTTCCGGCAGATGTCGTCGACAAGTATCGTCCTTCTCGCGGGGAGTCTGACGAGGCGCCTATTTGGACCCTGCAAGAGAACCATCCAACCTTTGCCGAGGGCGGGCTTAATCAAAAATTGTTCGAGGAGATACGCGAGTCTATCCTCAACGCCAATCCTTCGTGGGAATCCTATATGGCCAAGTACTATGTAGGATTCAGGTCGGGTAAACGGAAGTTGCATGCCGTGCTGGAAGGCAGGACTAGCAACGGCGGCTGGATTGCCGTTGGCTTGGCAAAGAGTGTGGATGATCTAATGGATCCAGAGGACATGTGCCAGGACAAACGCACACAGGGTGGATTTGGCCCGGGCCTACCGACCTATGTTGCCCTTCGGAATGCCGATGACATTTCCGCGGTGCTCGATCTCATAAAGCAGTGCTAGGTTGAAGGCCGGGAATCTAATTCTCGGCCTTCGCCAGCTCGGAATTGCCGATGGCTTATCTGCCCACCTACACCCCCGCAATCCCGCGCGCGGCACTCAGCAGCTCATACTCCCTCTGGCTCCATTGGCGCAGCTCGGCCGCGCGCACGACATCGCGACACAGGTCCAGGAACACCTCGGCGCCCTCGCAGAAACACTCGCGGGCAAAGTCGCCCGAGCCGTCCGCAACGCACACGCCGTCGGCGAAGAGCTTCCAGCTGGACGGCTCGCGCGAGTCGTCTCCGAGCAGCTTGATCTGCAACACATGTGGATTGCCGGCAGCGCAGAGCTCTTCCTCGAGCTTCTGTACCGTAAAGCGCATCTGATAGGAGAGGCTGCTCTTGACCATGGCCGAGGCATAGCCGCTCGGCTCGTCTAGAAGATGCATTCGCTTTGGCTTGGTTGCTAGGTTGTGGAAATTGCGCTCACTGCGCACAGAGAAATTGTCCATACGGACTCCTTTCATCGATGTTGGCAGGGCCACCGTGCCTCTTGGCCGGTTGGCGTCGGGATCGTGGAGCCAACTCTCTACCCCGACTCTGGATAAAACGCGCCCGCTCCTTGCGGGCACGATGGAGTCTATCAGCGCACGCGGACAGAAATCAAGCGCCGCCTGCGAAATGACGCGCGGGCGGCGTTTGTTTTCGCCAGCTGCTGCTAGGCTTAAATCAGGAAAAGTGTCGAAATTGCCCATGTAAAAGTACGGAAAAGTGTCGTAATATACACTTTAAAACATCGGAAAAATGTCGAAATGAGCATCTAATAACTACGGAAAAGTGTATCCTAGTGCTAAAACAGCACGTAAAAAGGGGTACGCTTATGCTGCAGAGAAAAGCGAAAGCACAGTTTGAATCTTGGCTTGCCTCGTCGCCTAACAAGGCTCTTTTGGTCAAGGGCGCCCGACAGGTAGGAAAGTCATATTTGGTCAACGTCTTTGCAAACGAATCGTTCGAAAATGTCGTAACGTTCGACCTTATCGCCGACGCGTCCGTACGCGATTCGTTTTTGGCGGCGAAAAGTGCGGACGACCTGCTTATGCGCATGTCTATCGCTGCGACGCAGCCGATGGTTGCGAACAAGACCGTCGTGGTTATCGACGAGGTACAGCGATGCCCCAACGTGGTGACGTTTATCAAATACCTGGTCCAGCGTGGCGACTTTCGATACATCCTTACCGGATCGCTCCTTGGCGTTGAGCTCGAGGGCATCGATTCCCTGCCGGTGGGGTATGTCGAGCAGGTCCAGATGTACCCGCTCGACTTTGAGGAGTTTTGCTGGGCAAATGGTGTTGGTGCCAGCGTGTTTGACATGCTCAGGGGCTGTCTAAAGGATGAGGGGGAGCTTCCCGGCTACCTGTATGACCGCTTGCTCGATCTGTTCCATCAGTATGTGGTGGTGGGAGGCATGCCTGACGCGGTCAATTCCTTCTTGGCGACGCGCAATGTCAACGAGGTTCGAAACATCCATCGTGATCTTCATGCCCTGTATCGCGATGACATCGCAAAGTACGCTCCGCCCGAGCTACGCTTGGTTATTCGCGATATCTATGATTTGATTCCCAGCGAGGCCGGCTCCAAAAACAAGCGATTCAAACTGTCATCGATTAACGGTGTCAAACGTTTTTCGCAGGTGACAGATCATTTTCTCTGGTTATCGGAGGCGGGTGTCGCGCTTCCCGTATATAACGTAACGGCGCCCGTGGCACCCCTTTTATTGGGGGAGCAGCGAAATCTGTTCAAGCTGTTTTACTTGGATACCGGAATGCTCATGTCGTCGTATTCCAAAAGGGTCGCCCAAGGCGTTTTTGATGGGGAGGCGGAGGGCCCCTTTGGCATGAATATGGGGGCGGCGTTTGAGGGCTTCGTTGCCCAAGAGCTCAAAGCTCATGGATTTAGATTGCGCTACTTTACGTCCAAAAAGGTTGGTGAGCTCGATTTTGTGGAAGAGACGTTCGATGGGGAAGTGCTCGCCATCGAGGTCAAATCGGGCAAGAGCTTTAAGTCCCACGCGGCGCTCGATAACGCACTGGCAACGAAGGGCTACGTAATCGAGCGCGCCTTGGTACTTGCGGAATGTAATCTTCACCGCGATGGTGACGTGCTGTATCTGCCCATCTTTATGGCAGGGCTTTTGGAGCCGTAACGTGCCGCTGGCTCTTCCGGCCCTCACTTAACCCTCGCTACTCGTCGTCTCCGTCGTTGGGGTCGCCCTTGAGGGTGTTGATGTCCAGATACTTGTTATCGTCCTCTTTTTGCTGGGTCTCCGACTCCGCTTGGGTGGGGCCGGAGAACAGATGGAATCCCTCAAACGCAATGACGCCGAGCAGGGCAATGACAATGGCGATAAAGGCAACCTTGACTGCCTGCGGAAATTCCGAGAAACGCAGCGCCTTTTCCTCGGCGTAATAATCGGCGAAGCGCTCTTCGCCCGTGCTTTTGGTATACGCCGGCGCGGACGCGGCCTCCGGGTCATATTCCGGTGCAGGCGTGGCAGCGTACGGATCGTTGAGATAATCGCTCGATGCGGTGCCATAATCCTCGGTCTCGATGCGATCGGTGCCAGTATAGCCATCGGAATAATCGGAATATGCCGCACCGCCCTCATAGTCCGCGGCGCTCGTGTTGGCGGCAAAAAGCGGGTTAACTGGAACGTCGAGCGCCGGCATGTCGGTAGAGGTCTCATCCAGATCGGCTGCAGCCCAGGAATCGTAGGCAACCTGATGGGCAACGGGCTCATCGAGCCTTGTGATCGGAGGCTTGCGTGCCGCAGGAACAGGCAACTGCTGGGCGCTGTACATAACGGTGCTGTCGGCCGATTTGCCCTGCGTCGCTGCAGCGAGAAATGCCGCCGTCTCGGACGGGTCGCTTGCGGGGTGGGGAGCGGGCGCGGGCGCCGAAATGGGTGCGGGCGTAGATGCGGGCGTCGAAACAGGCGGCTGCGCAGGAGTCGGCGCAGCCGCGGGCTTAGGCGCAAGTGCGGGATTGGGGCTTGACGGGCGAGCCCCGCCGCCCATGAGTTCGTCGGCGGTCCACGGGCGATCATCCATCACGTCGTCAAGGCTCAGCGAAAACAGGTCGTCTTCACCCTCATCGAACATGCGGTGCACATGTCCACCAATTGCCGGAATCAATCCGCGACCGGTGCATGATGCCTTGCTCAACGCCATTCTGTTCCATCCTTTCGAAATACTAATGACATCGATTATATGGAACTTCCCAAGCGGCTCGGTCTTGGATTCGTGCTTTCCAGAACTCGCGCCCAAAAGGGGAGGGCAATCCAGGCGAGTGCCTACTTGTCGCCGGCCGCCGCCTTGGCCTCATTGAGGTAGCTATAGAAGCTGTATTTGGAGATGCCAAAGAACTCGCAGGCGCGCTCGCTCGACTTGGAAATGAGGAAGGCGCCGCGACGGTCGAGGTAGCCAATGGCGCGAATGCGCTCATCTTTGGTCATGAGCGCCGCGGGCTTGCCCACAAACTGCTCGCACTCGTGCAGCAGGTCCTCGAGCAAGTCGCCGATGTTCTTGGTAATGGGCTCGGGCTCGGTGTAGCCCGTGCCGCCGGTGCCGGTAAAGGCGTCGAGCGAACGCTCAAAAGCCTTCATAAGCGTAATGTCAAAGTTGATGCCCAAAATGCCGACGGGCTTGCCTTCGTCGTTGCGGATAAAGATGGTCGAGGACTTGAGCAGCTTGCCATCGGTGGTTTTAGTGAGGTACGGCTCGCGGTCGTGTACGTCGGTGGTGCCCTCGTGCATGGACTCAAACACGATATGGCTGGGGCCGTCACCCAGTTTGCGCCCGCTGACGTGGCCGTTTTCGATCACTACGATGGAGTGGTCCACGTCCTCGGTCTCCAGATCGTGGACGACGACTTCGCAGTTGGGACCAAATTGGAGCGCCAGACCGTGTGCGAGGCGCTTGTAAAACTCAATCTGTGCGGGGGTCATGGGTGCCTTCCTAAAAAATAGTTTGGGCACACTTTGCCATAAACCACACCTGTTCGCAAACAAATACACAGACAGGCTAATTGGTGACCGTTCGGCGGCGAAAAAGTACCGATTACGGCAACAAACAATTCGTTAGGTATGCCAATCAAAAAGTGTGATAGAACATTGCTAACAAACTTTTTGTTTGGCATCCACATAAAAGTTCAGCCGTGTGAATGGGATCGGGCTGAAACGCGTATGCGGGGGCCGGCAAGAGAGGACTTAAGGAGTTCACCGTATGGCCGATAAGATCCAGTGGGCGGGCAACACGATGCCCAAGAGCGATGACAAGCACTTGGGAATCATGAGCCTCGACCACGTGAAGAAGGCCCGCGCCTTCCACCAGTCGTTCCCCCAATATACCGTCACTCCGCTTGCCCGCCTGGATGGTCAGGCTGCGCGCCTGGGCCTTTCCAACCTGTGCGTTAAGGACGAGAGCTATCGCTTTGGCCTCAACGCCTTTAAGGTCCTGGGCGGTTCGTTTGCCATGGCCAACTACATTGCCGACGAGACCGGCAAGGACGTTGCCGACTGCACCTTCGATTACCTGACCTCCGATCAGCTGGCCGAGGACTTTGGCCAGGCCACCTTCTTTACCGCCACCGACGGCAACCATGGCCGCGGCGTGGCATGGGCTGCCAACAAGCTGGGCCAGAAGGCCGTCGTGCACATGCCCAAGGGTTCCACCAAGCCCCGCTTTGATAACATCGCCGCCGAGGGCGCCACGGTGACCATCGAAGAGGTCAACTACGACGAGTGCGTGCGCATGGCCGCCGCCGAGGCCGACGCTTGCGAGCGCGGCGTTATCGTTCAGGACACCGCTTGGGAGGGCTACGAGAAGATCCCGTCCTGGATCATGGAGGGCTACGGCACCATGGCTTCCGAGGCTGCCGAGCAGCTGCGCGAGATGGCCATCAACCGCCCGACGCACGTCTTTGTCCAGGCTGGCGTAGGCTCGCTCGCCGGCGCCGTGGTGGGCTACTTCACCAACCTGTATCCCGATAACCCGCCCACCTTCGTCGTGGTCGAGTGCGCGCCTGCCGCCTGCCTGTACAAGGGCGCTGCCGCCGGCGACGGCGATCCGCGCATTGTGGACGGCGACATGCCCTCCATCATGGCCGGCCTGTGCTGCGGCGAGCCCAACATCTTGGGCTGGGATATCCTGCGCAACCACACCACCGCGTTCGTGTCCTGCCCCGACTGGGTCACCGCTCGCGGTATGCGTACCCTGGGTGCTCCCGAGAAGGGCGACCCGCGCGTCATCTCCGGCGAGTCCGGCGCCGTGACCACCGGCCTGGTCGAGACCCTCATGCTCGATCCCGAGTACGCCGAGCTCAAAGAGCTCATCGGTCTGGACAAGACAAGCTCCGTGCTCTGCTTCTCCACCGAGGGCGACACCGATCCGGATCAGTACCGTCGCATCGTCTGGGAGGGCGAGTACCCGACTTGCTAGCAGGCTGACCTGTCCGGAGGCAGCCGGAGGACTTTACTCCCTGCTCGGACAGTCCTGCTCGCACGGAGAGCACATTAAGTGCTCTCCGGCTCGTGCGGAACTCGCGACGGAGCAAAGTCCTCCGTCCGCCTCCTATGGTTGCTTGCTTGCCGGGTGCTCGACCTCACGCTGCTTGGCACAAGTGATCTATCTGAAATATCTACCTGTAGGTAAACCCTTGTAGAAAGGTTGACTGTTATGACTAAGGAACTCGATTTCGAGGCAATTAAAAACGCTGCTGAGTCTCACCGCGCTGATATGACTCGCTTCCTGCGCGCCATGATCTCTCACCCCTCTGAGTCCTGCGAGGAGGGTGAGGTTGTCGCCTGCATCAAGGCCGAGATGGAGAGCCTCGGCTATGACGAGGTCAAGGTCGATGGCTTGGGTAACGTCATGGGCTTTATGGGCGAGGGCGACAAGATCATCGCCATCGACTCCCACATCGACACCGTCGGCATCGGCAACATCGAGAACTGGGATGCCGATCCCTATGAGGGCTACGAGACCGACGAGATCATCTACGGCCGCGGCGGCTCTGACCAGGAGGGCGGCATGGCTTCCGCTACCTATGCTGCCAAGATGATGAAGGACATGGGCCTCATCCCCGAGGGCTACAAGATCATGGTCGTCGGCACCGTCCAGGAAGAGGACTGCGACGGCATGTGCTGGCAGTACATCTACAACAAGGACGGCATTAAGCCCGAGTTCGTCATTTCCACCGAGCCCACCGACGGCGGCATCTATCGCGGTCACCGCGGCCGCATGGAGATCCGCGTCGACGTTCACGGCACCTCCTGCCACGGTTCCGCTCCCGACCGCGGCGACAACGCCATCTACAAGATGGCCGACATCATCGCCGACGTCCGCGCTCTCAACAACAACGGCTGCGACGAGTCGACCGACATCAAGGGCCTCGTCAAGATGCTCGATCCCAAGTACAACCCCGAGCACTTCGAGGACGCCCGCTTCCTGGGCCGCGGCACCTGCACCGTCAGCCAGATCTTCTACACCAGCCCCAGCCGTTGTGCCGTGGCTGATTCCTGCGCCATCTCCATCGACCGTCGCATGACCGCCGGTGAGACTTGGGAGTCCTGCCTGGACGAGATCCGCAACCTGCCTGCTGCCAAGAAGTACGGCGACGACGTGAAGGTCTCCATGTACATGTACGACCGTCCGTCCTGGACCGGCGAGGTCTACGAGACCGAGGCTTACTTCCCCACGTGGATCAACAAGGAGACTGCTCCGCACGTCAAGGCCCTCGTCGACGCCCACAAGGCTATGTTCGGTGACGAGCGCATCGGCTGCGAGCCCAGCATGGACAAGCGCACCGGTCGTCCGCTGTGCGACAAGTGGACCTTCTCCACGAACTGCGTTTCCATCCAGGGCCGCTATGGCATCCCCTGCGTCGGCTTTGGCCCGGGTGCCGAGTCTCAGGCCCACGCTCCCAACGAGGTCACCTACAAGGACGACCTGGTCACCGCTGCCGCCATGTATGTGGCTGCCCTGAACCTCTACGATCCGAGCCAGGCCGATGGCGACGCCACCGTGTTCCGCGCCGGTCTGACCAACAACAAGATCGATTAGTCCCATTCCTCGATCTTGTTGAGCCGGGGGCCGCTCGTGTCCCCGGCACCCCCCCCGTTGACTTGGGGGCCCGCGGTCGTTATCTCCCATGCTTCCTCAACGGTAGCGGGTCCTCGTCATAGTGCTCGGCATGTTCTAGCCACACGCACATGCCGGAGCACATCTACTCATTGCGATCGTTTCACTTTTAGAAAGGATATTTACATGGACGCGAAGTTTACCGAGCTCGTCGAGCAGCTGAACGGCCTCGATTTTAAGGGCATGTACGGCAGCGACTTCCTGCACACCTGGGACAAGACCACCGATGAGCTCAAGGCGCTCTACATCGTCGCCGACGCCCTGCGCGAGCTGCGCGAGAACAACGTTTCGTCCAAGATCTTCGACTCGGGTCTGGCCGTCTCCCTGTTCCGCGACAACTCCACCCGTACGCGCTTCTCCTTCTCTAAGGCCGCCAACCTGCTCGGCCTTGAGCTGCAGGACCTGGACGAGAAGAAGTCCCAGATCGCCCACGGCGAGACCGTCCGCGAGACCGCTACCATGATCTCCTTCATGGCCGACGTCATCGGCATCCGCGATGACATGTACATCGGCAAGGGCGACGCCTACATGGCCGAGGTCTCCGAGTCCGTGCAGCAGGCTTACGAGGACGGCGTTCTTGATCACCGTCCCACGCTCATCTCCCTGCAGTCCGACTCCGATCACCCCACGCAGTCCTCTGCCGACATGCTCTACCTCATCAACGAGTTTGGCGGCCTCGAGAACCTCAAGGGCAAGAAGGTTGCCGTTACCTGGGCCTACTCGCCCTCTTACGGCAAGCCGCTGTCCTGCCCGCAGTCGCTGATCAGCCTGCTGCCCCGTTTTGGCATGGACGTCACCCTGGCTCACCCCGAGGGCTACGACCTCATGCCCGAGGTCGTCGAGCGCGCTAAGGGCTACGCCGCCGAGTCCGGCACCACCTTTAAGCAGGTCAACACCATGGCCGAGGCCTTCGAGGGCGCCGACATCGTGATCCCCAAGAGCTGGGCTCCGTTTGCCGCCATGGAGAAGCGTACCAACCTGTACGCCGAGGGCGACGACGCCGGCATCGCTGCGCTCGAGAAGGAGCTGCTTGCCCAGAACGCTACGCATCAGGATTGGTGCTCCACGACCGAGCTCATGGAGAAGACCGCCAACGGCCAGGACACCATCTTTATGCATCCGCTGCCCGCCGACATCTCCGGTGTCTCCTGCGAGCACGGCGAGGTCAACGCCGACGTCTTCGACATGCACCGTGTGGGCATGTACAAGGAGGCCAGCTACAAGCCGTACGCCATCGCAGCCATGATGTTCCTGCAGAAGGTTGCCGATCCCGCCGCTACCCTCAAGGCCCTCGACGAGCGCAACACCGCCCGTTGGTTCCAGGCCTAAAGCTGGGCTGAGAAATGGCTAAGCGTATTGTTGTCGCCCTGGGCGGAAACGCCCTCGGCGCCAACCTTCCTGAGCAGATGGAGGCCGTCAAGACGACTTCCAAGGCTATCGTCGACCTGATCGAGGAGGGCAACGAGGTCGTCGTCGTGCACGGCAACGGTCCCCAGGTGGGTATGATCGCCAACGCGATGGCAGAGCTCACGCGCTCTAACCCTCAGAAGTACATCCCCTGCCCGCTGTCCGTTTGCGGCGCCATGAGCCAGGGCTACATTGGCTATGACCTGCAAAATGCGCTGCGCGAGGAAATGCTCGACCGCAATATCGACAAGGGTGTCGCCACCGTGCTCACCCAGGTCGAGGTTGCGGCGGACGATCCGGCCTTTGCCGACCCGGTCAAGCCGATCGGTCCGTGGATGAGCGAGACCGAGGCCAAGGAGCTGGAGGCCGACCGCGGCTACCAGTTCATCCACGACGAGAAGCAGGGCTTCCGTCGCGTGGTTGCCTCGCCCAAGCCCGTGAACATCGTCGAGCTCGACACCATTAAGTCGCTCGTCGAGTCCAGCCATGTGGTGATCTCCTGCGGCGGTGGTGGCATTCCCGTCACCAAGGCCCAGGGCAACCACCTTAAGGGCGCTGCCGCCGTCATCGATAAGGACTTTGCGGCCGAGAAGCTCGCCGAGCAGCTCGACGCCGATGCCCTGATTATCCTGACGGCCGTGGAGAAGGTTGCCATTGGCTTTGGTACCGACCACGAGCAGTGGCTCGACACGCTGACCGCGGCTGACGTAAAGCGTCTGTCCGAGGCCAACGAGTTCGGCCGCGGCTCCATGCTGCCCAAGGTTCAGGCCGCCTCGACGTTTGCCGAGAGCAAGCCGGGCCGCACGGCGCTCATCACGCTGCTCGAGAAGGCGCGTGACGGTCTTGCCGGCAAGACCGGTACCACGTTTACCGGCGACGCTGAGTAGGCATATCTGCACCATTGAGGAGGGTGCCCTGCGCCGCGGGGTGCCCTCCTTTGTGCTATGGAGAGC
Source organism: uncultured Collinsella sp. (assembly GCA_958372075.1). Lineage (GTDB taxonomy): Bacteria > Actinomycetota > Coriobacteriia > Coriobacteriales > Coriobacteriaceae > Collinsella. The sequence continues at coordinate 69,398 of CATXMO010000006.1, read as the reverse complement.
CAAGGGGCGGTCGCTGGAAAAACGAGCACATGCCTGTTCCGACGGAGTGTGAGCTTGGTATGGTGGGTATAGCAACTATGGTGTCCAAGGCAGCCAGGGGAGGTTTGCGGAGATGAAACTCGGTTGCGTCATTATGGCTTCGGGCGAGGGCAAGCGGTTTGGCTCCAACAAGATGCTTGCCGATATCTATGGCGAGCCGCTGATTGCCCGGACTATCGATTCGGTTCCCCGGGACTTTGACGTTGTGGTTTCGACGCGTTGGCCCGAGGTCGCCCAGATTTGCGAGGACAAGCATTGCCCGTGTGTGCTGCACGATGGCAAACTGCGCAGCGAAAGCGTCCGTGCGGGCCTTTCGTGGGGAGTCGAACGCAACTGGAAAGGCTGCCTCTTTTTGCCGGGCGACCAGCCGCTTGTGAGTTCGGATTCTTTTGAGGGTATGGTTCGTGCGTTTGACGAGCGTGACCGCAATCATCCGGTGCGTCTTGCGTGCAACGGCGAGCCTTCGAGCCCGGTGCTCTTTCCGGCGGAATTGTTCGATGCACTTATGTGTCTTGAGGGTAAGGACGGCGGCGGTTCGATCCTCAAGGACCGTACCGACGTGGTGCTGGTCGAGGCGCGTGCCTACGAGCTGTGGGACGTCGATACCGTCAAGGGACAGCGACGCATAACGGAGCATATCGCCGCCTGCTCGTATTTTGATCGCGTGGCCAACTGCATCAATCAATAAGGAGCAATTATGATCATCATCAAAAACGGCGCACTCGTGACGCCCCAGGGGCTTCGCCGCGCCGATCTTGCCATGGATGGCGATAAGATCGTGCGGATTGCCGCGGCGATTGAGCCGGCCGAGGGCGATACCGTCGAGGATGCTGCGGGCTGCTGGGTGTTCCCGGGCTTTATCGATGGGCACACGCACATGCAGTGCTGGACCGGCATGGATTGGACAGCCGATAGCTTTGAGACCGGCACGCGCGCGGCTGCCTGCGGCGGCACGACGACCATTGTGGACTACGCGACGGCCGATCGCGGCGTGACCATGCCCGATGCCTTGGTCGAGTGGCGTCATCGCGCCGACGGCACCTGCACCGCCAACTATGCCTTCCATATGGCGCTTGCCGAGTGGAATGAGCGCAACCGCGCCGATCTTTCGGCCATGCGCGAGGCGGGCGTGTCGTCGTTTAAGACCTACTTTGCCTACGACCATCTGCGCCTGGACGATGCCGAGACGCTCGAGGTGCTGGAGGAGCTCAAGCGCGTGGGCGGTATCCTGTGCGTGCATTGCGAGAACGGCACGTTGGTCAACGCGCTGCAGAAGCGCGTGTTTGAGCAGGGTATCCACGGGCCCGAGGGCCATGCGCTCAGCCGTCCGGACGTGTGTGAGGCCGAGGCCGTGAGCCGCCTGCTGTATCTGGCGCACTTGGCCGGGGACGCTCCGGTCAACGTGGTGCACCTTTCGACCAAGCTGGGGCTCGAGGCCATTCGCGCTGCCAAAGCGCGCGGGCAGAAGAACATCTATGTCGAGACATGCCCTCAGTATCTGATGCTCGACGACACCTGCTATCTGGAGCAGGGCGAGGACGGCTTTGCGGGCGCCAAGTACGTGATGAGCCCGCCGCTGCGCCATGCCGGTGACCGTGCCGCGCTGCGCGAGGCGCTTGTGGCTGGCGAGATCGATACTATTGCGACCGATCATTGCAGCTTTAACCTGCACGGGCAAAAGGACCGAGGACGCGATGATTTCCGCGCGATTCCCAACGGCGGGCCCGGCGTGGAGCATCGTCCCGTCGCGATTGCCACGAGCTTTGAGGGACAGCTGGGCCCCGAGGACCTCTGCCGCCTGATGAGCGAGAACCCGGCGCGCGTGTTTGGCATGTACCCGCGCAAGGGCTGTCTTGCCGAGGGCTCCGATGCCGACGTGTGCGTGTGGGATCCCAAGGCGCGCTGGACGATCAGTGCCGCGATGCAGCATCAGGCTGTGGACTACACGCCGCTCGAGGGTTTTGAGGCACATGGCCGCGCCAAGGCCGTGTTTGTGAACGGCGTGCTGGCCGCGCGCGACGGCGAGCCCACCGGAGCCCAACCCGGCCGCTACGTGCCCCGCTAACGGGAAGACCGCCGGGGTAGCTAATTTGGGAGATGATTTTTTGGGACGGGGTAGCAAAAAGAGCCCCGTCCCAAATTTGCTACCCCTGGAGGCTGGTGGCGATGAGGGGGCGGTTGAGGGCTGCCTCGAAGCGATCTGCCATTGTTGGGTCGGCAAGCGTGTCGGCTTGGTTGAGCATGATACGGGCATTGTTGAGGTTCAGCATCTGCAGCTCGGCATTGAGCACCTGGGCGACGCGCTCTGGGGTGGCAGCGTCGGTGGGCTCGCAGCCGCAGCGCTCGCAGAAGAGCTCGGGGCGGTGGACGGCTTCGTTGATGGGCTTGCCGAGCCCCGAGGCGCCGACGACCCAGACAACGTTTGCCGTGGCGGCGGGAATTACCGGCTCCCAGGCGGCGTGCGCCTTGAGCGGGAGCCGCTTGCTGCCGTCCGCCTCGGCCAGGACGTAGTCAAAGCGCTGCGCCAGCTGGTCGAGCGGCGCGGCGGGGGAGGAGAGCTTGCCCGTCTGGGGGTCCAAGACACCTGCTTGGCAGATCCTTCCCCGCACAAGCCCCGCGCAGGCCTCGCAGGTGCAGCCTGGGGCGTGTAGGGCACCTGGCTTCCAGGGCGCGGCGTCCAGACGACGGCTCGATCCGTCCCACGGCACGCCGGCGACGGGAAACATATGCGTGGTGGTGCAGAGGAGCACGCGGCCGCCAGCGCGCATAAGCTCAAGGCTCAGCGTCTTGAGCAAGGTCGACTTGCCGCCGCTGCCGATAATCGCGGTAATGCCCGGCTCGATCCTGAGCGCCGAGGCAAGATTACCGTTAACCGTTTCCATATGTTCACCGCCGTATAATACTGTGATAATAAATAATCATCAGAGCAGCGGTCGAACCGCTTTTGCTCTGCTCAAACCGTAGCACAGGGAGGTGCCCCGGGAATGCTCGTTTATGTTCGCGGCGCCGGCGATATCGCCACGGGCGTCGCTGCCCGTTTGGTGCGCTCCGGCGTGTCGGTCGTTATGGCCGATATCGCGGTTCCCACGTGCATCCGCCGCACAATTAGTTTTTGCGAGGCCATTCGCCTGGGCGAGGTCGAGGTCGAAGGCATTCGCGCTCGCTTGGCGCAGACGCCGGCTGAGGCGCTTGAGATTACCGAGGCCGGAGACGTCGCCGTTGTGGTGGACCCTCAGGCCAAGATGCTCGGCGAGCTGAAACCCGCGGCTGTGGTCGACGCGATTTTGGCCAAGCGCAACTTGGGCACCACGCGCGACATGGCGCCTGCCGTCATTGCCGTGGGGCCGGGCTTTACCGCGCCGGTCGATTGCGACGCCGTGGTCGAGACCATGCGCGGGCATTTTCTCGGCCGTGTCATTACCCAAGGTTCGCCCCAGCCCAACACGGGCGTGCCGGGTGTCATCGCCGGCTATGGCAAGGAACGTGTTATCCACAGCCCCGCTGCCGGTGTGTTTAGGTCCGACCATGCGATCGGCGATATCGTGAGCGCCGGGGACGTGATTGGCTACGCGGGCGATACGCCCATGTGCACGCAGATCGATGGCTGCTTGCGCGGCCTTTTGGCCGACGGCGTTCAGGTGACCGAGGGCTTTAAATGTGCCGACGTCGACCCGCGCGGCGATGCCAGCTATATCAACTATATTTCGGACAAGGCGACGTCGGTCGGCGGCGGCGTGCTCGAGGCGCTCGCCATGCTCACCGATATCTTTAGAGGATAGAAGGCGGCAATGGAAAAGCTCGATGTTGTGAATGCGGCGCTTGTCGCCCTGCGTGCTGGCGAGACGTGCGAGCTCGTGGTCGTGGCCGGCACGGCAGGGTCGTCACCGCGTGGCGTGGGCGCCTGGATGGCCGTCTTTGCCGACGGTAGCCAGGCGGGCACTATCGGCGGCGGCAAGATTGAGCTCTTTGCGCTGGACGAGGCGCGCGAGCTGCTGGCCGGGGGTAAATCGCGTCTGGTCCGCTACACCATGGGCGGCGAGAACTCCGATACTGGCATGATCTGCGGCGGAGCCATCTGCCTGTGCTATCTGCACCTGGACGCGACTCAGGCACCGTTGTTCCAGGAAATTGCCGATGTACTGGCGTATCGACGCATCGGCGACTTCGTCATCGACTTTGAGCCGTTTATCGCGAGCGCGCTCGAGGGCGATGTGGCCGAGTACCATGGCGAGGAATCGCGCCGCACCATTGCGGGCTGCCCCGGGCTTTCGCTGGTGGAGGAGGGGAGTAAGGTCACCTACACCAACGCGGCCTCCGAGATTCCCGTGGCGCACGTCGAGACGCTCTGCCCCGAGGGCCTGACTTATATCTTTGGCTGCGGCCACGTGGGCGCTGCGACGGCGCGGGTGCTCACGGCGGCGGGTTTTGCCGTCGTGGCCTGCGACGACCGCCCCGGCACGCTGACCCCCGAATGGGTGCCCGGTGTCTACGACCGTCGTCTGGTCGACTACAAGAACCTGAGCGAGCAGTGCCCCATCGGCCCGCGCGACCTGGTGGTCGTTGCCACAGCAGGCCATAAGTCCGATATCGACGTGGTGATTCAGGCCATGCGCGCCAAACCCGCCTATCTGGGCTGCTTGGGCTCGCGCCGTAAGACGGCCTTTGTGCGTGCCCGCCTGGAGCAGGAGGGCTTTACGCAGGAGCAAATCGGCGAGCTGCACCTGCCGATCGGAGTCGCCATCGAGGCCGAGGACCCCGAGGAGATCGCTATCTCCATCGCCGCCGAGATGATCCACCTGCGCCGCACCAAACTCGTCCCCCGCAGGCGCTAATCGCATCCCACATGAGCTGCCCCAGCCCTCTGCCGCATGCGGGTCAAAATGCTACCTGTGTCATATGCCCTATAATGTCCGACCGTTGAGCGGCATGGGGCCGCTGCTTAAGGTATGGGAGGCGCAAATGGCAGAGTCGGCAGCAGGGGATGCCCTGTTCGAGCGTACGGGAAAAGTTTCGTTTGTGCAGGTATTACCCCATGCGCTGCAGCATGTGCTGGCGGCATTCGCTGGTATCGTCACGCCCGCCATCATTATCGCGTCGGTCTGTGGCTTTACCCCTCAAGAGGAAGCCGCCGTCATCCAGGCGTCGCTCGTCCTCTCGGCGCTCGACATTTTCCTTCAACAGTTCCCCATAAAAGGTGTCGTCGGTTCGGGCCTGCCCATCGTGATGGGCGCGAGCTTCACCTTCGTGCCGGCGCTCAAGGCGGTCGGTCTTGAGCTCGGCTTTGAGGCCGTGCTGGGCGCCCAGGTAATCGGCGGCGCGCTCGTCGTGTTCTTCGGCCTGCTGTTTAGGCGTGTGAGCTTTCTGTTCCCGGCCCCGGTGCTTGGCACCGTCATCTTTGTCATTGGCCTGTCGTTATGCCCAGTGGCAGTTGCCTCCATGGCGGGCGGGGAGGGCGCTGCCGATTTTGGCAGTGTCACCAACTGGGCCGTCGCGCTCGTGACGTTTGTCGTCACCTTTATGGCCGGTAACTACGGCAAGGGCGCGCTTAGGCTGGGCAGCATCCTGGCCGGTATCTGCGCGGGCTTTGTTTTGGCTGCAGTGTTGGGCATGGTCGATTTCTCGGCCATCGCGACCGCCAGCTGGTTTGCTCCGCCTGCCCTGGGCGCCCATCGCCTGGTGTTCGACCCGGCCGCGTGCGCCGTCGTGGGCGTTGTCGCCATTGTCAACGCCGTGCAGGTCATGGGCGAGTTTGCCGCTGTCTCGTCCGCTGCGCTCGATACCCCTGCGACCGATAGCCAGATTTCGGGCGGTCTGATCGCCAACGGCCTGGTCGGTATGCTGTCGGGCTTTTTGGGCGGCGTCCCCACGGCAACCTTTGGCCAGAATGTGGGCATTATCGCCGAGAACAAGGTCGTCAACCGTATGGTCTTTACGCTTGCCGCCGCCATCTTGCTCATCGCGGGCCTGCTGCCCAAGTGCGCGGCAGTGCTCACGTCCATTCCGCAGCCGGTAATCGGCGGCGCCACGATCGGCGTGTTCGCGACCATCGGCATGAACGGCGTTGTCATGTTTGCCCGCCACGGCCTGTCTCAGCGCGATACCACGCTCATGGGTCTCTCTATCGCCTTTGGCACGGGTATTGAGCGCACGGCCGGCGCGCTTGCCGGCGCTGGATTCCCCGCATGGGTCGGCACCGTCTTTGGCGGATCCTCCATTGCCGTCGCCGCACTCGTTGCTGTGATCCTCAACCTGGTCCTCCCACGCCAAAAATAACGCCCCATATATGAGTTGCGGTGAAATACGGATTGTTTAAGCCTGTTAAGCCGCCCAACAGTCCTTATTTCACCGCAACTGCTTGTTGGGACCCATTTGTGCGGGGGAGTTGTGGAGTTGTGCAGGCAGACGAGGTTTTTCTGGAAATACGCTCCCGATGCGCGTATAGTACCGATTGTTTTGTCGGCTCCTGCTGCGTCGAGTCCAAACCGCAAAATGCCATGAGCGACGCGGATGCAGCCAGGAGGCACGAGGACAACCCATCGTGGCCACGCCCCGTGCTTAAAACCCCAAGAAGGAGTGAACAATGGCAGAAGAGAAGTATGTGCCGCGTCTGAAGACCAAGTACAACAACGAGGTCAAGCAGCAGCTTCAGGACAAGTTCCAGTACGAGAACGTCATGATGATCCCCAAGTTTGAGAAGATCGTCGTGAACATGGGTGTCGGCGAGGCCGCTACCGATTCCAAGGCCATCGACGGTGCCGTGCGCGACCTGCGCGCCATCACCGGCCAGCAGCCGATGATCACCCGTGCCCGCAAGTCCATCGCTACCTTCCGCCTGCGCGCTGGTATGCCGATCGGCTGCAAGGTTACCCTGCGTGGCGACCGTATGTGGGAGTTCTTCGATCGTCTGACCTCCGTCGCGATCCCCCGTATCCGCGACTTCCGCGGCATCTCCGCCAAGAGCTTCGACGGCCGTGGTAACTTCTCCATGGGCGTCACCGAGCAGCTCATCTTCCCCGAGATCGACTTCGACTCCGTCGATCACCAGCGTGGTATGGACATCACTTTCGTGACCACCGCCAACACCGATGAGGAGGCCAAGGCCCTTCTGGACGCCTTCGGTTTCCCGTTCAAGAAATAGGTTCACCTGCCCTATGAGCGCCGTTCCCAGAAGGGGGCGGCGCTTGGGGCGAACAATACTCTATGTGAGGAGGATATAAGTGGCTAAGACATCGATGATCGTCAAGTGCAATCGCAAGCAGAAGTTCTCTACTCGTGAGTACACGCGCTGCCAGCGCTGCGGCCGTCCGCACTCTGTGTACCGCAAGTTCGGCCTGTGCCGTGTCTGCTTCCGCGAGCTTGCACTCAAGGGCGAGCTTCCCGGCGTTAAGAAGGCCAGCTGGTAAGTCACTACCAGCGTTTCAAGCATCAGTTTGGAACAGGGAAAACGCGCTAAAAAGGCTTTGCCGTTAAGGGCGGCGAAGAACCAAGAGCACGTGTTCATCAAGAACGAAGGAGAATCTGTATGAACCTTACAGACCCGATCGCAGATATGCTTACGCGCATCCGTAACGCTAACTCTGTGAACAAGGCCACGGTCTCCATGCCGAGCAGCAAGAAGCTCGTCGAGATCGCTCGTGTTCTGCACGAGGAGGGCTACATCGAGGGCTACGATGTCGAGGACACCGTTCCCCAGAAGACTCTGCACATCACGCTTAAGTATGGTCCCAAGAAGGCTAAGGTCATCAACGGCATCCGCCGCATTTCCAAGCCGGGCCTGCGTAAGTACACCGGCGTTGCCGACATGCCCCGCGTCCGCGGTGGCCTTGGTACCGCCATTATTTCCACCAGCCATGGCGTCATGACCGACCGCGATGCTCGCAAGCACAACGTCGGCGGCGAGATCATCGCTTACGTCTGGTAATTCGCTCGGTAGGTAGAAGGAAAGGAGATCACCGTGTCTCGTATCGGTAATAAGCCTGTCCAGATTCCCGCCGGAGTCGAAGTGGCAGTCAACGGCAACAACGTTGTCGTCAAGGGCCCCAAGGGCCAGCTCGAGCTCGATGTCTTTGAGAAGCTCGCTATCAACGTCGAGGACAACGTCCTCACCGTTTCCCGTCCCGACGACGAGCGTGAGACCCGTGCCCGCCACGGCCTCACCCGCGCCCTCATCCACAACATGGTGGTTGGCGTTTCCGAGGGCTTCGAGAAGAAGCTCGAGCTCGCCGGCGTCGGTTACCGCGTGCAGCAGAAGGGCAAGAACCTCGAGTTCTCCCTGGGCTTCTCGCACCCCGTGATCGTCGAGGCTCCCGAGGGCATCACCTTCGAGGTTCCCGACAACACCCACGTGAACGTCAAGGGTATCAACAAGCAGCAGGTCGGTCAGATCGCCGCTGAGATCCGCGGCCATCGTCCTCCCGAGCCTTACAAGGGCAAGGGTATCCACTACGTTGGCGAGCACATCCGCCGCAAGCTGGGTAAGGCCGCCAAGTAGTCGTAACCGACTCACTCGCATAAGACCAGCACCCCGTCAGGTGCTGGCAAGATCAACCTTTTTAGGAGTTTACGTATGAACAAGCATAAGGCGAAGCTGGAAGGCCTCAAGCGTCGTCAGCGTCGTGTTCGCGGCAAGGTCTCGGGTACCTCCGAGCGTCCGCGTCTTCGCGTGACCCGTACTAACGCCAACATCTATGCCCAGATCATCGACGACAGCAAGGGCTCCAGCCTGACGCTCGTCTCTGCCTCGACCCTCGAGGCCGAGTTCAAGGGCACCCACACCTCGAACAAGGAGGCTGCGGAGAAGGTCGGTCAGCTCGTTGGCAAGCGTGCCATCGAGGCCGGCATCACCAAGGTCGCCTTCGATCGCGGTGGCCGTATCTACCATGGCCGCGTCAAGGCCCTCGCCGACGGTGCTCGTGCCGCCGGTCTCGAGTTCTAGGAGGTATGTAGCACATGGCTCGTAATCAGAAGCAGCAGCGCGAGGCCTCCGAGTTCGAGGAGCGCGTCGTTTACATCAACCGCGTGTCGAAGACCGTCAAGGGTGGTCGTCGCATGAGCCTCGTCGCTCTCGTCGTCGTTGGCGACGGCAAGGGCAACGTCGGCGTTGGCATGGGCAAGTCCGCTGAGGTGCCCCTGGCCATCTCCAAGGCGTCTCTCGATGCCAAGAAGAACATGTTCCACGTGCCGGTGACCGAGCAGGGCACCATCCCGCACGAGGTTCTCGGCCACTTTGGTGCCGGCCGCATCATCATCAAGCCCGCTGTCGAGGGTACCGGCGTTATCGCCGGCGGCGCTGTGCGTCCCCTCTTCGAGCTTGCTGGCATCAAGAACGTCCTGTCCAAGTCCCTCGGTACCGACAACGGCCTCAACATCATCAAGGCTGCCGTCGAGGGCCTCAAGGAGCTCTCCAGCCCTGAGGACGTCGCGGCTCGCCGTGGCCTGACGGTCTCCGAGATGTTCGTCGGTAAGGAGAACTAAGCATGGCTGACACCATCAAGATCAAGCAGGTCCGCAGCACCAACGGTTGCAAGCAGGACCAGGTCCGTACTGTCCGTGCCCTCGGTCTCCACAGGATCCGCGAGGTTCGCGAGATTGCTGACAACGAGTCCGTCCGCGGCATGATCTTCAAGGTCAAGCACCTTGTCGAGATTGTAGAGGAGTAGCAAATGCAGCTTCACGATCTTACTCCCGCGCCCGGTTCCACCAAGAACCGTAAGCGCGTCGGCCGTGGCAATTCTTCGGGTCACGGCACCACTTCTGGCCGCGGCCAGAAGGGCCAGGGTTCCCGCTCTGGCGGCACCAAGGGTGCCGGCTTCGAGGGTGGCCAGACTCCGCTGGCTATGCGCCTGCCCAAGCTTCCGGGCTTCCGCAACCCCCGTCGTATCGAATACACCGCTGTTAACGTTGAGCGTCTCGAGCGTAAGTTCGAGGATGGCGCTGTGATCGACGGTGCCGCTCTTAAGGCCGCTCGCATCACCAAGAGCGAGTTCGAGCCCGTCAAGGTGCTCGGCAATGGTGAGCTCACCAAGAAGTTCACGGTCAAGGTCGACAAGGTCAGCGCTTCTGCACAGGCCAAGATCGAGGCCGCCGGCGGAAAGGTCGAGCTGCCGTGCTAAATGGTCTTAAGAATGCTTTCCGCATCAAAGAATTGCGCGAAAAGATTCTTTTTACCATAGCTATGCTCGTCGTGTACCGCATTGGTGCGCACGTTCCTGTGCCCGGCATTCCCTTCCAGGGGATGCTGGGCCTTTTCTCGACCGATAACAATTCGGTCGCCGCAGGTGCTATGGCCCTCCTGAATCTTTTCTCTGGCGGCGCGTTGAGCTATGTGTCGGTGTTTTCGCTGGGCATCATGCCTTACATCACCAGCTCGATCATCCTCCAGATGCTCCAGGCCGTTGTGCCTTCCCTGCATGAGCTTGCCCGCGAGGGCGAGGTCGGTCAGACCAAGATTACGCAGTATTCGCGTTACCTCACCTTGGCTCTGGCAATCCTCAACTCCGTGGGTTACCTCTTCCTCTTTAAGAGCTTCGGCATCAGCTTTAATGGCGCCGGCGCTCCCGAGATCATCTTCGACCTCATGGTCGTCGGCACGCTCACTGCGGGCGCCATGCTGATCATGTGGATTGGTGAGCTCATCACCCAGCGCGGTATCGGCAATGGCATGTCGCTGATCATCTTTGCGAACATCATGGCCGGTCTGCCGCAGGCTATCTTCTCCAGCACCGAGGGCAATGCCGGTGGCATCATCACCATGGTGATCATCTGCGCCATCATCCTGCTGGTTATCCCGCTGATCGTTTTCCTTGAGCGCGGCCAGCGCCGCATTCCGGTCTCCTACGCCAAGCGCGTCGTGGGCCGTCGCATGATGGGTGGACAGACCACCTACCTGCCCATCAAGGTCAACACCGCGGGCGTCGTGCCGATCATCTTCGCTTCGGCGCTGCTGTACTTCCCGGCTCAGATTGCCGTGTTCTTCCCCGGCATCGGCTGGATTCAGGCAGTTGCCTCTGCGCTTTCGACCGGTTGGCTCAACTGGGTGCTTAACGTTGTCCTCATCGTGTTCTTCGCGTACTTCTACACCTCCATGGTGTTCAACCCCGATGACACGGCCGATAACCTTAAGAAGCAGGGCGGCTTTATTCCGGGCGTGCGTCCGGGTAGGGCTACCGCGGCCTACATCAAGAACGCGCTCAACAAGATTACGCTTCCCAGCGCTGTCTTTTTGGCGCTCATCGCCATCGTGCCTTCGATCATCTTCTCCTTCACGGGTAACCATCTGATCCAGGCATTTGGCGGCACGTCCATCCTCATCATGGTCGGCGTCGTGCTCGACACGGTCGATAAGCTCGAAGGCCAGATCAAGATGTATGATTACGATGGATTCTTTAAATAGGCTAGAGGAGGATTGCTCATGAACCTCGTATTGCTCGGAGCTCCGGGTGCCGGTAAGGGCACCGTCGCACAGGAGCTCGTCGCCGAGTTTGGCGTCGCTCACATTTCCACGGGCGACCTGCTGCGTGCTGCCGTCAAGGGTGGCACCGAGCTTGGTATTCAGGCTAAGAAGTACATGGACGCTGGCGAGCTCGTTCCCGACCAGCTCGTGATCGACCTTGTCAAGGAGCGCCTTGCCGCCGATGACGCCCAGCAGGGCTTCATCCTCGATGGCTTCCCGCGCAACACCGCCCAGGCTGTGACGCTCGATTCCGAGCTCTCCGCCATGGGTCGCGAGATCGACTGCGCCCTTCTGGTCGACGTGGCCCCCGAGGTCATCATCGATCGTCTGTCTTCGCGTCGCACCTGCCGCGCCTGCGGTTACACCGGCACCGCTGCCGATGCTACCTGCCCCAAGTGTGCCGGCGAGATGTATCAGCGCGACGACGACAAGCCCGAGACCATCAAGAACCGTCTCGACGTCTACGAGAAGTCCACGAGCCCGCTCGTCGACTACTATCGTGGCCAGGGTCTGCTCAAGTCGGTCAACGGTGACCAGGCTCGCGAGACCGTGTACGGGGATGTCAAAGAGGCTCTCGGTCTATGATCAAGATTAAGTCTGCAACGCAAATCGAGCAGATGAAGAAGGCAGGAGCGCTATCTAAGATGGCGCTCCGCCACGTTGGAGCCATGGTGCGCCCTGGTGTTTCGACCTTTGAGCTCGATCAGCTCGCGGAGCAGATTATCCGCATGCATGGCGGCACCCCGGCCTTTAAGGGTTACGGCGGGTTCCCGGGAACCATTTGCGCATCGATCAACGATGCCGTGGTCCACGGTATTCCCAACCCCGACATGATCCTGCGCGATGGCGATATCATCTCCATCGATACGGGAGCCGTTGTCGACGGTTGGGTCGGCGATAACGCATGGACGTTTTTCGTCGGCACCCCCACGCCCGAAGCCAAGGCTTTGTGCGAGGTCACGCGCGATTGCCTTAAGGCTGCCATCGAGCAGGCTGTTCCCGGTAACCATATCGGGGACGTCGGTTATGCCGTTCAGTCCCTCGCCGAGTCTCACGGTTACGGCGTGCTTCGTGATTATGTGGGTCATGGCATTGGCCGCGTGATGCACGAGGACCCCAACGTTCCTAACTATGGAAAGAAGGGGAGGGGCGTTCGCCTCCAGGCCGGCATGGTCATTGCCATCGAGCCGATGGTTACGATGGGTTCCAACCATGTGAGCACGGGCTCCGACGGTTGGATTGTTACGACCAACGACCACCTGCCCGCCGCGCACTACGAGAACACCGTCGCCATTACCAATGACGGTCCGGTGATTCTCACCACGGATGCCCAGGGTGCTTGGTGTTCCTTGCAAGGCGGTGAAATGTAAAAGTCGCCGCCCCCTGATGCCCAACCTCGCCTTTCAATTTCGAAGGCATGACCCCAAGGTCTATGCCTTTTCATTTCAAGGCGATCTTGGGTATCAGGGAACGGCTTTGTTTTACATTTCAAATGTAACAAGTTCCGCTTAGTTGTGGAGCCATTACGAAGATACTACGATACGTGCATGCGTATTGTAGAATACTCAATCGCTGTCGTTTTCTAGAGAAAGATGATTGCTTGTGAAGAAGGAAGACGCAATTGAGCTCGAGGGTACGGTAAAGGAACCGCTGCCCAACGCCATGTTTAAGGTCGAGCTCGAGAACGGTCATTCGGTTCTGTGCAACATTTCTGGCAAGATCCGAATGAATTACATCCGTATTCTCCCCGGTGACAGGGTTGTCGTGGAGCTTTCCCCGTACGACCTGACCCGCGGCCGCATCACCTATCGCTACAAATAGCGGCACGCATACACGCACTCCATTTCCGGCTGCAGGCTTAGCTCAACCTACGGTCGGATTGTGTGTGAAGACCAGCCATAGTTTTAAACGCCTGCGGCTGGGCGAGTAGATAGTAGGGAAGTAGTTTGAGCGCTACCGAAAGGAAGAACGATGAAGGTACGTCCTTCGGTCAAGAAGATGTGCGATAAGTGCAAAATCATTAGGCGCCATGGCAAGGTCCTCGTCATTTGCGAGAACCCCCGTCATAAGCAGCGTCAGGGTTAAGAGAGGAGACTACGTTGGCCCGTATTAATGGTGTCGACCTCCCGCGTGAGAAGCGCGTTGAGATCGGTCTGACCTACATTTACGGCATCGGCCGCACCACTGCGACGAAGATCTGCGTCGAGTGCAACGTTAACGTGGATACGCGTGTTAAGGACCTCACCGAGGATGAGGTTAACGCCATCCGTGATTATATCGACAAGAACCAGATCATGGTTGAGGGCGACCTCCGCCGTGAGCGCAACCAGAACGTCAAGCGCCTTATGGACATCGGCTGCAACCGCGGCCTTCGTCACCGCAAGGGCCTCCCGGTCCGCGGCCAGCGCACCCACACTAACGCTCGTACCCGCAAGGGCCCGAAGCGTCAGATCGGTGCTAAGAAGAAGAAATAAGGAGCGCTAGATAGATGGCTACTGCTAAGAAGAACGTTCGCGCTGCCCGTCTGAAGCGCGCGGACCGTAAGAACATTTCCGTGGGCCAGGCTCACATCCGTTCTACGTTCAACAACACGATCGTTTCGATCACCGATCCCCAGGGCAACGTCATTTCCTGGAAGTCGGCTGGCCAGGTGGGCTTCAAGGGCTCCCGTAAGTCCACGCCGTTCGCTGCCCAGATGGCTGCCGAGGCTGCTGCCAAGCAGGCCATGGAGCACGGTATGAAGAAGGTTTCTGTCTTCGTCAAGGGCCCCGGCTCCGGTCGTGAGACCGCCATCCGCTCCCTCCAGGCTGCTGGCCTCGAGGTCTCGAGCATCCAGGACAAGACCCCCATTCCGCACAACGGCTGCCGCCCCAAGAAGCGTCGCCGCGTGTAACTGAAAGGATCGTATCAATATGGCAATCGACAGGACTCCTGTTCTTAAGCGCTGCCGTCAGCTCGGGATCGATCCCGCTGAGCTCGGTTACAGCAGCAAGAAGGAATCTATCCGTCAGCCCAAGCGCCGTCGCAAGGAATCTGAGTACGGCATGCAGCTGCGCGAGAAGCAGAAGGTCAAGTTCATCTATGGCGTTCTGGAGAAGCAGTTCCACGGCTACTTCAACAAGGCCCGTAAGATGAACGGCGTCACCGGTGAGAACCTCATGATCATCCTTGAGTCTCGCCTTGACAACGTCGTCTTCCGTCTTGGCTTCGCCCGCACCCGCAAAGAGGCTCGTCAGTCCGTCCGTCACGGTCACTTCACCGTGAACGGCAAGCGCGTGGATATTCCGTCCTACCGCGTCAAGGCCGGCGACGTCGTCGCTGTCGGCGAGAAGTTCCGTGACCTCCTCCCCATCAAGGAGGCTCTGATTTCCTCCGAGCGCTTTGAGGTCCCTGGCTGGCTCGAGGTCGATATCGAGAAGCTGTCTGGTAACGTGCTCGCCCTGCCGACGCGTGAGCAGATCAGCGGTGATATCAACGAGCAGCTCATCGTCGAGCTCTACTCTAAGTAGTCCATCCGGGCTGCTGAGGCTGGAGGTAATACATGTCAGAATTCATTAGGCCTCAGGTTCAGGTCGAAGAGATCAACGAGACGTCTGCTCGTGTCTCCGTCGAGCCGCTCGAGCGTGGCTACGGCGATACGCTGGGTAACTCCCTTCGTCGCGTTCTTCTGTCCTCGCTCGAGGGTGCCGCCGTCGAGGCTATTCAGATCGATGGTGCGCAGCACGAGTTCATGACCATCCCTAACATGGTCGAGGATGTCACCGACATCGTCCTGAATGTCAAGGGTCTTGTCTTCAGGGCTCTCGGCACGACCGACGAGGCGACCGCCACCATCTCGGTTGACGGCCCCTGCGAGGTCACCGGTGCGGACTTCTTTATTCCGTCCGAGTTTGAGCTGGTCAACCCCGAGCAGCACATCGCTACGCTCACCGAGGGTGGCCATCTCACCATGAGCATGCGCATCGGCTATGGCCGCGGCTATGTTTCTGGCGAGGCCAACAAGCGCGACAACGATCCCATCGGTGTGATCCACGTCGACTCGCTGTACTCGCCGGTTTCCCGTTGCGCCAAGCTCGTTGAGGCTTGCCGTGTCGGTCAGCACACCGACTACGACCGCCTTGTCCTCGAGATCGAGACCAACGGCTCCATCGCCCCGCGCGACGCCGTGGTCCAGGCTGCCAATATCATCAACCAGCATATGGCCGCCTTTATGAACCTTGCCGAGACCCCCGAGGTCGAGGAGGAGGCTTCGATCTTCGCTCCCGAGGTCACCAACGACAACGCCGAGCTGGACAAGCAGATCGAGGATCTGGACCTTTCCGTCCGTTCCTACAACTGCCTTAAGCGCGCCAGCATTCACTCGGTCCGTCAGCTCGTTGAGTTCTCGGAGAACGATCTGCTCAACATCCGTAACTTCGGTGTTAAGTCGATCGAGGAAGTGAAGGACAAGCTTGAGTCCATGGGCCTGAGCCTGAAGGCTTAATGCTTCGCATATTTGAGGAGAAACTAGACCATGCGTCACAACGTTAAGAAGGGCCTGAAGCTCGGCACCGATGCGAGCCACACCAAGGCCATGAAGAAGAGCCTTGCTAAGGCCCTCTTCGAGAACGACCGCATCAAGACCACCGAGACCCGCGCTAAGGCGCTGCGTTCGGTCGTCGATCCGATCATCACCTGGGCCAAGAAGGGCGACCTGCACTCTCGTCGTCTGGCTATCGCCAAGCTCGGCGATAAGCAGCTCGTTGCCGAGATCTTCGACAAGGCTGCTCAGGGCATGTGGCAGGACCGCAACGGCGGTTACACCCGCATCATGAAGCTCGGTAATCGTAAGGGCGATAACGCTCCCATCGTTATCATGGAGCTCGTCACCGAGCCTTGCACGCCTAAGGCCAAGAAGGCTGCTCCGGCCCCCAAGAAGGCCGCTGCTCCCAAGAAGGTCGAGGCTGTCGAGGAGACTGCAGCCGAGGAGACCGCTGAGTAGACATTCCGTCTGCATAGGCTATATTCGAGGGGTACGTTCGCGTACCCCTCTTTTTTTGTCGCGATACCGTTGCTTGTTTGTTGGGAGCGCCCATGACCGCGCCGTTTGATTTCAATTCGATTCCTGAGCTCGATGCCACGCTTGTATTCTGTGTTGCCTATGATGGCTCGTCGTATAGCGGATTTGCCGAGCAGCCGGGACAGACGACGGTTGCGGGTGAGCTACGTCGAGCCATCGAGACGCTGCTTCGCCGCCCGATCGATCTGACGTGTGCGGGGCGTACCGATGCCGGCGTGCATGCCGTGGCTCAGTACATCAGCGTGCCCGTTACGGACGCTGAGCTCGCGTGTACGCGCCGTAGGTGGCTGCGGGCCATGGATGCCCTGCTGCCCAAAGATATCGCCATAAACGAGGTCTACAGGGCCCGTAAAGGCTTTTCTGCACGCTTTGACGCGCATTCCCGTACGTATACATACCGTATTGCCGATCGCGATGCGCGCCCCGTGCTGTCCCGCGGTGCCGTGTGGTGGCATCGCTATCCCTTGGATGTTGAGGCTATGTCTTCTGCCTGCCCCGCGCTGCTGGGCGAGCAGGACTTTAAAAGCTTTTGCAAGGTTGCCTCGGCCGTTGGCAAGCCCACGCATCGCTGCGTGATGCGTGCCGAATTTGGCCATGAGGTTGCGTTTGGCGAGGACATCCTGACGTTTACCATCGAGGGCAATGCATTTCTGCATTCGATGGTCCGTACGATCGTGGGCACGCTTGTCGAGATTGGCATGCATCGCCGTGAACCCGAGTGGATGCGCGAGGTCATCGATGCTTGCGACCGTACCGCTGCGGGCCCCACGGCTCCTGCCTGCGGCCTTACGTTTATGGGCGTGGATTACGATCCCGCCGAGCTTGTCGTGCTCGACTAGGGGAGGGTTCGACGCGTCGTGCGTCGACACCTGTCGTCTGTGGTCTGCGCGTGTGCAACATCTGTTCTTGGCGTGCAATACAACTGGTGTCTCATTGCTTTTATTGCCGGGGTGTACCATGAAGCTCGGTTTGATTTATTGCTGTCGAGAGGACGGATAATTTGGTTCGACGTGGCTCGCATCCGCGACTTTCGGTGATCCTTGTGGTAGAAGGTTCGCCCAGCTATGCGATGCGTGCGCTCGAGAGTATCCAGAACCAAGACCTCTACGATTTGCAGATTGTCGTTGTCTGTCGCGATACTGCGCCCGGTGTGCGCCATTCGCTTCAAGTTGCTGCCGACAGGGACATCCATATTGATTTGATTGACGTCGAGGACGCGAAGCACAGCGCTTGTCTTCGTGCCGGTTTTGCTGCCTCGCGCGGCTCTCAAATCATCGCTATGAACGCCGATGAGTGGTTTGCTCCGCAGTCCCTTTCCAAGATGGTCGATATCGCGTGCGATACTGCGGCAGACATAGTGTTCCCCACGGTGTCGCTCGACCGCTATGATGCACATCGAGAGCGCCATTCGCGTGTCTTGGATGCTACTCATATTTCCATTGATAGCAAATCTTCGATGGTGGCCGGGCTGCCTCAGTTGATTTTAGGCGGCCTAGTCGTTCAGACCTCTGGCGTGATGTATAGTCGTCCGCTGTTTGAGGCATGCCTGTCGCACGGCAAGGCGTACCGTACGGTTGAGTTTATGGTGTGCGCGCTCTCGCAGGCGCAGCGCGTCTCCGGATGCGGCGACGCTTGTTTCCACACGGTAGCGCCTAAGCTTACAGACGCCTTTGATCCCACCATGTATGCCAAGGTATCCGATGACACCCGAGCGCTCGACGAGCTTGCGGACTCACTCTCGGAAGCAGATAGCGGTGGTCGGCTCAAGCTGGCAAGCCAAAAGTTCTACTTTGCCGGACTGGTCGCCTGCATCGAGAATTTGTGTCTGAGCCCGCATGGGGTGTCGTCAATCGAGCGTTCCGCCCGCATGCGTGATATGCTCGAGGCGCCTCGAACCCGTCAGATGGTCGCCGCGCTCAAGGACAACCATCGGGGACTCGGTCTGTTGTTTGGTCCGATCGCCAGCGCTAAGCCCGCGCGCTGCGTGATGTGTACGCATCTGGCAGCTTTTCTTAACCGGACGGGCGCAAAGCCCGCCTAAACGGCTCATTACGAAACAAACTTGCATAGAATTGTTTCGAAATGCGTTCTTATACACAAAAGCCTTCAAATAGCGTTAAACTATTCAATCACTGATTGATTGTCTCCGCCATCTTTTGGAGAGAGGGTTTGTATGGCTAAAAAACGCAATGGGCGCCAGGATGCCATTAGAGATATTGTGCGCAATAAGGATGTCCGCACGCAGCGCGTGCTGGTCGATGAGCTCCGTGCTATGGGCTTTGATTGCACGCAGGCGACTGTCTCTCGCGATATTGCCGATATGGGGCTGCGTAAGCTCCCTGAGGGCATCTATGTTCTGGCGGAGGACCTGCACCTGCAACGTATGGTTTCCGAGCTCGTAACGGGCGTTCTGCGTACTGATAATCTGGTTATGATCAAGGCTCAGCCTGGCACGGCTTCCGGCATCGCCGCCGCCGTTGATGCGGCAGAGTTGCCCGATGTGCTTGGCTCGCTTGCCGGCAACGATACGATTTTGGTTATTGCCCAGACGGCCGAGGACGGCGAGCGTCTCGAGGCGCTGATCAATAAGTTGAGCAATTCTCGCAAGTAGGCGTGCGGGTCGTGCGTTCGGCATTGTGTGCGCTGACATAGTGGCTTGTAAGGGGTATCGACGTTGGTCGGTACCTCCTTTTTGCTTGCCGGTATAAAGACCGCCCTCCAGGTCGTTTCAAACTAAAAGGCCCCGAGCAGTTCAATAAGCTGCTCGGGGCCTTGTTGGCTTTAGTCGCGTACTTCTTAGCCGACCGTATCGTCAGGCGTGGGCGAGGGGTCTGGAGTGGGCGTAGGCGTAGGCGTGCCGCCATCGCCGCCGGTCGAACCACCAGTGGAGCCGCCCGTCGAGCCACCGGTCGTACCGGTGCCGCCGGTGGTGTCGCCGCCCGTGGTCTCGGTGGTCGTGGTCGTCGTGGTAGTCGTTGTGGTGGTTTCCTCTTCCTCTTCCTCTTCGTCCTCGTCCTTGTCGTCGTTCTCCGACTTCTTGGTGTTGTTGGTGCCGTAGAACTTCCAGACGCTGTTGTTCTTGTAGGTGGGCGCCGTTCCGGTCGCAAACTCCTCGCGCTCGGTACCGGTCAGAACGGTGTTCATAAACCGCTTAAAGACAGGCAGGTTGGTGCTGTCGCCCAGCAGGTCCGTGCCGTACTTTTGGATGGGGATCTCGCCCGCGGAATAGCCGGTCCACAGGGCGCATGCCAGCTGCGGGGTATAGCCGCAGAACCACAGGTTGGTGGTGTTGTCGGTGGTGCCCGTCTTGCCGGCATAGGGCTGGTTGACACTCAGGGCGCCGGCAGCACCCGTACCGCTGCCCTTCATGACGCCGGACAGAACATCGGTGACCGCGGCGGCCTCGCCCTCGGTAAGCACCTGTGAGGGATTGTCGGTGTGCTGGTACAGCACCGAACCGGTACGAGAGTCAATCTCGGTGATGGCGATCGGCTGGCGATAGTAGCCGCCGTTGGCAAACGTCGCGTAGGCGGCGGCCATCTCGAGCGGCGAGATCGAGCCGGTGCCGAGGGTCATGACGGGAACGTCCTCGATGTTGTCCTTGGCGGGGTCGATGCCGAGCTTTTTGACGAGCGAGATGATCTTGCTGTTGCCGACGGCTTCCGCCACCTGGATGTAGCCGGTGTTGGAGGAGTATGCCGTCGCCTGCTTAAGCGTGATGGTGCCGTAGCTTTGATTGGCGTAGTTTTGTACCTCGGTTGTGGTGCCCTTGGCCTTGAGCGGCGAGTTGCAGTTGAGGGTGACGTTGGGGTTCATGCCGTTTTGGATGGCAGTTGCCAGCGTAAAGGCCTTAAAGGTGGAGCCGACGGGACGCTTGGCCGTGGCATGGTTTACGTGGTTCTCGTCGGCGTTGTAGTCGTAGCCGCCCACCATGCACTTGATGTAGCCGGTCTTGGGGTCGACGACGACCATGCCCATGTCCAGGCCGTCAAGCGAGAGCGTGTCGAGCTGCTCGCGGACGGCATTCTCTGCCACCTGCTGCATCGTGGGGTCGATGGTGGTCTTGACGGTCAGGCCGCCCTTAAAGAGCACGTCGGTCGAGAACTCCTGCTCCAGCAGCTGCTTGACGTAGGAGACAAAGTAGGGCTGCGAGTATACGTCGACGCCGCTGCCCGAGATTTCGGTCACGTTGAGGGTGATGGGCTCGGCCTGTGCGGCATCGTGCTCCTCCTGGGTGATGTGGCCCAGGCGCAGCATGTTGTCGAGAACCTTGTTGCGGCGGGACAGCGCCAGGTCGGGGTTGACCGTGGGGTCGTACTGCGAGGGCGAGTTGGGAAGGCCGATGAGTAGCGCGGCCTCGCTCAGGGTGAGGTCGGCGGCGCTCTTGGACAGATAGGTCTCGGCTGCGGCCTCGATGCCGTAGGCGCCGTGGCCGTAATAGATGGTGTTGAGGTACATCATGAGGATCTCGTCTTTGGAGTACATGTCCTCCATCTTGATGGCGATGTAGGCCTCGCGCACCTTACGCTCAATGGTCGAGTCGAACTGCTCCTCCTGCAGGATGGTGTTGCGCACAAGCTGCTGGGTGATAGTCGAGGCGCCTTCGTGCCCGCCGCCGAGGGTTGCCACCGCAGCACGCGCGATACCCCACAGGTCGATACCGCCGTGCTCGTAGAAGCGCTCGTCCTCGACGTCAACGGTGCCCTGCAGCACGTAGGGGGAGACCTCGTCCTTGGTGATGGATTTGCGGTTTTGCGTGTAGAAGCTCGCGATCTTGTTGCCGTTGCAGTCGACGATCTCGGTGGGCTCGCTCACCAGATACGCGTTGGCGTCGGTGTAGTCGGGCAGATCGGACAGCCAGCGGTTGACGTTGCCGACCATGCCGATGCCAAATGCCACGCCCGCAATCAGCAGAAAGCCCAAAAACGAGAGCAGGATTATGGGCAGAGCATGCGTCTTTGAACGGCTGCGTCCCTGTCGTTGGCGAGGACCCATATATTGACCTCCAGGTATGTCGTGCCGGACGGTGGATGTGCCGTCGGGGCAGGATGGACATAAGTTATTACACGATAAACCAAACGGGGCGCGCGAGGCCTCGTGTATGCTGGAAGACGGCATTTTTCAGAGTGAATGCATACCTTGGTAAGGAGTTTGTCGATGGCGATTCGGACGATGGGGCCGAGCGGACAATACGAGACTGGATTGGATGCTGCCGGTGCGGCGCTGCCCGAGCTGCTGGCGCCGGCGGGCGGACTCGACCAGATGCTTGCGGCCATCGCCGCGGGTGCCGATGCCATCTATGCGGGGTTGGGCGGCTTTAACGCCCGTGTGAGCGCCCATGGCTTTACGGATAACGAGTTTGCGCGCGGCTGCGCCGTGGCGCATGCCCATGGCGTGCGTGTGTACGTAACGCTCAACGTGTTCGTGTTTGACGATGAGTTGTCCGACGCGGTGGCGTTGGGAGCTCATGCACTGGAGCTGGGCGCCGATGCTCTGATTGTCGCCGATGCCGGGTTGGCCTGCGCGCTGCGCGCGGCGATTCCCGGGGTCGAGATTCACCTGTCCACGCAGGCGGGCGCTCATAGCGAGGGTGCCGTGCGGCTTGCCGCCGATGAGCTGGGGGTCGAGCGCGTGACGACGGCACGCGAGCTGACGGTCGACGAGATTGCGGCGCTCTGTGCCACGGGCGTGCCCATCGAGGTATTCTGCCACGGTGCGATTTGCATCGGCTATTCGGGGGCGTGCGAGTTCTCGGCCCTACGGCGTGGGCGCTCGGCGATGCGCGGCGACTGCACGCAGCCGTGCCGTCTGGCGTACGACCTAGTGGACGAGGCGGGGCAGAGTGTTGTTGCCGTCGAGGGGGATCGTCTGCTGTGTCCGCATGACTATCTGGGTATTGCGCATCTGCCCGAGCTTGTAGATGCTGGCGTTGCGTCGCTCAAGATCGAGGGACGCATGAAGAACCCCGATTACGTATTCAACGTGGTGCGGGTTTGGCGCCGGGCGCTCGATATGCTGCGCGACGGCGCGTGGGACCCCGGTGCCGTGGAAGAGCTTGAGCGCGAGCTGGGAAGGTCGTTTAACCGTGGGTTTACCGATGCGTACCTGCGAGGGCGTTCGGGTGCCGAGCTGATGAGCTTTGAGCGTGCAATTAACCAGGGCGTGCGCGTGGGGCGCTTGGTCGCTGTGGGCCACGAAGAGGTGACCGTTGAGCTCGATGCCGCCGTGGCGGCGGGTGACACGCTCGAGATTCGGTTCTATCCGGGTGTCGACGCGCGTCCCGATGTGCCCAAGCGCTGGCCGCAGGTGCCCTGCCCGGTGGATGCCGCAGCGGGGAAGCGCGTCGTCGTGCATTGCAAGCGTAAGGTGGACGCGGGCTGCGAGGTATACCTGATTCGTAGCGCCGGCGTGTTGGATCAGACGGCGGCGGTGTTGGAGCGCATGCGGGCCGAGGCGGATGCGATTGCGCCCGTTGCGCGTGCCGTTGAGGTGCTGCCCTTTGAGGACGTTGCGGTGGATGGCGGTGCGTCGACGGAGTTGGCGGAGCGCGCGGTTCCCGCTCACATGGTTTTTGCTTGGCAGCTGATGGATGCCGATCCGCGCGGAGAACGCGATTTATCCGACGCCGTTGTGGTGCTGGACGAGGTGTGCCGCACGGGTGACGTTGATCGGACCCGCTCACTTATGCAGCGTGCCGGGCGCGTCGTCTGCCGCAACCTGGGACAGGTGGTGATCGCTCGCGAGCTGGGCATGACGTTTGACGTGGCGGCGCCGGTGTTCTGCGCGAATCGGGTCACGCTTACCTGGCTGCGCGGACTCGGGGCGGGGCGGGTGTACTTGTCGGCCGAGTTGCTCGGCAATGATGCGGAGCGTGTTGCCGAGCTTGCCGCTTGTCCCGGTGTCTTGGGGCCTGTCGATGCCGACCGTTCCGAGCTCATGGCGTGCGAGCACTGCTTGCTGACTGCCGAGGGCGCCTGCGCCACGGATGCAACGGGGCAGATCCGTTGCCGTGACTGCTCGCGCCGTCAGCGGGCGCGCTTTTTGGTCGAACGTGACGGCACGCGTTTGCCGGTCGTTATCGACGCGTGCGGCAGGACGAGGATTTTCCTGTCGTAGGTGTTCGGCCGCGCCGTTTTGGTTATCATAAGAGAGTTTATGAACTTCCAGCACCGCCGTATCCGGTGAGGGTGCTATAGCAAAAGGAGGATACCCAATGCTGTCTGTTGACGAGCAAATGCGTATCATCACCTCGGGTGCAGCGCAGATCGTCCCCGAGGCCGACCTTCGCAAGAAGCTTGAGAAGGGCGAGCCCCTCAACATCAAGCTCGGCGTCGATCCCACCAGCCCCGACCTGCACCTGGGCCATGCCGTGCCCCTGCGCAAGATGCGTCAGTTCCAGGACCTGGGCCACAACGTCACCCTTATCATCGGCAACGGCACTGCGCTGATCGGCGACCCCTCGGGCAAGAACTCCACCCGCCCGCAGCTTTCGCAGGAGCAGATCGAGGCCAACGCCGAGACCTACGTGAGCCAGGCCATGAAGATCCTGGACCCCGAGAAGACCACCATCGTGCACAACGGCGACTGGATCCTTTCGATGGACCTGGCCGGCCTGCTGCAGGTGTGCTCCAAGTTCACCGTCGCCCGCATCCTTGAGCGCGACGACTTTACCAAGCGCTACCAGTCCCAGACGCCGATTGCCCTGCACGAGTTTCTGTACCCCGTGATGCAGGCCTTCGACTCCGTGCAGATCAAGGCCGACGTCGAGATGGGCGGCACCGACCAGCTCTTCAACCTGCTCGCCGGCCGCGAGCTCATGGAGAAGATGGGCATGGAGCCGCAGATCGCGCTTACCATGCCGCTGCTCGAGGGCACCGACGGCGTGCGCAAGATGTCCAAGTCCTATGGCAACTACATCGGCCTGACCGACGCTCCCAAGGATATGTTCGGCAAGACCATGTCCATCCCCGACGAGATGATCGGCAAGTACTATCGTCTGGCCAGCTCGCTCGCCCCGGCCGAGGTCGACAAGATCGATGCCGCCCTGGCCGACGGTTCCGCCGACCCCTACGAGCTCAAGCGCGCTCTAGGCCGCGACCTGTGCGACACCTACCACGGCGCCGGCGCCGGCGACGAGGCCCAGGCCGAGTTCGACCGTGTGTTCAAGGAGGGCCAGCTTGCCGACTTCCCCGAGAAGCACGTTGAGCTGACCGTCAACGACGAGGGCCAGATTTACCTCGCTGGCCTGCTCAAGGACCTGGGCCTTTCGGCCAGCGCCGGTCAGGCCCGCCGCGACATCGACGGCGGCGGCGTCAAGATCAACGGCAAGGCTGTGGCTCCCAAGAGCTACAACATCGATCCGAGCGCCCTCAAACTGGGCGACACCCTCTCCGTGGGCAAGCGCAAGGGCTTTAAGTTGGTCTAACGAGCGAGTTGACCTCACAAGTGCAATAAGGCCGCAGCCGGGAATCCCGACTGCGGCCTTTTTGGTTGCGACGATCCCTTGGGGACGGAGGGATCATTTGGCGGTGCCGTTAAGCGGAAGGGGTGTTAGCGGGACTTTCTTTTTGGCATACAATGGCTATTGGCTTGCTGCGGTGAAGGTCTGTCCGCTCCGCAGCTTTTTTCTACGGTTAAAGGAGTATGTATGTCCGTTGAGGTCATGAGGTCTGTGATCGATGCTGCCGAGGGGCGCGTGCCCGTCGACACGCTGTTTGCCAATGCGCAGATTGTCGACGTGTACGGTCAGCGCGTGGCGCCCGGTAGCGTTGCCGTCAAGGACGGTCTGATCGTCGGCGTGCTCTACGACGGTCGCGACGATGCCGCCGGTACCTATGAGGCTGCCGAGGTTATCGACTGCCAGGGTCGCTATCTCGCCCCCGGCTTTATCGACGGACATCTGCACATTGAGTCTTCGAACATCCGCCCCGCCGAGTATGCGCGCATGGCGGCGACGCGCGGTACCACCACTGCCATTGCCGACAGCCACGAGATCGCCAACGTGGCGGGCCTGGACGGCCTGCACTTTATGATCGAGGACGGTCGCCGCGCGCCCATTTCCATCAAGTACATGATGCCCTCGTGCGTGCCCGCGCTACCCGATGAGCAAGCGGGCGCTGTGATTACCGCCGCTGACATGCAGGCGTTTTTTGCCGAGCATCCGGGCGATGTTTTTGGCCTGGGCGAGATGATGAACCTGCCGGGTGTCTTTATGGCCGACCCCGAGACCTGTGCTCGCATCGATGCTGCCAACCAGACGCCGTCCAAGCAGGTCGACGGCCATGCACCGCTCGTTGCCGGCAAGGACCTTAATGCCTATGCCGCGGCGGGCATTATCGCCGATCACGAGTCGACGATTCCCGAGGAGGCGCTCGATAAACTGTCTCGTGGC
Source organism: uncultured Collinsella sp. (assembly GCA_958372075.1). Taxonomy (GTDB): domain Bacteria; phylum Actinomycetota; class Coriobacteriia; order Coriobacteriales; family Coriobacteriaceae; genus Collinsella. Next base: position 43,457 of record CATXMO010000006.1, on the reverse strand, counting down.
ATGTACGTGATGCTGCGCGAGGGTACGTGCAGCCATGACCTGGCCAATCTGTCGCCGATGCTGCTGGAGAACCCCGCGCGCGCCCGCCGCTGCTGCTTTGCGACTGACGACCGCGCCCCTTCCGATGCGCTTGCGACTGGCATGATCGACAATGCCTGCCGCGTGGCGATTGAGGCCGGTATCGACCCCGTGGTCGCTATCTCTATGGCGTCCCTCTCCACGGCCGAGGCGTTTGGCCTGGATCACGGCTGCCGCGACCCGCACGAGCTGCGTGGTGCGATTGCCCCGGGCAAGCGCGCCGACCTGCTGGTGCTTAATGACCTGACGTTCGCCACGGCTCCGCATCGCGTATATGCCGCCGGTGCTCTGGTGGCGCAGGACGGCACCTTTGTGGGCGAGATCGCACCCGAGATGGCTGAGGTTGCGGCGCTTGCCGATGAGCTTCGCGCCTCCGTTAAGCTGCCGAAGCTTTCGCTCGACGTGTTTGACTATGCCTTTAAGCCGGGCGAGGCCGTTATCGATGTCATCCCGGGTATGGCTATCACGGGTATGGTTCGCCCCGAGAGTGCCGAGGGCCTGCGCCGCATTATGCTGATCGAGCGCCACGGCCGCGGCGTGTCGCTGCAGGCCGAGGGCGCCGACGGTGACGGCCCCGCGGGTCTGGGCTTGGTTGGCAAGCATATCGGTCGCGGCTGGGTGCGCGGCTTTACCATCACGGGTGGCGCCATTGCCTCCACGATTGGCCACGACTCGCACAACGTGTGCGTGGTGGGCGACAATGCGGCGGATATGATGGCTGCCGTTGAGGCCGTGGGCCAGGGCGGCCACGTGCTGGTGCGCAACGGCGAGGTCGTGGCGCGCATTCCGCTGGCGCTCGGTGGCCTTATGAGCGAGGGCACGGCCGAGGATGTCGCCGCGCAGCACGACGACTTTATGGTCAAGGCGCGCGCCATGGGTATCGAGCCGCCGCTCGACCCCATCATGGGCATCATCTTCCTGCCCCTGCCGGTCATCCCGACGCTCCGCATCCGCCCCGAGGGCATGTTCGACGTCACGACCTTCACCTACGCCGACTAGTCATCGGGGATGTTCTTAAACGACTATCCGTCGGGGTGGCGTGTCGCCTGACGCCGCGACCGTGAGACCTCTGGCATGTGTGAGCTATTTGCCAGGTCCTTGTAACGTTTACGCCCGCGGAGTCTTATTTGAGCTCCCTTTGGGTACGTTGGAATCGGATACACGTTCGATTCCAACAAGCCCGAAGGGAGCTTTTCTATGTTTAAACTGATTGCATCCGATATGGACGGCACATTGCTTGACGAAAACGGCCAGGTGCCTCCCGAGACCTACGAACTGATTCTGGCGCTACACGAGCATGGCGTGCATTTCGCCGCATCGTCAGGTCGTCGCTACGATCGCCTGTGCGAGTTCTTTGCGCCCGTTCGCGACAAGATGGACTTTGTCGCAGCTAACGGTGCCCAGGTCTTCGCCGACGGCAAAATGGTAGACCGCGAGGTGTATTCGCACCTGGCGATTCGAAGGCTCGCCCAAGCCGTCAGGACGTTTCCCAATCTGCATCTTGCGCTCTTTGACCGAACCAAGTCCTTCCTGCTCGATGACGAGTGCAAGTTCGTGCGTGAGGTCGATAAGGACCTTCCCAATGCCGAGCGTATTTGGGAGCTGCCCGATCCCAGCGTAAATATCATCAAAGCGAGTATCTTTTGCGACGACAGTGCGGTTATGGACAGTGCGTACGTGCTACAGCGCGAACTTGGTCAGCTCTTTACTTTTGCGCCTTCGGGCAACGCGTGGATCGATGCCATGCAGCCTGGTGTGTCGAAGGCCTCGGGTATCGCGCAGCTCGCGGAGCATTACGGCATTGGTCGCGACGAGGTCATGGCGTTTGGCGACTCGATGAACGACTACGAGATCATTCGCTTTGTCGGCACGGGCTGCGCGATGGAAAACGCGCGCCCCGCGCTCAAGGCGGTGGCCGATCGTGTCGTAGGCTGCAACCGCGACCACGCCGTTCAGCATGAGCTCCGTCGCGTGCTGGAGAGTCTCTCCTAATCCGGCAGCTGGCGACGTTCCTTTTCTGCCGACAGTGGGGGACAGTCCTTGCAGCTTTTTGCGAAGAGTGTCCCCAGTGACTAGTCTTAAGAACATCCCCAGTGACTGGCCAATGACTAGGCGAGGGCGGCCATGATGGTGCGGGCGACGCCGTCGTGGTCGTTGTCGTATTCGGTGATGGCGTCGGCGGCCTCGCGGTCTTCGGACTCGGCGTTGATCATGGCCATGCCGTGGCCCGCTGCCTGCAGCATGGGGATGTCGTTGATGTTGTCGCCGAACGCCCAGGCGTTGGCGAGGCGCTCGCCCAGGTGCTCACACAGCCACGTGAGGGCCGTTCCCTTGGTGGTGCCTTCGCCCATAACCTCGATATTCATGGCGTACGAACGCGTGACCTCAATGCCTCCGAGCGTGTCGAGCGCCGCCGCGATGGCGTCGCGATCGGCGGGGTCGTGCCAGTACATAGCGATGCGTTCGAGCGCCTCGACCTCGTCGATTTTGCTGTCGATATTCATGTCGATCGGCGTTCGTGTGCGCTTGAGCGAAGCCGCGATGTGGGGGTCGCCGCCACAGAACTCATCCAGACGCCCGTATAGCGAGCGGGGGAGGAAGCACTGCCCATCCGCGAAGATATCGAAGGTCACATCGTGGCCGGCGGCAATGCGATGGATGCGGTGGGCAATGCCACGGTCGAGCGGACGGCTCAAGATGCGCGTGGCGCGCGAGGCGTCGGTGGGCGTATCCTCGTCGAGCTGCCAGACGCTGGCGCCGTTGGCACAGACCGCGTAGTGCACGGCGGGATGGGCGAGAATGGGCTTAAAGATGCCCGACAGTGGACGTCCCGTGCAGGGAACAAACTCGATGCCACGACGTGCGAGCTCGTCGAGCATCGCCCAGGTGGCATCGCTCATTTGCTTATCGCTCGTCAGCAGCGTCCCATCCATATCGGAAAACACAATCATTTGATGCAGCCCTTTCTACTGGCATAAAAAGCGTGGCCGAGGGCGGTGATGCCCTGGCCACGCTCGAGTTCTATAACGGTCCGCGTCCTAGCGGTCGGCGAGCGGCTTGTACTCCAGCGGCTCGATCACCGGACGATAGGCGGGGCGGATGATACGGTGCGCGCAGAAGAGCTCTTCCATGCGGTGTGCCGACCAGCCGGCCATGCGGGCGACGGCGAATAGCGGCGTAAAGAGCGTTTCGGGCACGCCGAGCATCTTGTAGATAAAGCCCGTGTACAGGTCGATGTTGGCGCAGATGGGCTTGGTCATGCCGTGGTCGCGCATGACCTGGGGCGCCAGGCGCTCGATGCGCTCGATGAGCGCGAACTCATCGCCCAGGTTCTTCTTGTTGGCAAGTGTGCGCGCGTAACGACGGCAGACCTCGGCGCGCGGGTCGCTGAGCGTATAGACGGCGTGGCCCATGCCGTAGATGAGGCCCGTGCCGTCGAAGGCCTGCTTGTCGAGGATCTTACCCAGGTAGGCCGCGACCTCGTCCTCGTCCTCCCAGTTGGAGACATGCGCGCGGATGTCCTCGTGCATAGACACGACCTTGGCATTGGCACCACCGTGGCGCGGGCCCTTGAGCGAGCCGATAGCCGCGGCGTAGGCGGAATACGGGTCGGTGGCCGAAGACGACAGCACGCGGCAAGCGAAGGTGGAGTTGTTGCCGCCGCCGTGCTCGGCATGCAGCATGAGCATAACGTCGAGCAGCATCGCCTCATCGCGGGTGAACGCCATGCCGCCGCGCAGGACCTGTAGGATGGTCTCGGCGGTGGAGAGACCGGGCGTAGGGTGCGGCACGTGAACCTCGGAGCCGCGAAGCTTGGCGACTGAGGCCATGTGTGCGAAGGCGGCGATGCGCGGGAGACGTGCGAGCATGGAAATGGCGACGTCGATTTCGTGCTCGGGCGTGATCACGTCTGGTTCGGCATCGAAGGCGTAGAGCAGCAGTACGGCGCGCTGGAGCACGTTCATGATGCTCGACGATACCGTGGTCATAGGGAACTCTTTAACGTACTCGTCGCTCAGATGTCTAAAGGCGCCCAGGCGCTCGCAAAAGCCGTCGAGCTCTTCCTTGTTGGGCAGCGAACCCGTGATAAGCAGATAGGCGACTTCCTCGTAGCCGTAGCGATTCTCGGCCTGGGCATTGTTGACCAGATCCTCGATGCTGTAGCCGCGAAGCGTGAGCTTGCCCTGATCGGGCACGACCTTTCCGTCGACCTTGTTGTAGCCGTGCACATCCGAGATGCGGGTAAGGCCCGCGACCACGCCCGAGCCATCGGCATTGCGCAGGCCGCGCTTGACGTTGTGCTCTACGAACAGGCCCTCGTCGTACGGGGCGGTCGGCAGGCCGTGGTAGAGGTTTTCGCTTTCGGGCGAAATCTGACGGCTCGCCTCGTAATCTAGAACCAGGCGGCTCAGGTGATCGTCGAAGCGGTAGTAGATTTTCTTGGCGTCGTAGGCCATGCGCGCTCCTCTCCGGTCCGCTTTGGGGCCGCGCGCTTGGACGGTATGACGTCAAGCTGCCCCGAGCGGCTTGTTCGCTACAGGCGGTACATAAAGTTAAAGACGTCCTCGCGCTGGATGGACACGTTGACGCCCGAAAGCTCGCCGGCCTCGGCCAGCGCCTTCTGCAGCTCGGCGAAGTCGAGCTTGGACTCGGCGGTATCGGCCAGCATGGTCATGGTGAAGATGTCCTCGATAATGGACTGCGTGATGTCGCGGATGTCGACGTTGGCCTCGCCCAGGACACGGGTGACGCCGGCGACGATGCCGGGGCGGTTCTTGCCAAGGACGGTGATGACGATACGGGAGGACGAGATCTCGGCCATGGGAAACCCTTTCGCGTGGTTGCGGCGCGCGCGGGGCGCTCCGCTACGGTACAGTGTTCATCATTGTACCTGTCTGGCGCCAAAAAAGGCGCGCTCGCTGCGGCGTTACATGCCTGCAACATGAGCGTAAGGGGGAAGGCCGTACGGGGAAGAGCCGTCTGGCGCGTGTCCGGCTCGTGTTGGGTTGATTTCCGATCTCAGCCGAACACATTGAGCGGACAGGCCGTTCCCGCAGTCAGCCGAACGCCTCCGACGGCTGATTCCGAACTGGAAGCGGAGGGCATCCCCGCCCTTCGGTAGGGGATACCGCTCCGCGGCGCATGCCGCGGGCGGCGCCCCTATCGGACCACCGTGACCTCAGTTGGGATGGGCCCAGCACTGCCGCGTACTCGGTGAGCTAGAGCCAACTGTTCGTCTTCACGTCGCGTATGGCGATATTTCGGTCGTCCGGCTCGGTGATGCCGTAGCCGAACGCCTGGAGCGTCTCGATGGACTCCTGGATCCTCTGTTGGAACATGGGACCCGGATCGACCCTCGGCCCGAGGTGCCCGCGCCAAAGGCACGGCGTGGCGCGCAGCATGTTATGGATTTTGGAGATGGGCTCGATGTCGGCGTAGACGTTGAGCGTCGCCATGGCGTCCTTGTGGCCGAGGATCGATTGGAGCGCCTTGATATCGCCACCTTGGCGGATCCACTGCGTTGCGAACGTGTGGCGAAGGCCGTGGAACGTGATCAGCTCGTCGTTGGTGCCCATGAGGCCGTTGGTCTCCGAGAACGTCTTGAACGCCCTGCGGATATAGCTTGTCGTCGCGAAGGTCGCGCCCGGCTCCGACAGGATGTAGCAGTCCCCGATCTCGACCGCCCCGGTAAGGCCGCGCAAGCGCAGCTTTCCGCAGTCGATCTCGTGGGTCTCCTTCAGGAAGGGGAGTAGGCCGACCGGGTCGATGGGGATACCCCTGGCGTCATGGGTCTTGGTGTCCTTGATGAACGAACCCATTCCCTTCGCGTACGCCACCGAGTGTCTGATCGAGATCAGGCCCGTCTCGAAATCCACATCGCACCACCGAAGGCCGCAGACCTCGCCGATTCGCATCCCCGTGTGCAGGGCGAGTACGACCGCCCTCTAATCCTCGGCGGACCAATCGAGTCCGAACTCCTTTCGGGCATCCTCTTCGCTCATGACTTCGAGAAGGTCTCCGGGTTGGCAACGAAGGGCGAGGCATAGCTGCTCGAGTGTGTTGAAGCGAATGCCGCGAATATGCCCTTTTTTAATACGGGACAGGTTCACGGGCGTGGTTCCAATCCTTTCGGCAAGTTCGTTCGAGGAAATCTTTCGCTCGGCCATGATCTTGTCGAGGCGAACAATTACGGGCATGGCGTTTCCTTACGCAATCTCGTCGGAGTCGAGGTACAGCTCTCGGGCGTACAAGAAGAGCTGGGAAAGCATGAACAGGACGATGCCGAGAACCAGAGAGGTCCAATCGAATGATGAAGCGATCTCTTGGGCGCCGACGGCCCCCTCGCCGCCAAACATCGAAACGGAGGTTTTGAGTGAGCCGGCGTAGAGGCTGGTGGCAGCTTGAACAACGAAGAGAATGCCGAGCACCTTCAAGCATGTCGCAGACCCTTTCTTGAAGGGGTCTCCGCTCTTGATCGTCCACACGAGAACGGCGCTGAGGATGGTCGTAGCGATACCGATGACGGCGGGGACCAATGTCGAGATCGCAAGGGCTGGATACGCGGGGGAGTCTGCAATTACAGGGTTGTCGAGCACTTCGATTGCTGGCTTTAAGGAGAACGCCACTTGTGCGATGGCGGTGGCGCAAAGGGTCGCAGAGGCTATCGCACATGCGATGCGGAAGGAATGAAGCCGGGGAGTGCGATTGTCGGAACTCATAATAACCTCCGAAGAATTTAAAAAACTCAGGTTACTTTTTAACAGTTTATGTTAAATTGACTTTGCCGGCAAGTAATCACAGCATGCTGCAACCGAAACCCCTCTAGATTGGAGAGGATTATGTTCGGTACTGTTAAGTCGTGTAAGCTCTTGGTTTTCCTCGGCCTCGCTCTTTGTCTGTTGCTGCCGGGAGCCCCCGCTTTTGCGGATACCCCGATGCCTCCTTCCCAGGAGAGCAGCCAGTGTGCCCTCGTTGAGCCCCTCGGGTATACGGACGACGTCGTCGATACCTACTGGAGCTACAGCTGTCCTCGCGGCGTAAGCGGGCACAGCATCTCGATGTTCAACATCTCTTACAAGACGATCTCCTACCGAAATGGCTATCGCCGATCCGCGCATCATAGGGAATCCCGCCTCGCTGCAATGTGCTCCTGTGGTGTTCTTGGCACAACTGATAAATGGCAATTTGTCTATAGCACCTACTAGATGCGAGGAAGGGCCGAGCATTTTGTTCGGCCCCTCTGTTCCGACTGGATGAGGTTAAGGTTGGCGATGAATATGCTCAAAATCTCGAAGGCGATCTTTAGGTCGCTTCTCTCCTCCAGGTCGCTCTGTGTTGTCGTTGTTGCGTTGATGGTTCTTTGTGCTCTGCCCGTCTTCAGGAGCGCGGCTGGCATCGACGGACGGGTCGAATACCTCGAGTCGGGAATAACCCGTGTTGAGCAGGAATTGTCAGCATCCTATGCGGATGCGCTTGTGAATGCGGGGGAGGACGGTGTCTATACCTCTTCATCAAGCATGCCCGCGCTTCTGTACCCTCTTGCCGCGGGACGTCTTATCTTGGCACCGCTCTCTCCCCTACTTCCGTTTCTGCAGATATCGGATGGAGAGTACACCTATTATGACGGATCGAAGGAGTACTTGCTATGGGTCGCAACGGCCGTTGCCGTCTCGTTCCTTGCCGCGCGTCTTAACAAACGTGAAAAGCTCATCATCCAGGCACCGATGGGCGAGCTGGGTAGACTTGTTGCATCGAGCGTATGGGCGAGTGTTTTTGCAATGCTTGCCGTCCTCGCCATCAATCTTCCAGGGATAATCGCCGCGCTTGTGAAGAATGGCCCGGGCTCGCCGTTCTATCCGATAGGCTACATTCAATATGCGACTCCGGTTATCAAACCGGCTTGGCTGGTGTTCGCGCAGACGGCCATCTTGCAATTCTTGGTGGCAGCGTTCATCTCGCTTGTCGTTCACCTTGCCGTGAAGATTGCCAATAACCCTACGCTTGGAATCGTGTTCGTATGTGCCCTGATGGGGGTGACGATGGTTCCCGGGTATTACGGAAGATCCATCGCTTTACGTGAGTTCGCCCTGTTGAATCCCCTTACGTATGCGAACACTGAGTTGACCGTCGGCGCCTATAGCCCGTACCCGACAACGCAGATAGTGAATCTGCCTGGACTTTGCTTCGAGCGTGGCGCGATTGCCCTCGTATGCGCAATCGGGATCGAGGTGCTGGCAATTAGCCTGCTTTGCGTTGCTGGAAAGAGCGGCTGCGCGTGCCCGATATCCCCGATTTGTCTTGAGAGAGGTTCCTTCACTGCATCGAGAACGGCAACTCGTTCGAGCGCTTGTGCCTCAGCCGTTGCATACGTAAGAACGATGGGGAAACTGCTCCTGCGTTCTCCTACCCTCGCCGTATGCGCGATTGCAATGTCGACGACGATGCTGGCCCCGGCTCTGGTCGAGATGTTTCCTGACGCTGATAACGTTTCCGCTGTTCGGTATAGGGATGGGGGGCTCCGTTCAATAGATCGGTATCTAGAGCAGAACGCTGCGAATATGGACGTCGAGGGCAAAGCGGCCCTGGAAGACATGCGGGATGCTCTTTCGGGTTTCGTGTACGCGCCTATGCCTGCGGAGGGGTTTCGAAGCCTTGCGACGTACGAGCGCGCTCGAGGTGAGCTGGGCGCGGCAGATGCGACTCTCCTGCAATCGATCGGAATCGAGCCGGAGACTCCTTCTCGTGCGGAGGCGCGCGCCCTTCTGCTTGAGTCGATCGCGAGCTTGCCGGACCCCAAGGTTTACGAGTTAAGTACGAAGATGCCCCCATTAATCCTCCTTTCGTATCTCCAGGCAGCGCTTCCCTCCTTATTTTTGCTGTTGCCCGTGGTTGTCACATCGCTCGCGTGCACCCACCTGCAGTGTCGTTCCCTTCTGGTTCTCCAGATCCCCGCAACAGCGCATGTGCGTTTTCTGACGGCTGTTGCGCTGGCTCTCCTGCTTGGCTTGGTGCTGCTTTTGGTGTCGATGGTTCCCGCTGTCGTTGTGTCCGTGATTAAGAACGGTGCGGGTGGATCGGAGTATCCCGTCGCTCTCATTCGGGCGGGAGCTTCGACAACGTCCATGGTGGGGGAGGCGGTGTTGTGCAGTATTCCGTTGCTGGTCATGGCATACGGCGTGATTTCCGTCGTCGCTGCGTTGACAGCAGCGATTAGCCGCAACCCCGTTGTCACCGGAATGGTTTGCGCGGTTCTCTTGGTGTTGGGTTCGTTGAGCGCTCATGTTGAAAGCGTGGGCATGGGCGTCGCGCTGCTGGCTCCATTCGCCTCGTTTGATCCCGCTTCCCAGGTGGGGACGATTGGGTTCCTTGGGCGAGGGACGAACGCGATGCCTTTTGGAGAGGTCGTCGGCGCATCGGGCGCTCTGCTGGTGGTCTTGGGCGCCGTATCTCCGTTGATGGTGCGCCTGAGTGTTCCAAAGATCGAAAGGGGATGATCTCGATGATTGACCTTCAAACGCTGACGATCTCTTATGGAAAGAAGGTGCTCGTAGATTCGGTGAACGCTGAGTTTGCCCCGGGTACGGTCTACGGTCTCGTCGCTCCGAACGGGCATGGAAAGACGACGTTGCTGCGTGCGATGGCAGGTTTGCCGGGTCCTCGCGTGGACGGGAGCATCGTTCTGGATGAGGTGCAGGGTACGGGTGCGAGAGAGGTCCGTTCTATGATCTTCTATGCACCTGGTGAGGGGACGCTGCTGTATCCCGGATTGCGTGCGGAAGATCACCTCAAGATGGTTTGCGATATGTGGCCGCATGCTCGCGATATCGAAGAGATAGTGGAACAAACGCAGATAGGCGAGTTCGCGAAGATGAGGATCCGCACTCTGAGCCAGGGCATGAAGCAGCAGCTTACCCTGGCGATTGCGTATGCGACGGGCGCGCGGTACCTTCTATTAGATGAGCCCATGAACGCGCTCGACCCCAGCAGGGTGGACTTGCATTCCGAGATTCTCAGGAAGCTGGCCGATTCTGGTACGTGCATCATCATGTCATCCCACATCTTGGATTCGGTCGATAGGCTGTGCGATGAGATTCTGTTTTTGAAGGATGGGAGGCTCATTAGAAGCATTCCGCAAGATGATGCTGCGCCGAAGTCTCCTGGATCCCATTTCGCAAAGCCTGCCGGACGCGCCGAGGGTGCGCTAAGCACGTATCGGCGACTCTACGAAAAGGGCGGGTAGAAATGCAAGTTAAAAATCTATGTGGCCAATGTGATACCGTTGAACCCGCATATCGATACCGCTCAGCCATTCGCCTCGCCCCCGTCGCACGTATCTTCATCCGGTCTGTTACTTTTAATCTAACAATTCTTTGAGGAACGTAGGTGCTTCTGAATGTACTGTCGACTTCTTCTCAAACTGATCCTAAGAGACAAGGCCGCATGGATTTGTACGCTCGTTCTCGCTGCAGCCTTTTCCGTCCCCATTGCGTTCAATTCACCCATCTACGGGCCCTTCTTTATGAAACAGGGCATGCAGGGCTTTGTCGACGCATTCAATACGCGCGCGCCCCAGGCCAGCGGCACAGACCTATCTCCAGAGCAGCAAGCTGACGCGGAGCTTGCAAGATACGCGAACGCCGCCCTTGCCGCTCAAACCGACGCCGCCTTTCTCGATTCTGCCGAGAGCTACTACGCGCTCATGGACGAAGGCTTCCAATCCGGGTCCATCGTGGGAGACCGAGAGACCAATGACGCGGAGCTCGCATATTGCCGTGCCCTGAGCAGCTCCGGCATCACGGATATCCCGGCCTCCGCAAGCGACCTGCCATTCCTTTCCTTCCTGCCTTACGCCATTGCCGCGGCGCCGTCTTTCCTTCCCTTCATCCCCTTCCTTCTCTCGTCGATACTCGTGCTCGGCGCCACAAGGCCTGCGACCCTGGCGGCGAAGGCGCCCGCGCCCAAATTCCGGCGCCTTATCCAGATCGTGTTTTCGATAATCGCCGCGGGGACCGCGATGCTCCTCGCCGGCCTCGCACCCGGGGGCATTTACGCCTTGGCCCTAAACGGCTCCGGGCAAATTGGGTACCCGATCGCCTTCTTCCATGACGGCGCGCTTACCACCACGACCGCGGGAAACGTCTTCACGACCCTGCTTCTCGCGCTGCTTGCGGGCGGAACCTTGATATCCGTTTGCTCCGCCGTCCTATCGACCGCAACGAGGCGCGTCCTCGCGGGCCCCCTTACCTCAGCGCTGCTTGTCGCGGCCCCGGCATTCCCGTTGCTGTCCGATTCGGCACTAGGGCATAATGCCGTGCTCGGGCTCCTGCCGCTGGCCGTGTTCTCGCCTATCGAGGCAACGGGCTACGTAGGATGCTTCCCGACAGAATTCATTGGCTCCGGTTCGGGCAGCGCATCGATGCTTGCCGTGGCCCTGGCATACGTCGCGGTCCTTTTTGCGGTCGGCGCCGTTGCGACACGTTCCCCCAAACAGCCTGGCCCCGCGAAAAAGCGCCATGGGCTCGAGCTTCTGGACGCGAGCGTGGGATACGGAAGCACGACGATACTTTCAATCGGGTCGCTTTTCCTGAGCCCGGGAACGGCGGCGGGCCTCGTTGCTCCCAACGGCTCGGGGAAAACCACCCTTCTTGAAGCGCTGTCGGGCCAATTTCCCACCCGCATCCGCTCGGGAAGCCTGGCGGCAGACGGAATCTGCCAACGTCGATCAGCCGAATTTGCAGAACTCGTCTACCTGAGCTCTTCGGGCGGCGCGGATCTCTATCCCACGCTATCGGCCATCGAGCACCTTGCTTTCGTTAGGGAGGCGTGGAAATCGGCCGCCGACATCGACTCGCTCTGCGACTCCCTCGGAATCTCCCCATATCTCGACAAGCCGACCCGTAAACTCTCGACGGGAATGAAGCAGCAGGTAAAGCTTGCCATGGCGATAGCGACCGATTGCCCGTACCTCATCCTCGATGAACCGCTGAACGGCCTCGATCCGGGAAAGCGGAAAACCTCCTGCGACGCGATGCGCAGCGAGGTGGCGCGGGGACGCAGCGTGCTCATTTCAAGCCATCTGCTCGACGACCTGGCAGACCTCACCAACTCGTTCTACTTCATCGAGGCCGGCACGCTCGTGGAAAAGATCAAGTCGTCCTCGCAGACGCTCAAGCAGGAATACCTCGATACATACGAGGGAGGTGAATGACATGAAACTATTTGAACAGCTGAAGTCCAATGCGTCGCGCATGGCTGTCTACGCCATCCTCGTGGCAACGGCTTTATGCGGAATCGCGGCACCCGTCTATGCGCTCAACGGGGAGAAAGGCGATGTCGAACCCGCGTACATGGCTTCGACGGTTAAGGACCGGTACAAAGCCTTCTCTGGAGACACGTTTTACGTAGCAGAGTACGACACGACCTACCGTCAGCTTCGCTACAACAAGGGCTACGACTATCTAGGCGCAGAGGCAATCAGCTATACATCGGGTTGGTACGGCTCAAACTATGGACACATAACCCAGTTCAAGTGTAACTACCGTGTGTACAACTAAAGCAACCGGCCGGGACGAGGGGTGACGCAAAAGCGTCGCCCCTCGTTTTTAACCATGTCAACTGAACCTAGTTCAGTTTGGTTGATTTCCGATCTCAGCCGAACACATTGAGCGGAAAGGCCGTTCCCGCAGTCAGTCGAACGTCCCCGGGGCCCTTCTCAGGCCCCGGGGACGGCATTTTCCCAGTTGAAGGAACGGTGGAGATGTGTTTCGATGGGTCAGATTCGTGTCGTTCCGAAAAGACCGTGAACCTTTTGTGGGACGCGCGGCGCCGTGGTACCATAGCCGAGTTTGTTGTCTTGGTCGGAAACCAAGACGCCTTATGCGCTGATCGGTAACCAGCGCCTGACCAATAAGGAGTCCTACCATGAAGCAGGGTATCCATCCCCAGTATGTCGAGTGCACGGTGACGTGCTCCTGCGGCAACACCTTCAAGACGCACGCTACCGTGTCCGAGATGAAGGTCGAGCTTTGCAACGAGTGCCACCCGTTCTACACCGGCCAGCAGAAGTTCGTCGACACCGGTGGACGCGTCCAGCGCTTCGCCGACAAGTTCGGTGGCGCCGCTGCCGCCCAGCTCAAGAAGGCTGAGGAGGCCAAGGCTGCCAAGGCCGCCAAGGCTGCTGAGGCCGAGGCCGCTCGCAAGGCCGCCGCTGAGGCTAAGGCTGCCGAGAAGGCTAAGCGTGCTGCTAAGTTCGCCGAGGAGGCTGCCAAGCAGGCCGCCGAGGCTCCCGCAGAGGCTCCCGTCGAGGAGGCCGCTGCCGAGGCCGAGACCACCGAGGCTGCTGAGTAAATAGCTCGCCGCGGAATCGCTCGCATTCATGGCACAAGGGCCGTGCATCCATTTGGGTGCGCGGCCCTTTTCTTTTTATTGGTGCAAGCTAACCTGTCCCCGTGGCACCAAATGGCAGAGAGACGGCGTTTGCTCAGATAAAACTTGCCAAAATAAACCTGTCCCATTGTGGCAGGTTGGTCATAGTTATTACGTGGCGGTCGAGGTCGACCGTATAGGCCGCGCCTTGTTTGGCTAAAGTACAATCATCTGTGTTTAACTCGCCCGCAGCTGCACGGCGTGGGCGATGGCCAAAAAGGAAAACCACATGGGATTCATGTCAAAGCTGCTGTCCTTTGGATCCGATAAGGACCTTAAGCGCTACTACAAGATCGTCGACCAGATCAACGGTCTTGAGCCCCAGTTTGAGAAGATGACCGAGGAGGAACTCCGCGGCCAGACCGATAAGTTCCGCGAGCGTTACGCCAACGGCGAGTCGCTCGACGACATGCTCCCCGAGGCTTTTGCCACCGTGCGCGAGGCTTCCAAGCGCACCATGGGTATGCGCCACTTTGACGTGCAGCTCATTGGCGCCATGGCACTGCACGAGGGCCACATCGCCGAGATGAAGACCGGCGAGGGCAAGACGCTCGTCTCCACCTTGGCCGGCTACCTCAACGCTATCGCCGGCAAGGGCGTGCATGTCGTTACCGTCAATGATTACCTTGCCAAGCGCGACTCCGAGTGGATGGGCCGCATCTATAAGTACTTGGGCATGACCGTCGGTCTGCTCCAGAACAACATGCCGCTCGAGCTCAAGCGCCCGGCCTACCAGGCCGACGTCACCTACGGCACCAACTCCGAGTTCGGCTTTGATTACCTGCGCGACAACATGGTCACCCGTCCCGAGCAGCGCGTGCAGCGCGGTCACAACTACGCCATCGTCGACGAGGTCGACTCCATCCTGATCGATGAGGCTCGCACCCCGCTGATCATCTCGGGCGCTGGCACCAAGTCCGCCAGTACCTACAAGGACTTCGCGCGTGCCGTGCGTGGCCTTGAGCGCGGCGAGGACGTGTCGCACGACATGCTTACCGCCACCGAGGACGTTGAACCCACGGGCGACTACGTCATGGACGAGGCCAAGCACACCATCGCCGCCACCGAGCGCGGCCTTAAGAAAATCGAGCGCCGCCTGGGTATCGATGACATCTACGCCGACCTTTCGGGTCAGCTGGTCAACCACCTGCAACAGGCGCTGAAGGCCCAGTACATGTTCCACCGCGACAAGCAGTACGTGGTCACCAACGGCGAGGTTAAGATCGTCGACGAGTTCACCGGCCGCATTATGGAAGGTCGCCGTTACTCCGAGGGCCTGCACCAGGCCATCGAGGCCAAAGAGGGCGTGCTCGTACGCGAGGAGAACCAGACCCTGGCCACCATCACCCTGCAGAACTACTTCCGTCTGTATGACAAGCTCTCCGGCATGACCGGCACGGCACTTACCGAGGATGCCGAGTTCCGCGAGATCTACAAGCTGCCCGTCGAGGTCATCCCCTCCAACAAGCCCGTGCAGCGCGTGGACCACGAGGACCTGGTGTACCGCACCATTCAGGCCAAGTACAACGCCGTCGCCGACGATGTCGAGCAGCGTCACGCCAAGGGCCAGCCGGTCCTGGTGGGCACCGTCTCCATCGAGAGCTCCGAGAAGCTGTCCGCCGCCCTTACCAAGCGCGGCATCGCACACGAGGTCCTCAACGCCAAGCACCATGAACGCGAGGCCCACATCGTTGCCCAGGCCGGACGCTACGGCGCCGTGACCATCGCTACCAACATGGCCGGTCGTGGTACCGACATCCTGTTGGGCGGCAACCCCGACGAGCTGGTGCGCGAGCGCCTTGAGTACGAGGGCCTGACCATGGAGGACGTGACGCCCGAGCAGCTTGAGCAGTTTAACGCCGAGGCCAAGGAGACCTGCAAGGCCGAGCGCGAGCGCGTGCTTGCCGCCGGCGGCCTGACCGTTATCGGCACCGAGCGCCACGAGTCCCGTCGTATCGACAACCAGCTGCGCGGCCGCTCCGGCCGTCAGGGCGATCCGGGCGAGACCCAGTTCTACCTGTCGCTCGAGGACGACCTCATGCGCCTGTTCGGCGGCGACAAGATGGACCGCGTCTCCAAGATGATGGTCACGGCCGACATGGGCGACGACATGCCCATCCAGCACAAGATCATCTCCAAGGCCGTCGAGAGCGCCCAGCACAAGGTCGAGAGCATCAACTTCTCCATGCGCAAGAGCGTCCTTGAGTACGACGACGTCATGAACAAGCAGCGCCAGGTCATCTACGCTGAGCGCAATAAGATTCTGGACGGCAAGGACCTGACCGACCACATCACCGAGGTCATGCACGACACCGTGTACCGCTGCGTTCAGGAGTTCTGCACCAAGGACAGTCACGATGGCGAGCGCGACCTGGAGGGCCTGCGCAAGTGGGTTGTGGAGCTCACCGGCCACATCGATACGCCGAAGTTCCCCGACGAGGATTATGAGGCTCTGGCTGCCGATGTCCTGGCTTACGTAGAGAAGTGCTACAACATGAAGGCCGAGCGCTTGGGCGAGGACCTGATGCGCGAGCTCAACACCCAGGTCATGCTGCGCGTCATTGATACCCGCTGGATGAACTACCTGCAGGAGATGGACTATCTCAAGACCGGCATCGGCCTGCGCGGCTTTGGCCAGCGCGACCCGCTGGTCGAGTACAAGACCGAGGCCTACGGCGCGTTCCAGATCCTCGTCGACACCATGTACGAGGATTACCTGCGCACGGTTCTGCGCATCGAGATCAAGGCTGCCCCGCGTGCCGTGGAGCACAAGGAAGAGCCCGCGCTCGAGGGTGCGCGCTTCTCCGGTCCTGCCGAGGTCGATGGCGACAACGGCAACTCGGTGCTGCGCAAGCAGGCGCAGGTGCAGGCCCGCACGGCTGTCCAGGGTGGTCCGGCTGCCGTCAACAACGGTGGCAAGGTGACCACCTATCGCAAGTCCGAGAGCGACGATCCGTACGTCAACGTGGGCCGCAACGACCCGTGCCCCTGCGGTAGCGGCAAGAAGTTTAAGTACTGCCACGGCAGGAATCGTTAATGGCTGAGGCTTTAGAGGTAACGCTCGCCGAGCTGGACGCGTTTGCGGACCGGCTCGGCGAGGTCGAGTCGTATCTCCACTTGGACGAAAAGCGCACGCGCGTGACCGAGCTCGAGGCCAAAAGCGTGGCCCCCGGCTTTTGGGATGACGCCGACGCCGCCCGTGCCACCATGGAGGAAATCGCGCGCACCAAGGAAGATATCGCCGCCGTGGACAACGCGCGCGGCGAGCTTTCCGATGCCCGCGCCGCGCTGGAGCTTGCCGAGGAGATGGGGGATGACCCCGATGCCGCCGCTCTTCGCGAGGAGGCTACAGCCACGGCTGAGCGCCTGGCCCGTGCCATCGATGAGCTTGAGCTTTCGAGCTGGTTTACCGGTGAGTTCGATCACGGCGATGCCATTGTGACCATCAAGCCCGGACAGGGTGGTCTGGAGGCCCAGGACTGGACCTTCATGCTCTTTAAGATGTACATGAAGTACTGCCAGCGTCGCGGCTGGAAGGTCACGATTAACGACTGCCCCGCTGCTGAGGTCATCGGCATCGACCGCGCGACCTTTACCGTCGAGGGCAAGGACGCATTTGGCATGCTGCGCGCCGAGGCCGGCGTCCACCGCTTGGTTCGCATTAGCCCCACCGACGACAAGAAGCGCCGCCAGACCACGTTTGCCGGCGTCGAGGTCATCCCCGTGCTACCCGATGATATCGACATCGAAATCAGTCCCGATGACATCCGCGTGGACGTGTACCACGCGAGCGGCCCGGGCGGTCAGGGCGTTAACACCACCGACTCCGCCGTGCGCGTGACGCATTTCCCCAGCGGCATTGTGGTCACCTGCCAAAACGAGCGCAGCCAGATCCAGAACAAGGCCGCGTGCATGCAGATCCTCAAGGCTCGCCTGTACGAGATTGAGCTCGAGAAGCGCGCCGAGGCCCTGGATGAGATTCGCGGACCCAAAACCACGATTGGTTTTGGCAACCAGATCCGCAGCTACGTGCTCTACCCGTATCAGATGGTTAAGGACCTACGCACGGGCGTTGAGACCAGCAACGTCGAGGCAGTTCTTGACGATGGCGACCTGGACCCGTTTGTTATTGGCTATCATCGCTGGGCCACCGGCAACGCCGATGCAGAAGGCTCGGAGATCTAAAACATCGGGCGGCTTCAAGCCGATGCTAAGCCCAACGGTTGGACGGGTTTGTATCCGGAATAAACCCTGCGCAGGGGTGGTTTTTGTCCGGCGAATCGGTAGAATCGAATACAGCAAGAAGTTCGAAGCGCATCCGTTTGGGTGCGCTTTTTTGAGGGAGGCAGCATGGCATATCGTCTGGACATTAAGCGTATTCTTTCGATGAACTTCTTTCACGACCTGCCCCAGATTATGTTGGGGTGCGCTCTGGCCGCTATTGCGACCGACCTGTTTTTGATTCCCAACGGCCTTGCTGCCGGTGGCGTTACGGGCCTTGCCACCATTATCCAGGCGGTCGGCGCATCGCGCGGTCTATCGCTTCCCGTTGGTATTCAGACGATCGTGATGAACGCCTTGCTGCTGCTGGTCGTTATGCGCGAGGGTGGCATGTTCTACGTGGTGCAGACGGCGACGGGCTTTGTGCTGCTGGGCTTTTTCACCGACCTGTTCGCTCCGTTTGTGGCGCCGCTGGCACATGCCGATCTGATGCTGCCCGCTATGTGGGGCGGCATCATCACGGGCATCGGTTATGGCATGGTGCTGCGCGCCGGCGCCAACACCGGCGGCTCGGACACGATTGGCCAAATCATCTCGCGTAATACCTCGCTGCCCGTGGGCTCGACCGTCATGGCGATCGATGTTGCCGTATGTGCGCTGTCGGCTCCGGTCTTTTCAATCGAAAATGCACTATATGCAGGCCTTTCGATGGTCATTAGCGGCTACGTGATCGATGCCGTGGTCGATGGTGGCAACAAACGCCGTATGGTACTCATCATCTCGGACAAGTTCCCCGATATCGCTGCCGATATCATGTATGGCCTGGGTCGTGGTTGTACCAAGTTTAAGGCGACTGGCATGTATTCGGGTGCCGAGAAGCCGGTGATCATGGTCATCGTGAGCCGTCGGGAGCTCAATACCCTCAAGACGATCGTGCGCGAGCGCGATCCTCACGCCATTGTGACGGTCGCCGACGTTACGGAAGCCTTCGGCGAGGGATTCAAGGACATTAGCGCGTAGGGCCGACCGCGTCCCATCCAAAAGACGTTCACATTGATAAACCGTTTCATCAGCGGTTCTGCCTGCTCAATTGTTCAAATAATGATAAAAACTCTGGTAAAGCCATCAGTTTCCAGCATAATGAATGACGTACGTGCATTGCGGCTGTGTTGGGATTACCTTCGGTGCCGTGCGCATTTTGTCTAATGAGGATGAAAGGAAGGCACAATGAGCGACGAAGAGCTCAAAAAGGTTGCCAACGAGGTAAGGAAGGGCATCGTCACCGGCGTGCACGCTGCCAAGTCCGGCCATCCGGGCGGTTCGCTCGGCGCTGCCGACATCATGACCTATCTGTACTTTGAGGAAATGAACGTCGACCCGTCCGATCCCCGCAAGGCCGATCGCGACCGTTTTGTGCTCTCCAAGGGCCATTGCGCTCCGGGCCTGTACGCCGTGCTCGCCGAGCGCGGGTTCTTCCCCAAGGAGGATCTTGAGACGCTGCGCCACATCGGCAGCCACCTGCAGGGTCACCCCAACATGAACGACACCCCGGGCGTCGACATGTCCACCGGCTCGCTCGGCCAGGGCATTTCCGCCGCCGTGGGCATGGCCGTTGCCGCCAAGCACTGGGGCGATACTTATCGCACGTACGCCCTGCTGGGTGATGGCGAGAGCGAGGAGGGCCAGGTCTGGGAGGCCGCCATGTTTGCCGGCAACCAGCAGCTCGATAACCTCTGCGTGATCGTCGACCACAACGGCCTTCAGATTGACGGTCCCGTCGAGGAGGTCAACGACCCCATGCCGCTCGCCGACAAGTTCCGCGCGTTCAAGTTCCACGTGGTTGAGCTCGCCGACGGCAACGACTTTGACCAGATCCGCGCCGCCTTTGCCGAGGCTCGCGCCACCAAGGGGCAGCCGACCGCCATTATCGCCGAGACCACAAAGGGCAAGGGCGTGTCCTTTATGGAGAACCAGGTTGGCTGGCACGGCAAGGCCCCCAACGATGAACAGTTTGAGCAGGCCATGGCAGAGCTCACGGCCGCCGGAGAGGAGCTCTAGGATGGCAGACGTCAAGAAAATCGCCACGCGTGTAAGCTACGGCGAGGCCCTCGTCGAGCTTGCCAACGAGCACGATGACTTTGTGGTCCTCGACGCCGACCTGGCCGCCGCCACGCAGACCGGTAAGTTTAAGGCCGCTTGCCCCGACCGCTTCTTCGATGTGGGCATTGCCGAGAGCAACCTGATGGGCGTCGCCGCCGGTATCGCGACCACTGGTCGTGTTGCCTTCGCGAGTACCTTTGCCATGTTCGCTGCCGGTCGCGCCTTTGAGCAGGTCCGCAACTCCATCGGCTACCCGCACCTCAACGTCAAGATCGGCGCCACGCACGCCGGTATTTCGGTCGGCGAGGACGGCGCCACGCATCAGTGCTGCGAGGATATCGCCCTCATGCGCGTCATCCCCGGCATGACCGTGATCGTTCCCGCCGACGACGTCGAGGCCCGCGCCGTGACGCGCGCCGCCTACGAGTGCGACGGCCCGGTGTACATGCGCTTCGCCCGTTTGGCCTCGCCGGTTATCAACGACCCCGAGACCTACAAGTTCGAGTTGGGTAAGGGCATTGTCATGCGCGAGGGCGCCGATGTGACCATCATCGCTTGCGGTCTGATGGTCGGCGAGGCCCTCGAGGCCGCCGAGCAGCTCGCTGCCGAGGGCATCGACGCCGAGGTCATCAACATGCACACCATCAAGCCCATCGACGCCGACCTGGTCGTCAAGAGCGCTACCAAGACCGGCCACGTCGTGACCGTCGAGGAGCACTCCGTGATCGGTGGTCTGGGCAGTGCCGTTGCCGACGTCCTGTGCGAGCAGTGCCCGACACCGCTCAAGAAGATCGGTGTCAACGACACCTTCGGCGAGTCCGGCCCGGGTGCCGAGCTCTTGCACAAGTATGGCCTGGACGCCGCCAACATCGTGGCGACCACCAAGGAGTTCTTGGCATAGAGCAACCACCGCTCAAATCGGCCACAAGCCAATAGCAAATAGACGTAGACAGGGACGCCCTCAAAAAGAGGACGCCCCTGTTTTTATATTTCAGCAAAATCAGTGCCGCATCAAGCAAGGCCTTCTTCGGGAAAAGGGCCCAGTACGGCAACGTGCAATTCAGCCCTCCCAACTTTGTATGTGCAGCACCCCAAGATCACGCGGCGACCCCATAGTAGCCGCAGGCCGCGCACAGGATTACCTCCCAAATCTTTCCGCAGGACGGAGGCGCCCCCGCAGCGCGAAGCGCGCAGCGGGGGCGCCGACATGTCCGAGGACGATTTGGGAGGTAACCCTGTGCGCAGCCGGTGGGACCAAACCCCGCCATGCTTCTTATGTGCAGTAAAGCTAATGCTGCTAAAATACAAAGCGCTCATGTAGTTTAAACGCACGACGATAAGGAGCACCAGTGGGTAACCACTTCCGTACCTCCGGTGCGGGCGATGATGCCCCCAAGACGCAGACAGGCGTCCAGGGCAGTCGTTTCGCCACTCCGGATTCAGAGGGCCAGCCTGTTGCTCAGGCCCCCGCTCAGCCGGCAGATCAGGCACAGCCGGTATCCGATCCCTTTGCCTACAATCCCACCAGCGATGTCGCGCTTTCCGGCACGGCGGGTTTTGAGCCCGTTCAGGCCGTGACCGCTCGCGTGGAGCAGCCTCAGGCTGGCGCCGCCACGCCGCAGCCTACCATGGCCGGCATTCCCGACCCCATGGCCCCTGCGACACCGGCTCCTCAGCCTGCGCAGTCCGGTCTCTTTGCCGCTATTCCCGATCCCACGCAGCCTGCTGCCCCGGTGGTCGAGAACGATCAGGCCGCCGAGGTCGCAAGCCTCGATAACGCGCTCAACAACCCCGATTTTACGTCGGTGTTTGCGCCCATCGATCCGCAAGCCAGCCGCAAGAAGATGGCCAAGCAGGCCGGTGTCGAGCCCGTCATCCTTATGGAGCATGTCACCAAGATCTATCCGGCACAGCCCAACAAGCCTGCACTCGACGACATCAACATCGAGATCTATCCGGGCGAGTTCGTCTTCCTGGTCGGTCATTCCGGCTCGGGTAAGACCACGCTGCTGTCGACGCTCAACCGCGACGTCAAGCCGACGAGCGGCCGCATCTTGGTTGCCGGTCAGGACCTCATGAAGATCAAGAACCGCAAGGTTCCGTTCCTGCGCCGCCAGATTGGCGCCGTGTTCCAGGACTTTAAGCTTCTGCCGCAAAAGACCGCCTACGAAAACGTGGCGTTTGCCCTGCAGTGCATCGGCAAGCCTAAGGGCGTCATTCGCAGCCAGGTGCCGGAGGTGCTGCGTCTGGTCGGTCTGGCCGATCAGATGGACTCGCTGCCCGACCAGCTTTCCGGTGGCGAGCAGCAGCGCGTCGCCGTCGCCCGCGCTATGGTCAACCGTCCGCCGCTGCTGATCTGCGACGAGCCCACGGGTAACCTCGACCCGGCGATCTCGCTGGGCATCATGAAGCTGCTCGAGCGTATTAACCGCACCGGCACCACCGTGATCGTCGCCACGCACGACCGCGAGATGGTCGATAGCATGCACCGTCGCGTGATCGCCCTCGAGGGCGGCCACGTTATCCGCGACCAGGAGAGGGGAGGTTACGGCAACTATGGCACCAACTAACGTGGGCTACTCCTTCAAAGAGGCAATCAGTCACTTCTTCCGTAACTGGACTACCTCGCTCGGCGCCGTCATCACGATCTTCCTTTCGCTGTTTATCATCGGCCTGTTCATCATGGGCTCCGCGATGCTGAACTCCGTGATCGGCACCGTCGAGGATCAGGTTGTCATCAACGCGTTCATTAGCGATGACGCCGATCAGGCCGATGTTCAGGCTTTTGAGGCCGAGCTTAAGACGTGGAATAACGTCAAGTCCGTGACCTATAAGGACAAGGACGACGCGCTGGCCGAGTATACGAGCAAGATGTCGGGCAACGCCGACGCCACCATGAGCGCGCTCGATGGCCAGAACCCGCTGCCGGCTTCGTTTGCAATTGAGATGGACGATCCGTCCAAGGTCGAGAGCACGGCAGAGAAGCTCAAGAAGAACGCCGACTTCCAGAAGATCGCGGATGACGGCGACGTCAACGCGAGCGTGCTGTACGGCCAGGAGGAAGTGAGCCGCCTGTTCCAGGTGACCAACTACATCCGCATCGCCGCCGTGGTGCTCGTTGGCCTTCTGACCTTTATCGCATTCATCTTCATCAACAACACGATTCGCCTGTCCATCACGGCGCGTCGTCGTGAGATTGCGATTATGCGTCTGGTCGGCGCCAGCAACGGCTTCATTCGCGGCCCGTTTATCACCGAGGGCGTACTGCAGGCCATTTTGGGCTCGCTGCTTTCCATCGGCGTTCTGGAGCTGCTGCGCAATCTGATGATTCCGCGTTTGCAGGAGAGCATCGGCTGGATGTCGTTTGCCCTGCCGATGCAGTACTACCTGGTGACCTATGCTGCGCTGATTCTGGTCGGTGTGATTATCGGTCTCTTTGGTTCTGCCATAGCCATGCGCCGCTACCTGCGCGTGTAGGCATGCCTGGAATTCATCCCTTCCAACGGGTCGTCTCTTATGGGGCGGCCCGTTTTTTGATCCCAAGGGAACGGCAGGAAAGCGAATCATTTGGGTAGACTCTTTGGAGTTCGTCATCGATAGCAAGGAGGCGCCATGGGGCGCAATAACAAGCATAAGCGCGGTGCCCGCAATATGCGTGGGCCGGTGCGCAGCGAACGCCGTCCGAGCCTGACCGGGCGCGTGCAGCTCCATGAGCATGGCGCCTATGTCATAACCGAGAGCGGCGACTACAAGGTTATGGGCCGCGGTAAGCGCGAGATCATGGATGGCGATACCGTTGCCGTGAGCATTAAGAACAGCCCGCACGGTGAGCGGCGCGCCGTGATCGAAGGCGTGGTTGAGCGCGCAGCCATAAGCGTGGTGGGTACGTACCAGACCGCTGGTCCGCTCGGTGTGATCGAGCCGCTCGATTCGCGCCTGAAGGCCGACTTCTTCATTCTGCCCGAGGATACCTCGGCGGATCGTCTGGGCGTCCACCCGGGTGATGCCGTTGTCGCGCGCATTTTGACCTACCCGACGCGCCCGGAATCGGGCACCGTGACGATCGAACGCCGCATTGGCGGAGATGACGCGCCCGATTTGGGCGTTCAATACGTGATGGCGCGTTACGGCTATACCGATAGCTATCCCGAGGCCGCGCTGGACGAGGCCGAGGGGCTTTCGCTCGATGTGTCCGCGGCGCTTAAGGACCCGCTCCGCCGCGATCTGCGCGACCGCTTTGTCATCACGATCGACCCGGTCGACGCGCGCGACTTTGACGATGCCATTTCGCTTGAGCGCACGCCCGAGGGTGGCTACAAGCTGGGTGTGCATATCGCTGACGTTTCTCACTATGTGGCTTGGGACGGGCATATCGATCTTGAGGCTCGCCATCGTACGACATCGGTGTATCTGGCCGATCGCGTGCTTCCCATGCTGCCCGAACGCCTGTCCTGTGACCTATGCTCGCTTCGCCCTGACGAGGACCGTCTTGCGTTTACCGTTGACATTGAGCTCGATGCGCAGGGTCGCGTGCGGCATTACGATCCTTACCCCAGCGTGATTCGCTCGCGTGTGCGTATGGACTATGACGGCGCCGAGGCGCTGCTGGTGCGTGCCGGCGCGGTTGAGTATTCGGTGCTGGAAGGCGCCGCTGAGGATGTTGCGGCTGCTGAGGCCTCGCGCGAGGAGGCGCTTGAGCGCGGTCTTGCGTGCGAGGAAACTGCTCGCGGCTATAACGTCGACCTCGGCGATTTCCTTGTCGCCGCCAACGAACTCGCCGAACTTCGCCGTCGTATTCGTCGTGCCCGCGGCTCAGTCGATTTTGACACGGCCGAGATTCGCGCTCTATTGGATGAGGACGGAGTACCCGTGCAGATTGTGGCGCGCGAGCGTTCGTGTGCCACGTCGCTTATCGAGGAAGCCATGCTACTCGCCAACGAGTGCGTTGCAGAGTGGCTGGCAGACCGTGATATCGAGGCCTGCTATCGCGTGCATGAGGATCCTAGCCCCGATAGCCTGCACGGTGCCGCCGTTGCGCTGGCGCAGCTAGGCATCATCGACGATCGCCGTGCTGCCGGTATCGCCCTGGGGAGTCCCGATGAGCTACAGGCTGCAGTTGATGCTGCCGCCGGTACGGCCAACGCACCGCTCGTCAACACGCTGCTTCTGCGCAGCATGCAGCGCGCACTGTACAAGCCGCGCAACGAGGGCCACTTTGCGCTCGCCGCGCCGTGCTACTGTCACTTTACGAGTCCCATCCGTCGCTACCCCGATCTGGTGGTGCACCGCGTGCTCAAACTGCAGTTGGCCTATGAGCAGCTCGGCGGCAAGGACGCCCTGGTCCGTACGCCGCGGCTGATCGGCAAGGGGCGCGAGTCGCTGCCGCGCATTCTGCCGCAGATCTGCCGCGCATGCAGCGATGCCGAGCGCGCGGCAGATGCCGCTAGCCATGCGACGCAAAAGATCAAGATTGCCCAGTACTATGAGGACCGTCTGGGCGAGCGCTATGCCGGAACCGTCTCGTGGGTTAGCAGCATGGGCCTCTTTGTGCGCTTGGACCTGACGCAGGTCGAAGGCTTGGTTTCGATCAAGAGCCTGGGCAACGAGTGGTTCGAGTTCGACGAGGATGCGCTCACGCTCACAGGTGCCGACACGGGGACTCGCTATGAACTGGGTCAGCGCGTGATTATCGAGGTCTCGCGCGTCAATACCACGCGTGGGCACTTGGACTTTAAGCTTATCCATTAGCCAAATCTCGACTCATGGCGGGAGAGCGGAGGGCGGTCTTTCGGGGCCGCCCTCCGCATTTGGATCATGGCTACCTTGCCGTCTGCTCGGCCGCCCGCTTACCTGCTATTCGAGAGGTAAAACCTACCAAAATAAACCTGTCCCTTTTTGGCAGGTTTACAAGAAAGCGGGGATGAGATGGCGACGGTGTACGGTTATGCGCGGGTGAGTTCGCGCGATCAGAATCTGAATCGGCAGCTGGATGCGCTGGGCGCCTATGGCGTGGGCTCGGCGAATATTTATGCCGACCATGCGAGCGGCAAGGACTTCGATCGCCCGCGGTATCGCGAGCTGCTGCACATCCTGGGAGACGGGGACGTGCTGGTGGTGCTTTCTATCGACCGACTTGGCCGTAATTACTCCGAGATTCTTGAGGAATGGCGACGCATTACCAAGGAGCTCGGGGTTGCCATTGTGGTGTTGGACATGCCATTGCTTGACACGCGCGTCAGGGCCAGCGGCACGCCGGATGTGACCAACACCCTGATTGCCGATATTGTGCTGCAACTGCTGAGCTACGTGGCGCAGGTGGAGCGCGAGAATATCCATCGGCGCCAGGCGGAGGGAATTGCAGCTGCGCGGGCGCGAGGGGTCCGTTTCGGTCGACCTCGCAAGCCGTGCCCTCCTCAGTTTGAGCTGGTGCGCGATAGCTATGAGGCGGGCGATATAACCCGCAGCCAGGCAGCAAAGTGCCTGGGCGTGTGCGTGGGGACGTTCGATCGCTGGATGCGCGAGGCGGGGTAGAGGTTTGCGTCGCTTTGTCGCTTCCTGTTGCGATTCAAATTTTGATACGGTGACGATGTCATTTGGGGCTACACTCGCTGATATTCAAAAAAAGGAGGTTGGCCCTTGTCGCGCGTAAAACAAATAATCGGATGGACCGCGATCGTTCTGTTCGTTGTAACGCTGGCGGGCATCTGGGTGCTGACGGAGCAAAATGCGGTGGAGACGTCGTTGCTGAGCGAGTCCACCGCGCGTGTGGTAGAGGGTCAGGCTACGGGCGTTCAGGCTGTCGATGCCACGGGTGAAGCCCAGACGGAGAACGGAATGACCGGGGGCGCCGATTCGGCTGCCTCGAATGTCCGGTCTGGCCGACTTGCTTCCATTCGCATGTGGGTGGGCACGAACGTCCGTCGCGTTGCCCATACCGTAGAGTTTTTCTTCGTCGGATTGTTCGCCTCGGTGGTCGTGGTTTGCTTTTCCAGGCGTCCGTGGAGCGTATGCTCCCGTTGCGTGCCCGTATTGCTCTTTTGCGCCGCCTGCTCCGTTGGCGATCAGGTACATAAGATCTTTGTTCCCGGCAGGCATTTCGACGTTATCGATCTAGGATTCGATGCTGCGGGCTATGTCACCGCCATGCTGTTGGTATTGCTGGCGGCGGCGTTGGTGCGCCATGCGAATCGGCCGATCGGCGCCCATGCGAGGCGCTAGCCTTAAGACGAGACATCGCGACTGCCTGCGCTTCGACATTGACTACAATAACGGCTGCAATCGCGAGTGGCCGTCGATGTGCAGTTTTCCAGACACCTGTTTTCTCTAAGAAAGGAAATCCCATGACCGTACTGTTTGTTGAATATCCCAAGTGCTCGACCTGCAAAAAGGCCAAGGCGTGGCTGGACGAACACGGGGTAGAGTATATCGACCGCGATATCGTTTTGGACAATCCCACGGCTGATGAGCTAGCGACCTGGATTGCTCGTTCGGGGCTGCCGGTGCGGCGCTTCTTTAATTCGTCGGGCATGAAATATCGAGAGCTGGGCCTGAAGGCGCGCCTGGATGCGGGCATGACGGATCGGGAGTGCTACGAGCTGCTGGCGACCGACGGCATGCTGGTCAAGCGTCCGCTGCTGGTGGGCGACGACTTTGTGATTCCCGGCTTTAGGGAATCGGCTTGGGCCGAGGCGTTGCTGTAGCGGCTGCGGAAAGTACGTCCCATTTCGAGTGCGGGCCTGCCCCAGTCAGTCCTTCAGCTGTGCCCATTCGTGCGGATCGTAGACCTTTACGTGCTTGTTGGGCTTGCCGCTCCAGTACTCCTCGTCCATAAAGGGCAGGTATGCCTGAATGCCGGGGCAGATAAAGGGAATCCGCTGCTGTTGCAGTCGCTCGCGCTGGCGCTGCTCCAGGCGCGCCTCGGATATGACGGTCGGCATGCCGGACAGCTCGACGAGGCTTGCCTGGATTCGCTTAAGGTCGGGGAGTCCCGCGTGCCATGACATCCGCATGATCAAAAAGGATGCACGGCGGTAGTTTGCCTGCATCACCGTGATGGCGGGGCGCAGTGTGGGATGGATTTTGTCCCGTTCGGGCCAAAGGTCAGCAGTGATCTCGAGGCCCAGGGTCTCCCATAGGTAATCAAGCTCTTCGTCCATGGCGCCTCGATATCTACGCGATCATTGATACTCCGATTGTGTTGCCTGGTGCTATCGTTTTCACGGTAGAATCTGCCAACGGTTGACGGCTACCGCTCGCGGCGTTTTGCCCTTCGTGTGCAGCGGTCGGCTTCACAGGTCCTTCACGGGTTGGACTAAATTAGGCCAATTTGGCTGAATTTTAAAAAAGTCAAAATTGGGGCTTGCGTCACGGCGGTACTTCCCGTATATTTCTTTCTTGCGCAAAGGCACAGCCGAGCGCAGCGATGCAGTCATTGGGATGTCGTCTAATGGCAGGACAGCGGATTCTGGTTCCGTCAATGGGGGTTCGACTCCCTCCATCCCAGCCATTGCATTTGCTACATATGGCCCGTTCGTCTAGCGGTTTAGGACGCCGCCCTCTCAAGGCGGAGATCACCAGTTCGAATCTGGTACGGGCTACCAAAATTGAACGCCCGGGCCTCGTAAGAGACCCGGGTTTTGTGTATTGACCGATATTTAAGGCGCGCGTTGAGTCTGCCGCCCGGACCGAGGAGTTGTCATGGACCTGCCTATCAGCTTGGAAGACATCACGTATGCCGAGAACTATCTGGCGCAGGGCGACCTGGCTACGGCGACGCCGCTGTTGGAGCGTCTGGTGGAGCTCGCCGAGGAGTATATCGACGCCGAGTGCAAGACGGAGGAGAAGCGCCAGTACTTTAGCTTCGACAGCAAGTTTGAGCGCCTGGCCTATCGCCGCGTGGAGAAGGATCCGCGCGAGCTGGTGCAGGTCGAGGTTCCCTTTGACCGCCTGTACTCCGACATGGCGTTTGCCTACATTCGCCAGCAGGATTATGTGAGTGCTCGGAATGCCCTGATGCAGGCCGTGCGTTGGGATCCCATGAACTGCAACTATCGCTTGGACTTGGCCGAGCTGTTCCGCGCGCTCGAGGACAAGCAGGAGTGGGCATCGCTCTCGTTCTCGGTGCTGGAGCGCGCGAGCGACGGTAAGTGCGCCGCACGCGCCTACACCAATTTGGGTCAGTACTTCTTGGAGCCCGAGACCGAGAACATTTCGGCTGCCGTGGGCTGCGCGCGTCTGGCGCTGCGCCTGGCGCCCAACGATGCGCATACGACGCGCCTGCTCAACAAGATCCATACCACCTATCCGGATGCCGCGGACGAGAGTGACGACCATGTGATGGGTGAGCTCGCCCTGCAGGGCGTGCCGACCTCGCCTTCGGCCGAGATCGCCATCTGCCTGATCATGTGCGCGACCGATGCTGCAAGCGACGGCGACAAGCAGGAGGCTACGCGCCTGACGGTCCGTGCCCGCGACCTGGTGGGCGAAGAGGCGTGCGCGGCGATTATCAAGCTGGTGCGCGAGAGTGATGCCGAGCTTAACGCCGAGCGCAAGGCAAAGCGCGAGGCTGCGGGCTCAAACGCCGATGGCGCCAAGGAGGCCGGCGATGCCCAGTAAGCGCGAGCGCAAGCTCATTTCCAAGAATCGCTCGGCACATCACGAGTACTTTATCGATGAGACGTTTGAGTGCGGTATTGAGCTGAGCGGTACCGAAGTCAAGTCGATTCGCGAGCGCGCGTGCCAGATTACCGATACCTTTGCACTGATTCGTGGCGGGGAGTGCTGGCTCGTCGGCCTACATATCCACCCTTATAGCCATGGTGGCGTGTGGAATCGCGATCCCGACCGTCGGCGCCGTCTGCTGCTGCACCGCAAGGAGATCGACTTTCTTGACGGCAAACTTCGCAACCGTGGTTATGCGCTGGTTCCGTTGGAGCTCTACTTTAATACCGACGGCCGCGTAAAGCTGCTGCTGGGCCTGGGCCGAGGCAAAAAGCTCTACGACAAGCGCGAGGACATGGCCAAACGCGATGTTCAACGCGAGATCGACCGCGCCCTCAAGGAACGCAACCGCTGACCGTCCTTCATAAGTTGCGGTGGAATACGGACTGTTTTGCCTGTTTGAGGGGCTATTCAGTCCCTATTTCACCGCAGCTGCGGGTGTCTCATCTTTCTTACTGTTCTGACACATATGTTTCAAAGGCGGCGTCCGTTATGGGCGCTGCCTTTTTTTGTGGGTACATACATCCATGAGGTTCCAACCCGAGCTAGGGGAGTGATCGTTATGGACAAAACTGCGTTCTTTACCATGCCGAGCGGCCTGTACGTGGTGAGCGCCGCGGCAGACGGGCTGCGCGCCGGCTGCGTCATCAACACTGCGGTGCAGGTGACGTCCATGCCGCCGCGCATTTCGGTTGCCGTGAACAAGGACAACGTCACCTCGGGCGTCATCGCTTCGGCCAAAGCGTTCGCGCTGACCGTGATCGATCAGACCGCCGATATGCTCTACATCGGTAACTTTGGGTTCCGCACCAGCAGCGATTATGACAAGTTTGCCAAATACGAGACCCGCGAGACGGCTCTGGGCATGCCCTATGTGCCCGAGCACGCGGCGGCCCTGTTTAGCTGCCATTTGATCGACACTGTGGATGTTGGCACGCATCTACTGTTTATCGGCGAGGTCGAGGATGCCGAGCGCTTGAGTGACGAGACGCCGCTCACCTACGATTACTACCATAAGGTCCTGAAGGGCAAGACGCCTCCGAAGGCGTCCTCGTATCAAGGCTAGAAATGTTTTAAAAATACTTGCATTATATTATTGAGAATCTATACTGATAAATGAAGTACATCACCAGTCGCGTTCGAGAGGAGAACATCATGGCTGAGGAGAAGAAGACGTATAAGTTCGTGTGCATCGTTTGTGGCTACGAGGTTGAGGTCGACACGCCCGAGCTGCCCGAGGACTACGTGTGCCCGGTCTGCGGCGTCGGTCCCGATCAGTTTGAGCTCGTCGAGGAGTAGCTCGTCGGCACGCGGCTCACGGCAACATATAGCTCTGTCCAAGGGTCCCGGTCGGATATCCCGGCCGGGACCCTTTTTCTCCGCCCCCAAGGGATCACGGTTGCTGTTGGCCGATCCTGTCTGTTGTGAGTCCGGCCGACCTTTTGTCTTAATCTGTAACGTCTAACGGCTCAAAACGGGTCTTCCTGTTACAGATCGAGACAAACCAAAACCGTCCGGCAGAAGGTCTCAATCTGTAACATCTAACGGTGAAAATTGGGTCCACTTGTTACAGATTGAGACAAACGGAGCTGTCCCTCGGAATAATCTCGATCTGTAACATCTAGATATTAAAAGCGTGTCTAGATGTTACAGATTGAGACGTTTGCCTGGGTAGGTGCCCCGCCCCATTACATCCCCGTCAATAACACGACATCGAGAATCGTCACGATGGCGCCGATCCCTATGAGCAGCGCGTTGAGCGGGCGCGAGTTGGCGTATTTGCCCATGACGCGGCGTGAGCTGGTGAGCCGTATGAGCACAAAGACCGTAATCGGCAGCTGAAGCGACAGCAGCGCCTGACTCCAGATGAGACCTTCAAAAGGATTTGGGACGACCAGGCACGCCGCCACTGCGCCGACGAAACTGGCCGCCACCCCGATCGAGGAATGTCGGTCGTGGATGTCGTATTCCTCGTCGAACATGCCCGCGGTGATGGTGCCCGCCGCCATGCCCGCTGTCACGCTGCTCGATAGTCCCGCGAACAGCAGCGCTACCGCAAAGATGGTCGAGCTCGCCGGGCCCAGAATGGGGGAGAGTGTGTCCGCTGCGACGGCGAGGTCGTCTACGACAATGCCGTGCGCAAAGAAGGTCGTTGCGGCCAGGATGACCATGGCCGAGTTGATTGCCCAGCCCACGCCCATCGAAAAGAGCGTGTCGAAGAGCTCATAGCGCAGACGTTCCTCGATAACCTGCTCGCCTTGGCCTTCGAAGTGCATGGATTGGATGACCTCGGAGTGCAGAAAAAGGTTGTGGGGCATAACGACCGCACCCAGGACACTCACGATAATCGCGGCAGAGCCAGTGGGCATACTGGGCGTGATCCAGCTTGCGGCG
The DNA here is from genome assembly GCA_958372075.1 of uncultured Collinsella sp. Classification (GTDB taxonomy): domain Bacteria; phylum Actinomycetota; class Coriobacteriia; order Coriobacteriales; family Coriobacteriaceae; genus Collinsella. The sequence goes on along the minus strand of CATXMO010000006.1, from coordinate 11,519 downwards.
GCTTGCGGCCAGTCGACCTTGACTAGTGCAAGCTCGGCCAAAAACGAGAGTCCTACCACGCCTACGAAGGCGATGATCCAGCGTTCGGCATGCTTGTAGGAGTTCGTCATGAGCATCGCCATCGATACTGCCGCCACGATGACGCAGCCCGCGCGCACGGGCAGCCCAAAGAGCATTTGAAGGGCAATCGCGCCGCCCAGGACTTCGGCCATGGCGGTGGCGATGGTCGCGAGATAGGCGCTGGCGAGCACCGTACGCCCGACGAAGCGGGGGAGGTAACGTGTCGTGGCCTCGGCAAGGCAGGCGCCCGTGGCGATACCCAGGTGCGCCGCGTTGTGCTGCAGCACGATGAGCATAATCGTGGACAGCGTGACGATCCACAGCAGCGCGTAGCCAAACTGCGAGCCCGCGGCCATATTGGAGGCCCAGTTGCCCGGGTCGATAAAGCCGACGGTCACGAGCAGCCCGGGGCCGATATGCCGCGCAATGTCTAGGCCTCCGTGACCACCGGTGCGTCGGGAGCCAAAGTGTTGTTTGAGATGGCTGAGCATGGTGCGCTCCTGTGTATGGGCGGCGTGACGTCACATCTGGGCCGTGCGGCGCCACGCGTCGGTTTTGGGTTGGGGCTACTTGTGTGCTTTGCCCTGATTGGCCACGGCGTCGATCTTGGCGGCGATGGTCGCCGGGTCGCCGATGTAGCGCTTGTCGAGGACATTGAAATCGGTATCGAAGGTGTAGACGAGCGGCACGCCGGTGGGGATGTTGACCTTGAGGATCTCCTCGGGCGTGAGGTGTTCGAGCTTCATGACGAGTGAGCGCAGGGAGTTGCCGTGTGCGGCGATGAGTACGCGCTTGCCGGCGAGCATCTGGGGGCGAATCTCGTCTTCGAAATAGGGCCAGGCGCGGGCGATCGTGTCCTTGAGGCATTCGGTATAGGGCAGCTGATCAGGCGCGACATCACGGTATTGCTCCTGGGTGTGGGGATCGCGCGCGTCGTTCGGCTCGAGTGCCGGCGGGCAGATATCGAAGGGGCGGCGCCAGATGAGCACCTGTTCGTCGCCGTGCTCCGCGGCGGCATCGGCCTTGTTGAGACCCTGCAACGCACCGTAGTGGCGCTCGTTGAGCTTCCAGGATTTGATGACGGGCAGCCACTCGCGATCCATTTGGCCGAGCACGATGTTGAGGGTGTGGATCGCGCGCTTGAGACGCGAAGTGTAGCAGACGTCAAAGTCGAAACCGGCTTCTTTGAGGGCGCGGCCGCCTGCTGCCGCCTCTTCGCGGCCCGTGTCGGTGAGCTCGACATCGGTCCAGCCGGTGAACAGGTTGAGCTTGTTCCACTCGGACTCTCCGTGACGGATAAGGACGAGTTGCATCGTCTGCTGGTCTGCTTGGTGCGCCATAGGGGCCTCCTTGATCTGGCACGGTGTGCGTGCCGTTTGCTTGACGCCGCAAAGGATACCCGTTTAAGCTTAAAAGTTAACCAAGACTAACAAAATTGTTCTATTTGAATGGGATGGTGAAGGGGGCTGCCGAAATGTCTCGATCTGTAACAACTAGGGATGGAAATTGGGCCTAGGTGTTACAGATCGAGACAGGAAGAAATGGTCCTATGGAAAATCTCGATTTGTAACAGCTGGCCGCCAAAACCGGCCCTTCGTGTTACAGATCGAGACAAACCAAAACCGCTCCGCAGAAAATCTCAATCTGTAACATCTAGGCGCCAAAATTGGGTCTTCCTGTTACAGATTGAGATGTTTGAAGCGGTGAGCTTACAGGCCGAACTTGGGCGTCTTGTTGCCGCCCTTGAGGCCTGCTGTGTCGAGCCCCATCATGCAAAAGTCCGCATGGCCCTTGTTTCCAGAATGATTCAAAGGGGCCAGATGCATATGTGCCGGCTGTCCCTGCACTAAAACGTGTACGTCAGCCTCCAAAGATGTCAAATTTCGACATGTTTGGGGGCTGACGTACATGTTTGATAGCAAGACGTTGATGGTCGGTGTGCGTTACGCGATTGTTTCGAAACGGGTGGGAAACACAACGGGCCGACGATGCTCCTACTATGCCTATTCAACTGACTGTCTAAATATCTAGGGGAGGATCGCGATGCAGGCAGATTCCGCTCGGCAGCAGGGCCTTTATCGCCCCGAATTCGACCACGATGCATGTGGCATCGGCGCGCTTGCCGATATCAACGGTGAGCGCCATCACCAGATTCTGGACGACGCACTGTCCATTCTGGTCAACTTGGAGCACCGCGGCGGCACGGGACTCGAGAAGAATACCGGCGATGGCGCTGGCATCCTGTTCCAGGTTCCGCATCACTTTTTCCGTAAAGAGGCTCAAAAGTGCGGCCAGATTCTGCCGGCAGAGGGCGACTATGGCGTGGCCATGCTGTTCTTCCCGCAGGACGACAAGGGCGTAGAGGATGCCCGTCGCGTGTTTGAGGAGGGCTGCGCTGAGGCCGGCGTGCCGCTGCTCTTTTGGCGCGAGGTGCCCGTCGACCCGCACGACCTGGGTGAGACGGCCCGCGCCTGCATGCCTACTATCCTGCAGGCCTTCCTGGGCCGTCCGGATGACACGCCCGCCGGCGATGCCTTTGAGCGTCGCCTGTACGTGTGCCGCCGCACCATCGAAAAGAAGGCCGACGCTGAGTTCGCCCTGCGCGACAAGATCTTCTATGTGTGCTCCATGAGCTCGCGCACTATCGTGTACAAGGGCATGCTTGTGGCCACGCAGATGCGCCGCTTCTTCATCGACCTCAACGACGCCGCCGTCAAGACGGCCGTAGCGCTCGTCCACTCGCGCTACTCCACCAACACCACGCCCAGTTGGGAGCGCGCGCACCCCAACCGCTTTATCATCCACAACGGCGAGATCAACACCCTCAAGGGCAACGTCAACTGGATTCGTGCCCGCGAGCCCAACCTGTACAGCCCCGTGCTGCAGCACGATCTTGAGCGCGTGATGCCCATCATCAACCGCGAGGGTTCCGACTCCGCGATTCTGGACAACGTGCTCGAGTTCTTGGTCATGAACGGTCGCCCGCTCACGCGTGCCGCGTCCATGTTGCTGCCCGAGCCGTGGGACCACAACGATAGCCTGAGTGAGGAGCGCCGCGCCTACGACGCCTACCAGTCCATGCTCATGGAGCCGTGGGACGGTCCTGCCGCTATCGCCTTTACCGACGGCCGTACCCTGGGTGCCGCCCTCGACCGTAACGGCCTGCGCCCGGCTCGCTACTACGTGACGCGCGACGGCCGCTTTATGCTGGCGAGCGAGGTGGGTACCATCGAGGTGCGCCCCGAGAACATCCTGACGAGCGGCTGCCTGGGACCGGGTCAGATGCTCGAGGTCGACTTTGCCCGCGGCCGCGTGATCTACAACGACGAGCTGCGCGCCCGCTATGCCAAGGAGAAGCCCTACCGCGACTGGATTGCCGAGGAGACACTGACCGTCGACGCGCTCGATGAGCCCGCCGCGCCCGCGCCCGCCGAGGATGCCGAGGTGCCCGCCGCCGTGCGCATGGCCAAGCTCGGCTATCACTGGGATGATGTTGACGAGGTCGTGCGCCCCATGGCCCAGCAGGGCAAGGCCCCGCTCGCCTCGATGGGTATCGATGCGCCGTTGGCCTGCCTGTCCAAGAAGACGCGTTCGTTCTTTGACTACTTCTATCAGCTGTTCGCTCAGGTCACGAATCCTCCGATCGATGCCCTGCGCGAGCACATGGTGACTTCGACCACGCTCTACCTGGGCAACCACGGCAACCTGCTCGAGGATTCCCGCACGGCCTGTCAGCTGGTGCGCTTGGAGCGCCCATTGCTCAACGAGGAAGAGCTCGAGCATATCTGTGCCATCGACCGTGTTGGCTTTAAGACCCGTCGTTTCCGTGCCGTCTACCGCCGCGATGCCGGCGAGGGCGCGCTGCAGGCTGCGCTCAAACAGCTTGCCGAGGACGTTGAGGCTGCGGTCCGCGACGGCGTGAACATTGTGGTGTTGAGCGATCGTGCCGCTGCGGGCGAGGTGCCCGTGCCGTCGCTGCTCGCCGTGGGCTGTGTGCACAACCACCTGATTCGCGCTGGCGTGCGTACCTTTGCCGACATCGTGGTGGAGTGCGGCGACGCCGTGTCCCCGCACGACTTTGCGGCACTGGTGGGCTACTCCGCGAGCGGCATCTATCCGTACAACGCACATGCGTGCATCCGCGATCTGGCGGCACGCGGCGACCTGGACGTGACGGTCGAGCAGGGCATCGCCAACTACAACAAGGCTGCGACCGCCGGCATCGTTTCCATCATGTCTAAGATGGGCATCTCCACGGTGCAGAGCTACCATTCGGCGCAGATCTTCGAGGCCGTGGGCTTTACGCCGGAGTTCGTCAACGCGTACTTCGCCGGCACGGTGAGCCGTGTGGGCGGTATGGGTGTCGAGGACGTTGAGTGCGAGCAAAACGAGCGCTACGACGCCGCGCTCGCTATCCTTAAGAGCCCGGCTCCCGATCAGCTGCCCACACTGGGTCTGACCAAGTGGCGCCCGCTCGGCGGCGAGGATCACCTCATCGATCCGCAGACTGTCTACTTGCTGCAGACCGCCTGCCGTGAGGACAGCTACGACACCTTTAAGGAGTACAGCGCCCGCCTGCACCGCACCGGCCGTGCCGTGCGTCTGCGCGACTTGCTCGACTTTGATGCCAGCGGCCGCACGCCGGTTTCGCTCGACGAGGTCGAGCCCGCGCTCAACATCGTCCGCCGCTTTAACACCGGCGCCATGTCGTACGGCTCCATCAGCAAGGAAGCACACGAGTGCATGGCCATCGCCATGAACCGCCTGCACGGCCGTTCCAACTCCGGCGAGGGCGGTGAGGATCCGCGTCGCGAGACCCCGCTGGCTAACGGTGATTCCAAGAACTCCGCGATCAAGCAGGTGGCAAGTGCGCGCTTTGGCGTGACGAGCCGCTACCTGTGCAGCGCCTTCGAGATTCAGATCAAGATGGCCCAGGGCGCCAAGCCCGGCGAGGGTGGCCACCTGCCCGGCAAGAAGGTCTACCCCTGGATTGCCGAGGTCCGTCAGTCCACGCCCGGCATCGGCCTGATCTCGCCTCCGCCGCACCACGACATCTACTCCATCGAGGACCTGGCAGAGCTGATCTTTGACCTTAAGAATGCCAACCCCGGCGCGCGCGTGTCGGTCAAGCTGGTCAGCGAGGCCGGCGTCGGCACCATCGCAACCGGTGTGGCCAAGGGCGCTGCCGACAAGATCTTGATCAGCGGCCACAATGGCGGCTCGGGTGCCGCGGCGCGCGATTCCATTTGGCATGCCGGCCTGCCGCTGGAGCTCGGCCTTGCCGAGGCCCAGCAGACGCTGCTGCAAAACGGCCTGCGCTCACGCGTGGTGCTCGAGGCCGACGGCAAGCTCATGGACGGCACCGATGTTGCCGTCGCCTGCCTGCTGGGCGCCGAGGAGTTTGGCTTTGCGACCATGCCGCTCATCTCGATGGGCTGCTTCATGCAGCGCGACTGCCAGCAGGATACCTGCCCCGCCGGCATCGCGACGCAAAACTGTCGCCTGCGTCGCGGCTTCCGCGGCAAGCCCGAGCATGTCGAGCACTTTATGCTCTTTGTTGCCGAGCAGCTGCGCGAGGTCATGGCGAGCCTGGGCTTCCGCACCGTCGACGAGATGGTCGGCCATCCCGAGTGCTTGCGCCAGATCGAGGTCCCGGGCAACCGCAAGGCTAACCTGCTGGATCTGTCGCCCGTGCTGGCAGGTGCGACCTGTGAGTTTGGTGCCCACATCCCGGGTGCCGACGGCCGTCACTTCCTGCCCCAGATGGCTGCGGACAGCGAGCTCGACAAGACGCTCGACTCCACGCTGTTTGTGCCCTACACGGCCGACGCTCGCGCGCAACTGCGCCCGATTCGCTTCCGCGCCGATATCGCCAACGTCAACCGCTGCGTGGGCACCATCTTGGGCAACGCGGTGACCAAGGCGCATCCCGAGGGCCTGCCCGCCGGCTCCATCACCATCGATTGCGATGGCTCGGCCGGTCAGAGCTTTGGCGCCTTCCTGCCGCGCGGCATTACGCTCAACGTGTGCGGCGACGCCAACGACTACTTTGGCAAGGGCCTTTCGGGCGGCGAGGTGTCGGTGCGCCCCAACCCGCATGCGACCTATAAGTTCGACGAAAACATCATCGTGGGCAACGTTGCGTTCTTTGGCGCCACGAGCGGCCGTGGCTTCATCAACGGCCTGGCCGGCCAGCGCTTTGGCGTACGCAACTCCGGTGCCACCGTGGTGGTCGAGGGTTGCGGCAACCACGGTTGCGAGTACATGACGGGTGGCCTGGCGCTCATCCTGGGCGAGGTCGGGCAGAACTTCGCTGCCGGCATGACGGGTGGCGTGGCTTATGTTTTTGACCAGTACGGCACGCTCGATGCCCGCGTGAACCACGAGAGCGTTGAGCTCAAGGCCCCGACTGCCGGCGAGCTGGCGCAGATTCGCGAGCTCATCCAGGAGCACGTGGACGCGACGCAGAGCCCGCGCGGCATCAAGCTGCTCTACAGCTTTGAGACGATGAGCAAGCACTTTGTGAAGGTCATTCCGACCGAGTACGAGCGTGTGCTGGCGATTGTCGCTGCGAGCGAGGCTGCCGGTAAGACGCATGCGCAGGCAGAGGAGCTGGCGTTTGACATTGTGACCGGTCGCGCGAGCGCCGCGGATGTCGCTCGCTTCGATATTGCGGGCGGTGCTGCGGGTGCTGCGTCCGTGGCTGCCAGCCCTGTTGCTTCGACCAAGAAGGAGGCGTAAGTGCCATGGATAAGCCCGGTGCTTTTCTTGATATCGATCGCGTGACCCACGAGCTGCGTCCCGTGGAGGAGCGCAGTCATGATTTTGATCCCCTGTATGTGGAGCTCGATGACGACGCACGTCGCGCCCAGGCGAGCCGCTGCATGATGTGCGGCGTGGCGTTTTGCCAGATGGGCGCGAGCTTTGGCAAGGCACGTCCGAGCGGCTGCCCGCTGCACAACTTGATTCCCGAGTGGAACGAGCTGGTGTACCGCGGCCGCTGGGTTGAGGCTGCCGAGCGCCTGTCGCTCACCTCGCCCATGCCTGAGTTCACGAGCCGCGTGTGCCCGGCACTGTGCGAGGCCGCGTGCAACCTGGGCTCGGTCGACGGCCAACCCACGACGATTCACGATAACGAGCGTGCGATCAGCGACCATGAGTGGGCCAACGGCGGCCCACGTCGCTTTGAGCCGGCAGGGGAGGACGCGCCCTCGGTCGCCGTGGTTGGTTCCGGCCCGGCTGGCCTGGTGGCAGCATGGGAGCTTGCACGTCGCGGTGCCCGCGTGACGGTGTTTGAGCGCGACGACCGCCCCGGCGGCCTACTCATGTACGGCATTCCCAACATGAAGCTCGAGAAGTCTGTGGTTGAGCGTCGTGTGGCGCTCATGCGCGAGCTGGGTATTGTGTTCGAGCTGGGCGCCGACGTGAGCGATCCCAAGGTTACCGCCAGGCTCGACGACTTTGACGCCGCCGTGGTGGCTGCCGGCGCCCGTGCTCCGCGTGGACTTTCGGCTGCGAACATTGATGCCCCGGGCGTGGTGTATGCCGTGGACTACCTGACGGCTTCGACCGTCTCGGTGCTCGATGGCGGCAAGCCCGCGGTGAACGCACGCGGCCTGGACGTCGTGGTCATTGGCGGTGGCGATACCGGCAACGACTGCGTGGGTACCGCGGTGCGTCAGGGCGCGCGCAGCGTGCGCCAGTTTGAGTTCTTGCCGGCTGCGCCCGATAAGCGCGCGGCAGGCAACCCCTGGCCGCAGTGGCCCAACGTTAAGAAGACCGATTACGGCCAGCAGGAGGCTATCGCTGCGATGGGTGGCGAGATGCGTGCCTGGGCCGTGGATACACTCGAGGTGCTGCTGGACAAGAAGGGTGCGGCTGCGGGTCTGCGCGTGGTCGATCTGGACTGGTCGGCGGGAAAGCCCGAGCGCATCGCGGGCTCCGAGCACGAGGTGCCAGCGCAGCTGGTGCTCATCGCCTGCGGTTTTACGGGTCCGGAGTACGGTGTGTTCGATGCGGTGAGCGTGCCTGTTGCCACCGCTGGTCGTCCGCTGCCGGTGATGGCTGCCGAGGGCTCGCATCTCGCGGCTCGCACGGAGGGCGTCGCCGCGGATGCCGCGCCGGTGTATGTGGCGGGTGATGCCCGCAACGGCAGCTCGCTCGTGGTGAGTGCCATGGCCGATGCCCTGGCCTGCGCAGCCGAGGTCGCCGAGGCGCTGGAGCTGTAAAGTAGTCATTTAAGAACGTCCTCAATGACTAGTCATTTTTTGTCTAGTCGTTGGGGACACTCCTTGCGGATTTGCGAGCGATTTGCTCGTTTGTCGACGTACGGGTGTTCATTTGTCGACTTCTTGGGCTGTGGTCACCTGTTGTTTCTGTGGTGGCTGCGGGCATCTGGCTCAAAAGGGCGGGTTGGCTGTCTATGTCTACCTGCGGTTTTGTTGCGGTGGACTCATTCGGTCAAGTGTCCCGTCAAGTGTTTGGTTAGCATCTGGTTTGCAGTCGAAGGCCTATTTTGCCCGCGCTTGCCTCGGTTGCCCACCCTCCTCGTAAGCTCAAATTGAGGTCCATCAGTTTGAGGAGGATGCCATGACTGACCAAGTTTTTGATCGAGCGCAGCTGGCCGAGGCCGTCGGCAACGATATTGCCGACATGGCTCACTTTTGGATGCTGCGGAAGTTTCAATTTCTGGAGCCGGCGCGCGAGCAGTTCGAGATTATCGTCGATCCGTGGCTCAGCTATTGCGAGGAACCATCTCAAAACGAAATCATGGCCTACAACATGGCGTTTACCGATTGGCTGCTGTTTGAGCGCCCCTATTACCACGGCAAGACGCTGTTGGAACTGTATGTGGACGAGCCGCCAGCGTCAATTTCTCCTGCTTCGCTCGGGCGACTTAAGCAGGTGCGTGACACGCAGTATTTCTCGCGCTTTGGCATTTTGGACAAGGATCCCGCGACTGGCATGGTCGTGCTGAAGGACACGCGCACCGACCGTCGCTTTGACGTCTACGACCCACATATCGTGCAAAAGGAGCGCTGGAACGATGGTGCGATTGCGGTGCGACTCGCGTGCGTCGACGATGTCTGGCTGACGGCGGGGCAGCTCTACCTGTATGACATCGCGCGCCTGAGCGACACGACGGTCGACGGGCCGGGCTCGGTGCATCCCGAGGACCTGGAGGACGGTTTCGACACCTCGTGCATCAGCTTCTTTTTGCGCCTGGTCCGCGACATCATGGGTGCCCAGGGGCGGTATGTGAAGTCGCTCAACATCTACGAACAGGAATGGGAGTAGGGGATGGACGGTTGTCGCCTGCCTTGCCTTCTGCCTTTATGTCTCGATCTGTAACGTTTAGGGACAAAAAACCGGTCTACCTGTTACAGATCGAGACGAATACCTGGGCGCCGCTGGTTTGTCTAAATCTGTAACGTTTAGGGGCCTGGAGAACGTCTAACTGTTACAGATCAAGACGTTTATCAGCGGAGGCAACGGTGACAATGGTCCATTTGTCCGATGTGGTGGTGATGGAAGTGTCTAATACCGTTCTCAAACACAAGCATACGGCTCGCAACACGTTGGCGCGGAATAGGATGCTTGCCAGGCTCACGGAGGCGGCTGAACTAGGCGTGCTGCTTGTGACGCACGACAATGCCGAGCTCATGTGGCTGCGGCGCCATGTGGGAACCGACGATATCGCGGAGCCTGAGTCGCACCTGTTCTGTTTTCAGCATGATTGGGATGCGTTGACGCCGACGGAGCGAGCGCTGCGGACCATCAAAGGGCTTGCGGAGTTTCATCCCGATTGGGCGTTTTGGGGTTACGACGCGGCACTTTTGTGGGGTCTGGAGGTGCCAAATGATCTGCTTGGGCCGCGATTTCTTGTTAAGACAGGTTGCTCGGTGCCGCTGAGTGCAGGATGCCGGCTGTTGCGTCCGCAGGCGGCGGGTGCGCTTGAGCGCGTCGACGGCGTGCGAGTGACGCCGTTTTGGCGCACGGTGAAGGACTGTCTGCTGCGTGCGCCGTTTTCGTATGGTCTGGCGATCGCCGATTCTGCGCTGCGGGCGAAGGGCATATCGCGCGACGACCTCTGCGAACGGCTCCAGGCCGATTGCGAGGGCAGACGCGGATATCGCAGAGCTCAGGTGATTGCGTCGCATGCGGACGGGCTGTCCGAAAACGGTGGCGAGTCTCGGTTCCGGGCATTCTTTATTGCATACGGTTTTCCGGTGCCAGAGTTGCAGGTGGAGTTTCGTGACCCGCTTGATTCGAGCCAAGTGTTTCGCGTTGATTATTTCTGGAGGCTCGAGGACGGGACGTGCGTGATTGGCGAGCTCGATGGAAAGGGAAAGTATGCCTTACAGAACGACGAGGGTCGGGAGTCGGTCGACCCGTTCGTGGCAGAACGTCAGCGAGAGTCTCATCTGACGATGCTCGGACATAAGGTGCTGAGGTTTACGTTTGATGAGCTCAAGAATCCGGGGAAGCTGGCTGAAAAGATGAGACTGGCGGGCATTCCGCAGTGGGCCGATTTGGCTGAGCAGTGGAGGCGGCAGTGGTATGGGCGCTGAGGGGTGTAACTGACGCGGATGTGGTTGTTCCTGCCGAGTTTGTCTCGATCTGTAACAACAAGGGGCCGTTTGGCCTCGCAACTGTTACAGATCGAGACAGAAGGTTGGCTGCCGCTAAAATATCTCGATCTGTAACATCTAGAGGCCGAAAACCTGTCTACTTGTTACAGATTGAGACAAAGGTTGGACGCGGTGCCGAAAGATCTCGATCTGTAACATCTGGCTGCTAAAACCCGGTCTACCTGTTACAGATCTAGACATTTCCCGGATGTCGCTGGGATGGGACTGCAATGCATTCCGTTCTCCGTGTCTCATCCTTTCTCCGTTAACCGATATGTCCGCAGCAACCCTGCCGCACTGGGTGATAATGGACAAATGTTCAAGTTGCTCGTGAGGGAGGAGCTCGATATGGCGTCTGCCGATCGTTCCACGTTGTTTATCAATGCGACCGTCCTGGATGGCTCGGAGCATATGGAGCCGCAACCCGATATGGCCGTGGCCGTTGAGCGCGGTGTCATCACGTGGGTGGGGCCGAGTGCTGTGGCGCAGGCGCCTGCAGGTGCCGAGGTCATCGACCTGGCCGGCGCGTACCTCATGCCCGGCCTCATCAATATGCATGTGCACCTGTGCGGCTCGGGCAAGCCTGTCTCGGCCGGCGATGCGGGCGCGCTGATGAAGAAGCTCGATAATCCCGTGGGGCGCGCCATCGTGCGCCATATTCTTAAGGGCAGCGCCCAGCAGCAGTTGGCAAGCGGCGTGACCACGGTGCGCGGTGCGGGTGACCCGCTGTTTGCCGATATTGCCGTGCGCAACGCTATCGACGCCGGCAAGTATCAGGGTCCGCGTCTGGTGGCGCCGGGAACGGGTGTCACGGTGCCGGGCGGTCAC
>CATXMO010000005.1:0-84618 GCA_958372075.1 uncultured Collinsella sp. | reverse complement strand
CAATGAGTAGTCCCCAATGAGTAGGTCGGTGCCCTTTGTGCGGAGGTTGCTTTGATGCTTTATACTGGTGCGGTAAGACATCCATCCTGCAATCGAGGAGATTTCCATGGCATCAGACGTTCGCGTCCGCTTTGCACCCTCACCGACGGGCAAGCTGCACATCGGCGGCGCCCGCACCGCTATCTATAACTGGGCTTTCGCCCGTGCTAACGGCGGCACGTTCATCCTGCGCATCGACGACACCGACCCCACCCGCTCCACCGACGAGAACACGCAGATCATCCTGCGCGCCATGCGTTGGCTGGGCCTGGACTGGGACGAGGGTCCCGAGGTGGGCGGCGATTTTGGCCCCTACGCCCAGACTGAGCGCTTGGACCTGTACAAGCAGGCCGCCCAGAAGCTTTGGGACGAGGGCAAGGCCTATCCCTGCTTCTGCACCAAGGAGCAGCTCGACGCCGACCGCAAGGCCGCGCAGGAGCGCAAGGACCCCTTCCAGGGCTATCAGCGCCGTTGCCGCGATCTTGATCCCGAGGAGGCCCGCCGTCGCATCGAGGCCGGCGAGTCCTACGTCCTGCGTATTAAGGTGCCCGAGGACCGCGGCGACGTCGTCATCCACGACGCCGTCCACGGCGAGGTGACCTTCGACGCCAAGGAGCTCGACGACTTTGTCATCTTCCGCTCCGATGGCACGCCCACGTATAACTTCGCGACCGTCGTCGACGACGCCATGATGAAGATCACCCATGTCATCCGCGGCGACGACCACCTGTCCAACACCCCGCGTCAGGTCATGGTCTACGAGGCCCTCGGCGCTCCCGTGCCCACGTTCGCTCACATCTCCATGATCCTGGGCGCCGACGGCAAGAAGCTCTCCAAGCGCCACGGCGCCACCTCGGTGGAGGAGTACCGCGATGCCGGTTACCTGTCCGACGCCTTCGTCAACTATCTGGCGCTGCTCGGCTGGTCGCTCGACGGCGAGACTACGATCATCCCGCGCGAAGTCCTTGCCAGCAAGTTCTCGCTCGACCGCATCTCCAAGAACCCGGCTACCTTCGACCCCAAGAAGCTCGACTGGGTCAATGCCGAGTACATCAATGGTATGTCCGATGCTCAGTTTGCCGACGAGATCATGGTTCCCGAGCTGCACGAGGCGGGTCTCATCGAGGGTAATGTCGAGTACGGCGAGGATTGGATCGACGCGCTTGCCGCCATCGTCAAGCCGCGCACCAAGATGCCGGCCGACGCCGTGACCGTCGCCGCTCCCATCTTCGCTACGGCCGAGACGCTCGAGTATGACGAGAAGTCCGTCAACAAGGGCCTGGCCAAGGAGGGCATGGGTGCCATTCTGGATGCCGCCAAGGCCGCTCTCGAGGGCGTGAACGAGTGGACGGCTGCCAACATCGACGCCGCGCTTGAGCCGCTGCCCGAGCAGATGGACCTTAAGAAGCGCGTGGTGTTCCAGGCCGTGCGCGTCGCCGTCTGCGGCAACATGGTGAGCCCCCCGCTGGGCGAGACCATGGCGCTCGTCGGCCGCGACGACTGCCTGGCGCGTATCGACCGCGCCCGCACGATGGCGCTGTAGCAGCCGCGTAAACGCATGTATCCGAGCCCCGTTCACCCGAGCGGGGCTCTTGTTTCTGTACCGATGAGTGGGTTGCTGGGACAAAATAATCAGTAGTGTTTGTCCCATGTTCGAGTGACGCAACGAGCTCGACACTCGTATCGGCCATGGGACAAACTCTACTGATTATTTTGTCCCACCCCTTTCAGGTCCGTTCATTAGAGGTGGTGTATGGCTCAACAACTGTCGCTGTTTGGTTCGCCGGAACCGGAGGAGGTTCCAGCGGCGCCCGTGCCCGCCGCTGCACCGGCCAAGCCCGAGCATACACTTGACCCCATCGCCGCCTACGCGAGCGTGGTCCTCGACATTCCCACCCGTGCGCTGTCCGAACCGTTTGTTTACGGCATCCCTGAGCCCCTTGCCAACGATGCCCAGATCGGCTCCACCGTCCTAGTTCATTTTGGCAACCGTGCGGCCGCGGGCTACATCGTCGACATCGCGCCCGAGCTGGGCGACCTGCAAGGTAACGACGCTCTCGACCCCGCGCGCGTCAAGCCTATCGAGGCTATCCTCAGCAAGCCGCTCTTTACCGCCGAGGCCGCCCGTATCGCACGTTGGATGAGCCGCGAGTACGTCGCGACGCTTTCCGAGTGCCTGCGCCTGTTCTTGCCTCCGGGCGGTAGCCCGCGCGTGGTCAAGAGCGATGACGGCGTGTGGACCGTTGAGCGCCCCGCCGTTAAACCCATTCAAAACCGCTGGGTCATGCTCACGCCCGAGGGTTTCGACTACACGCCGCCCAAGACCGCGGTCCGTCAGCGTCAGCTCATCGAGGCGCTCCAATGCGGCCCGGTCACGACGCGCGATCTCAACCTGCTCTACAACAGCATGTCGGCGACCATCAAGGCGCTCGAAAAACGTGGTGTCGTGGTGGTGGAGGAACGCCGTGCGTGGCGTGGCTGCAGCGAGCAGACCACGCTGTCCTCGGCGAGCGGGAAGGCCCCGGTGGCACTCACCAACGGCCAGCAGCAGGCCCTCGCGCAGATTGAGCGCGCCCGCCTTGACGCCCACGGCGACGTGGTCCTTGTCGATGGCGTCACCGGTTCCGGCAAAACCGAGGTCTACCTCTCGGCGATTGAGCGCGTGCTGGCGGCCGGCCGTTCGGCCTGCGTGCTCGTACCCGAGATCTCGCTGACGGCCCAGACTGTCGGCCGCTTCCGCTCGCGCTTTGGCGAGACGGTCGCTGTGTTTCATTCGCGTCTTTCTGCTGGCGAGCGTCTGGACCAGTGGGATATGGTCGCCAGCGGTGCCGCGCGTGTGGTCGTGGGCGCCCGCTCGGCACTCTTTTGCCCGCTCAGCGACTTGGGTCTTATCATCATCGACGAGGAGCACGAGACCAGCTATAAGCAGGGCTCCAGTCCGCGCTACCATGCGCGCGAGGTGGCGGCCGAGATGGCGCGTCGGTATCGCTGCCCGCTCGTGTTGGGTTCGGCCACCCCTTCTGCCGAGGCCCTCGACCGCTGCCGCCGCGGTACGTACAACGGAGCCACCTGGACGCGTGTCGAGATGCCCGAGCGCCCGGGACACGCCGTGTTGCCCACAGTCCGCATTGCCGACCTGCGCCGCGAGTTCGCACACGGCAGCCGCTCCATGTTCTCAAAACCGCTGATGGAAGGCCTGGAGCGCGTTGTAGAGCGGCGTGAGAAGGCTGTGCTGCTGCATAACCGCCGCGGCTTTGCGCCGTTTTTGATGTGCCGCGAGTGCGGTTGCGTTCCCACCTGTAACCACTGCTCCACGGCGCTTACGTACCATGAGCGCACCCATACGCTGCAGTGCCACACCTGTGGTTCGTCATGGCGCGTGCAGCCGTATCCCGCGCCCACGAGTCGCTGCCCCAAGTGCGGCAGCCGCTACCTGGCAAAAATGGGCCTGGGCACGCAACAGATCGAGGACGCGCTGCACCAGATGCTGCCCGAGGACGTTGCCATCATTCGCATGGACGCCGATTCCACGCGCGGCAAGGATGCGCACAAAAAGCTGCTCGAGCAGTTCGATGCGGCGGATTGTGCCGTGTTGCTGGGCACCCAAATGATCGCAAAAGGTCTCGATTTTCCCGAGGTCACTCTCGTAGGCGTGGTCAATGCCGACTTTGCATTAAAGCTGCCCGATTTTAGAGCGGGGGAGCGCGCCTACGATTTGCTGGAGCAGGTCGCGGGCCGTGCCGGACGCGGAGATCGCCCCGGTGAGGTTATCATCCAGACCTACCTGCCCGAGGACCCGGTCATTCGCGCCGTCGCCGAGCACGACCGCTCGATCTTTACCGACTACGATCTGGACCAGCGCCGCGACGCACTTTATCCGCCGTTCGTGCGTCTGGTCAACATTTTGGTGTGGTCGGCTAATCGAGATAACGCGCAGGACTACATTGGGCGCATCGCGAAGCTCCTCAAGCGTCGTTGGCATGCCGTCGCGCCCGACTTTTTGCGGGCGGGGAGTGCCGTGCCGCAGGTGCTGGGCCCGGCTTCGTGTGTAATCGAGAGAGCCAAGGACCGTTACCGCTTCCATCTGCTTGTGAAGTCGCCCGTGGGGTACCATGTCTCTGATGATATCGACGCCTGCCTCATAGAGGTGGGCTCCGTGCGCGGCGTGAGCGTGAGCGTTGACGTCGACGCCTATGATTTGATGTAACAACCCGAAAGGATGGCCATGGAAGCCAACGGAATCGTACTGTCGCCCGACCCTCGTCTGCGCCAGGAGTGCGCCGTCATCGAGGAGATCACCCCGGCGATCGAGGCGCTTGCCGAGAAGATGAAGAAGATGATGTTCGAGAACGGTGGATGCGGCCTGGCCGCCCCGCAGATCGGTGAGCTCATTCAGCTCGTCACCATCGACTGCGACTATACCGATAAGAACGACTATGACCCGTACGTGCTTATCAACCCTGTCATTGTTGAGCAGAGCGACCATCTGGTGCCGTATAGCGAGGGCTGCCTGTCCATTCCCGGCATTAGCTGCGAGATCGAGCGTCCCGATTATGTCGTCGTCGAGGCGTACGACTTGGATGCCAACCTGATTCGCTACGAGGCCTCGGGCGACCTGTTCTGCGTGTGCCTGCAGCACGAGATCGATCACCTGCATGGCAACACCATGTTTGAGCGACTCAAGCCCATGCAGAGGATTAAGGCCGTCAAGGAGTACCAGGACGCCCTGGCCCGCGGCGCTCGACCGGGCGAGACGGAGTAGGTTTGTCCGTCCCCGGGGCGCCCGCCTATATCATCCCGTGCTCAAACATTCTCGCTGCGCTGCGAAACTGCGCGCGGGACGATATAGGCGGGCGCCCCGGGGACTACGTTGACGCTGCTTGTCTCGCCCGGGTGCCGTCGGGCCAGGGAGGGGCGTCTTCGCTGATAATTGCTTTGTTGAGAGAGAGCTGCTTTTATTGCGGCTCTTTCTTTGGTTTTGGGTATATTTGTTTTAGTTGGACTGTTCTGGCGGCTGGGTGCGCTTGCGACCTGGAACGCTTCTTTTGTAGCCGTCTCGGCTCGTTGTTGAGAGGAGACTTACTTTTATGCGTATTGTGTTTATGGGTACGCCTGATTTTGCTGTGCCTTCGCTGACTTCGCTTGTTGAGTCTGGGAATGAGATTGCGCTCGTAATTACTCGTCCCGATGCTGTTCGTGGGCGTGGTAAGAAGCTTGAGCCGTCTCCTGTTAAGGCCAAGGCGCTTGAGCTGGGGTTGCCGGTTGTTGAGGCCAATCGTATGACGCCTGAGGTTGTTGAGGCGCTCCAGGCTGCGCAGGCTGATATTTTCTGCGTGGCTGCCTATGGTTGCATTTTGCCTGATGAGGTGCTGCATATGGTGCCGCTTGGTATTGTGAATGTTCATGCTTCGCTGCTGCCTCGTTGGCGTGGGGCTGCTCCCATTCAGCGTGCCATTCTTGCTGGTGATGAGGTTGCTGGCGTTTCCCTTATGCGCATTGGGCATGGCGTGGATACGGGTGCTTATTGTGCGCAGGCCTCTACGTCGGTTGCCGGTAAGCATGCCGAGGCACTGACCATGGAGCTTGGTGAGCTTGGCGGTAAGTTGCTTGCCGATACACTGCCGTCGCTTGCCGATGGCTCGGCTGTTTGGATTGAGCAGGATGAGTCGCTCGTCACGCATGCTGCCAAGATTTCCAAGCAGGAGATGCGTCTGGATCCGCAGATGACAGCGCTCGATTGCGTGCGTCATGTGCTCGCTTCGTCTGATACCGCTCCTGCTCGTTGCGTGATTGTCGGCAAGACGGTTCGCGTGCTCGATGCTGCGCCGGGCGATGTGTCGCTTGGCGAGGGCGCTGTTGCCGTCAAGAGCAAGCGTGTTTACTTGGGCCTTTCCGATGGCGCGGTTGAGCTGCTTGAGGTTAAGCCCGATGGCAAGCGTGCCATGGCTGCTTCTGCCTGGGCTGCCGGCCTGCAGGGTGTCGAACTTAGGTGGGGTGTACTGTCATGAGCAAGTTGTCTCCCGCGCGTAAACTTGCGCTCGATGTGTTGATGGAGGCCGATCGTCGCGGTATGTACGCACGTGACGTGTTGTCTTCACGTGCTTCCGCCAAGGCCATTGACCAGCGCGATTCTGCTTTTGCCGCCCGTTTGGCGCTCGGTGTTGCCGCCACGCAGGGTATTTTGGATGAGTTGCTCGATCAGTTTTTGGATAAGCCCAAAAAGGTCGCGCCGCGCGTTCACATGGCGCTTCGCATCTCGGCCTTCGAGATGCTTTATCTGCATACGCCTGGCCGTGTTGCCGTGAGCCAGGGTGTTGAACTGGTGCGCAGCGGTGCTAAGTCTGCCGCCGGTCTGGCGAACGCCGTGCTGCACAAGGTTGCGGGCAACGTTGAGGACTTTGCTACTGCGTCCGATGTGGGTGAGTCTGAGCGACGCTTGGTTCGTCTGTCGCGCCTGATGGGTCTGCCGCGCTGGCTGTGCGCTCGAATTATTGCCTCGTTCGATACGCCCGAGGGCGTGCTCAACTTTGCCGGCAATCTGGCGCCTGCGCCGCTTGCGCTGCACGAGAATGCGTTTGCGACCAAGGACGACCCGTATATCTCGCAGCTCGTTGCGCCTGTCTTCCCGGGCTGCCATGCTCCGGTCGATGCGCAGGTCACGGTTGCATCGGGCGTGTTTGAGCGTGCTGCCGCGGTTGCCTCTGACCTCAACGCTCAGCTTATCGCAACTGCTGCGACACGTCCCGGTCGTTGCCTGGAGATTGGCGCCGGTCGCGGCACCAAGACCTACGTGATGATGTGCCAGGCCAAGCGTGCCGGGTACGAGCGTCAGCATACTGCGCTCGATCTGCACGATCGTAAGTGCGATCAGAATCTCGCGCGCCTGCACAAGGCGGGTATCTCAGGTGTTCGTACGGTGTCGGGCGATGCCTGCGAGCTCAATGAGGTGCTTACGTCGTTTGACGCGATGCTTGGCGAGCCCGCCCTGTTCGACACGGTGTTTATCGATGCGCCGTGCTCTGGCACCGGCACCATGCGCCGTCATCCCGAGATCCCGTGGCGCCTGACCGAGAACGACGTTACGACTGAGTTGCCCAAGCTGCAGCTGACGATGCTCAAGGAAGCAGCCGCGCGCGTGGCTGCCGGCGGTGAGCTTATCTATGCCACCTGCTCGGTTTTTGATGAAGAGAACACGCAGGTCGTGGATGCCTTCCTGGCCTCTCCCGAGGGCGCCGGCTTTACCGTGGCGCCGCTTTCCGAGGCACAGATTCTGCAACTGCCCGATTTCGCGCAGTCCAAGAAATTGGTGGCTGTCCGTCAAATCGACCGAGGACTTTTCCAAAGCGTGCCGGTAAACGCCGACTCCTACGACGGCCACTTCTGCGCCCGCCTGGTCCATAAGTAATTACTAAGTTGCGGTGAAATAGGGATTGAATAGCGGCATCTACCCGCCAAACAGTCCTTATTTCACCGCAACTCAGGAGATCATGCGAGCGGAGATCGCAATAGAGGTAAAGAGTGGTAAAAATAGCCCCGTTTCATACTTGCTGTTATCAAAAGTGGGGCGGATTACGGGGCTAGATTGGTGATGCCCGACCACAGCAAAAATGACCTAAATAAAACCGCAGGTAGATGGTTTGTTGAAATTTGCAAATTACTGGAATGGATGGAGGTTGTCAATTCAGCCCCGTAATCCGGTAGAGTTTTGAAATGTTACAAACTTAGCATCAGCCCGAAATCCAGTCTATAGAAAAGTTGCGGTGAAATAGGGATTGAATAACGGCTTTTCCAGGCTAACAATCCTCATTTCACCGCAACTCATCAGGAAACTTGGGTAGCGGGACCGCTTGACGCTAGTGGTTATGCGGGCAGTTGGCGCAGCAGCCGCTGGTGGCGCTGGTGCTGGAGCCTCCGCTTCGCTGGTCGGTGTTGTAGAAGCCGCTGCCCTCAAACTTGATGCCGCTTGCCGAGAACGTCTTGGCCGCCGGGGCACCGCAGCTCGGGCACACGACCTCGGGGGTCTCGGACATGGGATGCTCAACCTCAAACACGTTGCCGCAGCTCGAGCACTTGTAATCGTAGCGCGCCATAATACTTCCTTTTCAGCACAAAGCGGGCAGATCGCTCTGCCCGCATAAATTCAAACAGCAGTAACTGTACCCTATATCGGGGGTTTTATCACGCTTCGCCCCAGAATCTATGGGTGTTGCGCAGGAGCTGTGCAGTTTTGCCCTCGGCGGCCGCAATGTCGTCCTCATCGGCCTGCCAGGTCCAGTTGCCCGTGGCCACGCCCGGTACGTTCATGCGTGCATCGTCGCCTAGCCCCAGTACATCCTGCAGCGGCATCATCACCAGGGGAGCGTCGCTTGCCAGCGCATCGCCCATCAGCTTGGCCGCCACCTCAACACCGCTCGGCTCATCGCCGCCTGCAAAGGAACGCGTGCACCAACCGGCGAGCGTCGACGTGTCGTGCGTCGAGGTGTACAGAATCTTGCCCGGCGTGGGGTGCACGCCGCAGCGAACGTCGTAATCGCTAAACTCCAGCACGTCCATGCCGGGGAAACCGCAGGTCGAAGCCATGGCGCGAACACCGGGCGTCAGGTAGCCCAGGTCCTCGGCGATAAAGTTGAGCGGCCCCAGTTCGTCATAGGCAGTCTGGAACAGATCCTTGCCCGGACCCGCCAGCCAGCGGCCGTCGGCGCAGGCCTTGCCGGCGGGAATGCTAAAGTAGCTGTGGAATCCTAGGAAGTGGTCCAGGCGCACGCGGTCGTAGAGCGAGAACGCGCGACGCAGACGGTCCATCCACCAGCGGTAGCCGTTCTTCTTCATATGATCCCAGCGGAACGTCGGGTTGCCCCACACCTGGCCCTCGGGCGCAAAGTTGTCGGGCGGCGCACCGGAGATCTCGATTGCCTTGCCGGTATCGGAAAGCCAGAAGTTTTCGGGCTCGCTCCACGCGTCGGCCGAATCGTCCGAAACGTACATGGGAATGTCGCCGATGACCTCGATGCCCTTCTTGTGCGCATAGTTCATGAGCTCGCACCAGGCAAGGTCAAAGCGGTACTGCATGTACGCCTGCAGCTCTGCCTCGTCGTGGAAACGCTTGTCGTCAATCAGATGCTCGTTGTAGCACGCGACATCGGCCGGCCAATCGTGACGCGATTCACCTTCAAAGTACTTCTTGACGGCCATGTAGACGCAGTACTTCTCGAGCCAATCGGCGTTGCGATGCTTAAACGCCGTGTAGAGCGGGTCTGCATCCTCGCCGCCACGGGCCTTCCAAGTCTCAAAGTCGGCCGCCAGCTCCTCTTGGCTTTCGGGCAGCAGGTCAATATTGCCCGCAAAGGCCGAAGGCCCGGCGTAAGGGGAGCGGAAGAAGTCCGTCGGGTTGACGGGCAGGACCTGCCAGTAGCGCATGCCCATGGCGGCCAGATGGTCGATAAAGCGACGCGTGGGTGCGCCGATCGTGCCGGGCTTGCCGTCGTCGGTGGGCACCGAAGTGATATGGCACACGACGCCCGCGCCGTGATCGAGCGGCTCCTGCAGGCGCTGCTCGGCATGGTGATAGATGATCGACGAGCCCAGCGGATACAGATCGAGCGTGACCGTACCGTTGTGGATCTCGCACTCGTGACCGCTGATCACGTCACTCGCGCATTCGCCGAGCGCCGGAATCGTCACGCGGTGCGAATTGCGCAGGCTGCGGTTGATGATAACCGTCGCGGACTCGCCATTCTTGCCCGTGCGGTTGTATGCCAGCACCTCGTCGTTGAGCGCGAAGGCCTTGATCTCGCCGTCGATCATAAACGGCAGGGCGCGGCGTACGGCCGAGGCGTTCTTGACAATAGCCAGCGTGTCGAAGTCGTGCAGTTGGTCCTTGGTCGGCAGGGTGCGGCGGTTGCCCGGATCGGTAAGGCCCTCCAGGCCGTATTCGTCGCCGTAGTAGATCGAAGGCACGCCGGGGAAGGTCATCTGCATGAGCGTTGCAAGCCAAAAACGGCTCTTGGCCAGGCCCATCGAGTTCTCGTCCAGGCGCCACTTGCTGCGCTCGCACTCGGGTAGCTGCGACTCGTCGGGGCCACCGCCGAGCACCGAGATGATGCGCGGGCGGTCGTGGCTCGACAGCAGGTTGAGCGCGCAGGACAGAGCCTCGCTCGGGTAGTTCTCGCGCAGGGTCTCGATATCCTCGGCTGCCTGGTAGGCGTTCTTGTATCCCATCAGAAAGCCGATGACCATGTCGCGGAAGGGATAATCCATAGCAGAGTCCAGCTCGGAGCCCTGCAGGTAGCGGCGCAGATGGCCGTAGCTAATCTTGTTGGAGGCGTCTTCCCAGACTTCGCCGAGCAACAGTGCATCGGGCTTTTCGGCAAGTACGGCCTTCTTGATCTCGGCCAGGAAGTCGTCGGAAAGCTCGTCAGCGACGTCCAGGCGCCAACCATGGGCACCGGCGCGCAGCCATTTGCGGATCACGCCGTCCTTGCCCAGGAGCCGCTCGCGCACCAGCTCGGACTTCTCGTTGATGGCCGGCATGTTGCCCACGCCCCACCAGCAGTCGTACGAGCCGTCCTCGTGGAAGGTAAACGCGTCGCGCCACGGCGAATCCTCGCTCTGCCAGGCACCCACGCCCGGGTAGTTGCCGTAGCGGTTGAAATAGATCGAGTCGTCGCCCGTGTGGTTGAAGACGCCGTCCAGGATGATGGAGATGCCCAGCTTCTCGGCTGCCTGGCACAGCTCAGTAAAGTCCCGCTCGGTGCCCAGGATCGGGTCGATCTTGGTGTAGTCGGCCGTGTCGTAGCGGTGGTTGCTCGCGGCCTCAAAGATGGGGTTGAGGTAGATGGCCGTAAAGCCCAGCTCGGCGATGCGGGGCAGGTCTTCCTGGATGCCCTTGAGCGAGCCGCCGTAGAAGTCCCAGGTCTTGATGGAGCCGTCCTCGGCGCGCTCGTACACGGGCGGCTCGTTCCAGTCCTCGACCATCCGTCGCTGAATGCCCTTGCGCGGTTTTTCGAGTTGAGCCATTGTGCGCTCGCGCCAATGCTCGTCACGGGCGTAGCGGTCGGGGAAGATCTGGTACACCATGCCGCGCTCGTACCAGGCGGGGCGGTTCTCGCGGTGCTTATAGACGGTAATCTGGAAGGACGGCACCTCGGCGTAGTCGTAGGTTACGCCCTCGCCGCCGGTGCGACCTTGCGGCGCGCCCAGGCGAACCTCGGGCTGGCCCTCGATATTGCATATAAAGCTGTACCAGATAAGACAGGGCTCGGTGCACTCAAGCTCTACGGTAAATATGCCGTCGCCCTCGTGCGTCATGGGATACAGAGACTCACCGATTTCATCGACCCAGGTGCGCAGCGTAAGCGTTGCCTGGTTGGGATCGGCATCCTCCAAAATCACCGAGAGTGCAACGGAAGTTCCAGTGGTCACAGCGCCAAACGGAGTGCGAAACTGCGGCAGGCGGCTGTTGTGAATCAATCTCATAGTATGGTCCAGTTCTATACAGTCATGGCCAGCGGGCCATGGGCTAACGCACAGTACTTAAGTATATCGTTGCACTTTAGTTGTATAAACTACAGCCGCTCATTATCGGCGAACGGTTGTCCTAGAAAATCGTTTTACCAACTATCTACAGAGAAGGGGCGCCCGGTTGGAGCGCCCCTTGTTTAGGGTTTTGATTAGGTTTTAGATCGTCTGTGGGCTAGCGGCGCTTGCGGGCGGCCGTTGCCTTGCGGACGGAGGTCTTCTTGGTAGGAGCCTTTTCCTCAGTGGGAGCGGCGGGGGAGACCGGGGCCTCCTTGGCGAGCTCGGCCTTTGCCGTAGCCTTCGGATCGGTCTTGACCTCGGCGGCCTTCGGAGCCGGCTCGGCCTTTACTGCGGGCTTTTCCCTGGCCTTAGCCTCTGCCTTGGGAGCAGCGGTCTTGGCCGTGGCCTTTTTGACCGTCGTCGTAGCGCGCTTGCGCGTGGTGGTCTTGGCGGCCGGCTTAGCCTCGACAGCTTCCTCAGCCTTAGACTCAGCGGGCGTCTCCTCGACTTTGGCGGCCGGCTTTGCGGCTGCCTTCGGGGTCGTCTTCGCGGCTGCCTTGGTCGTGGCGGCCTTCTTGGTCGTCGACTTCGTAGCCGTGGTCTTCTTGGCGGTCGTCTTCTTGGCAGCGGTCTTGGCCGGAGCCTTTGCCGCGGGCTTAACCTCGGCTGCAGCGGTCTCGGCCTTTACCTCGGGAACGACCTCGGCCTCGGTGGCCTTCTTGACAGCTGCGGTGGTGCGCTTGCGCGTGGTCGTTGCCTTGGCCGAAGTCGTCTTTGCAGCGGTGGCCTTAGTGGCAGTGGTCTTGGCTGCAGAGGTCTTGCTCGCAGTTGTAGACTTGCTCGCCGTGGCCTTCTTAGCCGTCGTCTTGCGGGCCGTCGTCTTCTTAGCGGCAGGCTTCGCAGCGGGCTTAACCTCGGCATCAGCAGCGGGCTTCGCCTCGGCCTTGGGCTCCTCAGCGGCCACCGGCTCAGCAACAGCCTCAGGCTCGTCGACAACAGCTGCCGGCCTCTCAATCTCCGGGTGCATAAAGAAATACAGGTCCAGATACTTATCGGCCGAGCGCGTCCAGCTAAAGTCCTGGCTCATGGCCTGCGTGACCAGCTGGTTCCATGCCTCGCGGTTGTCCCAGAACAGGCGTGCCGCACGGAACACGGCGTCGCCCATCTCGTCGCCGTTAAAGTTACTAAACGAGAAGCCCGTGCCCTCGCCGGTAAACTCGTTATACGGGATCACCGTGTCCTTCAGACCGCCGGTCTCGCGAACAATCGGAAGGGTGCCGTAGCGCATGGCGATGATCTGCGACAGGCCGCAGGGCTCAAACTTCGAAGGCATCAGGAACATATCGGCGGCGGCATACATACGCTGCGACAGCGCCGGATCAAACTCGATGCGCGCGGCCATGGTGCCGGGGTACTTGTCCTGGAAGTAGCGCAGGCCGTCCTCGTAGTCGCGGTCGCCGGTGCCCAGCACCGCCACCTGCACGCCGCCGGCCAGGATGCGGTCGAGCGCATACATGACCAGGTCCATGCCCTTCTGGCGCGTCAGGCGCGTGACCATCACCATGAGCGGACGGTCGTCGCGAACCTCGAGCCCCAGCTCTTCCTGCAGCTTGGCCTTGCACACGGCCTTGCCGGAACGGTCCTCGACGGTGTAGTTGGCGGCAATGCGCTTGTCGGTCGCCGGGTCAAAGCCCGCCACGTCAATGCCGTTGAGGATGCCCTGCAGCGCGTACGAACGCTCGCGCAGCACACCGTCCAGGCCCTCGCCAAACTCGGGCGTCTGGATCTCGTTGGCATAGGTGGGGCTCACCGTGGTGATGGCATCGGCATAGCGCAGCGCGCCCAGCATGTAGTTGATGCTGCAGGCGTCGCAACGCAGCTGCGAGGCGGCCGCCGGAATATGCGCCACGCCCAGGATGTCCTCCATCACGGTGTCGCTAAACTGGCCCTGGAACGCCACGTTGTGGATCGAGAACACGGTCTTGACGCGGTCGTACAGCGGCAGGCCCTGGTAGAACTCGCGCAAGAATACGGGCGCCAGCGCCGTCTGCCAGTCATTGCAGTGCAGGATGTCGCACTCAAAGCCGGCCGGCAGGTGCTGCAGGCTCTCGGTGATGGCCTTGGAGAAGAACGCAAAACGCTCGCCGTCATCAAAGAAGCCGTACGGATAGTCGCGTGCAAAGTAGCGCTCGTTGTCGATGAACATATAGGTGACGCCGTCGTGCTCGAGCTTCTCGAGCCCGCAGTACTCATTGCGCCAGCCCAGGCTCACGTAAAAGTCGGAGAAGTGCTCCATCTGCGCCTTGTACTCGTCCTTGATGGTGGCGTACTTGGGCACCATCACGATAACTTCGGCGCCGGCGCGCACAAGCGCCGCAGGCAGCGAGCCCGCCACGTCGCCCAGGCCACCGGTCTTTACAAACGGTGCGCACTCGGCCGAGGCAAACACGATCTGCATCTTTTTGCTGGAATCTGCCATATTGTCTCCCATGTTGCAATTCGAGAATAGCCGCCTGGCGCTAACCGGGCGGCTATTCTACATGTTACGAGCGATGTTGCGGTGCCAACGTTAACGTACGATGGTGGTGTCGGAAGTTAACGGAGCCTTGCCCAGCACCAGGATGTTCTCGGGCGTGCCGCGAAGCTCGGTGTTGGTGGGAACCACGTTGTTCTTGTCCAGGATGGCGTTCTCAACGCGGGCGCCGCTCTTGATGATGCAGCTCTGGTTGATGATCGAGTTGGTCACCGAAGCGCCTTCCTCGACCACGACGCCGCGCGACAGGATCGAGTTGCGCACGGTGCCCTTGATGATGCAGCCGGCCGAGATGATCGAGTTGCACGCGTGGCTGCCGGTCGCATAGCGCGAAGGCGGCACGTCGTGAGCCTTGGTCAGGATCGGGCGCTCGGGGTCAAAGAGCTGGTCGGCCACGGTCTGGTCGAGCAGGTCCATGCTGCGGCGATACAGCGACTTTTCGCTAAACACGCCCACGACCTCGCCCTTGTACTCGTAGCTGCACACGTCGATGTTGCCAAAGTCGCCCTGGAGTGCCTCGAGCAGGTCCAGATAGTCGGCGGCCTGGTAGTGGTCGATGATCTCGAGCAGCGTCTCGCGGTTGACGATGCAGCAGTCCATGGAGGCGTTGTCGCCGTACGCGACGCCGGCGCTCACGCCCGTCAGGCGGCCGTTCTCATTAATCTCGAGTTTGGTCTCGTCATCGACATTGCGCGTGGCCTTGCAGTACACCACGGTCATCTGGGCACCGGAGTTCTCGTGCGCCTCGATGATGGTGTTGAGGTCCATGTTAAAGATGATGTTGGTGCCCATCATCACGACATAGGGATTCTCCGAGCGCTGGAACAGCGTCTTGTTGGAGATGATGTCGCGCAGCAGGAAGCGCATGCCGCCCTTGGTGGTGCCATATGCGTTGCCGGGCACCATGAACAGGCCGCCCTTCTTGCGGTCCAGGCCCCAGTCCTTGCCCGAGCCCACGTGGTCGATCAGCGAGCGGTAGTTGCCCGGCATGACGACACCGACGGTCTTGATGCCGGCATTCATCATGTTGGACAGCGGAAAGTCGATCAGGCGGTAGCGGCCCAAAAACGGAACGGACGCGATGGGGCGGTCCTTGAGCAGGACGCTGCCGTAGGTCGAAGAGTAGTTAGCGGTGATGTAACCGATGGCCTTGCGATTGATCATCGGATCATTCCCCCTTCCCGATAACGACGTCATTTCCAACGACGGCCGTATCCTTGGTGGTATCGACAGAGCCGAGCTTCACGCCCTCTTCGACCGTGGAGTTCTCGCCCAAAATAGCGCGGCAGATGTGCGCGCCGCTCTTAACGTGCGCACCCGGCAGCAGCACGGAGTCCTCGACCACGGCGCGCTCCTCGATGATGACATCGGTCGAAAGGATCGAGTGGCGAGCGGTGCCGTAGATCTTGCAGCCGTTGGAGACCAGGCAGTCGTCCAGGCGGCCGTCCGGTCCAATGTAGTGCGGCGGACGCGTGGTGATGTTGGACATGATGGGGAAGTTCTTGTCGAACAGATCGAACTCGGGGTTGTTGCCCAGCAGGTCCATCGAGGTCTCGTGGAAGCTGGCGATGGTGCCGACGTCCTTCCAAAAGCCGTGGAACTCGTAGCTGTACAGGCGCTTGTTCTCCCCGAGCAGCTTGGGGATGATGTCCTTGCCAAAGTCGTGGCTCGAGCGCTGGTCCAGAGCGTCCTCCTCGAGCGCCTCGATCAGCACGTCGGCCGAGAAGATGTAGATGCCCATGGAAGCGAGGTTCGAATCGGGCTTCTCGGGCTTCTCGGTAAACTTGGTGATGCGGCCGTCCTCGGGATCGGTGGTCAGGATGCCAAAGCGGCTGGCCTCCTCCCACGGCACGGGCATAACGCTCACCGTGAGGTCGGCGTTGTTCTCAATGTGCGTCTTGAGCATCTTGCGGTAGTCCATGCGATACAGATGGTCGCCCGAAAGAATCAGCACGTACTTGGGGTCGTTGGCCTTGATATAGTCGAGGTTCTGCGTAATGGCGTCGGCCGTGCCCGCATACCAGGCGCCACCGGTCTGCGTCTCGTACGGCGGCAGGATCGACACGCCGCCGTCGCGGCTGTCCAGATCCCACGCCTCGCCGGAGCCCACGTAGGCATGCAGCAGGTAGGGACGGTACTGCGTCAGAACGCCCACCGTGTCGATGCCCGAGTTGGAGCAGTTGGACAGCGAAAAGTCGATAATGCGGAACTTGCCACCAAAGCTAACCGCCGGCTTTGCGATCTTTTGGGTGAGTGCCCCCAATCGGCTGCCCTGTCCTCCTGCGAGGAGCATCGCGATGCATTCTTTCTTACTCATCGATTTCTCCTTCTGTCATCGATGTTCCTAAACCCATTAGCGACGGGCGCGGCGCTCGGTCGCGCCCGTCGAGTAATGCCGTGCGGCAAAGGGAGCTCGCGCGCCTTTACGCGTGCCAGATCTCGTCGCGGTACTCGCGAATGGTGCGGTCGCTCGAGAACCAGCCGGAGGAGGCGGTGTTGAGCAGGGCCTTGCGGTTCCAGGTCTCCTGGTCGCCATAGCTGCCGGTGAGCTTTTCCCATGCATCCACATAGCTGCGGAAGTCTGCCATGACCAGGTCGGGGTCGTTGTTGTTCATGAGCTCGTTGTAGATGCTCTCGAAGTTGCCCGAAAGACCCGCAAAGGTGTTGTCCTTGAGCTCGTCCATCACGCGGCCCAGACGCTCGCGATCGTTGTTGAGGGTGTCCCACGCAAAGTAGCTGTTCGACGCCCAGAGCTGCTCGACCTCGGGAGCAGTCAGGCCAAAGATGGCCTCGTTCTCGCGGCCGGCCAGGTCGGCGATCTCGATGTTGGCGCCGTCGAGGGTGCCCAGCGTAATGGCGCCGTTCATCATGAGCTTCATGTTTGACGTGCCCGAGGCCTCCTGGCCGGCCGTGGAGATCTGCTCCGAGATCTCGGCGGCGGGGTAGATGAGCTGGGCGTTGCTCACACGGAAGTTGGGGATGAAGCAGACCTTCATGACCTCGTTGACGCGGGCGTCGTTGTTGATGACGTCGGCAACGGAGTTAATGAGGCGGATGGTCTCCTTGGCAAAGGTGTAGCTCGAGGCAGCCTTGCCGCTAAAGATGAAGGTCGTCGGCGTCACGTGGAAGTTGGGGTCTGCGATGCGACGGTTGTAGATGTCCATCACCTTCATGATGTTCATGAGCTGGCGCTTGTAGGCGTGGAAGCGCTTCACCTGAACATCGAAGACGGTGTTGGGGTCAATGACAAGACCGGTCTCGGCCTTAACGTAGGCGGCCAGGCGCTCCTTGTTGGCGCGCTTGGAGGCACCCACGGCCTTCAGGAACTCGGTGTCGTTCTGGAATTCCTTGAGCTTCTCCAGCTCAAAGGCGTCCTTCAGCCAGCCATCGCCAATGGCCTCGGTCACGAGCTTGGCGTAGGTGGGGTTGGCCTCGGCAAAGAAGCGACGGTGCGAGATACCGTTGGTCTTGTTGTTGAACTTCTCGGGCGTGAGGGCATAGAAGTCCTTGAGCACGATATTCTTGATGATGTCGGAGTGGATCTTGGCCACGCCGTTGACGCTATGGCTGCAGATCACGGACAGGTTGGCCATGCGAATCTCGCCGTCCCACAGAATGGCGGTCTGGCGCAGACGCTCCTGCCAGCCCTCCTGCGTGGTGTCGAACGACTCGTGCCAACGACGGCTGATCTCGTCGATAATCTGGTACACGCGGGGGAGGAGCTTGGAGAACGTGCCGATGGGCCACTTCTCCAGAGCCTCGGGCAGGATGGTGTGGTTGGTGTAGCTCACGACCTGCGTCACGATGTTCCAGGCGTCATCCCACTCGAGCTTCTTCTCGTCGATGAGGATACGCATGAGCTCGGGGCCGCACATGGCGGGGTGCGTGTCGTTGGTGTGGATGGCCACAAACTGCGGCAGCAGCTCCCAGTTCTCGCCGTGCTCCTTCTCAAAGGTGTCGAGCAGGCTGTAGATGCCGGCCGAAACGAACAGGTACTCCTGCTTCAGGCGCAGCAGACGACCGTGCTCGCCGGCGTCGTTGGGGTAGAGGATGGCGCTGATGGCCTCGGCCTCGGCGCGCTCGGCATCGGCCAGGGCGTAGTCGCCACGGTTGAAGGCCTCCAGGTCAAAGTGCTCCTCGACCGGCTCGGCGGCCCAGACGCGCAGCTTGTTGACGGTCTCGCCGGCATAGCCCACAACGGGGATGTCGTAGGGGACGGCCAGGATGTCCTGCGTGTCCACCGTGCGGTAGAATGTACGGCCGTCCTCCTCAAAGCCCTCGACGCGGCCACCAAACTTAATGGTCACGGCCTTGTCCTGACGACGGACCTCCCAGGGATAACCGTGGGTGAGCCACTCGTCGGTGGTCTCGACCTGGCTGCCGTTAACGATCTCCTGCTTAAACAGGCCGTAGCGGTAGCGCATGCCGTTACCGTAGCCGGCAATGCCCTCGGCTGCCATGGAATCCAGGAAGCATGCAGCCAGACGGCCCAGGCCACCGTTGCCCAGCGCCGGATCGGGCTCCTGGTTCTCGATGACGGACAGGTCAAAGCCCATATCGTCGAGCGCCTCGGCGACCATGTCGCGCACGCCAAAGTTGAGCAGGTAGTTGTCGAGCAGGCGGCCGATCAAAAACTCGATCGAGAAGTAGTACACGCGCTTTTTGCCCTCGGCGGTGGTGCGGGCG
The DNA here is from genome assembly GCA_958372075.1 of uncultured Collinsella sp. Lineage (GTDB taxonomy): Bacteria > Actinomycetota > Coriobacteriia > Coriobacteriales > Coriobacteriaceae > Collinsella. The sequence goes on along the minus strand of CATXMO010000005.1, from coordinate 65,843 downwards.
TCGCTCTTGGTGGCAACGGTGCGCGCCTTCTCGGCCACGAGCTTGGCCAGGGCGTTAAAGCGGTCGAGGTCACTGGCGGCCTCGACGCTCTTGCCGCTGATGCTCATGACGGCATCGCGATAGAGCTCGGTAAACTCCTGCTTGTTGTCGAAGATCTTATTCATACGTTCCTTTCCCCCGGGGATGTTTCTCCCGGAACGGTTATGACTTGTATCCTACGCCCCCGCGGGGCGGGTAATTACAGTGGTAACGCCTTTGTTACGCTTTCTTAGCAGGAGCCTTAGCGGCAGCTGCCTTAGCCTTGGGAGCGGCCTTTTTGGTGGCTGCCTTTTTGGCCGTGGTGGACTTGGCCGAAGCCTTGGCAGCGGGCTTGGCAGCCTTCGCCTTGGCCAGAGCCTTCTTAGCAGCCGCGGGCTTGGGCTTTACCGACGACGCGCGCTTGCGAGTAGCCTTCTTGGGTGCCTCAACCACCGGCGGCTTATAGCTGCTGGGACCGCGGCGCTTAAGCACCACGCCAGCCAGGCCGGGCACCTTAATCTCGATGGAGTCCATCTGCCCGTTCCAAGGATAGGGCTCGCTCGAGCAGGTGTAGGGTTCCTCGCCGGCATAGCCGCTACCACCGAACTCTGGACGGTCGGAATCAAAGATGACCTCCCAGTCACCCTCGCGCGGCACGCCCACGCGGAAGCTCTCGTAGCTTGCCGGATCAAAGTTGATCAAGATCACCAGGTCGTCATCGACGTCCTCGCCCTGGCGCACAAAGCTCACGATGGACTGCTTGGAGTTGTCCGCATCGATCCAGGTAAAGCCGTCGTCGGTGTAGCCGCGCTCGTACAGGGCGGGCTCGGCGGTGTACAGGTGGTTGAGCGCCTTGATAAACGCCTGATGATGACGGTGGGTCTCGTACTCCTCGGTTAGGAACCACTGGATGGACTCGTAGTAGCGCCACTCAATAAACTGGCCAATCTCGTTGCCCATAAAGTTGAGCTTGGCGCCGGGGTGCGTCATCTGGTAGAAGGCGAGCGTGCGCAGGCCGGCAAACTGGCGCCACCAGTCGCCCGGCATGCGGCCGATCAGCGAGCACTTGCCGTGAACGACCTCGTCGTGGCTCAGCGGACAAATAAAGTTCTCGGTAAAGGCGTACATGATGGAGAACGTGAGCAGCCCGTGGTTGCCGGGGCGCCACGGAAAATCGGTCTGCATGTAGTGCAGGGTATCGTTCATCCAGCCCATGTCCCACTTGTAGTGGAAGCCCAGACCGCCGTCCTGCGGCGGGTAGGTCACGAGCGGCCACGCGGTGGACTCCTCGGCCATCATCATCACGTCGGGGAAGTGGGCCTCCACGGCGCAGTTGACCTGACGGATAAACGCGCTGGCGTCCAGGTCCTCCTCGGTTCCGTACTTGTTGAACTTCTTTTGGCCCGGATCGTCGATGCCAAAGTTGAGGTACAGCATGCTGGACACGCCATCCATGCGGATGCCGTCAACGTGGAAGTTCTCGAGCCAGTACAGCACGTTGGAGACCAGGAAGGAGCGGACCTCGCCGCGGGCGAAGTCAAACTTGTGCGTGCCCCAGTTGGGGTGAATCTCGTGCTCAAACAGCATGTGGCCGTTAAAGGTGGCAAGGCCGTGGGAGTCGGCGCAAAAACCGCCGGGCACCCAGTCCATGATCACGCCGATGCCTGCCTCGTGGCATGCATCGATAAAGTGCATGAGTTGCTGCGGGTCGCCATAGCGCGAAGTGGCGGCATAGTAGCCGGTCGTCTGGTAGCCCCAGGAGCCATCGAAGGGATGCTCCATGAGCGGCATGACCTCGATATGCGTATAGCCCATGTCGCGCACGTAGTCCACGAGCTCCACCGACAGGTCGTCGTAGGTGTAAAACTCGCCGCGCTGCGCGGGGAAGGGATCCATGGGGCCGGGATAGTTGCCATACTCGTCCGGCTCGCCCTGCGGCGCGTCGCCGTGGCGCTTCCACGAGCCAATATGCACCTCGTAGATGTTGAGCGGCTGCGACATGTGGTTGTGGCCGGCGCGGCGCTTGAGCCATGCGGCGTCGTTCCATTTGTAGCCATCGAGGGTCCACAGCACGCTAGCGGTACCCGGAGGGCACTCGGCCTTGAAGGCGTACGGATCGGCCTTGTAGAGCTTCTCGCCCTCGTTGGTCTCAATGAGATACTTATAGAGCTGACCTTGTTCTGCGCCAGGAATAAAGCCTTCCCAAATAGCGCTCGTATGCACGGGCACCAGAGGGTTGGCTTCCTCATCCCAGTCGTTAAATTCGCCAATGACATGCACGCTCTTTACATCGGGCGCCCAAACGCAAAAGCGCCAGCCGCGCGTACGGTTCTGCGTGTCGGGGTGCGCGCCCATCTTTTCCCAGCTGCGCTCCCACGTGCCGATGCCAAACAGGTAGACATCGTCCTTGGAGAGTTCCGGTGCGTGCGGGGCGGCTTTACGGGTAGCGGGCTTTTTAGTTGCTGGCTTTAGCTTTGTATCGCTCACGTTTGATCCCATCATGACGCGGCAGCGTGTTGCCTTGGTGACTAGATGCGAAAGGTCCAAGGCTGCACGAATCGAAGGGACGGCGATAGTTCTATGATTCGTTCCACCTCGCGTGCTCGGTGGAACTTTCGGCACGAAATACGATAACACCTGTTCGTTACTTTTATGGAGAAAAGTGGATTTGCGGCGGCGTTTAATCGGCGAGCGCCATGTTTATACCACTGGCAGAATTGCGATGGTAAAACTCTTGACAGTTTTACCAATTAGGGTTTCAAGATTGTTAGTTTGACGTTTGGTAAAACGTTTTTAGCAGGTTGTTTACCATTTGACATCGAAAGGTATGTTTATGTCCCAGACCGCCGCCCACAATGTCGCTTTTATTTTCGATTGCGACGGCACGCTGGTAAATAGCACCCCCGTTTGGGCCCATGCCCAGCCCGAGTTATTGCACCGCCACGGTGTTGACGTCACGGTCGACGATTTTGCCCAGTTTGAGCATTTGTCGCTCGAGGACGAGTGCCAGGCCTACCACGACACATGGGGCATTGGAGCGAATGGCGAGGAGCTGTATCGCGAGCTGAGCAATATTCTGATTGATGGGTACTCCAAGGTGCCGCCGCGCGACGGCCTGCTTGCATTTTTGGAGCAGGCGAAGGAGGCCGGTATTGCCATGTGCGTTGCCACGTCCACGCCAGCCGAGCTGGTTAAGTCTGCGCTAGCGGGAGCCGGGCTCGACGCGTACATGGAGTTTGTTACCACGACGGGTGAGGCGGGACGCTCCAAACAATTCCCCGACGTATACGAGCTGGCGCTGCGCCGTCTGGAGGAGCACCATGGGTACAAGTCTGAGCGCGCATGGGTGTTTGAGGACGCCGTCTTTGGCCTTAAGAGCTCTGGGGTCGCCGGCTTTAAGCGTGTAGGTATTTATGACCCGCACGGGCGCATGAAGCGCGACGATGTGCGCGCCAACTGCGATATCTTTATCGACAGCTATGAGGACCTGGATCTGGCCCACGTGCTTGCGTTTGAGGGATAGGCGAGGGTTGTGGCTTGCAAGGCATTAGTGGTCTGCGGCTCGCCCGTGGTGGCGAGCGCGGATCTGTTGCGTAGGCTAGCAGGGGAGTGCGACCACGTTGTCGCCGTGGACCGCGGGCTCGATGCGCTGCTGGGCGCCGGTCTGGGCTGCGACGTTTATGTGGGGGATGCCGATACGGTGAGCGACGCGGGTCGCGCGTTGGTCGATGCCGCCGAAGCCTTTGAGGTAGAGCGTCACAACCCCTACAAGGACTATACCGATCTGGCATTGGCGCTCGATTCCATTCGCCGCCGCTGGCCGGGTGCCGAAGTGGTTGCGACTTGCGCCACCGGCGGCCGCCCGGACATGGCCCTGTCCGTATTGGGCCTGCTCGCGGGCTACGAGGACGCCCCCATCTGGATCGCCGAGGACAAGGTAGTCGCCCGCGTCCTTCACGCAGGCGAATCGTGGACCATCGAAAACGCCGAGGGCAAAACCTTCTCCATCATCGCCATAGCCCCCAACACAGAGATAAGCGAACTCGGCCTAGAGTGGGAGCTAGACCACAGCCCCCTAGGACTCTTGGCTGACACGGGCATCAGCAACATAGTCAGGTCAACCGCCAAAATAACCGTCCATATGGGTGTCGCAATAGCGTATTTGCTGCATTAGGGTTTTATCCCGTCCCAGGAAATCCCGTAAGGCGGAAAATCGATCCAAAATTTCCCCTTGCATCCCGGAAGATCTTCCCCTATAGTATCTCCTCGTCACGGGGGCGTAGCTCAGCTGGGAGAGCGCTTGACTGGCAGTCAAGAGGTCAGGGGTTCGATCCCCCTCGTCTCCACCATTGTGAATCTTAGAGGTCACCGGATACCCGGTGGCCTTTTTTCATACCCATCAACCCCACAAGCCAAAGTGTTGCGTGCACCCGCGCCCACCCCACAAAAAGTTGCGCAATTACCTTCCCGGTTTTGTACAAAGTTTGTTAGCCAAAGATAATAGTTTGAGCAATTCACGCCGCCAGCAATACAACTCAGGCAGTGCTTGCCAACTCACATACCCCCATAAACCTGCGGAAATGTGTGCAAGACGGCACAATATCCCCCATAACCACGGCAAATAAACAATATGTTGCTCAACACACCCCAAAACGCATGGGCCACCTGCTGTGCTAGGATACCTAACGTTACATGGGTTCAACTGTGCTCTCGGCTCCAGCAAGCCGCTAAGCGCAGGGTCGATCAGCATCCGGCCGTAACGGCGGTGCCAGAAAAACCACGAGCTCCAATAGCGTCGTCATGTGTATCGCTTTGAATGACTTTGTTCTTGTCTGTGTGCAAGCTGTACTTTCGAATCGATATTTCATGACAAATCGCAGCAGTCCTACAGCTGTTTGCGTGCGGTCCAGTTTTGTTCCCGCTTGACTGGGCCGCATGCAGCCAGCTGGGGATGCGGTCTTTTTGCGATACACGTCCGCGTCTCTAGCCACTGCACTTATACATACCGTTCACGGTGGGGCAGAGCCACGTGCTTGTCTAACTGGGCTCAGGGTTTGAATATGGAGCGCCTTCGCGCACAAGCGCCCTGGCGAAGCCATACCCAAACCCCGTGAGCCACACGTAAGACAGCAAGGGGGTGGTGCTCGTGTGGTATGTGATCCAGGTCATTAACGGTCGCGAAGACGTAATGCGCGAGCGCATCGAGCGCGTGGTGCCGGCTGGTGCCATGCAGGAGCTCTTTTACCCCCAATTTCAAACCGAGATCAAGGTACATGGCGAATGGGTCAACACGACCAAGCCGCTCTTTCCCGGTTATCTGATCTGCGATACGGCAGATCCCCGCACCGTGCAACAGTATCTGCTGCGCATGGACGACTTTGCCCGGGTGCTTTCCCAGGACGGTCAGTTTGTGCCGCTGGCAAAAGAAGAGGTTCAGCTTATTGGCGGCTTTACGCATAGGGGAGACCGCGTAGTGCCCATGAGCGAGGCCCTAAAAGACGGGGACCAGGTCGTAGTGACGGCAGGTCCGCTGCTGGGCCACGAAGGCCATATCAAAACCATTAACAGACGCAAGAGCACTGCTTATTTGGAGCTCGACCTGTGCGGCCGACGCGTAACAACCCGCGTCGGCCTTGCCGTGCTTTCGGCCGAGCAGCGCGCAATGCGAAACCTTAAAAAGGCGATCGCCTAACTGTAGGCGACTGTTTAACGGGACAGGGAGGATCCCCGGGGGCGGGGACGTAGGTTTGAAAGATTTAGTGTCAGATAGAGTTAAACATCAATCGGATGCTCCAATTGGGGCGGCACTTATAGCCCAAGCTATGAGCGGTGGCGACGTGACCATGCGCTACAAGGCCATGCAGGCCGTGAAGGACTGGGACCGCACGCGCCTGGCCTACCGCACCGTAAAGCGCGCGTTCGACATCGTGTTCAGCGGCTGCGTGCTGGCCGTCATTGCCATACCCAGCCTGGTGCTCGCCGCGGCCATCCGCCTGGAGAGCGAGGGCAACCCGTTCTACAGCCAGATCCGCGTGGGTCAGACCCATCGCGACGGCAGCCTGTCCACCTTCCGCATGTGGAAGTTCCGCAGCATGTACAGGGACGCCGACGAGCGCCTCGCCGAGCTCAAGGGGCAGAACGAGATTGCCGGCGCCATGTTCAAGATGAGGGACGACCCGCGCGTAACGAAAATCGGCAGGTTCATCCGCAAGCACTCCATCGACGAGTTCCCGCAGTTCCTCAACGTATTCCTGGGCCAGATGTCCGTCGTCGGCCCGCGCCCGCCGCTGCCCAACGAGGTCGCGGAGTACACGGAGTACGACCTGCAGCGCCTGGCGGTCAAGCCGGGTATCACCGGCTGGTGGCAGGTGACGGAGCGCAACTCGACCGGGTTCGACGGCATGGTCCGCCGCGACCTGGAGTACATCGCCAACCGGGGCATTTTCACCGACCTCAAGATTGTGGTCCTCACGGTTATTGAGGTCATCACCGGTAAGGGTGCGTGCTAATGCTCGAGGACTATTCGAAATACTCTGAGTTGAATCGCGTTCCCGTGATCGATGTGCCGATCACGGGAACAAACATGTCAGACTGCATCAATTTTCTAGCTGAACATATTGATGAACTTCATGGCGAGTACATTTGCGTCTCAAATGCCCATACGTCTGTTTTGGCTCATGATGACCCCTCCTATTGGGATTGCCAGGCGGAATCAGTCATGTCCGTTCCCGACGGCAAGCCTTTATCAGTTGTAGGCCGTAAGTCATTTGAATCGATGGACCGCGTTACCGGTCCGGACTTGATGCGCGAGATTTTTGAGATTTCCAGTCAATACGGGTGGAGTCACTATTTCTACGGAAATGAACAGAAGAATCTTGACGCCCTCAAAGAATCGCTCAACAGGGATTTCCCCGGTTTAAAAATTGCGGGAATGGAACCGTCCGTTTTCCGTCCTTTATCCGACAACGAAAAGTACGAACTTTCTAATCGCATCACCAACTCAGGAGCTAACTTCGCATGGATCGCTCTTGGCGCGCCCCGTCAAGAAGTTCTTATGCACGAGCTCAAGGGGGGTCCACAGCCGTTGATGATCGGCGTTGGCGGAGCGTTCAACGTTCTCGCTGGCGTGGTGCCAGAGGCGCCGATGTGGATGCAAAACCTGAGTCTCGAGTGGCTATACAGACTTATTCAAGAGCCGAAGCGGCTTTTCAGACGATACCTCGTAACTAATACGAAATTTCTCTTTTACCAGATTACAAAAGCCAAACGTAAGGAAGGCAAATAGATGAACAATTCGACCACCTTTAAAGACAAGACCCTGATGATCACGGGCGGCACCGGCTCGTTCGGCAACACCGTGCTCAAGCACTTCATGAACACCGACCTGGCCGAGATCCGCATCTTCTCGCGCGACGAGAAGAAGCAGGACGACATGCGCCACCGCCTGCAGGAGAAGTCGCCCGAGCTCGCCTCCAAGGTGCGCTTCTTCATCGGCGACGTCCGCAACGCCCAGAGCGTGCGCGACGCCATGCACGGCGTGGACTACATCTTCCACGCCGCCGCCCTGAAGCAGGTGCCCTCCTGCGAGTTCTTCCCCATGGAGGCCGTGCGCACCAACGTCATCGGAACGGACAACGTCCTGCACGCAGCCATCGAGGAGGGCGTGGACCGCGTCGTGTGCCTGTCCACCGACAAGGCCGCATACCCCATCAACGCCATGGGCAAGTCCAAGGCCATGATGGAGTCCATCATCTACGCCAACGCCCGCAACGGCGCCGGCCGCACCACCATCTGCTGCACGCGCTACGGCAACGTCATGTGCTCGCGCGGCAGCGTCATCCCGCTGTTCATCGACCGCATCCGCAAGGGCGAGCCGCTGACGGTCACCGACCCCAACATGACCCGATTCCTCATGAACCTTGACGAGGCCGTCGACCTGGTGCAGTTCGCCTTCGAGCACGCCAACCCCGGCGACCTGTTCATCCAGAAGGCGCCGGCGTCCACCATCGGCGACCTCGCCGAGGCCGTGCAGGAGGTCTTCGGCCGCGTGGGCACCCAGGTCATCGGCACCCGCCACGGCGAGAAGCTCTTCGAGACCCTTATGACCCGCGAGGAGCGCCTGCGAGCCGAGGACATGGGCGGCTACTACCGCGTCGCCTGCGACTCGCGCGACCTCAACTACGACAAGTTCGTCGTCGACGGCGAGGTGGAGACCCAGGCCGACGAGTCCTACACCTCCCACAACACCGAGAGGCTCGACGTGGAGGGCACCATCGCCAAGATCAAGACCGCCGAGTACGTGCAGCTGGCGCTCGAGGGCCGCGAGCACGAGGCGGTGCAGTAGGGTGCGCGTCCTCGTCACCGGCGCCAGGGGCTTCGTCGGAAAGAACCTCTGCTGCGCGCTGAAGAACATAAGGGACGGCAAGGACCGCCGCGAGAGATACGCGGGCCTGCTTCCGCTCGAGGTCATGGAGTACGACATCGACTCCACGCCCGCCGAGCTGGAGGAGTACTGCTCCCGCGCCGACTTCGTGTTCAACCTGGCCGGCGTCAACCGCCCAAAGGACCAGTCCGAGTTCATGGAGGGCAACTTCGGTTTCGCGTCCACGCTGCTCGAGACGCTCGAGCGCCACGGGAACACGTGCCCCGTCATGCTCTCCAGCTCCGCGCAGGCGAGCCTGTCGGGCCGCTTCGAGGGCTCCGTATACGGCGAGTCCAAGCTCGCGGGGGAGGGCCTCTTCCGCGAATATTCCGAGCGAACCGGCGCCCCCGTGCTCATCTACCGCTTCCCCAACCTCTACGGCAAGTGGTGCCGCCCGCGCTACAACTCCGCCGTGGCCACCTTCTGCGATGCCATCGCGAACGGCCGCCCCTACACCGTGAACGATCCCTCCGTGGAGCTGGAGCTCCTCTACATCGACGACCTCGTCGACGAGATGCTGGCCGCCCTGCTGGGCGAGGAGCACCGCTGCGGATACGAGGGCCTCGAGCGCGTCGACGGCGAGGAGTTCTGCTACGTCCCCGGTACCGACGTGAAGACGCTGGGCGAGATCGTCTGCCTGCTCGACAGCTTCCGCGACAGCCGCGAGACGCTGTCGGTTCCCGACCTGACGGGGGGCTCATTCTCCAAGAAGCTCTGGAGCACGTTCCTGTCCTACTACGAGCCGGGGAACTTCGCCTATAGCCTCAAGCCCAACGTCGACGGCCGCGGCTCGTTCACCGAGTTCCTGCGCACGCCGGAGCGCGGCCAGGTCTCCGTCAACGTGTCCAGGCCCGGCATCACCAAGGGCAACCACTGGCACATGAGCAAGTGGGAGAGGTTCCTGGTGGTCTCCGGCACCGCATCCATCAAGTTGAGGAAGGTGGGGGAGGACGCCGAGGGGAACCCGTTCCCCGTCGACGAGTACACTGTCTCCGGCCCCGACATGCGCGCCGTGGAGATGATCCCGGGCTACACGCATTCCATCACCAACCTGTCCGACACCGAGGACCTCGTGACGGTCATGTGGGCCAACGAGCCCTTCGACCCCGAGGACCCCGACACCTACTACGAGGAGGTCTAGCCGCATGGGCAAGGACTATTCCGATATCGCATTCAGGGACGACGGCCGCCTGAAGCTCCTGATCATCGTGGGCACGCGCCCCGAGGTCATCCGCCTGTCCGAGGTCATCAAGAAGTGCCGCCGCCACTTCGACTGCCTGCTGGCGCACACCGGGCAGAACTACGACTACACGCTCAACGGCATCTTCTTCCGCGACCTGGAGCTCGCCGACCCCGACGTCTACCTCGACGCCGTGGGCGCCGACCTGGGCGAGACCGTGGGCAACATCATCGCCGCGAGCTACAGGCTGATGGTCCAGGTCCAGCCCGACGCGCTGCTGATCCTGGGCGACACCAACAGCTGCCTGTCCGCCATCTCGGCCAAGCGCCTGCACATCCCCATCTTCCACATGGAGGCCGGCAACCGCTGCAAGGACGAGTGCCTGCCCGAGGAGACCAACCGCCGCATCGTCGACGTGATCTCCGACGTCAACCTGGCCTACTCCGAGCACGCCCGCCGCTACCTGAAGGACACCGGCTGCGCCCCGGAGCGCACCTACGTCACCGGCTCGCCCATGGCCGAGGTCCTGCGCGCCAACCTGGGCAAGATCGAGGCGTCGGACGTCCTCTCCGAGCTAGGCCTTGAGACCAAGCGCTACATGCTGCTGTCCGCCCACCGCGAGGAGAACATCGACACCGAGGCGAACTTCACGAGCCTGTTCACCGCGATCAACGCGCTGGCCGAGAAATACGACATGCCGATCCTGTACTCCTGCCACCCTCGCTCGCGCAAGCGCCTGGAGGCCACCGGCTTCAAGCTCGACCCGCGCGTGCGCATGCACGAGCCCATGGGCTTCCACGACTACAACTGCCTGCAGATGAACGCCTTCGCGGTGGTGTCCGACTCCGGCACCCTGCCCGAGGAGTCGAGCTTCTTCGCGAGCGTCGGCCGCCCGTTCCCGGCGGTGTGCATCCGCACCTCCACCGAGCGCCCCGAGGCCCTGGACAAGGCCTGCTTCACGCTGGCCGGCATCAGCGAGCGCGGCCTGCTCCAGGCGGTCCGCACCGCCGTCGAGCTCGACGCCGAGGGGTCGCTTCCCGAGGCACCCGTGCCCGACTACGCCGACGAGACCGTGTCCACCAAGGTGGTCAAGATCATCCAGAGCTACACCGGCGTCGTGGACAAGATGGTGTGGAGGAAATCTTAGCCATGGGCGCTGGGTACAGATTGCTTGATGGTATCTCGCGAGCTTATAACAAATTGCTCTTGCTCCCTGCCCTACGTCGCTCCTTTGCATCATGCGGTAAAAACGTAACCATCGGTCGTCGTAGTGAAATTCAGGGGATTGAAAATATTTACATGGGACATGATGTATATATTGGCCCAGGAGCAACGTTTCTGACGACCCGTGCGAAGATTCATATCGGCAATTACGTCATGAGCGGCCCTCATCTCACAATTATTACTGGAGACCATCGTACAGATGTTCTCGACCGACCCATGATGACGCTTGATGAGTCGGACAAGCTTCCAGAGAATGACCAGGATGTCGTCATCGGCAATGATGTATGGATTGGCAGCGGCGTAACGATTCTTAAGGGCGTTAGAATTGCCGACCATTGTGTGATTGCAGCCGGTACGGTAGTGACAAAAGACGTTGGCCCGGAGTTTTCAATCTGGGGGGGGGCTTCCAGCTCGCCGTCTAAGCTTTCGGTAAGAGGAAATCAATGACTAAAGGTTATACGCGCGTCCATGCAAAGGTGTTGATGGTCGGACCCGATCTCTCTCTTCACGGCGGAATCGTCTCAGTCGTGAAAGGTTATCTAGACGCAGGTCTCCCTGAGGCATGCGATGCCTTTGAGTACCTGGGGACGGGCATCGGTTCCTCAAAGCTCGGTAAATCCGTCGCATTTTCCCGAGCGTTGATTCGCTATGCGATGATCATGCCATCCTATGACATTATTCATTTACACATTAGCGCCCGTGGCTCCTATAAACGTAAGTCAATTATGGCTCGTATGGCCCACAAAGCAGGCAAGTACGTAATACTCCACGACCACGATGGTGAGTTTAAGAAGGCCTTCGAAGAGGGTGGAGATTCCTACCGTCGTGATGTAAGAAAGACCTTTAGTATCGCCGACCGAGTTGTGGTTCTGTCGGAAGAGTGGCGTGACTACTTTTCAAAAAACGTTTGCGACCTGGAGAAGGTTGACGTTGTTCATAACGGTGTCAAAGTTCCAGATCAGCCGTGCTCACCTTGTTCGCGTCAAGACGTCCTTTTTTTAGGACGTCTTGACGCGAACAAGAGCCCTGACGTGCTCTTGCGCGCGTCAAGAGAAATCCTGTCGCGTTTTCCCGACACCAAGGTCGTATTCGGCGGAGACGGAGAGGTCGAAAAGAATAAATCTCTTGCGGCAGAGCTCGGTATTGCCGACCGCTGCGAGTTCCACGGCTGGGTCGCGGGCGCAGAACGCGAGGAGCTCTTTGAGCGTGCCGCGGTGTACTGCCTCCCCTCCAAAAACGAGGGGCTCCCCATGAGCGTTCTTGAAGCCATGGCCAGAGGAATTCCAACTGTTGCCACTCCCGTTGGCGGAATTCCTCAAGTAATTAATGATGGTGTTAATGGCGTTCTGATCCCGGTAGATAACTATCAAGCCCTGGCCGTTGCATTGAATCATCTTCTCGAATCAAGCGAGCTTAGAAAAGAAATGGGAACATTGGCCCGAAAAAAGATACTCAGTTCATTTGATATCAACCTGCTCTTGAGCGAAATACTCGGTATCTATTGCAATGCTGTCAGCGGTAATTAGAGGATTAAATTGAATTCAAAGAAGTTAGCACATGAAGCTGGGCACATTGTTTTTGTTCACCCTTCCCTGATGGGCGGCGGGGCCGAGCGCGTCTCTCTTGCGCTTGCATCGTACTTCGTTTCTCATGGTATTAGATTTACCTATTTCTTGACTAAAAGTAACGTTATTGAATATGAAGTGCCAGATGGAGTTGAAGTGTGTTCTGAGTTTGCAGACGCTTCGCTTAAGCCACTCGACCAGGTCAAGCTAATACGGCGTTTTGTTTCCGAACGGCCCAAAGCCACGGTGATTTCATTTTTGCCACATCAAAACATGTATACGCTGATGGCGACCATCGGACTCCCAAACAGGGTTATTGTTTCGGTGCGAAACGATCCGAGATATGATTTTCCTGGCAATAAGATCCTTCCATTCATTAGAAACATGTTGTATCGAAGGTCCGATGCAATTGTGTTTCAGACAAAAAGTCAGGCAAGTTTAATGCCGAGATACCTTCAGGCGAATTCAAAAATCATCTTAAATCCAATATCTAGTGAACTTCCTGAACCGTATTCTGGGCTTAGAAGAAAAGCAATCGTCACAGCGGGACGGCTTGAACTTCAAAAAAATCACTCGATGACAATCAGGTCATTTGCGCTGTTTCATAAAAAACACCCTGAATATATTCTTGAAATCTTTGGCAAGGGAAGCCTTCAATCAGAGCTAGAAAATCTTGTTCATAGCCTTGACATGGATGATTCAATCAAATTTATGGGTTTTTCTTCTGACGCTCTTTTGCACATTAGAACTGCATCGGCTTTTGTAATGTCATCAAAGTTCGAGGGTCTATCTAATTCGATGCTTGAGTCCTTGTGCATGGGGGTTCCAACAATTTGCACCAAATGTGGCGGTGGTGGAGCAGAAGCAGTTATTCGGAATGGCGTGAACGGCATTTTGGTCGATATTGATGACGATCTAGCTGAGAGCGATGCGTTCAATAAGATCGTCGAAGATAAGTCCTATTCGAATCATTTGTCTAATAATGCCCTGATGCTAAGGCAGTCCCTTTCTTTAGAAACTATTGGCAATGAATGGGCAAATCTTCTCTTTAAATAGATTCGCCCAAACGTCTCCAATAAGGAAAACAGAATTGCATTATCAGTTAAACCAATACAATCAAAATAGAAGAATCACTGACCTGTTGTTAGCAATAGCAGTGATTTCCGGCCTCATGGTTCCCTTTCTTCGAGATTTGGGGTCATCATACTCGCTTGCTACTGACTGGGAAGTTAACCGCTTTGCATTCAGTACTTCAAACGGACGCTTTGCTTCTTTATTTGATTTGATTCAACAGATCAGCTTTTCGATTCTCTTGTTGCGTGCAATTAGTAAATCACGAAAAGCTAATTGGCTCGTTATATCTTGTTCAGTTTTTAAAATAACAGTATTTGTTATTTTTGCAGCTGGAACGGCACTTTTGGCATTGTCATTTATCTATCCTGAAGTTCTTGATTCGTTTTTAAACAGAATCGGTGAAGATACACGGTCTAACCAATATGAAATTTTCTATAGCCAGGTTGAACCGGCATCGCTTATATTCGGTAACGGAATTAGCGCTGGATATAGATACGGCACGAATTCAAATTATCTTTTTTTCGATAATCAAATAATTTATTTGATGTTTCATTTTGGTGTTTTAGCCGTTGTTCCGCTTTTGTACGTCCTGTTGCGATGCCTATTTGGTTCTTCCAAAAATAGCCAGTGCAAATTTGTTGCCCTTTTTTATCTCATGGCGATTCTGGGATTATCAACTTACTACTCTTACATAATTAATGTCGGGGTCGTGCTCCTATTTTCATCCTTTGGTTTTGCCCTAAACAACATAGAACCAGAAAGATCTAATCGTATGCGCAATGCGGATGGTGAAAAATAATGGCTTCGAACAAGGCTGCAACCAGTATGTTTTGGGCAATAGGTGAGAGATTTGCCACGCAAGGTGCCCTATTTGTAATTTCTCTTATTCTGGCGCGTTTGCTGTCCCCGAGTGATTACGGTACTCTTTCGCTGCTGCTTGTATTTACAAATTTGGCAGACGTGCTCGTCACAAATGGACTTGGCGAAGCGCTGATACAAAAGTCTGATATCAATCAAATTGACTACTCGACAATGTTGTCATGTTCAATTGCATTATCGAGCATCTTATATGTATTGATATTTTTTTCGGCTCCAAGCATTGCAGACTTCTATGGAAATGCAAATATGTGTCTTTACCTAAGGGTTCTGGCATTACGTCTTCCTCTTTCGGCACTGAATGCAATTCAAAAGGCCTATATTGCAAAGAACTTTTTATTCAGATTGCAGTTTTCTGCATCGTTCCTCAGCTCTTTGATCTCAGGATTAGCAGCTATCGTAGCTGCAATGATGGGTTTTGGTATTTATGCGCTAATCATTCAGCAGATACTTACAGTTCTGATGACAACGGTACTAATGGCCTGGTTAACAAAATGGACGCCTGGACTAAAATTCGTGGTTGGTTCAGCTAGAGAGCTGTTGCCCCTTGGAATACAATTTACAAGTGCCAACCTTATTAATTCTATTTATACAGAAGGTCGTTCTTTAGTCATCGGCAAATTCTATTCTTCCGCAGACTTGGCTTTCTTTAATCGCGGCAACCAATTCCCGGCTTTAATTGTAGGCAACTTAAACACTCCAATTAGCAATGTTATGTTGCCTCTAATGGCTGAAAAGAAAGACAGCCAAAATGCGCTCAAATCAGTTCTTAGAAAAGCGATGCAGCTTTCTGCCTACCTCGTTTTCCCCATGATGGGAATTTTGGCTGCGTGTGCGCGTCCTCTAGTTCTTGTTCTTTTGGGTCAAAAATGGGCGGACTGCGTCCCGTATCTTCAAGTTGCGTGCTTGTTCTATCTATTTCAGCCCCTTCAATCTATGAATTGGCAGGCACTTAAAGCAGCAGGTCAAGGCACCCTTTGTTTTAAGCTTGAGGTCATTAAGAAGGCTATTTCGTTCATCGTTTTAATTATGTCGATTCCTTTTGGTGTATTTGCGATCTCCCTTTCAAGTGCCTTTTGCGGATTTGTTTCAATGTTAATTAATATGACCCCGAATAAAAAAGTGCTCGGCTATGGCATTTTTGAGCAGCTTATTGACGTTCTTAAGCCGTCAATTGCCACATTGTTTTCCGTGGTGATCGCATTATTATTAATCCACATTTCAAACGGGAATCTAATTTCGTTAATCGTTGCCCCTTTCGGATCCTTAGGGTGTTACATCGTGCTATCTAAGCTGATGAATATCGAAGGATTCAATTTGCTTATGGATAAATTGTCCCTTCGTCGGAATTAACCGTTATTTGTTAACGGCATTCATGAATCGATCAGGAATGAACTACAGAATGAATAAACAGGTTTTATATTTAGTTCAATCAATTCCGGGGGATAATGCTCCTACAAAACATGCTTTCGCAATTTCCGATTTGCTGGTTAAATGTGGCTTCAACGTCCATTTTGTTCTTGCTGGAATAATTGAGCCGTCATCCAACGCCATAAGCAGCAATTACGACTATCCCTTTGATTTTCCGTATGAGGTGAAATTCGGGCACCATCAAATAGCCAAAAAGTATTACGAGCGAATCTCTTCTTCCTTCAGCTTTAAAGCCTTCACTCGATGTTTCGATCAAATACAGCCCGACTTGGTTATTTATTACGGGATACAACATAAGCTTGCAAAACGGGTTTTAGATCATTGCCATGATTTTAACGTTCCCGTAATCGTTGATGAGACCGATTGGTTTACTCCGAAATTTACAGGTGATTTAGCTGCTTGGCTTGTGGAGAAATCTCGTTCTAAACGGGTGGCTGAAGTGGACAGATTGCTAGATGGAGTTGTCGCAATCTCGCCCTTTTTTAAAAAACTTTTCGATTCACTTTACTCCTCCCAAGGATATCCAAAGGTTTTTTATTTACCACCCTTAAATAGGGCCGGAGACTCACTTAGTGACCCTTGCTCTCTAGAAGGATTGAAGCGGAGAACTATAACCAAGTTTGTCTATGCAGGTTCTCCCGCTGGGGGAAAAGACTCACTTACAGAGTTTATTTCGCTTATAAGTAATGGCGCTATTCCTGCAATCACTCAACCAGTACTCGATGTAATTGGAATTGATTTAAACCAGGCAGTCAGTTTAATGGGAAACATTGCCAGATCTAATAAGGTTCATTTTCACGGTCGTGTTTCCCACGACAGCGTAATCAAAATGCTGCAAGAATCTGACTTTGGAATCCTATTTAGAACTCCTGATTTATATTCTCGCGCCGGATTTTCAACAAAATTCGCTGAGTGCATGTCAAACGGTGTTCCGATGTTATGCAACGCGGTCGGAGGAGCCGATCTTATTCTCGAGAATATGATTGACGGAATTGTTATTCCGGATTTAAGCAATCAAGCTCTTCTAGACGGAATCACAAGCGCATGCAATTTGAGTGACCATGAGTTGACCAGCATGAAACGAGCTGCACTAGAAAAGGCTCTAAAACTCTTTGAGTCAGACAATTACATAGATTCATTTTCCTCATTTCTCAAATCAGTACTTTCAATTCGCAACTAGTTATTTCGATTATCCAAAGGAGCGATATGTCAAATAAAGTACTCGTCACCGGAGCGGCCGGCTTCATCGGCGCGTTCCTCGTCAAGAAGCTGCTCGAGGAGACCGATGACGTGATCGTCGGCCTCGACAACCTCAACAGCTACTATGATCCCGGCATCAAGGACGCGCGCCTGCGCATGCTGGCCGAGACCGACGCAGACGGCCGCTTCACTTTCGTGCGCGGCGACCTGTGCGACGCCGCCCTCATCGAGCGTCTGTTCGCCGAGAATGGATTCGACGTCGTGGTGAACCTCGCCGCCCAGGCGGGCGTCCGATACTCCATCGAGAACGCGCGCGCATACCTCGAGAGCAACCTCGTCGGCTTCTTCAACGTGCTCGAGGCCTGCCGCCACCACCCGGTCCAGCACCTGGTTTACGCCAGCTCAAGCTCGGTCTACGGCGGCAACAAGAAGGTGCCGTTCTCCGAGGGGGACCGCGTCGACTCGCCGGTGTCGCTCTACGCCGCCACCAAGAAGTCCAACGAGCTCATGGCCGCCGCCTACTCCAAGCTCTACTCCATCCCGGCGACCGGCCTGCGCTTCTTCACGGTGTACGGTCCCATGGGCAGGCCCGACATGGCCTACTTCGGATTCACCGAGAAGCTGCGCCGCGGGGATACCATCAAGATCTTCAACATGGGCGACTGCCGCCGCGACTTCACCTACGTCGACGATATCGTCGAGGGCGTCAGGCGCGTCATGGACGCCGCCCCCGAGGTGGAGATGGGCGAGGACGGGCTGCCGCTAGCTGCCCACCGCGTCTACAACATCGGCAACTCGCACCCCGAGAACCTGCTCGACTTCGTCGACACGCTGCAGCGCGTGCTGGTGGAGGAGGGCGTGCTGCCTGCGGACTACGACTTCGAGGCCCACAAGCAGCTCGTGCCCATGCAGCCCGGCGACGTGCCCGTCACCTACGCCGACACCACGGCGCTCCAGCGTGACCTGGGATACAAGCCTGCTACGCCGCTTGAGGATGGGCTGAGGTCCTTCGCCAAGTGGTATAAGCGCTACTACAACATTTAGGAAATCATGGTCCTGTAACAGGGGCCATTTTTAATGCGAATTATTGCTCTTTGACAATTGGAGAATGACATGAAGATCGCTGTCGCCGGTACCGGCTACGTCGGCCTGTCCCTCGCCGTCCTGCTCTCGCAGCACAACGAGGTCCACGCGCTGGACATCGTGCCCGAGAAGGTCAAGAAGATCAACAACTACGTATCGCCCATCCAGGACGACGAGATCGAGCGCTTCCTGGCGGAGGCCAAGGCGGGGGAGCGCGAGCTCGACCTGCACGCCACCGTCGACGTGGCCGAGGCCTACACGGGCGCCGACTACGCCGTCATCGCCACGCCCACCAACTACGACTCGGATAAGAACTTCTTCGATACGAGCTCCGTCGAGGCTGCCATCGCCGCCGTGCGCTCGGTGAACCCGGGCGCCTGGATCGTCATCAAGTCGACCATCCCCGTGGGTTACACCGCGGGTCTGCGCGAGAGGCTGGGCGACAGCAAGATCTTCTTCAGCCCGGAGTTCCTGCGCGAGAGCAAGGCGCTCTACGACAACCTGCACCCCAGCCGCATCGTGGTGGGCGCGCCCAAGGACGACCCCGAGGCCGTCGCGGCCGCTGAGAAGTTCGCCGGCCTGCTTGCACAGGGCGCCGACCCCGCCGAGCTCGAGCGCGTCAACGCCGACGGAACCAAGGGCATCCCGGAGCTCGTGCTGGGCACCACCGAGGCCGAGGCAGTGAAGCTGTTCGCCAACACCTACCTGGCGCTGCGCGTGGCCTACTTCAACGAGCTCGACACCTACTGCGAGGTCCGCGGCCTCAACACCCGCGACGTCATCGACGGCGTGTGCCTGGAGCCGCGCATCGGCAGCCACTACAACAACCCCAGCTTCGGCTACGGCGGCTACTGCCTGCCGAAGGACACCAAGCAGCTGCTGGCCAACTACAGGGACGTGCCGCAGAACCTGATCGAGGCCATCGTGGAGGCCAACCGCACCCGTAAGGACTTCGTCGCCGACGAGGTGCTGCAGATGGTGTGGGACCGCGTCTACGCCGGCAAGGAGAAGCCGGTCGTGGGCGTGTACCGCCTGACGATGAAGTCCAACTCCGACAACTTCCGCGCGAGCTCCATCCAGGGCGTCATGAAGCGCGTGAAGGCCAAGGGCGTGCCCGTGGTGGTCTACGAGCCCACGCTGGACGCGCCGGAGTTCTTCGGCTCCGAGGTGACCCACGACCTGGAGGCCTTCAAGGCCGGCTGCGACGTGATCGTGGCCAACCGCTGGAGCGACGAGCTCGCGGACGTTGCGGACAAGGTGTACACGCGCGACCTTTTCAAGCGCGACTAGCGAACTTCCTTAGGGCGATAAGAGGCCCCAGCCACCACGCGGTGGCTGGGGCCTCTCTTGTTTAGGGCAGGCCATGGAGGCGCTGTGCATGCCATTCGTTCGTTGCGACGCCATTTTTCATGACCGCGGGCGCCTTGCGGTGGTGTCCCGATTGTTGGTGTAATCGCCTAGAATCTAATCGTCATTCTACTCCAATATCATGCTGCCTTCCTTCCTATCGGATGGTCGATCCCGAGGATTCGATCGCGAAGGCATACGGGAAGAACGCGGCCGCTCCCTCGGCTTCCTGCACGAGGAACGCTAAGGAGCACGCCAAGCGCATCATCGAGCACATGGTGGCTGACCTCATATGCAAATCAAAGAGGCCCCGGAGATACGCGTCGGAATTCAGATAATTCGTGCGAAGCACTTCTAATCGCCTATTTCCCGATAACGTTCTTGGGAAATATCAAAGTTCGTAGCGTCTTCTTGTCGAGCGAGCCACATATACTAAGCATCTCTCTGCTTCGTTTGAGCCTCGGGTCATCATCGCTGTCGAGGAAGATTTCCGCGCATAAGTCTTCGATGTATCTATTTCGAATGTCATCAGTTGGCTCACCGCCTTTCTCGAAGTATTTGCACTCTCCCAGTATGATGCGGTCTAGATACTCCATGAATTTATCGTTCTCTTTTGCGAACTCAAATACATGGTCGAAGCGTTTTCCGGTTTTGACCAGCTCCCATTGTTCGGGCTCATATTCCGCCATTGTTAGGAAGGTCGGCAAAAGTGCATTCTTTGAGAACGAGATTGACCAGTCTCCTTCCCTGTCGAAGGCGGTCAGTATGTAGATGACACCTTGGTTGAGCTTGTCGATGAACCGGTTGAAATCGCGAAGGCTTCCGTTGTTTTGCTCAATAAACCGTTGGCATATTTCCGTGAAAAAGTATCCGCTATGGATGTTGGCCTGTTTCGCTTCGAGGTACGTATTTGGATTGATTCGGGGCAAATCGAATCGGTAGTCGTAGAAGCGTTGAAGGTATCGCCGGCAGTCGTAATTCTGGCCATAGACTCCTTGGAGTGAGTAGGCAAGTTGCGTTCTGTCCGTTGAATAAACGACCACGATGTTATCCTGAAGGAAAAGAGACTTTGTTTGCTCGAGTAGCTGCATAGCGAATTCCGGCCGACACCTGTCGAGCTCGTCTATGAAGAGCACGGCCCTTTTGGTGACTTCCGGCAGAAGCGCTGACACGAGTTCCTCGGTTTTCGCCCTCAGCTCCTGCCTCTTTCTGAACGCGTTAAGGAAATCGTTACCGCTAATTGCCTCGAGGAGCTTTCCTGCATTCAGCCCCGTTAAAGACAAAGCGCAGTCTATTGCCCCTGCTGCGATATCGGAAACGCTTCTCTCCTGATTGACCTTTTTCTTGTCGGCCATGGTTGCTATGGTTGCCAATAGTGGGGCAATCGGGTCGTTGAAATGGTCGTTTTCCCAGGCATTGAAGTATATTGGCAGAAAAGGATCTTCACTCATCTTGGTCATGAGATTGCTGTCGAAGATCGATGTGTCCGATGGGGCATTTGCGTCGATGTGCGGGTTTCCGAAGCGCAAGGTTTCGATGATTTGTTTGACGAAGAAGGTTTTGCCTGTTCCCCAAGGGGCGTCTATGAAAATAGAATAGGGCCCCTTCACGCTGTAAAGTAGATGGATAAATTGGGCGACAATTTCGCGGCGACCGAGTTGGTCGTGTTTTAGTGATTCCCTGGCGATCTCGCATGTGGGCTCTTCGTCTAATCGTTTCATGTGTGCTCTCTTTTCCTTGGTGTTGCTGGAGGAGGTGCTCATTTCATTGCTAGTATAATCGCACAAGCGTTCGTTACGATTGTAAGCTGCTATATTGATAAACGAGGCGGCGATGGCTCTTGACCTTGGTTTGCATTGGCGAGGACCGTGGGGGTGTCCTGGGCGGTAGAGCAGCGTGTGTGGGGCGTATGAGTTCGTGACCAGAGATGCGAATGCAAATGTATGATAATGAATTGGCTGCGAGAGCTAAAAGCCTCAACTAGCTGCGCGAGAAACGGCTATCATACGTTCTATATTTAAGTGCTTTCATGGAAGATGTGGTTTGCTAAAACAAATTGCTTATATAGCTACTTGGTCGCTTGTGAAAAAGTCCGCCAAATGGTCGATGGCAATCATCGGTGCAATTTCGACGATTATGGCGGTTGTGGGCGTGTCTCTCATTGATCTGCTGCCGAAGGGTTCGGGGTGTCTGTTTAGACTTTTCGTTTTCGTTGTTCTTTTTATTCTGATAGCCATTCTTGCGGCGGTCGTCACATATCGTCGCAGCAGGAGCGGGGTCCATTTGGCGATTAACGGTATGGACATCGACATCGTGGTTGGCGACCTTTTTGTTACGGACGGAGTGAAGGTCATCCCGTTCGATGAGTATTTCGACATCCAGGTCGATGACAAGGTTATTTCAAGGAATTCTCTCAACGGCATTTTTATCAAGAGGTACGCTGATTGGAATACCCTCAAGCGTACAGTCGAAAAATTGGGGCCGAGCTTGTTGGAGCCTTGCAAAGCTGGGGATGGTAGGATTCGCTATCCTCTCGGCACCATCAAGGACTACAACGAGTACGCACTGCTCGCCTTCACGCATATGGACAAACTAAACCGAGCACGCCTTCGCCGTGGCGAATATGAGGAATGCCTGCTCAACATGTGGGATGAGCTAGATAGGATGTATGCCGGCAGACCTGTCGTTCTTCCGCTGCTGGGGTCGGGGATAACCAGGTTCGACGGCGGGAAGCCCTCGGAGGACGACCTTCTTCGCTGCATGCTTTGTACCCTGAGGGCTTCGAAGCGACATTTCAAAGAAGGCGTCGTGGTCGTCTTGACGGAGAAGACCGCTGCACGAATGAGGCTATACGAAGTCAACGGATATATTGAGGCTTGGGAAAATAGGATTGGAGAGAAAGATGGTTTATAGGACGAGGACCTACATCGCTGCTGACTGGGATGGCGACCGAGATGCTGTGGACCAGCTGCACAAATGGAACGACAGCGACTATTGGGGGCTTTCATTTACGGATGCCCACAATTTACAGCAGTCGCGCGATTCCAGCCTGCCCTGCAGCATAAAGAGCTCGCTGAAAGAGAGAATGGATCATTCCAAACGTTTCGTGCTTATCGTGGGGGATTCGACGGACACCGTGACTAAGGGAAGCTGTCGGTATTGCGGAAGCTATAACACGTGGACTTCTAGCTGTGCCCGCATGCATAGCGTTGATTATCGCAGCTACATCAAGTACGAGTGCGATAAGGCCATGGAGGCCGATATCGATATCGTGGTGCTGTATAACAACACGCGGGTCGACAGGTCGAAGTGTCCTGAGGCTGTTAGGTACCACGGAAACCATGTCGCCATGATGTATTATAGGGACGGTAAATACTATTGGGATTATCCGGCGGTCAAAAAAGCGCTTCAGTAAAGACTTCCCACGCACAGTGTCGAAGCCGGCATGGTCATACCTGTACGCTATCGGATGAAGCTATCCTTTTTCAACTCCAGTTGCTTTAATATGAGCAGGACTTTGTAAATAGGCAAAAATTGGCCTGACCTCGGTTCGAATGAGTCGAGGCCAGGCCTTTTATCTATCCCAACTCTCCTGCGGCGACCTCGGCGTGTCAAAGTGCAAAATAGGGTCTTTTTCAAAAACTTGGCTTGCAGATTGGAGGGGGACTGGTCCTGCAGGTGCGCCATCGCCACTATGGGACTCCTGAACGAGACGGATGGCGAGGCGGCGGCCGAGCCGCCGATCAGCCCCGTGGAGGCCGTTCGCGCCGAAAGGTCGGTGCTCCTGGAATTCGTCGTGTTGCCCGCGAAGGCGGCGTAGCGGTGGTAAGATGCAGGCGTTTTAGGCGGCGATTCGGGCAATCCGGACCGAATTTGCTGCCCGACAGGATGGCCTTCGGCCACCATTCGTTAGGATGGTTTGCACTAATATTCAGCGCACCACTGCTTCTTGGGTTTCCTGCTCGATATAAACGGTGCAAAGGTATTGCTTGCAGGAGGGGCAATGGGAGAGCATATTCCCAGATTTAAAACGCTTTCCGCGTATTATGAGCAAGACGGTCTCGCTCTGGGCGGACCGCATGAGATCTGCGTCAACATGAGATGCGGGGACATTGCATACGATGTTGTCGTCAAGCAATGTCGAACCAGGGAGATAACCACTGTTGCTGCCGAACCGATTCCGTGGACGAACATTCAAACGCCGTTGTTTATAATTGAAAGACTTCTGATGCTGTTCGATGGGGCTTTTGTTCCATTGGTCAGGGCAGAGTTCGACGGCTCGCCGGATGGCGATGACGGCGAGGCGGAGGTCAGACAGGTTCTAGCTCGGCGATTAAGCTATTTCGATTCCGACTTACGTTCGTCGAATATTCCCAACGACAAACTCGTTGACTATTGCGATGTTTTGACTGACGACTTGGTTGGGAAATGGCTTTACTTGGTGGAGCAGCTCGACATTACAAATCAGATGTACCTGTATGCTATGTCGAGGTCTGGGATGCCGATTGACATTCGATGCGCTTTTCTCATCGAGCTCGCTGAGCCTTTGATTGAGATGTGCAACAAAGAAAGGGGACTGTTCCCTGATTTGGCCGCAAAGAATAAGCCTACATTAAAAGAGTGCCTCGATGCAGTCATTGGGGAATTTGGTAAGGTAGCTTTTGCTTATGAAATGCAGATGGGAAAGAAAGCCTATGATGCGTTCTTATCTAAGCTGAAGTGCAGTCGAGTCAGGATTATGCATATTAAGGCCAATCAGCCCAAGGATGAATATCTCAATGGCCTCGAAAGTGCTTTCTATCTCAAAAAGCTCTCATTGATGTACAGGGCTATTCTTCTTGATCTGCTCGGGGTACCCGCAAATCTGTATGAGAAGCGCTTAAGGCATCGTGTGGAAACCTTGGATAACTGGTTTGCTGAGAACCATCGCAAGCTCTGAATTGTGCGGTTTGAGAAGATTGCTTCTCCATCTTGAGAGATTGGCCGGGAGGGGTTGATGCGAATGACGCTCGCGCGTGACAACATCGAGGGGATTCGTACAGCGGAGGATGATACCTCTTTTGTCGGTGCGCCCTTCAAACTGACCTTTGGGAACGTGGCCCGCGAGACTCTTCGCTTGGCGAAAGTTGAGAGACTTCCCTTTGTCCACGACGAGCTCGCCGAGGGCTTTGCGGTCGAAGCGGGGGTCCCAGATTTGCGCGTGGTTCTCGGTCGAATTCAGGATCTTTGCTCTGGGCTTGGGCTTCCCCGCCTTCCAGCTGTCATCGTGCGCTCCGACGATGATATGTCTGAAATAGGGTTTTACGAGCTCTATCGCGTGCTCATTTACCCCGGGCTTCACGAGATGCCTGCGGTCAGAATGCGAGATGTGCGACGGAAGCAGCGAGCCGTTCGCCAGGTGGGGCCCGACGACTGGAAGCCTCTCCTTGAGGCGGCGGCGATGGTGGACGGGATGATCAAATGATTCCGGATGGCGTTGTAATTAGTTTCAACGGTCAAATCGATTTCGGCACGGTTGTTGCTCTCCTAGCTCTGGCGCTCACTCTCGTCCAGTGGATTGTCTCGCTGATACGGGGCCGCCGGACGGCCGCGCGGAGCCAGGCATCAGCCATCTGTGCCCGTGTGGTCAGGATGCCTGAGAGGGAGACGACCACGATTGGCAGGATTAGGATTGATTTCGGGACACAGGTCGGCCTAGAAGTGATGAACAATAGCAACGACATCGTTTACCAAGTTATCCTCACTGCCGTACTTGTCCAAGGCGCCGGGCCTCAAGACGGGAGGGACGTCGAGGGATGCAACAGCAGAGTTCTGCTCTCGTCCGTTGCTCCGGGCAAAACCGTGAGGTGCGTCGGGCATCTCGATTGTTCGATGCATAAGGCCCTCGGCTGCGAGGTGGCTTTCACCGATCGCTACGGACGCAGTTGGGTGCGGAAGAGCGACGGTCATTTGGGCAGGATTCGATTCAAAACGCCCGTCGATTATTACGGTCTAATGCAGCCTGTAGAGTGGATGGACTTCGATGAGCCGTAATCGACATGCTCTAATTTTGAACGAAAAACCCCGGAGACGATCGATAACGATTCTTCTTTGATGATGCAAGCGGCGCTACTAATAGTAGCGCCGCTTGTTTTATATTCCGCTTGCAGATCCATCTGGACATCGCGTTCCAAAACTGGCAGAAACGTTCCTCGTTGCCGAATACGAGATTGTTTTCAGCACACAGAGCGGAACACATCCAAATTGCTCCAAATGGTTTGAATGTAACTTCGACCGTTTTCGGTTAGCGGAGTTTTATGGAGTATGAAAAAATCTGGTTGGAAGTTGTTAAATCTCTGGTTTAGAGCGATTTGGCCACCGATCCAAACCAGAGATTTAACGTTAGATAGCTGTTGAATCCCAGCCAGTAATTTGACGTAGTGTCACAGCGGCTGGGCACGCTGCTTTCGGCATGGCTTTGCAGAGTGATTTCGAGCACTGCTTTTAATTGCTTTAGCTGCAGATAGTCTAGAACCGGCTGCATCTGAGCTGGGACCATATTGATCAGCGCTTCCATCGGGGGCTCCTTTCCTCCTGGTTCGATGGAAACAATTCTGAAGCGTAGGCCTACGTCCCGGTAAATGATTATTTGGTGGCTTAACTCATCTCCGCGCCTAAGACAAGCGCCCTCGCTTGTTTAGCGATCCTAAATTGATCATCACTTCCGAACGATATGGCTTTATACATTTGAGATACAAGATCGAAATCGTAGTTATGCCCTGGCACCGTGACAATGACGCGCTCGAAAGAGACCGAATATGCACTCAATGAAAGAAAGGCAGCAAGCGCCTCTTCGAGCATTACCGTATCGGCCAGCACATCCGACCTTATGAATAGGTGATTGTGCGCAAATGGCCTATACCCGCCGCCGTTTAGCTTACCAAGTTTTTCCTTGTAAGCTTCTATAACCAGGCCAAAAGAATCTTTGCCGCTGGGACCGAAGAGGCCCCAATCAAACACCTCAGCACCAACCTGCTCGATTCGTTCCGTCAGCCGTTCCTTAAGCTTTGCGTCATCCGTTTCGCGGAGCTTCGCATACAAAGCGTCCGCCTCCTGGGTTTCTTGAGATATTGCTTGGGTTACCTCGACTCCCAGGTCATGGAGTTCATCCCAAAGGTCGGGTTTGTCCCTATGCGACAGGTTTCTATACGTTGCTTCATCAAGGAATTGAAGCACGAGACGGGCGTATACCTCCCAGATATCGAATGGCATATGGGAGGGCAGCACGCCTTCGTAACTTGTCGTTGTTCCCTTATTGTCCATGTTCAAATTGTACAACCTCGTCAATCGCGATTTTCCCCGCTCATTAGCATCGACAGGAGAGCGTCTCTAAGCGAGGAAGGTGCTTGCATTTCAATCCTGTTGTCGAGAATGGTATCGAACAGAGGCATCAAGTTCTCGCAAAGTGCCGAAATGGCACCGGAATTATGGGGTATCTCCAACTGTAGTTTTTCAAGGCGCTCAGGTTAGACTGGGCAGTTCCCTGTGCAATGCCAATCATATGTTCCTTAAAGGCAGTTTGCCAGAACCAGAAAAAAATCCTGTCAGCGTGTCTTTCCTGACAGAAACGAGCACGGCAACTCGATGATTAAGTAAACAGTCAGGTTCCGCAACAATTCCGACCCTACCAACACTGCCCATGAGCGAAAGCACGATATCTCCTAGCATGAGTCTGCAATACGATTTTATGCGGCCAGGAATGTTCACGATACGATTGGCGTCAGAACAGTCAACGTTGCCGTCCCGCACGTTCTTGATTGTCTGAACTTTATAGTTGCCGTCATCTGAATAAGTGCCGCTATTGAAAGCGTAACCGTTCCCAAAGTCGACCAGTTTATGCAGTGATATAGCAGCGTCGCATTCCGATAGATACCTATCGAGTAACCGTCTTTCTCCGTACCGCCTGTAGCGGGCGGTACGGAGAAAGACGGTTACTCACGATCTGCCCACATGTTCCTGCGTTCTGTGTTTGCCTGCGTCACCGCAGCCCATGCTGAATAAAGTGTTGCGACGATTTTGCCCAAAGCTTATCAGGCTGTTAAGACGCGGTTGTTTTGGTGCTTACACTAAAATCATAAAAGTCGTATCATTTCATTAGCTTATTCATCTTTAGGAGGAAGAATGCCAACCAACAGCCAGATTCTGATAGACGGATTCATTTCGGACGAATTCTCTAAGCAGACTGAATATAGTTCTAAAGGGGACTACTTTGAACTGTTGGCTTCTTCTCGATACATGGCTCCATACGACCTTGACGACGATGAGATAGCGGAAGGGCTCATTGGAGGGTCGCGAGACGGGGGCTGCGATGCTATTTACATCTTCGCCAACAATTATTTCTTGAGTGAGGATGTCCAGATTCAAAACTACATCAATCGTGGATCAAGGGTTGAAATTGTTATTCTTCAGACTAAGGTTTCAAAATCATTCAAAGAAGACGCGTTCTTGAAGTGGAAGGACACCTGCAATGACCTTCTGACATTCGATAAAAACTTAAATGATTTCGACGATAAATATTCTGATCGCGTTATCGATACTTTTGGAAGAATAAGAGAAGCGATTCAAGCGGCGGCGATGGCCGGAAACGAAATCCGAATGAAGTTCGTGTACATCGCGAATGCGGATTCACCATCGGACGGCGTTAAGATTCAGAAAGAGCAGCTTCCCGCTGCCATTGACGAAATCGTCGGCGTAAGCCGATTTAGTTCTTCGTGTGTTTTAGTTGGAGCAGACGAATTGATGCGCATCTGGTCGCCTCCCGCAGAGAGTGGGCTTGTTATGCGTTTTTCGGGGTCCTATGCATCAGTTCCTCAGAGAACGGATGTCTTTGGCCTGGTGTCTTTGTCGGATTACTACCGCTTCCTCACTGACGACCAAGGACAGCTCCGTAGCTATCTTTTTGAGGCGAACGTCAGAGATTACGAGGGAAATGTTTCAGTCAACAAAGGAATCAGGGAAACGTTGGAGCATCCTAGCGAAGACGATTTCTGGTGGCTCAACAACGGGGTAACGATACTGGCTTCTGAAGCCTACCAAATAGCAGGAGCAGAAGTGAAAATGGAAGAGCCTCGCATCGTTAATGGACTTCAAACGTCGTATGAAATATATAAATTTATGGAGTCTCGCACAGAAGACGCCGAAGATTCCAGAAATGTGATGGTAAAAATCCTTGTGCCGGGAAGCGATGAGACCAGAAACAGAGTGATACTGGCGACGAACAACCAAACTCAGGTGAAAAAGACATCGCTTCGCGCTACTGACCAAATCCATATCCAGATAGAACTCTACATGAAAAGAAATGGACTGTATTACGAAAGGCGGAAGAACTATTACAAAAACCAGGGGAGGAAGAGAGAAGAGATCGTAACCCTCTCCTTTCTTGCGCAATGCATGATGTCGATACTTCTCGGCAGGCCGGATCAGGCAAGGGCAAGACCGTCGACACTTTTGTCTGACGAAGTTCAATATAAGAAAATATTTGGTCAGGATGGCAACCTTGAGGCTTACTACAGAGCCGCTAGTCTCGGAAAACAGGTTTGCCTGAAGTTTCCACAAATTAAGAGAGACTTAGAGGGTTCCCAAATAAGCGACATAAGATTTTACGTGATAATGGGCGTTGCTTCCATGTTGTCCAATAAAGATAGCCTGACATTTGGTGACATAGAGAATCTCGACCTTGACAAGCTTTCAGATGAAATTATTCAAACTGTTGCGGACATGGTGATGGATGTTTATCTGGCCCTTGGCGGAACATCCAAAGCTGCTAAGTCTTACGCCATGGCAAGTAAGGTCAAGGAAAAGATTTCACTACTGTTGCCTTAGGGCAATCCAGGGCTGTTCTCTAGAATGCCATCAGCAGAGAGGTCCTTTTTGCAAAGGGCCTCTCTATTTTCGTTCGGTTCCGAACAGTTTGACGATCACTAATCAGCTCGCGTCGTCAACCGCTTCGCTTTCAGCCCCTACTTTGATGCAGGCGTAGGCGACGAGCGTGCACAGCCCCATACCCATTCCAATCAGGTGCAACAGGAAGGCCATTTTCTCGCCTTACTTTTCGCCTTCGTACGGCTTTTCGGGGGCGAGCCCGTCTGGACGGCGTGCCATGAGCACGGCGCCACCCTGACGGCGGCCGGCGTCCACGAGACAACCGAGGCTATGTACAGGGCGCAGGGGCAGTAGACCACTGTATGCGGATGAAGTGCGCTGCACAGCGCCGGCACTTGGCCCCAGGGAACATCTCGGCGAGCGAGCCGACCATGCCGACGGCCTTGTCGCCGGTGAACATGCGCACGCCGCGAAGCCCTCGTAGCTCGCAATCGAGCTGGCATATGCAGTCCGCTGGTAGTATTTGCAAACTGGCTGATCAGGTAATTCTCACAATGCGCGTTTTATGCTGGCGGCGGGTTGCGGATATCCCAGTCATTGCAAAAACAATTTCCAAAACATGTGTTCTATTTGAAACTACATGAAGGAAGATCACTATAGAATGCAAGCTACAATAGCAAACGAGTATTGGAC
Organism: uncultured Collinsella sp.; assembly: GCA_958372075.1. Classification (GTDB taxonomy): domain Bacteria; phylum Actinomycetota; class Coriobacteriia; order Coriobacteriales; family Coriobacteriaceae; genus Collinsella. Next base: position 35,869 of record CATXMO010000005.1, on the reverse strand, counting down.
TCGAGTCTAGCGGAGGATTATGGGGTTCCAAGATATCCTTGCTGCGATTGATATCATCACGGGGCCTGACCCGGCCCTTTCTATCCTGGCGGTTTCGATTGTCGTCGCGCCGGCGTTGCTGTGGTTGTGTAAGCAGGCTTTGGCGCGGTTTTACCAGGCTGATATCTTTGTTGTGGCACTGGCGTTCGTCGCATTGTTTGCATCGGTTAGGCTTAGCCTTTTATGGTTGACGGGTGTGGCATCGGTCTTTCTCGCGGTGTGTCTGCTCGCTCTTCCCGCCAACTATTTTTGGTGTGCGCAGCGGCTAGATGACATAGTGGGCAAGGCTGATCCCTCTCTTCCCGATTGCGACTACGTAGCTGCCTTCAGGCTGATGAACTCGGTTGACCGTGATCGACTGTCCAGAAGGCAGCTCGCCTGCCTCGACAAGGACAGGATTTTCTGCAACATCTACTTGGGAAACAACGGCGTTGCAAAAAGGATGCTTGAGGACGAAAACTTAGAACCGGCTTTCAGGCATTTCGCCCTCCATATTATCGCGGACTCCGCTTGCGATCGTGCTGGGTCGCAAGCGGAACTCGAAAGCGCCTTGGCCGAGATATCCGACAAGACAGACCCTTTCATCAAAGTCCAGCTTTGGCACAACCGCGCGGTTGGCTATATCGTGAACGGTCAGTTCAAAGTCGCCGACGACGAGTTCAAGAAGACGTATCGTGAAGCCAAGCGTCTGGGCGTTCGGAATAAGTCGTTCCTCTTGCTACTGTTTGAGAATGCAACATTGAATAAAACGAAAATCGGCTTGCCTGATGGCGGCATTGAAGAAGGGTGGGGGTTGATTGAGGAATGCGAAAAGGCGCTTGCGCCGATTGGCCCCAACGATTTTGGGCAGCTCTTCAATCTGCGGCTTCTTTTCATGAGGCAGATAGGGGCAAGCATCGAGGACAGGAACAAGTTGTATTTGGCCGAGGTCGAAAGCACCCTCAGCAATGCCTCCCTTTCCGAGCAACAGCGCGTCGTCGCTATGGCGAGCTTGGGAAGAATCGCGTGGGCCGACGGGCTCGACCCCGCCCCCGTGCTCAATTTCTTCGAAGGATGCGATCGGTTTTTGTGCGTGATCGACCCCGATGCACGTTACTATGCCCATATGAACCTGAGGGCGATGCCTTCGGGCTTGGCGGTGGATGACCGCTCCCTAAATACTTTGGCTGAGAGCGTAATGCGGTATTTCAAGGATGGGGACGCGGAGCATGATTTGGATGTGATGGAGGATGGCCTTCCTCCCGAGGCGATTCTGCGGCGCTCCCAAGTGCTGCGAGAACGCGCTACCCTAGCCTTAATGGTGGGAGAGAACGTTGAGCGCGCCGTGTCGTACACTGATGAGGCTATAGGCCTCCTTGAGGGAAGCTTGCAGGTTATGGCGGCGCTCGAGTGTCGATGGCAGCTTGCCCGGCTGACACTGTACGACAAACCCGAGGTGGCAAAAATGCAGCTCTCGATTGCCGAAGAGCGCCTCGCTACGCTCAACAAGCAACCGTCCCTCGGATATCCCTATCTCGAGATGAGCCTGTGCTACGCCTTGCTTGGTATGCGTGCCGAGTGCAGAGGCGTGTATGAAAGGGCCGCCGGCTTCGAGACTCCGATGAGCCATTACGCGCCCGGCATTCGGATTAACATTACCGCCGCCGCCTTCTGTGCCAGGTTCTACATGCTTACGGAAATGCTTGGAAATCCCGAAGAGGTTTGCCCCTTGCTTAAAACTCGAGAGGGCAGGGCGTGGCTGTCTCGCTATCCGAAGGTTTCTTCCCTGTCGAAAACGCTTCTTTGCGGGAAGTTTCTTGGGTATGGGGATGTCGTGCCCGCCATGACGAGGCTATTCTTGGACGAGGCAGGGAAGCTATATGCCGAAACGTGGCACGTCGTCCAAGAGATCGGGCTCGCGTTCGATCTTGATTCCAGAAAGCCCGGCGAAGAGTATGGGCTGGTTGTCGAGATCCAAAGGCACCCGCTGGTTGCCGATGACGATGCCCTTGCGAGGGTCGCTGTGCAGCACGGGTATACTGTGCTTGGTGCGAGGTTGGACCTGTGCAACGAAGACCTCCTCGGGGTCGATGACGCAGCCGCCGTATTCGATGTGCTGGATGCCTTGGGCATATTGGCCGAAGGACGCGTGCCCACATTGGAAGACATCATGAAGAGTTACCTCGAAAGCTGTGTCGACGTTCCTGCCGGCGGTTGGGGTACCTTTGCCGAGAGGTAGCTTCGTCCTGCCACGCTTCACAAAACGTTTCACAAACTTCTCGTTGCTGGCCAAGTTCTCAACACGTAGCGCTGCAATGGCCCTGCCTGTTTTATCCTTCTAGCCCCTTGGGGCTGCGGTGGAAATCCTAGACCAAAAGAGAACCGGGAGGATCATACGGATGTACGGCGCAGAGCAAAGGGCAAAGGTCATCGTGACGTTCACCAGGTTCGGATGCAGCACGGCTGACACCATAGCAAAGCTCGGCTACCCCAGCCGCGTCACGCTCCACAACTGGTGGAAGGAGTACCAGATCGACGGCGATGAGCTCCTGGAAAGGGAGCATCGCAGGCCGAGGTGTTCCGACGAGGCGAAGTGGGATGCGGTCAATCGCTACCCGGGGCACGGGAAAAGCCTGGCGCGCACGATAAAGGCCATTGGATACCCGAGCCGCGAGGTACTCTCCAAAAGGAACGACGAGCGCACCCAGGTGATCTGCGCTGTGCGCGAGAAGGAGTGACGCGTGTGGGCCGCGTGATCGCCGACGACACGGCCGTGCGCGGCGGCGCGCCCGCCGCCGGCGTGCGTGCCTACGGTGTGTGCCTGCAGGACGCTGGCGCCGGCGACGGCTCGGCCGGGTGTGGGCTTTCCGTCGATGCCTCGTGGCTCGATGCGACCGGTACCGATGGCGGTGTCGGGTGCACGAGCGGGTCGCTTGCGTCCGCACGGTTTGTGACGCCTGCGGGCGGGGCCTTCGGTGCCGGCGGCGTGTTGGATGCCTCCGGGGCCATGGCGCCGCTTGTAGTGATCGAGCCCCAGGGCGCCACGGCGCCGGCGGGGGAGACCGGCGGGCGCGAGGCGCCCGGTGGCACGGGCGAGCCGGCCGGCGGTGCCGGTCCTGCCACTGGGCAGCCCGGTGCCGGGCCCGCGACGGATCCCGCGCTGAAGCCGGCGAGCACGACGCCCAGGATAACCACGACAACCAAAGCGACAGTGACCAAGGCCACGGCGTCCAAGCCATCCAAGGCCAAGGCTGCCAGCGCCGCCGCCACGCTCCCCAAAACCACCGACGTCAACTGGATCGCAGTCTCCTTAGCGCTATTCCTGCTGGGAGCAGCGCTCCTGGGTTCCGCACGCCGCTCAACTTGCGCCTACACGCTGCCGGGCTGAGTGGATTTCAACCTTCTTCGGATGATCCGCATCTCTATCGTTCGTCGCTCTGGAAAACCTCGCCCCGCATATCTCGTAGGTTGTCTCATGTAGTTGCCAGCACTACGGAATCGGTTGGACAGGTCCGGTGCGCATCGCGTACTTCCGTAGTTTTTCTTCGGAATATCCGTATTAAAAATACGGGTAAATTGACCGATTTGCTCAGCTGCTTTACCCTGTGTCTCAAATAACCTCAGAAAGCAGAGGAACTGTACCATGCTCAAGAAGTTTTCGGTTTCAAATTTCAAGTGCTTCGATAAGCGAATTACATTTGATCTATCCGATCCCGCCAACTACTCATTTAATCAACAGGTGATTCAGGGCGGCGTTAAGGCAAAGGGCATCATATATGGTGCGAATGGCAGCGGAAAGTCCAATTTCGCCCTCGCGATATTCGACATCGTTCTGCATCTGACCGACAAGGAAAAGCTGCTCAAAAAATACTTGCCATATCGGTGCCTTGATTCAAAGAGTTCAATCACAGAGTTTCAATACGATTTTGTCTTCGACAATATCGACGTCGTATACCGCTACGGGAAAACCGACCCACAGACGCTTGTGTACGAGAGCCTGTGCATTGATGACGTGGAGGTCTTGAGCTACAGGTTCGACGCTCAAACGGGCCATGTTGACCTGCCGGGCGCCGAGTCCCTCTCGCTTTCTACCGATCTCCCCGCTGAGTCCGACAGGCTGTCGCGTGTCAAATACGTCAAGAGCAATGCAATACTGCGAGATGAGCCGTCTGCCAGGGCGTTTAGAGCCTTCACCTCCTTTGTCGACAACATGCTGATGTTCTACTCACTCGACGAGCGCGGGTACCAGGGGCTTTTGGTTGGCACGGATAGCTTTACCCAGGGCATTATTCGCGAGGGAAAGATGGAGGACTTCCAAGAATTCTTGCGCCAGCAGGGAATCTCCCTGAACCTCGTATCCGTGGACGTGAATGGAGTTCCCGAGCTTTATTGCAGGTTCGAGGGCGGTACCGTTCCGTTTGCGTCGGTTGCCTCGACAGGCACCATGTCACTTGCTCTGTACTACTACTGGTATATCAAGATGAGCAAGGCTTCCTTGGTCTTCATCGATGAATTCGATGCTTTTTATCACTTTGAATTGTCCCGGTCGATCGTGGAGATGCTGCGGGACCTCGAGGGTGTCCAGGTTTTCATTACGACGCACAACACGGACCTTTTGACGAACGACCTCATGCGGCCCGATGTCTATTTCATTCTCAAGGAGGGGGAGATTCGCTCGCTGGAGAAGCTAACGCCCAAGGAGCTCAGATTGGCCCATAACCTCCAGAAGATGTTTAAGGCCGGTGCTTTCGATGGCTAGTCCGGTCACGCTTTTCATCGTTGAAGGGGAGTCGCGTGACCTGCGCTTTGCGGAGAAGATGAAAGAGCTTTTTCTGAAAGGGAGAGATGACCTGAGGGTGATCTGTCTGCCAGCGGCGCAGAACATCTACATGCTCTACGAACGGCTTGCAGAGGAGGACTTCGATCTGGATGTTGTGGAGGTGCTAAGAGAAACGGTGCCTTCCGCTGCAAAATGTCTAGAGGGCGTGGAGCGGGATTCTGTTGACGAGGTCTTTCTCTTCTTTGACTACGACTCCCATCAAAACAATGCGCCTGGATGCGAGTCCGATGCCCTTGTGGAGGCAATGCTCCTCGCATTCGATAACGAGCACGAGAGCGGAAAGCTCTATATAAGCTACCCGATGGTCGAGGCGCTGTACGATTATCGCGCGGGGCAGTGCCAGGCGCATTCAGGCTGTTTTGTTGACAACTCGGAAATCGCTCAATATAAAAAGATGTCGGGAGAGGGAAACGTTAACGTGGGGAAGCACATGGAGCTTCCCCAATGGAAAGATGCAATCGCTGCCTTCGTATTGAGATGCAAGTGCCTGCTCGATCTCGATGAGGTTTCATTTGGGACATATCGAGAGCTGGTTACGGTCGATGCGATTTTCCGCGAGGAGAAAAGAATGCGGAGCGAGGACGGTTCGGTGTTTGTGCTGTCGGCTTTTCCAGAGTTTCTACTCGACTACTTTGACGATAAGTTCTTTAATTCCATGGCCCCGATGCGCCACCTTAAGTTCGATGATTGCCCTCGAGAAAAAGGATGAGGCGCAATTAATCTCGCGGGCACAGGTTCTCCTGCCTAAATCGTGAACTCGGCATAAGAGCCCCAACTCGCCCGTTAGCCAATTGCTCTTGACCAGAAGGCAAAGTGGACAATTGCCTCAGAGACACATCATTACGCCAATTCGTATCGCAAGGTGCGGCCTCCGCCGTGTCTTGCGATTTGCCCCTTATCCACCATCTCTTTCAATATGCGGCCGGCCGTGGACTGGCCGATCCCGAGCAACGTCTGCGCTTCCTTTCGGGTGATTGAGGGGTGCTCTGCCAAGAACCGCAGGATCTCGTCCTCTCGGGAATAGGAAGCAGCGGGCGCCTCCTTGCTGTTTGCCGTGGGCGTTTCCGCTGCCGTTGCTGCGAAGTTCGTGTTGGGCAGGACGATTTTGAATGCGTTGTTCGCGGCCATGATTTGCGGCTGAGAGGCCGCACCCGCGTAGGCCCCCATGATCTTCCTCATCCCCGTGCCGTATGCCTCGATGAGCTGCAGGCGGTAGAAGACGTTGGCGAGATGCGGGTTCCGGCAGGCGGAGACGCCCATCATCAAATCCTCCAGCTCAAAGCCGGGCAGAAGGCCGCCGACTGACACGAACTCGATCCTGTCGTCGTAGACGCTGATCAGCGTGCTGGTGCGGAAGGAGTAGTCCCTGTGCACGATCGAGTTCAGCAAGGCCTCGCGCACGGCGACCTCCGGGTAGTCCCGGGTGTCGACGCGCAGCAGCTTTTGGTAAGTGGCATGGGTCTGGTTGTGGAAGTCGATGTAGTCGTAGACCTCGTCGAGCTGCTGCATGAGGGACCCGGAGAACTCCCGGCGATCATTGAACACACTCGGGTCCGTCCCCTCGAAAACGGCCGCTTTTACGGTATGCGGGCACTGGTCGGACAGGAGCAGGCCGAGGTTTGTGTAGAGACCGTCCGATGAGGTTATATTCAGGGCCTGCATCTGCGGCGCGCCGAAGGGGATCTTTCGTGTCTCGAATTCCCCTTTCGTCGACTCGAAGGTGAGCGCTTGGTCGAGGGAGCGCATGTCCTCAAAGCTGTCGCCGTCAGTCTCTTTGATCATCTGCCGGATGGCAGCATCGGTCGCCGGGACGGAGGAGTACCCCTGCCGCACGTAGACACCCTCGGGGCGCAGGCCCTTCTTCGCTAGGTAGTAGGGGCGGTTCGTGCCGCGCTGGACCTTGACGGCCACGACCGCCTTCCCGTCGCAGTCGAGCGTTTTATAGCTGACAAACATGGTGACGTCTGGCTTCACGGCGTCTCTCACCATGTTGGAGACCTGCAGGGCGCACGCATCCGCGTCCTCGACGCCCGGCACGGCGCCGTCGTCGGCGACGCCAACGTAGACCGTGCCGCCGCCGCAGTTCGCAAATGCGACGATCTCCTTCTTGATGCCGTTCTGCGCAATGGCCTTCAGCTCGATTGTCTCTGTTTCCTGGAATTTCATGCTGTCCGCCTTCCGATTCTATTCTGCCCATATTCTAACCATTTTGCTAACCATGGTGGTTAGCAAAATGGTTAGAATTATGCTTCCCAAAGCAGAGGCGCACCGCCCTTTTCAAGCAATGAAACAGCAGGTAGAGACTTTGTCGATTTGAGGAGCTCGCGCATAAGCTTAGGCTCAATTGTGCTGTGCTCCTCAAGGAGACGCCGCCCGTATAGAATCAAACCATCCGCACGCCAGCTATCAATTGGATTGGACGCCACATGGAGATCCCCGGCACCCTGTGCAGCAATGTCTACGACTTTGCGTTTTGCCCCGAGCCCAGCTACGACCGCCTGGTAGACCTCGCCGATCCCGAGGACTGGGGCCCCAGCAACCGCATCCTCAAAAACTACCTGTCGTTCTCGTTTAGCCGCGCGGTATTTCTGACCGAGCGCGACGTGAACCAGACCGCGCCGTCCAACCTGCCGCTGGTGTTCGACGACGACCGTTGCCTGTTCAACACCGGCCTGTACACGCGCCGCTACGAGACCATCTACGGCCTGTTTGAGCCCAACACCAAGCCCGACGCACACCAACGCTGGTTTTTGAAGGGCTTCTTTAGGGAAAGCGACCCCATGCTGGTCTCGTTTGAGTACCTGCCGTGCCGTGTCCGCTTTGCCGAGGACCCCTCCGAGCTGGTCTTTGACTACCGCTTGCCAATCCGCTCCAACATCGACCACATCCTGGGCGACGAGGAAAACCTCACGCGCATCCCCGCCAGTCTGATGGGGGAGGGAAACTCGCTGCTACTGCGCCGCGCCTTTAAGGGCGCCGTCGTCGAGGCCGCCCGCCGCGCCGCCGCCAACTACACGCTCGCCGTGCCACAGTTCTACGGTGGACGGATTCAACTGCTTCTGCCGCTGTGCCTGACCGGCGACAAGCCCGAGCTGGCGCTGACAATCCAACGCGAGGGCGGATTCTACGCCGCGCGCACCTGCCTCACGCTCGAGATGGCCTACAACAACGCGCGTCTTATCTGCCGCCCCGAGACCTCGTGGATAAAGCGGTAAAGGCTCCTTGAGCTGCGGGTTTGCTGTTAATCTGGACCGCGCCAGAGCAGCCAGCGCCCACGAATTTAAAATCGAGGGGAAAAAGTTCTTGGTAAACCACGCGCGGCTATGATAGTATCTCTTATGCCGAAAGGCGACGGGCGATTGGCTCAGGGGTAGAGCATATCCTTCACACGGATGGGGTCACAAGTTCGAATCTTGTATCGCCCACCATCAAAAGCGCAGGTCAGAGGTATTAAGCCTCTGGCCTTTTTGTTTTGCCACCAAGGGTGACACCAAAAGTGACACCAAATTTTGCAACTTTATTAAAATGGGGCCTCCTTTTTTATTGAATATGACCCCTTCACAATTCCTACAAATGTATAAAATCACCTAACTAAAAGTTTTGTACCTCGGGTCTCATAGACTAAATGTAACTATGGTTTACGTTTTTAATGCAAGCGTGTATAAGTGTTTCAAACTGTTGCAGAGGTGTAACACTTTGCGGCTTTATTAGCTCTTGGCTATTAGTAGATTTGTAACCTCATCTCATACCGTCGCGGAAAGTTTTTCTAAAATTGTCCTTGCATCGCCGCCGGTGTTCCCGTATAGTTCTTCTTCGCACGGGGGCGTAGCTCAGCTGGGAGAGCGCTTGACTGGCAGTCAAGAGGTCAGGGGTTCGATCCCCCTCGTCTCCACCCGAGCATTGAAGAAGGCTCCAACGCAAGTTGGGGCTTTTTTTCATATAGGCACACAATTTAAGCTATATAAAAGAAAGAAGGCCAGAGATGGTGTCTGACCTTTTGGAAATTCTGGTGGGCCCTCCGGGATTCGAACCCAGAACCCAGGGATTATGAGTCCCCTGCGCTAACCGTTGCGCCAAGAGCCCTTGTAGTTAGTGGCTGCGATAGTAATGGCGGCTATCCATTTGCATTAGTTTCTCACCACGAGGAAGAATACTACCATGCACGCGATGGTCGTTCAACGCACGATCTTGTCGACCAGGAGAATCAGGCGTTCGCCTTTGTCCTTGCAGTCGATAGGAGGCCGTCTTGCCCGCTTCCGGGCGCCCCGAGCGGCTGCCGGGCACCGCCACACCGCCCCCGCAGAAGTTTTTCCAAAATTGTCCTTGCATCGTCGCCGGTGTTCCCGTATAGTACTTCTTCGCACGGGGGCGTAGCTCAGCTGGGAGAGCGCTTGACTGGCAGTCAAGAGGTCAGGGGTTCGATCCCCCTCGTCTCCACCCGAGCATTGAAGAAGGCTCCAACGCAAGTTGGGGCCTTTTTTCATATAGGCACACAAGGTCAAAGGCGGCACCATGATCCTCCTGGTCGACAAGATCGAAAAAAGCTTCGGCGCGCGCGTCCTCTTTAGCGGCGCGTCCTTCCAGATCAACCCCGGCGAGCGTTTTGCGCTCGTCGGACCCAACGGCGCCGGCAAAACCACCATGCTCAAAATCATCATGGGCATCGACAGCCCCGACGCCGGCCAGGTCCAGTACGCCAAGGACTGCCAGGTGGGCTACCTAGAGCAGGAAACCAACCTGGAGCACAAGGACACCACCATCCTCGCTGAGGTCATGGCCGCCGCCAAGGAAATCCGCCGCATGGGCGAGCGCGCCAACGAGCTGCAGGCCCAGATCACCGAGCTCTCCGAGCAAGGCAAGGACGTCGACGCACTCCTTAACGAGTACGGCCAAGTCCAAGACCGCTTTGAGCACCTGGGCGGCTACGAGCTCGAGAGCAACGCGCGCAAGATCCTGTCCGGCCTGGGCTTTAAGGTCACCGACTTTGAGCGCCCGTGCTCCGAGTTCTCGGGCGGCTGGCAGATGCGCATCGCGCTGGCCAAGCTCTTCTTGCGCCATCCCGACCTGCTCCTTCTGGACGAGCCCACCAACCACCTGGACCTCGAAAGCGTCCAGTGGCTGCGCGGCTTTATCGCCAACTACGACGGCGCCGTCCTCATCGTCAGCCACGACCGCGCCTTCATGGACGCCTGCGTCGACCACGTCGCCGCCCTCGAAAACCGCCGCGTAACCACCTACACCGGCAACTACAGCAGCTACCTTAAGCAGCGCGAGGACAACCTGGAGCAAATGCGCGCCAAGCGCGCAGCCCAGGAGCGCGACATCGCCCACATGCAGGTCTTCGTCGACAAGTTCCGCTACAAGCCCACCAAGGCCGCCCAGGCGCAGGAGCGCATCCGCAAAATCGAACAGATCAAAAAGGAGCTCGTCATCTTGCCCGAGGGCCACAAGCACATTGACTTTAAGTTCCCCGATCCGCCACGCTCCGGCGACATGGTCGTGGGTCTGGAGGGCGTGTCCAAGTCCTACGGCGACAAGCACATCTACAGCGATATCGACCTCAAACTCTACCGCGGCGAGCATGTGGCGCTCGTCGGCCCCAACGGCGCCGGCAAGTCCACCCTCATGAAGATCATCGCCGGCCTGGAGCTGCCCACCACCGGCACGCGCGACTTGGGCACCAACGTGGGCGTCGCCTACTACGCCCAGCACGCGCTCGAGGGCATGACCGAGTCCAACACTGTCCTGCAAGAGATCGACACCGTCACGCCTAAGTGGACCGTGCCGCAGCAGCGCAGCCTGCTGGGCGCCTTCCTGTTTAGCGACAACGATTCCATCGAAAAGCAGGTCCGCGTCCTCTCCGGCGGCGAAAAAGCGCGTCTGGCCCTGGCCAAGATGCTCGTGGCGCCCGAGGCGCTCCTGTGCCTGGACGAGCCCACCAACCACCTGGACATCGACTCGGTGGATATGCTCGAGAACGCCCTGCAAAACTTCCCCGGCACCATCGTGCTTATCAGCCACGACGAGCACCTGGTGCGCGCCGTGGCCAACCGCGTGATCGATATCCGCGACGGCAAGGTCACGGTTTACGACGGCGACTACGACTACTACCTCTACAAGCGCGAGGACCTCGCAGCCCGCGCCGCCGCTGAGGCGTCCACGGAGAGCGCGCCTGCGGCGGTCAAGTCCACCAAAGCCAGCGCCGCCCAGGCCGACACCCCCGCCGCGACGTCTAAGCCCGCCGAGGGCAAAAAGACCAAGGAGCAAAAGCGCGCCGAGGCCCAGGCCCGCGCCGCGCTCAACAAAAAACTCAAGGGCGTGCGCAACCAGCTCAAGAAGATCGAGGCCGCGCTCGACAAAAAGCGTGCTCGCTATGACGAGCTTATGGAATTGATGGCAAGCGAAGAGCTTTATGCCGATCAGGACAAGTTCAACGCCGCGCTGGGGGAATATAACGGGCTTAAGCAAGAGCTGCCCAAGCTCGAGGACGAATGGCTCGAGCTTTCCACCCAGATCGAAGAGGAGACCGCGCGTGAACTCTCGTAAGGCCACTGCCGTGGCGATGAGCATTATCGCCATCGCGTGCCGCATCTGCGGCATCTTTATGAGCGCGATGACCGTGCTGCTGTGCTTTAGCGGCCTCACCGCCAAGCTGCAGATCGTGGGCTTTGTCGTTGAGCTTTCGCGCGCCCTGCCGAGCGCCATCGCCGGCTATGGCGTCATCACGTCACCCTTTGGCGGTGTGTTCCGCCTGGATTACGCCATCGTCGCCGTCATTTTGTTTGTGATCGACTACCTGCTCACGCGCGCCTCGCGCCGCGTCCGCTAGGGGAGCGCCATGTCCAGCAGCTACCTCATGAACCTGCTCGCTAGCGCCGTTGCCGTCATCGTGGGTATTGTCATCCACGAGAGCGCGCACGCCGCCGCGGCCTGGGCGCTCGGCGACAAGACGGCCCGTTCGCGCGGCCGTGTCTCGCTCAACCCGCTTAACCACATCGACCCGTTTGGCACCATCCTCCTGCCGCTGCTTATGCTCGCGGCCGGCGGCCCGGTATTCGCCTTCGCCAAGCCCGTGCCCGTCTACCTCAACAACCTCAAGCACCCCAAGCGCGACGAGGTCCTGGTGAGCGCGGCCGGCCCCGCATCGAACATCGCGCTCGCGTGCCTCGCGGCCGCCCTCATGCACGCAGCGTATGGCAACCTCTACGCAAGCATGTCCTTTGCCGTGGCGTCCCAAATCATGAACTTCGGCGCCACCTTTATCGTGGTCAACCTGTCGCTCGCGTTCTTTAACCTCATCCCGATCCCGCCGCTCGATGGCTCGTCGATCATCGTCCCATTCCTCAAAGGCAAGGCGCTCACCAACTACTACCATCTGCAGCAATACGCCATGCCGATCCTTATCATTGTGCTGTACCTGCTGCCCATGTGGACCGGCATCGATGTAATCGGCCGCTATTTCGACGTTACCGTGTATCCGCTGGCCGAGTGGCTGCTCAACTTCGCAATCGCCGGCATCTAAGGTAAACTTACAGGTCGACCGCGCAAAACGGTCGCAACATGCACCCAAACCGCGCCGCGAAGGCGCCGTCAAAGGAGGTCGAAGATGTCGTATCGCGTGTCGACGCAGGTCTACAGCGGACCGTTCGACCTGCTGCTGCAGCTGGTAACCCGTCAAAAAGTAGATATCGGCGCCATCTCCATTAGCGAGGTGGCCGAGCAATACCTGGCCGAAGCCGAGCGCATCGAGGCGCTGGACCTAGACGTGGCGAGCGACTTCTTGCTGGTCGCGGCAACCCTTCTGGACATTAAGGCCGCCTCGCTAGTGCCCCAGGAGGCACCGCGCAACACCGACGACGATTACGAGGACGACGAAGACCTCGAGGAACTCAGTGCTCTCGACGGTGATGCCCTGCGCGAGGTCCTGATCCAGCGCCTAATCGCTTACAAACAGTTTAAGGGCGCGGCGGCAGCCCTTGGCGCGCGGATGCAGGCCGAGAGCCGCATGCATCCGCGCGTTGCCGGTCCCGACCCCGAGTTCTTGGGCCTTATGCCCGACTATCTGGCCGGCATCACCCTGCGCGGCCTCGCCGTCATCTGCGCAGACCTGGACGGGAAGCGCCAGACCTTCCTGCTGGAGGCCGAGCACGTGGCGCCTCATCGCGTACCGCTCGACCTGACGGTGGCCTCGGTCGACCGCTTTACCATGGCGCACCAAACCTGCACCTTCCGCGAGCTGCTGGACGGCGACGCCACCACCGAGCAGCTCGTCGTCACCTTCCTGGCCATGCTCGAGCTCGCCAAACGCGGCTCGCTCACGCTGAGCCAGGACGAGATCTTTGGAACCATCTGCATCAACCGAGTCGAGGGCGCCGAGGCATACGTGCCCGGCAAGGGCCCCGAGCTCACCGAATAGGAGCGGCAACCATGTCAACCCTTTCCACGCTGGAGGCAAACAGCCTCAAAGGCGCCCTCGAGGCGCTGCTGCTGGTGTCGAGCGACCCCGTCAGCGCGCCCGCGCTGGCAGGTGCGCTGGATATCGCCCCCGGCGAGTGCGCGTCGCTGTTGGCCGAGCTTAAGGTTGAGTACGAGGAGGCCAATCGCGGCTTTCAGCTGCGCGAGGTCGCTGGTGGCTGGCGCCTGTTTACCCACCCCGCCTACCACGATGTGGTCGAGGCCTATGTGCTGAGCTGGGACACGCAAAAGCTTTCGCAGGCGGCGCTCGAGACCCTGGCCGTCATCGCCTACCACCAGCCCGTCACGCGCGAGGCGGTCAAGGGCATTCGCGGCGTCAACTCCGACGGCGTCATCGCGTCGCTCGTGGACAAGGGTCTGGTGCGCGAGCTCGGTCGCGACCCCGAGCGCGGTCAGGCCATCATCTACGGCACGACCAATGCCTTCTTGGAAAAGTTCGGCCTGCGCTCCACCCGTGACTTGCCCGATCTGGAACAGTTTGCCCCCGACGAGCAGTCCCGCCAGTTTATCCGCGAGCGCCTGAGCGGCCGCAGTATTCAGTCCACGCTCGAGGAGCAGGCCGAGGACCTGGACGAAGAGCGCGAACTGCTCGATACCGATGTTGAGAACGACGCAGATGAAGAGATCCTGGCCAGCGGTGACACCTCGGAGGACATGCATGACGAGGACTAACGAAACAGGGGAGACGCGCACCGCCGGCGTCGCGGGCGCGCCCGCGACCGATGCCCAGCCCGTCTACCCACACACCATGCGCCTGCAGCGCTTTTTGGCACGTGCGGGCGTGGCGAGCCGCCGTGGCTCGGAGGACCTGATGACCGCTGGCCGCGTGACCGTCAACGGCGAGGTCGCGACCGAGCTGGGCACCAAGGTCGATGTCGATAGCGACCATATCGAGGTCGACGGCATGCCCGTCAAGCTCAACCAGGGTGCCGTGTACCTAATGCTCTACAAGCCGACCGGCTACCTCACCACCATGAGCGATCCGCAGGAGCGCCCCTGCGTGGCCGACCTGGTCCCGCGCGACCGCTTTCCGGGGCTCTTCCCGGTGGGTCGCCTGGACCGCGACACCACGGGCCTTTTGCTCTTTACCACCGACGGCGACCTGTCGCAGGATCTGCTGCACCCCAGCAAGCACGTCTACAAGACCTACCAGGCGCTGGTGGATGGCCACCTGACCGATCGCGACCTGGAACCACTCCGCCGCGGCATCGAGCTCGACGACGGCCTGTGCCAGCCGGCGATCTGCCGCGTCATTACCGCGCGCGAGGCCGAGGCCGTAGCTCCGCAGGGCGTAAAGCCCGGCACCACCGCCGTGGAGGTCATCATCCGCGAGGGACGCAAGAACCAGGTCAAGCGCATGCTGAGTAAGATCCACCACCCGGTGATCCGCCTGCACCGCTGCAACTTTGCCGGCCTGGAGCTCAAGGACGTGGCCAAGGGCTCGTGGCGCGAGCTCACCGACCGCGAGATGCAGATCCTCAAGGCCGGCGGCATCTCGCCCAAGCAGGCCGCTTCCAAGCGCGCCGCCGCGCCCACGACTAACACCGCGAGCCGCACGCGTCACCACGGTAGCCATGGCTCCGCGCCCAAGCGCAACACCTACCGCGAGCGCTACACGGGCTAGGCAACCCGCCGCGCCCCAATGCCCGCGAACCATACCAGCACGTCAACCACCGAAAGGAAGCATTGCATGATCGTCGCCATCGACGGCCCCGCCGGTTCCGGCAAATCCACCATCGCCAAGGAGATCGCCCGCCAGCTGGGCTTTAACAAGCTCGACACGGGCGCCATGTATCGCGCCGTCACCTTCGCCGCGCTCGACCGCGGCATCGATCTGGACGACGAGGCGGCCATCGACGCCCTCGCCGAGCAGATCGAGATCCGCTTTACCAACGGCACCGGCGAGGATACGCGTTTGACCATTGACGGCAAGGACGCTTCGGCCGCCATTCGTACCCCGCAGGTCGACGCAAACGTGTCCAAGGTCTCGGCCTACCCGGGCGTGCGAGCCGCCATGCTCATTCACCAGCGCCGCGCCGCCGAGGACCGCGATATCGTGGCCGAGGGTCGCGACATCGGAACCGTCGTGTTCCCCAACGCGCAGGTCAAGGTCTTCCTGACCGCCGACCCGCGCGAGCGCGCCCGCCGCCGCGTGCTGCAGCGTCACCAAAACGACGCCCAGCCGCTCACGCCCGCGCAACTCGAGGCCGAAGTCGACGAGACCCTCGACGCCCTCAAGCAGCGCGACAAGCTTGACAGCAGCCGCGAGGTCGCCCCGCTCGTGCCCGCCGAGGACGCCGTGCACGTCGACTCCACCGCCCATACCATCGACGAGGTCGTCCGCATTATCGAGGACCTCATCAACCAAAGGAGGTAGCCCATGCGCCTGTTTAAGCAGACGCCCGAGGATTATTACAACGCCCCCTACGCAGAGTTCCCAGCGCTCATTCGCGGCACCGTCGTCGTAGTCATGGCCATCCTTTGGGCCTTCTCCAAGCTCATGTGGCGTTGGAAGGTCGAAGATGCCGATCTGCTGTTTGAGCGCCAGGACGGCCGCGGCAGTGTGGTCATCTGCAACCACACCTCGATGGCTGAGCTCTTGGCCGTGGAGACGGCGCTGTTCTTTGGCGGCCGCCGCATTCGCCCCATCTTTAAGTCCGAGTTCGCCAAGAGCAAGGTCGTACGCTGGGCCTTTAGCCGCGTGGGCGGCATTCCCGTGGAGCGCGGCACCGCCGACATGAAGTGCCTGCGCGCCGCCCAGCATGCGCTGCAGCGCGGCGAGGACGTCCTGATTTTTCCCGAGGGCACGCGCATCCGCTCGCGCGAGATCAAGCCCGAGGTCCACGGCGGTTTTGCGCTCATCGCCCAGATGGGCAAGGCGCCCGTCAACCCGCTCGCCATCTGCGGCTGGTCCGATATCACGCCCGCGGGCAAAAAGCTCATGCGTCCCAAGAAGTGCTGGATTCGTGCCGGCAAGGCCGTCTCGCTTTCCGATGCACCGGCCGGGCTTAAGCGCACGGAGCGCCTGGCCTGGTTTGAATCCGAGGCCATGGGCCGTGTCTATAAGATGCGCGACGAGCTGTGCGCCGAGCACCCGGGCAGGTTCTAGCCATGAGCGAGAACGTCATGAATACCGCTGCGGCCGCCGCTGAGGAGGTCGTCCCCACCATCGAGATCGCCGCCCACGCCGGCACTTGCTACGGCGTACAGCGTGCGCTCGATATGGCGCTGGCCGCTGCGCCGCAGGCAGGGGAGTGCAATCAGGTCCATACCTTGGGTCCGCTCATCCATAACCCTATCGTGGTGCGCGAGCTCGCCGAGGCAGGCGTCGGTCTGGCTGAGACCCTAGACGATGCCGCATCGGGCACCGTGATCATCCGCGCTCACGGCGTGGTGCCGCAGGTGATCGATGCCGCTCGCGAGCGTGACCTTACTGTGGTCGACGCCACCTGCCCGTACGTGAAGAAGGTCCATGTGGCGGCCGAGCGCTTGGTACGCGAGGGCTACCACGTGGTAGTCGTGGGCGAGCCGGGCCATCCCGAGGTTGAGGGCATCCTGGGCCATGCTGGTGACGACGCTCAAGTCGTGAGTTGTGCCGCCGATGCGGACGCACTGCCGCTCAAGGGCAAGGTAGGCCTGGTTGTGCAGACCACCCAGACCGCGCAGAACCTGGCCGAGGTTGTTGCCTCCATCACCCCGCGCGTGCAGGAGCTGCGTGTGATCAACACGATCTGCGCCGCCACGAGCGAGCGCCAGCAGGCAGCCGCAACCCTCGCCAACCGCTGTGATTGTATGGTCGTCGTGGGCGGTAAAAATTCGGGCAACACGCGCCGCCTGGCGCAAATTTGTGCCGATGCCTGCGAGCGCACGCATCACATTGAGGAAGCTTCCGAGCTCAATGCCGCATGGTTTGCCGACGCTCACCACATCGGCATCACCGCCGGAGCCTCCACCCCGCAAGAACACATCGAACGCGCCGTTGCGCGCATCAAGGAGCTTTGCCGCTAATCATGGACCAGACCGTACCCGCATACGCCGCCGAGGTGGCCGATTACGGGCGCAGCCGCGACCCCGAGCCGGGTGAGGGCGCGCTCGTAAAGAACGTGCGTCCCGAGTCGCCCGCGTGGGATGTGGGTATCGAGCCGGGCATGCGCGTGCTCACGGTCAACGGTGAGGCGCTCACCGACATGATTGTGTGGCTCTGGGAGGCCGACGATGATACCGTCGAGCTGGAGGTATTCGACCCGCGCGACGGCACTGTCACCCCCGTCGAGCTCGACCGCTTTCCCGGCGAGGACTGGGGCTTGGAGTTCGATGGCCCCATCTTCGACGGCATGCGTACCTGCGTCAACGCCTGCGTATTCTGCTTTATGACGATGCTGCCCAAGGGCGGCCGCTCCACGCTCTACATTCGCGACGACGACTATCGCCTGAGCTTTTTACAGGGCAACTTTGTCACGCTCACGAACCTCTCCGACGAAGATGTTCAAAACGTCATCGAACGCAATATGAGCCCCATGAACGTGTCGGTCCATGCCGTGAGTCCCGATGTCCGCCGCCGCATGATGGGCCGCAACGCCCAGCGCGGCATGGACGTGCTCGAGACCATCATGGCCGCCGGCATCGAGATTCACGCGCAGATTGTGTTGTGCCCCGGCATGAACGACGGCGAGGAGCTAGAAAAGACTCTGCGCTTTTGCGAGGAGCACGAGCAAATCACAAGTCTGGGCATTGTGCCGCTCGGTTTTACCAAGCATCAGAACCGTTTTAGCTGGTCCTACAGCGACAAGCCCGAGCTAGCGCGTGAGACCATTGCCATGATCCGTCCCTTCCAGGATCGCGCCTATGAGCGCTTTGGCCGCCACACCTTCCAGATGAGCGACGAATTCTATCTGGACGCCGGCATCGATCCTCCCGAGGCAGACTTTTACGACGGTTACCCGCAGTACTACGACGGCATCGGCATGATCCGCTCGTATCTGGACGAGACCGACGACGCGCTGGCTACCGATGCCGAGCGACTGGCCCGCGTCCGCGAGGCCATCGCCGCCCGCAGCCAGCACCTGCTGTGCCTCTCGGGCGCCAGCGCACGCGACACGGTGGCCCGCTTTGTGGAGTCGCCGCATGGTCTCGGCGGCACCGTCACAGCCATCAAGAACCGCTACTTTGGCGGCAACGTAGACGTGACCGGCCTCATCGTCGCGTGTGACATTCTGGAGCAGCTGCCCCAAGACCTGTCGGGGGTTATGCTCTTTGTGCCTAAGCTCATGTTCAACGCTGACGGCATGACGCTTGACGAGTATCATCGTGACGATTTACTCGCAAGCCTTACCAGTCGCGGCGCCGAGGTTCATGTGGTGTCGACCATGCCGCATGAGCTGCTCGATACCCTAGAGCATATCCTTGGCATTGTGCCCGCAGACTCTAACACTTCCACTGACCCTACCCATTAAAGGAGAGCAGATGAAACCTATCGTCGCCGTCGTCGGACGCCCCAACGTGGGCAAGTCCACGCTCGTTAACCGCCTGGCCCAGACCTCGGACGCCATCGTCCACGAGTCCCGCGGCGTCACGCGCGACCGCTCGTACCACACGGCCGATTGGAACGGCCGCGAGTTCACCATCGTCGACACGGGCGGCATCGAACCGCTCAAGAGCGATGACGTCTTTGCCACGTCCATCCGCGACCAGGCCCTCGCCGCCGCCGAGGAAGCCGCCGTCATCCTGTTTGTGGTCGACGGCCGCACCGGCGTCACCGAGGAGGACGAGTCGGTCGCCCGCATGCTCAAGCGCTGCGACAAGCCGGTCTTTCTGCTGGTGAACAAGCTCGACAACCCCGATCGCGAGAACGACAGCATCTGGGAGTTCTATTCGCTCGGCATCGGTGAGCCCACGCCGCTCTCGGCCCTGCACGGCCACGGCACGGGCGACCTGCTCGACGATATCGTGGCCCTGCTTCCGGAGGAAGAGGACGAGGTCGCCGATGAGTTCCCCGACGCGCTGAACGTCGCCATCATCGGCCGCCCCAATGCCGGCAAGTCGTCGCTGTTCAACCGCATCCTGGGCGCCGACCGCTCCATCGTCTCGAACATCGCCGGCACGACGCGCGACGCCATCGACACCGTCGTGGAGCGCAACGGCAAGCACTACCGCATGGTCGACACCGCGGGCATTCGCAAAAAGAGCACCGTGTACGAGAACATCGAGTACTACTCCATGGTCCGCGGCCTGCGCGCTATCGACCGTGCCGACGTGGCGCTGCTCGTCGTCGACGCCTCCGTGGGCGTTACCGAGCAGGACCAGAAGGTCATGGGTCTTGCCATCGAGCGCGGCTGCGCCATCGTGGTGCTGCTCAACAAGTGGGACCTGCTCGACGATGACCGCAAGCGCGAGGCCTGCATGGAGACCGTCGACCGCCGTCTGGGCGTCATGGCTCCCTGGGCCCAGTACCTGCGCATCTCTGCCCTCACTGGCCGTAGCGTCGAGAAGATCTGGTCGATGGTCGACGCGGCCGAAAAGACGCGCTCGCAAAAGATCAGTACCTCACGCCTCAACACGTTCCTCACCGACCTGCGCGAGTTCGGTCATACCGTGGTGGACGGCAAGCGCCGCCTGCGTATGCACTACGTGACCCAGACGGGCATCAACCCGCCGACGTTTACGTTCTTCGTCAACCACAGCGACCTGGTCAACGACACCTACCAGCGCTACGTTGAAAACCGCATGCGCTCGACCTTCGACTTCGCCGGCACGCCCATTCGACTCTTCTTTAGGAAGAAGGAGCAAAAGGATGCATAATCCGATTCTGCTGACCGCCATCTGCGCCGTGGTCTCGTTCTTTATCGGAGCGATTCCGTTTGGACTGATCCTGGGCCGCGTGTTCAACCACACGGATATCCGCAAGGCGGGCTCCGGCAACATCGGCACCACCAACGCGCTGCGCGTAGCCGGCCCCAAGGTGGCCGCGCTCACGCTGCTGCTCGACTGCCTTAAGGGCGCCATTTGCGTCCTTATCGCCCGTCCGCTCATCGCGAGCGTGGGCTATGGCTTTCCGCCGAGCATTATGGCTCCCGGTGCTGCCGGCGATTGGATGCTCGGCGTCATCTGCCTGGCGGCCGTATGGGGCCACATCTTTTCGCCGTACCTCAACTTCCACGGCGGCAAGGGCATCGCGGTCGGTCTGGGCGTCATCCTCGCCTGGTACTGGCCCATCGGACTTTCG
The DNA here is from genome assembly GCA_958372075.1 of uncultured Collinsella sp. Taxonomy (GTDB): domain Bacteria; phylum Actinomycetota; class Coriobacteriia; order Coriobacteriales; family Coriobacteriaceae; genus Collinsella. Next base: position 15,314 of record CATXMO010000005.1, on the reverse strand, counting down.
CTGCTGGGCATGTTTATCGTGGCCGTCGCCATCACCAAGTTTGTGTCGGTGGGCTCGCTTGCCGCGGCCATCGGTCTTCCCATCGCCGCCTGCGCAGTCTTTCCGTACAGCAGCCTAGGACTTAAGTTTTGCATGGCGATGATCGGCATCACCGTGGTGTGGGCCCATCGCGCGAACATCAAAAAGCTCACGTGCGGTAAGGAGTCCAAGCTCTCGTTTACCAAGCGCGTCACCGAGCCCGACGAAAAGTAGGAGAGAGTCGTGAATGTTGCGCTGATTGGCTCTGGCTCCTGGGGAACCGCCGTCGCCGGCCTTGCCGCCGCGCGAGCCGAGCGCGTGACCATGTGGGCCCATAGCGAGCAGACGGCTGCCGGCATCAACGGCGAGCACCGCAACCCGCGCTATCTGGTGGACTACGAGCTGCCGGACAACGTGGTAGCAACGACCGAGCTCGCCCAGGCGCTCGACGATGCCGATGCGATTATCATTGCCGTGCCCTCCACGCACTTGCGCGACGTGTGCCATCGGGCAGCGCCGTTTATCGATCTCGAAACTCCGGTCCTCTGCCTCACCAAGGGCATCGAGCCCGAGTCCGGCCTGCTTATGAGCGAGGTCATTGCTAGCGAGATCGGCAACGAGCGTCGTGTGGCGGCCCTCTCGGGCCCCAACCATGCCGAGGAGATTTGCCGCGGCGGGCTCTCTGCCGCCGTCATCGCCAGCGAAGATCCGCAGGTAGGGGAGACCTTTAAGGAGCTGCTGCTGTCCACGGCCTTCCGCATCTACCTGTCGCAGGATATGACCGGCGTCGAGGTATGTGGCGCCATGAAAAACGTCATCGCCATCGTGTGCGGCATTTCCGCCGGTTCTGGTGCGGGCGACAACACGCTTGCCCTTATCATGACGCGCGGCCTGGCCGAGATCAGCCGTCTGGTGCACGCCCGCGGCGGTCAAGCCATGACCTGCATGGGTCTTGCCGGCATGGGTGACCTCATTGCCACCTGCACCTCCGAGCATTCGCGCAACCGCACCTTTGGCTACGAGTTTGCCCACGGCGTCTCGCTCGACGAGTACCAGGCACGTACGCATATGGTGGTGGAGGGTGCCGTCGCCGCCCGCAGCGTGAGCGAGCTCGCCCGTTCACTGGGCGTAGACATTCCGCTCACCTTTGCCGTGGAGCAAACGCTCTACAACGGTGTTACTTTGGACAGAGCGCTCGAGATTCTTACCGACCGCGTCCCCTCTCAAGAGTTCTACGGACTTACCGACTAGCGCAGAAAGGCTACTACCATGGGTTCCATCAAAATCGCTCCGTCTGTCCTTTCGGCCGACATGGCCAACCTCATTGGCGAACTCGACAAGATCGCCGGTGCCGACTACGTGCACTTTGACGTTATGGACGGTCACTTTACCGGCAACCTCACCTTTGGTGTCGATATCCTCAAGGCCGTCAAGCGCTCCACCGACGTGCCGGTCGACGCGCACCTCATGGTGTCGAATCCCGACGAGACCGTCGATTGGTACGCCGACGCCGGTGCCGACATGATCACCGTGCACTACGAGGCTTCCACGCACCTGCACCGCACGCTCACGCATCTGCAGCAGCGCGGCGTCAATGCCGGCGTGGTGCTCAACCCCGCCACCCCCGTGTGCGTGCTCGAGAGCATCATCGACGTCGTCGATATGGTGCTGCTCATGAGCGTGAACCCGGGCTTTGGCGGCCAGAGCTTTATCCCGGGCACCATCGCAAAGCTTCACGAGCTCAAGGCCATGTGCGAGCGCCACGGCGTGTCGCCCCTGATCGAGGTCGACGGCGGAATCTCTTCCAAGAACATCGCCGAGGTCGTCAAGGCCGGCGCCAACGTGCTCGTGGCCGGCTCCGCCGTATTTAAGTCCGAAGATCCCGCTGCCGAGGTTGCGCTGCTGCAGAAGCTGGGCAACGAGGCCGCACAGGAGGCATAAACCCTTATGACCGCAGGTCAAAACCGCATACCCGTGAATCTTGACTATGCCGCCTCGACGCCAATGCGCGCCGAGGCGCTCCTTGCGCAGCGCGAGTACGACGACAGCGAGCTTGCCGGCGTCAACCCCAACTCGCTGCATTCGCTCGGCCGCAAGGCTGCCGCGCGTCTGGAGGTTGCACGTCGCGAGATCGCCCGCAGCTTTGGCGCGCACGTCCGCCCGTCCGAGATTGTACTGACCAACGGCGGCACCGAAGCCAACCAGCTGGCGCTGCTCGGTCTTGCCGAGGGCGCTCGTCAGCGCGATCGCAAGCGCGGTCGCGTAATCGTTTCGGCCATCGAGCACGATTCGATTCTGGACAACCTGCCGCTGCTGCGTGCCGCCGGCTTTACCGTCGACCTGGTGCAGCCCTGCCGCGCGGGCTACGTTGAGCCTGCCACGCTTGTCGAGCTGCTCAGCGACGACGTGGCGCTCGTGAGCATTATGGTCGCCAACAACGAAACCGGCGTGGTGCAGCCCATCCGCGAGCTTGCCGCAGCTGCGCACACCGCAGGTGCCCTGTTCCACACCGATGCCATCCAGGGCTACTTGCATATTCCACTCGATGTCACCGAGCTGGGCGTCGACGCCATGTCCGTCGCAGCCCACAAGATTGGCGGTCCCGTGGCATCTGGCGCACTCTACCTTAAGAGCCGCACGCCGCTGCGCCCGCGCATCTTCGGCGGCGGACAGGAGGCCGGTCGTCGTGCCGGCACGCAAGACCTGCGCACGCAGCTCGCCTTTGCCGCTGCCGCCTCGTCTCTGACGCCCCATGTGGCTCAGGAGCGCGCGAAGCTGCAAGCCCTTTCCGACAAGCTCTACGCCACGCTTACGGCCCATCCGCGCATTCACGCCACCATGGGTGACTACGCGCAAGCCGACCGTCTGCCCGGCATGGTATCGATCTACATTGACGGCATGGACTCCGAGGAACTCATCATCAAGCTCGACGCCGCCGGCTTTGAGGTTTCGGCCGGCTCGGCGTGCTCGAGCGGCAGCATGGACCCGAGCCATGTGCTCAGCGCCATGGGCATTGGTCGCGAGCAGGCACTAGGTGCACTGCGCATTTCCTTTGACGACCGCGTGAATCCGGACGATCTGGACGAGTTTGCCCAGACGCTGCTCTCGATCGCAGGTGCCGCATGATCGTCGCCGAGCTCGAGCGCGCGCTACTGGCACGCTATCCCAAGACGGACACCGAGCCCTGGGACCACGTAGGACTCTCCGTTGGCGATCCGGCCGCGGAGATCACCGGCGTTGCCTGCGCACTCGATGCGACTGAGGCTAATGTTCGCCGCGCCCAAGAAGCAAGCGCCAACGTGCTGCTGACGCATCATCCCATATACATCAAGGCACCCGAGGCCTTTTGTCCGGCGGATGCCACACGACCCCAGTGCAGTGCGGCCCTCTACGAGGCTGCCCGCTGCGGGGTGAGCATTATCTCGCTCCACACCAACCTGGACCGCTCGCACGAAGCCCGTGTCTGCCTGAGCAAGCTGCTGGGTGCCGCACCCGTGAGCTCACTGGAGCACGTGGACGACCCTGAGGCCACCGGCCTGGGCGCACTTGCAACGCTCAACGACCCGTGCACGCTGCGCGATCTTGCCACCCGTGCTGCCACGGCCTTTGGCAGCGACCCGCGTGTGTGGGGCAAAGCTGATCGCCCGTGCCGCACCGTCGCCATTTTGGGCGGCTCCCTGGGCGACTTCGGAGAGCTCGCCATCGCCGCGGGCGCAGATGTTGTCGTGACGGGCGAGGCGGGCTACCACGTGGCGCAAGACCTTGCCTTGCGCGGGCTGTCGGTGATCTTGCTCGGCCACGACCGCTCCGAGGAGCCGTTCGTTGATATATTGATGAACTCTGCAGTTGACGCCGGGGTCGATCCCCGTCATGCGATTAAAATACTGAACCCTTGCCAATGGTGGACTGTGACAAAAGGAGAGAACTTATGAGCGCCGGCGCTACGCTACTCAAGCTGCAACAGATCGATTTGGAGCTCGCCCGCAACAAGAGCGAACTTGCCAATATGCCGGAGCTCAAGGAGCTCGCTTCCAAGCGCAAGACCTATGTGAAGCTCAAGTCCGAGATGACCAAGCTCTACGCCCAGCGCAAGGATCTGGACATTGAGCTCGACGATCTCAACACCACCGAGATCCAGACCAATAACGCCATCGAGGCCGCCAAGAAGCGTCACGTTGACGGCTCCGACTATCACGAGGTTCAGGACCTGGAGAACGAGCTCGCCACCCTGGCCAAGCGCCTGGACAAGATCGAGCACACCCGCAAGGACGTCGTCGTCGCCCACAAGGAGGCGCTCGACCGCGAGGCTCGCGCACAGGCAATCATCGCCAAGTTCGAGGAGGGCGTGAAGGCCGACACCAAGGCCGCCCGCGCCAAGGCCGCCGACCTGCAGGCTCAGATAGAAGCCGCCACGAAGGAGCGCACTGCGCTTGCCGCCACGCTGCCGACCGACGTGCTCACCGACTACGAACGTCTGCTCAAGCAGTTCCGCGGCCTGGCCGTCGAGACCATCAAGGGCAACATCCCCACGGTCTGCCACACCGCGCTGCAGGCGTCGTCCATGAGCGACCTCAACCACGACGGCTGTGAGATTACGCACTGCCCGTACTGCCATCGTCTCCTGGTACTCCCGAGCAAGGAAGCCTAACGATGACGGCGGCACCCAACAATTCAATCCAACTTGAGGGAAAAACGATCCTGCTGGGCATTACCGGCGGGATCGCCGCCTATAAGTCGTGCAATATCGTGCGCCTGCTGCAAAAGCGCGGCGCGCACGTCAAGGTCGTTATGAGCGAGCACGCCACCGAGTTTGTGGGTCCGCTCACCTTCCGCGCGCTCACCAACGATCCGGTCGCCGTGGGCCTGTTCGACGACCCCTCCGACCCCATCCATCACATTTCACTGGCGCAGGAGCCCGATCTTATCGTCGTGGCGCCCGCGACGGCCAATATCATCGCCAAGATGGCCAACGGCATCGCCGACGACCTCATCTCCACCACGCTGCTTGCGACGCCGCGGCCCGTCGTGATCGCGCCGGCCATGAACAATGGCATGTGGAAGGCGCCGGCGACGCAGGCCAACATGGCCACGTTGCGCGACCGCGGCGTTCACGTGGTGGGACCCGGCAGCGGCTACCTTGCGTGCGGCGACGTGGACACGGGCCGCATGAGTGAGCCCGAGGACATCGTCGAGGCTGTCTGTGAGGTGCTCAACCCCGTGCCGCAAGACCTGACGGGCAAGCGCATCGTCATCACCGCCGGCCCCACGCACGAGCCGATCGACCCGGTGCGATTCATTGGCAACCGTTCTTCGGGCAAGATGGGTATCGCCCTGGCGGGGGAGGCCGCACGTCGCGGTGCCGCCGTCACGCTCGTGCTGGGACCGACATCGCTCGACGTTCCCCACGGCGTGGAGTGCGTGCGCGTGCAGACCGCCGCTGAAATGCTGAAGGCAGCGCTCAGCGCCTTTCAGACGGCCGATGTGGCCATTTGTGCGGCCGCTGTCGCCGACTACACCCCCGTATCCCCTGCGGACCATAAGCTCAAAAAGGCCAACGAGCGCTTAGATCGCATCAAACTGGTCGAAACGGTCGATATTTTGGCTGAGCTTTCGCGCCAGAAGGGGGAGCGGTGCGTGATCGGCTTTGCGGCCGAGACCGATAACGTCCTGGAGTACGCACAGCGAAAGCTCGACCGCAAGGGTTGCGATGCCATTATCGCCAACGATGTCTCACGCGCCGATTCGGGCTTTGGAACCGATACCGACAAGGCCTGGATTGTGAGCACAACGGGTACGCAAGAACTTCCCGTTCTAACAAAACCCCAGCTCGCAGATACAATTTTGGACTTGCTTCAAAATTTGTAAAAAAGTTCTTGCACAAGGACAAAGTTTCGGGTTAATATACTCCCTGTTGCGAGCGAGAGCAGAGCAACAAACAAAAGCTTCGGGACGTGGCGCAGCTTGGTAGCGCACTTGACTGGGGGTCAAGGGGTCGCTGGTTCGAATCCAGTCGTCCCGACCAGAAGTTTGCAGGTCAGGCACCTTGTGCCTGACCTTTTTTGTTTTATGCAATTGCTTAATTTTGTTTAAGCAACAGGGTGCCAAAAATCTACCTGCGCGATAATCGCCTTTTGCGGCTACTTGCGCGTTTTGCACACGCTTGAGCCGATTTATTAACGCAATATGAATCTACATACGCGTAGCTGGTATGCAGCCGAGTACAGGCTGTATTTATCGCGGCGATTAACACAGATATAGCGACTATAACGGACAAGCGTGTCGCTGTATTTATTCCAGTAGTTCACTTGATCGGTGGACAAGTGGGCTGTTGCAACGAAACGCCAAGCAGGATGGGCTCTATACGAGGACGACGCAGGTTAATGGCGGGGGAGCGCGGCGGGCGCTCTGAGAGCCGCTTTGTGACCCCATGTCTCCTTAACTCGATTATTTGTGTTTCAAGCCACGAATCGGTCGAGCAATTGCCAAAAGAAAGGCCCATGCAGGATTGCACGGGCCTTACATCAGATCAAATTTGAGCTAGAAGCACCAAATGGGGCAGACGCAACACCATCTCGTCGCGGCCTCGGCGAGCGACATATCGCAGTCGAGGTAGACATCGAGGAAATCGTCAGATCCCGCACAGGGGGACCGCGATGGTGGCCACCGCACCGCCCGAGGGGCCGTTGGCGAGCGAGACAGAGCCCCCGTGGGCGCTCGCGGCCTCGGAGGCGACGTGGAGGCCGAGCCCGTAGTGGCGGCCTCCGTCACGCGAGGAGCGGGAGGAGTCGTCCGTGAAGAGGCGCTCGCAGCCGCGTTCGAGGGCGGCGGGAGAAAAGCCCGGTCCGTCGTCGGCGACCTCGATGACGAGGTACCCGCCCGAGACGTCGCAGGAGACAGCCACGCGCGAGCGTGCGTGCTCGGCGGCGTTGGCCACGAGGTTCGCGGCGGCTCGCGCCAGGGCGGTTCGGTCGAGCGGGGCCTCGGGCGCGCCCGCGACAGCGGGGCCCGTGGCCGCGTCGAGCGTCACGCCTCGCGCCCGGGCGATCTGGGCGGCCTCGGCGAGGACCTGCTCGCAGAGCTCGGCCGGCCGCATGGGGGCCCTCTCCGCCCCGCCGTACCCGCGCGAGGCCTCGATGAGCAAGCGCACGTAGCCGTCGAGCCTTTCGACACTGCCGGCTATGTCGCGCGCGGCGGCCGCGAGGTCGGCGTCTTTCTCGTCTTCCAGCTCCTCCGCCACGAAGTCGGCGTTGGCGCGCAGCACGGTGAGCGGCGTCTTGAGGTCGTGGGCGAGCGACGCCATCTGCTCGCGCTGCCCCCGCTCCGCGGCCCAGCGGGCCTCGAGCGACTCGGCGAGGGAGGCCCGCATGGCGTCCATCGCGGCGAGGACGTCGTTCACCTCGCGCACGTTGGTGCTGCCGACCGCGAAGTCGAGCTCCCCCGCGCCGACGCGCCCCGCCGCTTCCGCGAGCGGCGCCATCTTGCGCGAGATCACGCGGCTCGCGCGGCGCGCCACGAGCGCGAGCGCGAGCGCGCTTCCCGCCGCGGCGCCGACGAGCATGAGGTTCTGCGGGTTGGGAAGCAGGCCGGCGAGGTCGCGCGAGACCCACTGCGGCAGGTACTCGCTGACGAGTGCGCAGGCCCCGCCGCCCTTGAGCGGGAACGCGGCGTAGGTGAGGCCCGAACCCCCACCCTCGATCTCCACTGTGCCCGGATCCGCGGCGAGTGCCGTACGGGCCATTTCCGTCGCGTCCTCGAGCCGCGTGCCCTCGAGGTCTGTCATCAGCACGCATCCGTCCTTGTTCAGGATGAGGTAGCGGTACGCCGTCGGCACGTCCTGCTGCCCGCAGACGCCGTCGCGTGCCAAGCCCTCCGCGACCTCGCGCGCATTGGCCGGCCCCCAGCTTGCCTCGTAGACGAAGCCCGCGTTGATCGCCACAGAGAGCATCATGAACGAGGCGAGCCACGCCGTGGCGACTGCCGCGAACGCGTAGGCGAAGTAGCGCGCGATGACGAAGGAGAGCGGCATGCCCCCGCGACCTCGCGCCCCGATCCTCAGAGCTGCCACTTGTACCCCATCCCCCAGACGGTCGCAATCGGATCGGCGCCGGCCTCGGAGAGTTTCCTCCGGGCGCGGCTGACCTGCATGGATATGGCCGCATCGTCGGCGTCGCTCTCCCAGCCGAGCACCGCCTCGCGTATCTGCGCGCGGCTCATGACCTGCCCGGGGTGGCGGGCGAGGTACTCGCAGATGGCGTACTCGGTGGGCGTGAGCGGCACGGCCTCGCCGCCCACGGAGAGGCCGCGCGCCCCGAGGTCGATCCGCACCTCCCCGAAGGAGAGGGCGTGCGAGCGCGGCCGGCGCTCACGGCGTAGATGGGCCGCGACCTTGGCGCGCAGCTCCGCGGCCCCGAAGGGCTTGCGGACGTAGTCGTCGGCGCCCAGGCCGTAGGCGGCCACGGCATCCTCCTCGGCCACGCGAGCGGTCAGGAAGACGATGGGCCCGTCGAAGTCCGGACGGATCTGCCGCACGAGCTCGAAGCCGTCGAGCCCCGGCATCATGACGTCGCAGAGCACGAGGTCGAAGCGCGAGAGGTCCATCCCCGGGACCGCCGTCGGGTCGGCCGCCCTGACGACCTCATGGCCGTCGCGGCCGAGGACGCGCGCAAGCGCGTCGAGGATCGCCCGTTCATCATCCACTGCCAGTATCCTCGCCATGTTGACCTCCTGAAACTCTCGTCGGAATTGTACTAACGCCGCGCCCAGCGGTCCAGAGCCCTGCGCGCAGCCACGGGCGCCTCGGCCGCGTCGCACGCGCGGTAGCGCACGCCCGAGCCGCCGCGCGCCTCGATCTCGACCCAGCCCTCGCCGTCCGACTCCCGCCCGAAGAAGATGAGCTGGAGCTCTCGGACATTGCCTCTGTCGTCCGCCGCGTCCACCAGGTAGACGTAGTTTGCCCCCGCCCCGGTGGCATCGGCGTAGGAGCTCGCGTGGCTGCCGGGCCCGAGCGCGGGCGCCCACATGGCGATCTCAAGGTTGGGCAGCACGCGGTCGACGATCGAGCGCAGCGCCGACCCCCCCCAGCCGGCGTCGAGCAGGGCATTCCCGCCCAGGACGAGCGCTGCGGAGAGGAGGGCGAGCACGGCGGCGAGCGGCCTCCTACGCATCTGCCCTCCCGTCCTCGAAGCGGCAGAACCAGGCGAGAAGGACGGCGGCGGCTGCCAGGGTGAGCGCGAGGCCAGCGAGCGCAGTCGTGAGGAGAGGGCCCGCCGCGCGTGCGGCGTCGATGAAGGCCTCCACCCCGAGCGACCCCAGGCGCGCGGGCCAGGCGAGCGGCACCCAGCCCAGGGGCGTCGCCAGGGCACCGGTGAGCTCGCCGGTCATGAGGCCGTGCGCAAGTCCGCCCACCGAGAAGAACGCGAGGAGCGTCCCCGCCGCGCCGCCGCCGATGGCGGCGTTGCGGCCGAGGCGCAGGGCCACGCCGAGCCCCAGCGCGTAGAGGGGCAGGCTGCCCAGCACGATGCCCGCCCAGGCGGCCGCAAGCGGAGCGGGCCCGAGCGGCAGGCGCCCGGCGACGGCGAGCGCGCCCCCGAACACGCCGAGCGCCACGGCCAGCGCGCCCGCGCCGAGCGCCGCAAGGGCGAGCAGCTTCGCCGCGACGGCGCGCCCGCGCGAGGGGACCGCCGTGAGGTTGGCGAGGCGCCCGGCAGCGCGCTCCTCGTCCACGGCGAGCCCGCAGACGATGGCGCACATGAGCGGCATGAGGGCGCCGAGGAACTGGGCATAGGCGTCCGCGCCCAGCGCCGGGTCCCATCGGGTTACGGAGAAGTACTCGCCGCAGGCAAGACCGGCTGCCAGGCCGCAGGCGAGGTGCACCGCCGAGAGCGGGGAGCGCGCCAGGCGCAGGGCCTCGGAGAGCAGGGCCCGCGGGAGAGTCATGCGCGGCGTCGGGTCGGAGAGTCGTGTCATGGCCATCACCTCTCCTCGGAGCGCGCGAACCAGGCCGCGCCCGCCGCCGTGAGCGCGGCGAACGCGAGCGCACAGACCGCAAGGCCCGCCAGCGTGAGCACGCCGTCCGCCGTGAGCGCCCCGCCGAGCGCCATGTCCGCCGCGAGCGGCTCGCCGCTCGGCAGCACGGGGATGAAGCTCGTGGGGATGACCATGCTCGCCGACGGCGGAAAGAGCTGCGGCAGCGGCATCAGCGACCAGGCGAACCCACCCACGAGCTGCGCGGCGAGCGGGCAGAAGATGCCCGCGAGCATGCCGAGCCGCGCCGTGAGGAAGAGCCCCGCGGGGATCATCCACGCCGCGGTCACCGTGTTGGCGAGCGCGCAGAGGAGCATCGTGAGCGTGCCCGCGGCCGTGAGGCCCTGCGAGGAGAACGCCGATCCCGCGAGGTAGATGCCGAAGACCACGAGGTTCGAGAGCGTGCAGAGCGCGAGGCACCAGAGCGCCTTGGCCCACCAGGCGCGCCCGAGCGGGAAGCCCAGGCCCAGAAGCCCCCGCATCCGCGTGCGCGCGTCCGCCCGCGCGACGCACGCCACCACGAGCGAGAGAGACACGGGCAGGAAGAGCGCGTACCAGTAGTTCCACGCGCTGAAGATCTGCACGCCCCGGTAGGGCATCGCGCCGAGCAGCGGCATCGGCAGCGCCATGAGCACGGCCAGGCGAACCGGTGCCGCGTGGCGCGACTTCAGGGCCTCGGCGCGCAGGGCCGCGAGCAGGCCGCCTTTCTCGCCCGTCATGCCGCCACCTCCCCGCGTGCTCGTCGCCCTTCCCGGCAGAAGCTCATGAAGAGTTCCTCGAGGTCCTGCCCGGGACGAAGCGCATCCTCGTAGGCGAGGCGCCCCCCGCAGATGATGCCGATGGTGTCCGCCATCTGCTGCACCTCGGAGAGGATGTGGCTCGAGACGATCACCGTCGTACCCGCCGCCGCGAAGCCGCGGATCTGGTCGCGCAGCTCCTCGATGCCGATGGGGTCGAGGCCGTTGGTGGGCTCGTCGAGCACGAGCAGGCGTGGCTGGGCGATCAGCGCCAGCGCGAGCCCCAGGCGCTGCCGCATGCCCATCGAGAAGCGCCCGGCGCGCTTCTTCCCGGTGTCCGCGAGGTCCACGGCGGCGAGCACCTCATCTATGCGGCTCTCGGGAAGGCCCAGCAGCGTGGTGCGCACGCGCAGGTTCTCGCGCGCGGTGAGGTTGGGGTAGAGCGGCGCCTCCTCGATGAGGCTGCCGATTGCGTAGAGGTCCTCGCGGCGCCAGGCGTGCCCGGCAAAGAGGATCTCCCCGGCCGTCGGCCGCAGCATCCCGCAGATCATCTTGAGCGTTGTCGACTTGCCGGCGCCGTTGGGGCCGAGCAGCCCGTACACCTCGCCCTCGCGGATATGAAGGCTCACGTCGGCCACGGCGTCCTGCGCCTGGTCGCCGCGGCCGAAGCGCTTGGTGAGCCCGCGCGTCTCGAGCATGTAACCCATGGGTTCGTCCTTTCTCTTCCGGGCGCGCGGGCCGAGTCGCCGTGCCCGCGCGCCTCACCTTTCGGGTTCACCATCCATGGTGGGGCGCGTTTTTAACGAAGCCGTAACGGCCGTTGGGTTCTTTTGGCGCCAACCCTTCTCGACCCGCACATCATGATTAATTTGCCTAAAGCAACAACTTTCCCGATCGATGTAATCACCGAATCAAAACGTGTACGTCAACCTCCAAAAACGACATTTTTCGACATGTTTGGAGACTGATGTACACGAATGCGAAAATCCCCGCCGCCCAAAAGCGCCCTCCACATGTCTGGACTCTCTATGCTTACGCTGGATAGACATCGCCGGAACGGGTATAGTATCGAAAGTTTTGTCGTTAACCAGCGGGGGAGTCCTGTGGGCATCAAAAAGAAGATCAAAAAGGAGCTTATCGGCACTTCCGATTACCCGTCGAATAAGATCTTTACGATCTCCAATTTCATCACCTTTACGCGCCTGATCCTCACCCTGGTATTTCTGTACCTGTTTGTGACGGATAACAACCGCGTCATCGCCATTGTTATCTACGCCGTTGCCGCCTCCACCGACTGGATGGACGGTCAGATCGCCCGCATGACTAAGACGGTCTCGTGGCTCGGCAAGGTCATGGATCCCATTTGTGACCGTGCGCTGCTGTTCACCGGCGTACTTGGGCTGGTAGTCCGCGGAGAGCTGCCCATCTGGGTCTGCGTGCTCATTATTGGCCGCGACATCTATCTGGGCATCGGCACGCTTATCGTGCGTCATTATCACCGTCGCCCCATCGATGTCGTCTTTCCCGGTAAGATTGCCACTGCACTGCTCATGACCGGCTTCTCGCTCATGCTGCTCGGGTTCCCCGTTGTTGACGGCCTGCACCTTTTACCTTCAACCCTTACGGCCTTCCCAGGTCTTAACGGAAGCTCGGTGCCCCTCGGCATCTTCTTTGTGTATGGCGGTGTGATCTTCTCCATGCTCACCGCTGTCATCTACTCCATTAAGGGCGGAGCGGCCATTAAACAAGCTCTCGCGCATCCCGAGGACGAGGACATCGACTTTCTGAACCCCGAAATCGAAGACTGATTCGTTGGGGTATGATTACGTACGGTTCATTATTTGCGGCACGTCCGCGATAAGTTAGGGGTTGTCATGGACAACATGGTTAACAATATGCCTCAGAATGATAAGACTGCTGACGCTACCTGCGTATTCCGCGTGCCTTCAAGCGACGTCACCGTTCCCGACCTCATGGCCAACGTGCGCATCACCGCCCCCGTTCTGTCCATCGTCAAGGGTCCGCAGACTGGTGCCGCCTTTGAACTCGAGGACGACGTGACCACCATCGGCCGCGATCCCGCGAATGGCATCTTCCTCAACGACATGACTGTCTCGCGCAGCCACGCACGCATTATTCGTGAGGGCCTGGGCGCCCGTATTGAGGATCTGGGCTCGCTCAATGGCACCTGGGTCGACGGTGCCATTGTCAACGCCGCTCCGCTGCACGACGGCTCTTCCGTTCAGATCGGTACGTTTACGCTCATCTACCACGAGAGCACGCCGGAGCGCATCGAAACCGGTGAGTAGGGCATGGCCGAACGCAACTATCTGAGTATCGGCCAAGTCGTCAACCTACTTCGAGGCGCATACCCCGATCTTTCGAACTCAAAAATTAGATTTCTAGAGGATGAGGGGCTCATTACCCCTCATCGTACGCCTAAGGGATACCGTCAGTACTCTAAGGAGGACGTTGATCGCCTGGAGGTCATCCTGCATTTGCAGAAGACCCGCTACATGCCGCTCAACGTGATTAAACAGCGCTTGGAAAACGCCACGGACCTGTCAACGCTCGCTTACGAGGTGGGCTTGCTGTCCGATGTTCCGCTCAAGACGGAGCCCAAGGAGACTAAGCAAAAGCTGCATCCCATTGAGACCATTCCCGATATGCTGGGCGTCGAGATTTCGTTTATACGCTCGCTCGCCGAGAACGACCTCATTCGCATCATCAAGAGTCCGCAGAATCGTGAGCTCGTCGATGGTCGCGATTTTCCAATCATCCGCTACTGCTCCGAGCTGTCACGCTTCCATATCGAGCCCCGCAACCTGCGTCAGTACGTGTCTTCCGCCAACCGCGAGTCCTCGATGTTTGAGCAGGTGCTCGTGAGCATGCTCGGAATGGATACCTCCGATGACGAGCGCGACGCCAAGCTTGAGCGTGCGTTTAAGAAGCTTCACGACCTGACCGAGGGTGTGCACACTGCGCTGCTCAAGAACCGCGTTTTTGAGTCGCTCAATGCCGTGGTCGAGGACGCCGACATCGATGCACTCGATGAGGAAATCACTCGCTCCGAGTCCACCAAAGCCAAAAACGAAGAGATAGCCATGCCGGCTTCGCACGAGGATTCTCTCGTAAAGCCGCTCAAGGTCGTCGTCCCTTCGCACTCCGGCACCGCCACGGCGGGCAAATAACCGCTGCCGCTTATCCGGCAACCCATTGAAAGGTCATGCAATGTACGACTTCGAATCTCAAATCGTCGACATCCCCGACTATCCCGAGCCCGGAGTCATCTTTAAAGACATCACGCCGCTCTTTGGCAATCCCGAGGCGCTCAAAGCCATGACCGATACCCTCGCCGAGCACTTTGCCGGCATGGGAATCACCAAGGTCGTGGGTCCCGAGGCTCGCGGCTTTATGGTTGGCGTACCGGTGGCTGTAGCCCTTGGCGCCGGCTTTGTTCCCGCACGTAAACCGGGCAAGCTGCCGCGCGAGACCGTAAGCCAGAGCTACGAGCTCGAGTACGGCACCGATTCAATTGAGATCCATGCCGACGCTATCAGCTCTAAAGATACCGTGTTGATTCTGGACGACTTGGTCGCGACGGGCGGAACCGTCGAGGCAACAGGTAAACTGGTGCGAGATATGGGCGCAAAGCTTATCGGTTACGGTTGTATACTTGAGCTTGCGTTTCTCAACCCGCGCGAGAAGCTCATGCCGTCTGATGACGATGTGGAGCTCTTTAGCCTGGTGACGGTAAACTAGCCGTTACCCTTAGTTACTGGAAAGGAAGCTACATGCGCACAGCAAACACGCACAAAAACATGGCACGCTGCGCTGCTACGGCAACCCTCGCTTGTGTTTTGGGCTTGGGCCTCGCGGCTCCTGCCTACGCCGATACCGCATCCGACCTTGCCGCTGCTCGTACGAAACTCGAGCAGATCGGCACCCAAACCCAGCAGATTTACGATGAGCTCGCCACGCAGACGCAGGCGCTCGATCAGACTGCCGGCGAGATCACGCAAAAGCAGCAGGAGATCGCCGATGGTCAGGCCAAGCTCTCGACCTATGTCGCCGGCGAGTACAAAACCGGCGGTCTGAGCCTGCTTCAGGTTTTGACGGGTGTCGATGATCTGAGCGATATGCTCAACCGTCTGTTCTACTACGGCAAAGTTTCCGATAAGCAGGCTCAGACCATTCAAGAGGTCAAGGAGCTTAAGCAGCAGCTCACCGATAAGCAGGCCGAGCAGGAGAAGAACGTCGCCACCACGCAAAAGAAGGTCGACGAGCTTAACGCCCAGCAGGCTGAAGCCCAGAACGTCGTAAATTCCCTGGATTCGCAGCTGCAGGCCGAGCTTGCCGCCGAGGCCGAGGCCAATGCCGCGCTGCAGGCCGGCATCAACGCTAGCACCGCCGAGAAGGCCACGGTGAGCAACGACACCGCCGGTACGAGCGAGAACACCAACAAGGGTGGCGGTACGACCAACGACGGCGGCGGAAACACGCCCGCGCCCGCTCCCACTCCGCAGCCCCCGACGC